>CAWIAM010000016.1:0-16526 GCA_963834215.1 uncultured Acidobacteriota bacterium | reverse complement strand
CCACAGGACCGCGAGTTTGTGGTCAATTTCAGCGATACTGTCACTTTCGGCCTACCCGCAGACGTGGACTTCACCAGCGATACTCAGAAACTGGAAGCTGCCGTATTAAACACTCCGGCGAGTGGGCAAACGGCTCTCTACGATGCGCTGATTGCGGCGCTGAAACGCCTGGAAAAAGACTCAAGCGACAAGAAAGTCCTGCTCCTGGTCAGCGACGGAGGGGACAACGCCAGCAAGCACAGTTTTGCGGAAGCCCTCAGGATGGCGCAGAGCTCGAATGTGATCATTTATACGCTTGGGCTATTTGACGAACACAGTTTCGATCAAAATCCGAAGGTATTGGCAAAAATCGCGAAGGAAACCGGAGGAGAGGCGTATTTCCCGAAGTCTGCGGCGGAAACCGTGAGTGTTTGCCGGCAGATTGCCGGCGACATACGGCGCCAATACACGCTTGGCTACAGTCCTACGGACACCCGCCCGGGCTACCGCAGGATTCATGTGAGCGTGACAGCCCCCGACCGCGGCAAACTCTTTGCACGCACTCGCGCTGGCTACTACTTCTCGGGCGCAGCGGCGGCTCCTGCCGCGCCTGGACAGCCGTCGAGTCCATGATGCTCAAAGAAATCAACAATTCGTCTGGAAACACTGGCCTGCAATGGCTCTCACGCGTTTTTCTTTTGGCCGGCGCAGTAGTTCTGGCGTCGTGCATGTATATCTGGGCGGACGCGCACATTTATCAAGCGCTCGAGAGCCGGCGCTTTGAGTCGTTGTCGGCTCAATCAAACGCACATGTTGTGAGCTGCGACGCGTCATCGAAAAGCGCCGGCTCTTCAATAGGACAACTTCGAGTTCCGCGGATTGGCATTTCGGTGGTGGTCCTTGAGGGTGACGACGCACGAACGCTCCGCCACGGAGCTGGCCATATTCCTGGTAGCGCCTGGGCCGATCACCCGGGCAACCTCGCGATTGCGGGGCATCGCGATACCTTTTTCCGCGGCTTGCGCGACATACGCAAAGATGACGAGATCGAGCTGACGACGCTGAATGGCTCGTACGTCTATCGTGTGGAATCCATTCAGATCGTTCGAGCAGGTGCCATGCAAGTCCTGGATAAAACTCCCGAATCAGTTCTGACCCTCATTACCTGCTTTCCGTTCTCTTACATCGGACCTGCTCCCGATCGCTTCGTCGTGCGCGCGCGTCAGGTTTCATCCAACGCGAGAGAAGAGCCGCGACAGTGCCGTGATCTCTCGCAAAGCGCCGACCATCAGAGCCTTAACGCGGAAAGTGCGCCGGGAACCCGCGAATAATCTCGATTAATGCGAGCGCAAGGTCCGGCGAATTCCGCGCACTGATTCGCTGTCAAAATGCTGTCGAAGGACTGACGCAAACTCCACGTGTTAAGCCACTAAGAAGCTATCCCAGCACACCGCACTGCCCGCTAATCCATTCCATGAGACGAACATAGTCAAAGCGACGGTCGCAATCTCACATTGGAATGAAAGGTGCTTCGTGGGGATGCGTAGACCAAGATTTTGGCATTCCAAGCGGAGCAAGCAATCTGCAGTGGCGAAGTGGCACGAAAATCTTTCCGGTATTGCAGACGGATGATAATAGCGAGGTGAAAATCACTATGAGCGCCACTCGAACACTTCAGCTGCGGCCCACGGAATTATCAAAAAACAGCGAGATCCCTAAGACTCAAAAGTGGCCAAAGAAATTGGCTTCGCACATCCCAACGAAACCTCTGGCGGCGGGCGTGGAGCGTCAGGCTGTACCGCGCACCCTCCCAGGCGAGAGCACAGAGCTGTCATTGCTCTTCGTCCGCGAGAGGATGCGCCTGTACCGCGCTGCTTTTTCCATTCTGCGCAACAAGGAAGATGCAGAGGACGCCCTGCAAATCGGAATGCTCTCCGCGTATATGAATCTTTCTTCGTTTGAAGGGCGATCGAGGCTCGCGACATGGGTCTCGCGAATCGTTCTGAATACCGCGCTGATGCATCGGCGCAAGCAGCGTGCGCGCCCACAGCTATCTCTCGATGAGGCCATTTGCGACCAGCCCCAAACCTGGGCGGCGCGGCTGGTCGATCCGCGCCCTGATCCGGAGCACTCTTGCGCACTGATGGAAACCGGAGACATGGTGACGAAGGGCATGGAGCAACTTTCGCCGACTCTGCGTTCCGCTTTTCAACTTCGATACATCGTCGATCTTTCCGCTTTTGAGGCAGCCGAGACAGAAAGCGTCAACGTGAGCGCCGCAAAATCACGTGCATGGCGCGCGCGCAAGCAAGTGGCGAGGTTGCTGGCGGCCAAAGGCGTGAATTTGTGGCGTGGCGAAATTCGCCCGACCAACCGGTTTTCGGCAGGCGCGCAGCGCAGGCGCCAACTTACGTGAAAAAGGAGAGATGGTGATGACTAATCTGGAATTGAAGCGAAATGTGGAAACAGAGCTGAGTTGGGAGCCCAGCGTTGATGCCGCGGAGATTGGCGTGAGTGTTAAAGAGGGCGTGGTCACGCTCAACGGCCGGGTCAAGAGTTATTGGGAGAAATGGAGTGCGGAGCGGGCCGTTTCGCGGGTATCAGGCGTAAGAGCGATCGTGAATGAGCTGGAAGTGCATCTGCCAAGCTCCAGCGAACGTACGGACGAAGATATCGCCAAGGCCGCGGTAGCCGCGTTGGACGCCTCTATCGCGGTGCCTGCGAAGCGAATCAAGGTAAAAGTCTCCAATGGCTGGGTCACGCTGGAAGGTTCGGTAGACTGGCGATTTCAGAAGAGGGCGGCCGAATCTGCCATGCGAGATCTGATCGGCGTGAAAGGGGTCATCAATTTGGTGGAAGTGAAGCCAAGAGTCAGCACGAGTGACGTGAAGTCCTCGATCGAGGCGGCGCTGAAACGCAGCGCTGAACTGGACGCGAGCCGGATCAAGGTGGAGACAGAGGGAGACAAAGTCATCCTGCGTGGAACGGTGCGCTCCTGGGCCGAGCGCGAGGAAGCGGAACGCGCCGCGTGGGCGGCGCCGGGCGTACGCGGCGTGGAGAATTTAATCACGATCGGAGCGCTTTCGGCAGCGGCGTAGTGCCGGATCAGATTCACTGCGCGGAAAAGATCTGTAGCAAAGTGCACGGCAAAAACAACAAGGAGGATAGCAATGGCAAATCTCACGAGAAGGGACAATATTTTCGACGGGTTGTTCGATTTCAGGCGCGATTTCGACGGCATATTCAACCGGTTGCTGACCAATACGGCGCCTGCTGCACAACAAAATCAGGCGACGCTTTTTGCCACGGTGCCGCCCATCGAAGCCCGCGTGGACACCAAGGACAATCAATATCATTTGCGCGTGGCTCTTCCGGGCGTGGAACCGAGCGAAGTGCAGATCAATCTACAGGACAACTACTTGACCATCAGCGGCGAGCACAAAAGTGAGCAGGAGAAAAAGGACTCAGACTATATGCACAAGGAATTCTCCTACGAACACTTCGAGCGGACGGTCATGCTGCCCGAGAGCGTAGACACGGGGAAAATCAATGCGGATTTCAATAACGGCGTATTGGAAATCACAGCGCCTCTCAGTGCCAATGCTCTTCCGAGAAGGATCGAAGTCAAGAGCCAAGGCCAAGCAAAGACCAAAGGCGCCAGCGCCTAACCAGCGCTGAGAACACACTACGCCTCTGGGCGACGGAGGTACGACGCGTGCGAGTGTCCGCTCGCACGCGCCTCCCGGCCTCCAGTGCCGGCGTAGGACAACTCCTCTAGAGCGACGTTGTCACCGACCGATGTTCCGAGTTTTTGTCTCGGACGGTCAGCACCTCTTAGTGGACGGCTCCGCTGCGGAATCGAGACCGCCGATGCGTGCAGCGAGAAATCGGATTACGACGGATGAAGGTATGGCCAGGCTGACCGCACTTGACGACAGAGAATTGGGCGAATGGGTAATGGCGCTCGGTGGAGAACGATCGGGGCATTTTCTATGCGCGCTCGCGGAGGCCGTGATGAAGGCGGACGCGGAAGACTATTCCGTCATCCGGCCGGCACTGATGAATCTGAAGCGCAAATATCCCGACGCCGACTCAGTCCCGGAACGAATTCCCGACGCTGTGACTAACACGAACCGGGCCACGCGAAATTCTCCCGGCGAAAGGAGGAAAGGGCTGTGAAGATCGCCAAGCTAGTGAGCATTGCTGGGCTTTCAGTTTTCCTCCTGACGCTTGCAGGCAGCCACATTGTGCGTGCGCAGGAATCCCAGAACAGGGATGAGCAATCCGGCCAAGAATCTCAGGTGACGGTTCCGAATAGATCGGCCAGCCCACTCTACAAAGGTCAACAAGGCACGCAGAAATCGGACGTCATGTTCGCTCCCTTAAGCCGAACCGTGACTATCAAATTTCAAGTGCAGGATCCAAACGGATATTTTTTGCCGAACATCCGGCGGGATAACTTTGCGGTCTATGAGGACGGGGTACGGCAAACGGACATCTCCGTGGACGTGGAGCACGCGCCGATAACAGTTGCCTTGCTCTTGGAGTACGGAGGCCGCTATCACGAATTGAACCAGTCCACCGGCCGCGAAGTGGTGGAGATTGCCCGGCTATTCATGGATCGCCTGCGCAACGACGACAAAGTCGGCATCTTTACCTACAGCGACAAATTGCAGACGCTGGCCGACTTCAATCAAGGCCGGGACGCAGATGAAAAAGCTCTCGATTCGCTTGGAACGCCGCTGGAATCTGAATTGAATTTTTACGATGCGCTTCTGGCAACGATCGAGCGAATGAAAAATATTAGTGGCCGGGAGGCGATCATTGCCATCTCCAGCGGTCTCGACACCTTCAGCAAGGCAAGCTACCAGCAAACGGTGCAAGCGGCCCAGGAGTCCGAGACAACGATCTACACGATTGGTTTGATTCAGCTGATACAGAGGGAAGCCGCCGTTTACGGATCCGCCGCACCGTTCGCGCGGATCGATTGGAACAGCGCGGAGCAGCAACTGGAAGCACTGGCGAAAGCATCTGGGGGCCGCGCCTACGTGCCGGACTCCGATCTGGAAGTTCCGGCGATTTATGACGACCTTATGGAAAACCTGCGCGTCCGGTACGTGATCAAGTATGTGTCGTCCAACACGACGACGGTCGGTCCGCCGCGAAATATTCACGTTGAGCTGATTGACCCGAACACGGGTGGACCGCTGAAGATCCATGACGCCAACGGCAAGATCGTAGCAGCGAAAGTCTATCTGCAAGCGAGCTACACACCGAAGAGCGCAACAAGTGATTGATGGCTTAAGCGAAGGAGGACCAAGTGCGATTTACAAGAATCATCATAGGGCTGTTTCTTCTCATGTTGGTAGCCGGCGACGCCATGGCGCAAAAGATAACCACTGACTTCGACCCCAGGGCAAAGTTCCCTCAATACAAAACATTTATGTGGATCAGGCCTCCAAAGGTCGAGATGGACCCATTCATGGAGCCGCGCCTAGTAGAGGCGATAAACGCGGCGCTCACGGCGAAAGGATGGCAGCCGGTGACAGAAGGCGCTGACGTCGGAATCGTTGCTCACGTTGCCACGCGAGAACAGCACACACTGGAAACTTTCTACAACGGATTTGGCGGAGGTTGGGGCTGGCATCACTGGGGCGTTGGTTTCGGCGAGGCCTATACGACAGACCACCCGTACGAAGTAGGCACGTTGGTAGTGGATATGTTTGATGGTCACACAAAACAGCTCATTTGGCGCGGAGTGGCCACGGAGACGTTGTCTGAGAAGCCGGATAAGGACACTAAGAAACTGAACAAGGCCGTCGAGAAGTTGTTCAAGGACTTTCCACCGAGGTGATTTCACAACGCTCGCGACGATGCGAGCGCGTGCGGCGATCGCTTTTTGGAGATCAATCATTCAGACCTTGAAAGCGTCACAGGAGGAGATGTCATGAGCGTTGCATCAGCAGCTTCCGTTCCGAGAATAGTAAAAAAATCCCTAACGTGGTCAATCGTGCTTAGCATTCTGATGATTGTCGCCGGCCTGCTGTCCATCATCGTGCCCCCGATCGCCGGAATCGTAGTGACTGTTTTCGTCGGCTGGTTGCTGGTTTTCAGCGCGGGCGCGCATTTCGTATTCGCCTGGCACGCGCGCGCCACACGCGGGGCGGTCTGGGAGGTACTGGTAGGCATCCTTTATCTCGTGGTTGGCGGATACATGCTGATAAATCCGGTCCTGGGGATCGTTTCTCTCACTTTCGCCGTGGCCGTCTACTTCGTCGTGGAAGCGGTGCTGGAATTCGTTTTGTCCTTCCGGCTGCGGCCAATGCCCGGGTCGGGGTGGCTGCTGTTTGATGGAATCGTTACCGCGATCCTGGCCGTCATTATCTTTGCGACCTGGCCATTGAGTTCCGCATGGGCGCTCGGAACGCTCGCGGGCATCAGCATGCTGTTTAGCGGGGTGGCCCGCTTGATGCTCTCACTGGCGGCACGGCGCGTAGTTACTGAATTGACCTGAGCTCCTGCGAGAAGCGACGTCGCACCGAGTTACCGTCGAGGAGCCGTTACGTGTAAAGGTGCCGCAGGTGGAACATCATGACGGACGGTAATGACGCACAAGGTGTTCAGCCTTCGCGAGTGCAAGTTTTCGGGCGGGCTGCGTGTGCCGCTGCGTACGCGATCCGCGACTTCCTTCATCGCTGCGACGTGCCTTTTGAGTGGGTCGAGCTAAAAACGGATGAACAATGTCGCGCAATCGGCGTGGACAACATCAACGATCCGCGGCTGCCAGTCTGTGTGTTTGCAGATGGCGCGAGAATGCAGAACCCTACGCTGCGCCAGATCACCGAAAAGCTCGGGTGGTTTCGCGATCCGTCGCGCTCCGAGTACGAGGTGGCTATCTACGGCGCAGGGCCCGCGGGCTTGAGCGCTGCCGTGTATGCTGCGTCCGAGGGCCTCGCGACAGTGCTGATCGAGCGCAGCGCCATCGGTGGACAAGCAGCAAGCAGTCCGAAAATTGAAAATTACCTTGGCTTCCCCTCGGGTATCAGAGGCGCCGATCTGGCGGAACGCGCCCGCGAACAAGCTTACCGCTTCGGAGCCGAGATTTTGCTCGCGCGCGAGGGAGTTCGCGGAGAATTTTCCACTGGCAAACGAGTGGGTTACCTCGCCGACGGATCGAAGATCATTGCACGCTCTGCAATCTGCGCCACGGGTATTGACTACCGCCGCCTCGATTTACCGGGAGAAGAGCGCTTCCACGGCGCGGGCGTGTATTACGGCGCCGGCGCGAGCGAAGCATCGCTTTGCGGCAATGAACACGTTTTTATCGTCGGTGGCGGAAATTCCGCCGGCCAGGCGGCGTTGCACTTTGTGAAATTCGCGCAAAAGGTGACGATCGTCGTGCGCGACTCTTCGTTGAAGAGCACGCTCTCGTCTTACTTATTGGATCGGATAAATTCCGCGAAGAACATCGAGCTGCTCACCAATACCGAAGTCACGGCCTTGCACGGCAACGGGGTTCTGCAGGCGATCACGTTGACGAATCGCTGGACGGGCGCGACCCAGATCTGCAATACGCGGTGGCTCTTCGTGTGTATTGGCGGCGGTCCGCACACCGAGTGGGCCAAGGGGGCAGGCGTTGTACGCGACGAGGCCGGCTACCTCGTCACCGGACCTGATTTACTTGATGGCGGAAAGCGTCCTGATGGCTGGTCTCTCGACCGCAATCCGTATTATCTCGAGACGAATGTTCCAGGCGTGTTTGCGGCGGGCGACGTGCGGCACGGGTCCGTGAAGCGATGCGCGTCGGCGGTGGGCGAAGGCGCTATGGCCGTAATGTTCGTGCATCGTTATTTGGCGAGCGGTTGAATCGCCCCCTGACGAGCCAAGCGCAAACCTCGTAAGCGGCACGTCTTAGCCGTGAATTTGGAGAAGCAATCGGATTCTTTCGGTTCGGACGCATAACAATAGAGTGCGACCGATTTAGGCATTGCTCGTCGGTTGCCATCCGTGCCGCGCAATTTGGGCCCAAGCCGAAACGGTGTTTCAGTGGAGCGAGCGAAAATCCATGGCGAACGAATTTCTCGAGGGAAAAAACGAAGGAGCTTTAAGGGAGCAATAAAAGTTCTTTTGACTTTCCGTCATTCCTATTAACGGACTTGGTGTTCCTTCGCATTCCTCGTAAGCCCCTGAAATCCCACCCGTTCCTATTTTCCATCCTCACCGCCGCTACAACCTAACAAACTGAAAAGCAAGGGGTTGTGCAGCTTTCTTCGCGTGTACCTCGCGTGTATCCCAATACGCCTGCGACGTTCTGCAGGCATGGAAAAAGGAAGGAGCTTCAAACAGCGAGTACGTCTTCCCGAGCCCGATTCTGCCAAACCGGCCGATCTCGACGGTGAAGACCGCTTGGAAAACAACATTGAAACGAGCGGGCGTGCCGGCCTTTCCGATTTACAACCTCCGGCACGTCTTTTGCACTCGTCTCAGCGAGGCCGCACCGGACGCAGTCGTGCGGCGCGACATGCGCCACGCGAGCCCAGAAACCAAGCGTCACTACCGGTTGGGCATGGCCGACCAGGTTCGCAACGCGGCAGATAAAGCGAACAAAAGACTGTACGGAAAGAGAATGGCGTTACATTTTCGTGACAGTCAGGCGCCCAAAACAGAGGAGGTGAAAATCGCCGTCTGTAACTGATTGAAGAAGAACGAGAAGTTGGCTCCCCGGGCTAGATTCGAACTAGCAACCCTTCGGTTAACAGCCACTTGAGCAACTTAATCACGATTTGCCGGAGCGGGAGTTTTCCGAAGGGAATCAACAAGTTGCGATGAAACTCGATGAGTCAAATTCTCTTCTTTGTTCACCTTTTGTTCGTAATTAATTGCAGAATGCCGCAACTACCGTGACATCTCCGTGACAGGCGAGCATTCGGTCGTTACCCGAATGCTCGGCCATTCGCTCAAGGGATCCCGGAATTCAACGTCGTGCGGACAGAATCGGTGATCCCCCGCTTGCAAAGCGAGTGGGGGATTAAATCCAAGTCATTGTTCAGGCTGCGCTTGAGACGGCGCATCCACCAGAGCGATACCCTTCCTGTTGCTCCAAAGATGCTCCGATATTTCGAACGGTCGAACTTAGACCTGCTGAATAACGCTGACCGGGCCTGCCGGGAATATAAGATGAATCTTTGTGAATTGCAGTCTGCAGGGTTCGGCGGTGGATCCGGAGCAGCCTCGGCGGCGACGGAGTGTGAGTACCGAGCCGATCGCCGGTACGTGCAGCAACTAGCGGATGCAGCTTCTCTGAAAACGCTCGCGCAGTGACGGAAGTCACCTGCAACAGCGCGAACTTTCAAGACCGGTATAGAATGGCGCCCGTTTTTGAAGCGAAAAGGAGATCAATCCAAGGAAACAGTAGCGGCGGCCGAAGCGCGGTGGCGTGCTACCCTTCTCTCGTCAACTTCATGGAGCAAAAACCTCCCCAACTCCGCCACGCGCTCCGCGCAGGACAAATGGCCATGGTTGCGATCGGCGGTTCGATCGGCACCGGCCTTCTGCTGGGATCGGGCGCCGCGGTCCAGATTGCCGGGCCGGGAATCATCCTCTCCTACATCCTGGGCGCGCTGATTGCTTTCACCGTGACGACGGCGCTGGGCGAGCTGTCGAGCCTGCATCCAGCCGCCGGCTCGTTTGGAGTCTACGCCGATAAGTACCTGAACCGCTGGGCAGGCTTCATTTCGCGTTATGGATACTGGTTTTCACTGGTAATTGCCATCAGTGGTGAACTCGTGGCATCCGCCACGTACATGCGTTACTGGTTTCCACATATTCCCGCCACCGTCTGGATTGCGGGATTCGCGACGCTCCTGCTAATCATTAATTTGGGGGCGGTACACACTGTCGGCAGTTTCGAATACTGGTTCGCGATGATCAAGGTCGTAGCGATTGCGGCCTTCATTCTGATCGGCGCCGGATTGCTGCTAGGCGCAAGGGCGCAAGCGCACTACACGACCGATGGCGGTTTCCTGCCGCATGGCGCCGCAGGTCCGTTGCTGGCGCTCCCGTTTGTTCTGTTCAATTTTCTTGGAACCGAGATGGTGGCCATCTCTTCGGGTGAAGCACGCTCCACTTCGGACATCGTGCGCGCAACTTACATATCCTTGAGCGTTCTCACCTTCGTTTATTTATGCGCGTCCGCGGTACTGGTAGGAGTCGTGCCGTGGAACCTGGTTGGCGTGGGGCAGAGTCCCTTCGTGACGGTGTTCGAGGTCGCGCACGTGCCGGCCATTTCACTGGTGATGAACTTCGTGGTGCTGACGGCCGCGCTCTCCGGTGCGAACGCCGCCCTGTATGTGACTTCGCGCATGCTGTACTCGCTGGCTGAGTCGGGATATGCGCCTGCAAGACTCGCGCAGCTATCGGCAAAGGGCTCGCCGCGCAACGCCGTGCTGTTATCGGCGTCGGGAATCGTGGTCGCTCTGGTCGTGCAGTACGTCGCCCCGCAAAACGCTTTCCTGTATATCATCGGGGCTTCGCTGGTCGGCGGAATGCTGGCGTGGTGCATCGCGCTCGCCTCGCACGTGGCCATGCGCAAAAGGCTGTCACCAGAGCAAGTGGCGGCGCTGCCGATGCGCGCTCCCGGCGGAGCAGCGGCATCCAAGGTCGCGTTCGCGGCGATTGTGATGATCGTGCTGTGCGCGTGGTGGACTCCGCAGGCTCGCATTACCACTGTCAGTGCAGGTCCATATCTGTTTCTCTTGACCGTCTTCTATCTCATGGCGAAAAGAAGACGCTCACGGAATTAGGTGCCGGCATGACTGACCCTCTTTTGCGCTATCGCCACGAGTTTCCAATCCTGGAGAAGACGACTTATCTCATCAGCAATTCACTGGGTGCGATGCCGCGTGGAGTCTTCGACGCACTCCACGACTATGCCGGGGTTTGGGCTGCGCGCGGAGTGCGTGCGTGGGAGGAATACTGGTGGACGCTGCCGCTGGAGATTGGCAACCAAATCGGTGAGCTGATGAACGCGCCGATGAATTCAGTGGCCATGCACGGCAATGTCACCCAGTGCCAGGCAGTGGTCGCTTCCTGCTTTGACTTCAGCGACGAGCGCAATAAGGTGGTTTACACGGATTTGAACTTTCCTTCTGTGATGTATTTCTGGGAGGCGCAGCGGCAGCGCGGCGCGCGCGTCCACATGGTAAAGACGGATGATGGGATCGAGGTTCCGACCGAACGGCTGCTCGATGCGATTGACGAAACCACGCTGCTCGTTCCGGTGTCGCACGTGATCTTCCGCAGCTCGTATATTAACGATGCCAAAGCGATCTGCGAGAAGGCGCACAGGGTGGGCGCGCACGTGATTCTCGACACCTTTCAATCGCTCGGCTCTGGCGTTCCCGTGGACGTGCGAGAGCTCAACGTGGACTTTGCCTGCGGAGGACTGATGAAGTGGCTCTGCGGCGGTCCCGGAGCCGCCTATCTCTACGTACGCCCGGATTTGGCCCGCACGCTAGCGCCGAAATTCACGGGATGGCTTGCGCACGAGAATCCCTTCGGTTTTGAGACCGGCGCGACGCGCTACACGCACGGGGCTTATCGGTTCATCAACGGAACGCCGAACATTCCGGCTCTGTACGCTGCTCTTCCCGGACTGAAGATTCTCCGCGAACTGGCCATGCTCCAGGTGCGCGAAAAATCGCAGCGCCTCACGGCGCGGATCGTCTCGCTGGCAGAGCAACGCGGCTGGCACGTCAACGCGCCGCGCAATCCGGCGCGCCGTGGCGGCACCGTCGCAGTGAATATGCCCAAGGCAAAGGCAGTGTGTGCCGAGTTGCTCAAGCGCGACATTCTTGTTGACTGGCGGCCGGGCGGCGGCGTGAGGATGTCGCCACACTTCTACAATAAGGATGAGGAAATAGATTTCGCGATGGCGGCAGCCGACGAGATCCTTCGCACCATGCCGTGACCCGACGGACCACATGGGCCAGCTCGGAATATCGAAGGAAAAGCGGCTCCGTACGCAGCACTTTTTCAGATTGCGTTATCTAATATTTCCGTTCGAATTTTGGGTCGAGGACTTTGCGGGCGCTTTCCACACCAACGACGGGCAACGACGGGTCGTTCAAAAGCCCGAGCTGTTTCAAGACGGATGCTTGGTCCCAATAGATGTGCTCGTGGGCGAGTTTGCCGTTGCGGAAACGAACAATCGCGACCAGAGGCACCTCGACGCGGCGATTGGTGGGCGGAATTCCGGGCAGCATCCAGGGCATTTCCTGCGTGTGAGTAAAGGAGAAGATCATTTCATCAACGAGCTGATCTTCGCCGACGGTGCGGGAGACGGCAGTAAGCGACGTGTCGGGCGGCATCACGGGTATGAACTCGTGCGCATAGAAGTGGCGCAGGGCGGCCTTGCCGGAACCGCCCGTCATGACGGGGATGTGGTTGACGTAAGCGTCCTCGGTCATAGTGGCCAGCGTGGCTTCGGTGTCGCGCGTGACGAATTCGTCTGCGGTGTGTTCTTCCCAGAGTTTGCTGAGGTCGTGTCGTGGCATGGCAGGGATTATACTCGCTTCTCGCCTGCATCAATTATTGCGTCGGCTTGATCGGCGCGCGAATCCGAAAAAGCAAGTTCGCGTCGGAGGTATTATTCCCGATGAAGATCCACGCTAGTGATCTATCGGAGGCGCGTTTTCAGCAAAGCGTGAAGTGTGGCGAAGTGCTCTGCGCGCCTCGTTATTGCAGATGCGATTGCACAGCTTGAAAAAAGTTTAATCGCCGAGAGAGTTCGAGCCGGGATGCGTCGAGCGAAATTGGAGGGGCGCCGGATTGGCCGCACGCTGTTGAATATTGACCGCGAGCAAGTCGTTGCTGACCGCCCGAGCCGCGTTCATGAGCTAACCCTACTTTTCGCTCGGGCTGATGGCGGTTTGGGCAGGTACTAGCACGACCGTCTCGAACCGAGCTATTACGACGGGAGACGTTAATGTGGCTGCGGACGTAAATGGCGCGACAACCAACTACCTTTTTGGCGCTCGCTGTTTCGGCAATTCGTTCGCGACTGGCGCATCGGCTCGGACGGCAGCACTCAAAAACGTGGGGGCGGCCTCCCCCGGGCCGCCCTTTCGTTTTGCTTTTCACGACTACCCTCAGAACGTGAGTTTGGCGATGATCTGAACGATCCTGGCATTTGCGACCGAACCCGCAAATGCACCGTACGGCGTGGTAGGCGGGCTCACCGTGCTCGTAACTAATCCGAATGTACTGCTGAGCGTGTTGAACCCAGGATTAGCAAAGTTCGCGTGGTTGAAGATGTTGTATGCGTTCGCGCCAATCTGGAACCCGAGACGTTCTGTGACACGGAAATTCTTACGCAAGCTGAAATCACTGTTGAAGTACCCGGGCCCTCGGAATGCATTGCGAGCAATCGTCCCGAAGCTGGTGGCCGTTGCAAACTGTGGGGGCGAAAAGCATGGTGACAACTTGGAAGCACATGTCGTCGCGATGGATCCGATCGGCTGGGCCAGCACCGAAGCGCCGGACGACGGAGGCACGTTGTCGGCAAACAGTCCGTCGGTTGCAGTTCCGTCCACGATGCTGAATGGAAAGCCCGAGTGATAAAAAAAAGTGCCGGAAACGGTCCAGCCCGCAATAGCGCGGTCTATGAGCTGGCTCTTATTTTTAAATGGGAGCTCCCATACGTAGCTAGCGGTCAGGTTATGGCGCAGATCATAGTCGGCTGGACCGTAATTGAGCCGAGTGTTGAACGGGCTGATCTGGTCTGCGAGACTGCCGTTAAACAAGTTATAAGCGAGGATCCCACCGTTGGAGATGTCATCCAGAGCGTGGCTGTAAGTGTAGTTGACTCTGCCAGACAGCCCCTTCCACGCATTCTGCTGAACAGAGAAAGTGATGCCGTTGTAGTTCGAAATTCCCGCGTTCGTCAATTGGTTCACATAGGCGACTCGCGCGTCGGGTGCTGTTTGCGGCAGACCACCGAAACCGCCGAATGCGTTGAGGTACGGATCGATGAGGAGTTCGTCGTAACCCCGGTTTCCGACGTAGTTGGCTGAAACAACAGTTTTTGTTCCAAACGTGTGCTGAATTTCGGCGTTCCACTCGAGATACTTCGGATTTTGCAGAGTGCCAACGACGTCATTCAGGTTCGGTACCTGCGGTCCGTTTGCGCTACAAGCCGCCGGAGCGGAATTGATAAAACCCTGCAAATTACCGCCAGTGTTGAAGTTGGACTGGAAGGCAGCATTGCACTGCCCGATGATCGTTGCTGCGCTGTTCGGTTGCCCGAAAGCGACGTTGCCGGTCGTGAGGGTGAAATTCGTGACTTCAGGGAAGTTGGTCGTAAATCGGTCGAGAATTGTGCCGGGGTACAAATCCGAGAATAGGCCTACGCCGGCACGAATCACGGTGTTCTGCACGGGACTCCAGGCCAAACCGAAACGGGGTTGAAACACAACTTTTTCAACATTAGGCAGGATCTGCGACCGGCCCGCGTTCACGAATTGGTCGTAAGGAATCGTGGAATCGTGGCTTACCAAGTTGAATGGGTCAGTCGGCAAAGAGGCGCAGCCGGACTGGCAGACGCCTCCGGAATTTCGATCGGCCCGCAGCGCCAAGGTCAGTTTCAGTTTGGAGTTGACGTGATATTCATCTTGAAAATAGAGGCCGAGACTGTAGAACGCGATTGGCTGTTCAGTCTGCAGCGCAAATTGCTGGCCGGTGTTGTCGGCAATGTTTTGAGAGAAGTCCAATAAGCTGGTGGTAATCGTCGGGTAGCTTCCTTCGGCCGCTGTGTGATCGCTTACGTCGTCGCGCCGGAAGTTCACTCCCAATTTGAAGTTGTGATTGCCTCGCGATATCGAAAGATCGTCAATGATCTGCCATTGCTCCACCTTTCGTCCCTGCGGGAAGATCGCGAAGAATGGATCACTCCCCGATCCCGATCCGAGCGGCGTGAGGGATGTATCCGTGGAAGTCAGGATCGCCGGAAACGCCGCCAACGCGCCCGAGAGGTTCTGGCTGGCGAAGATCGCGGAATAATAAAGATTGGAGAAGATGAAGTTGTTGACCACGCTGGGACTGAAGACGTGCGTGTAGTTCAGCTGCCCATCGTCCTGCGGCTGAATGCTTGCGATATTAAAAACGGGGTTGATCGGGTCGGTATAAGTGGGTTGCCGGCCCCGATCGATCCGCACTCGCCCGAACAACTTGTCTGAGTCGCTGAAGGAATAATCGATCCGTCCGCTAACGAGCCACTCGGTATTTTGATTCGACTCGGAATTACGAAAGTTCTCCAAGCAGGATTGACTGGAGAACGCCGCCGCCGTGATTCCTCCGCAGCTATTCGCTACGGGCTGCGCGCGGCTGATGCCATTTGCTCCGTTGTATAAGTTGAACACATTGTTGTAGAAAGTGGTTGCCGTCGGCGACCCCGAAATCTGAGGTTGTGACAGGACGAACGCCTGAAAGTCCGGTGTGGGCACGAACACGTTGTTGGAGGTCGCCAGGATGTACCGAATGCCTTCCGTGTTGACAAAGAAAAAAGCTTTGTCCTTCTTGATCGGGCCACCGATGGCTGCCGCCCACTGATTGTTATTTACGAACGGCCTGGGCGCGCCGCCCGCCTTCAGAAAATAGTCCTCTGCGTTTAGCGCGCGGCCATTCCAGTCATAGACTGCGTCGCCATGGAAGGCGTTCCCGCCCGAAAGCGTGCTGTAGTCCACCTGCGCGCCGGCCTGCCGACCGTACTCACCCGTGTAGGCGTTGCTGACAACCGCGACTTCCTGAAGTTCGTTCGAGCCGAGCAAGAGGTTGCTTGCGCCGGAGTTGTTCAAGTTCAGAAACGCGTCGTTGTCATCGTTGCCGTTAATGGTGAACAGATTGGCCGTACCCGGGAGACCAAAGGCGCTGAAGTTGCCGTAGCCTGAACCCGTGGAATTGATGGTGACGCCCGGGGCGGTCTGCGCAATATAACTCAGGTCGCCGCCAGGATTGGGGACGTTTTGAATCTGTTGGGTATCGAAGTTCGACGTAATGTTGGCGTCCTCCGTCTGTAACAGGGCACCCTGTCCCTTTACTTCCACGGTCGTGGTGCCACTGCCGACTTGCAGCGTTACGTTCGATGGAGCGATCTGGCCGAGGAGAACGTGGACTTCCATGCTTCCCGTCATGAAACCCTCGCGCGCTACCGTCAAGGCGTAATCACCAGGCTTCAGCAGCGAGAACTGAAAGATGCCCGTCGAATTCGTGGTCATTGTCTGGGCTTCGCCAGTCGCAACGCTCTTCAATGTCACCTGAGCGCCCACGATGACTGCGCCCGAAGGATCAGTGACGGTGCCGGTGGCACCACCGGTGACAACGCTCTGCGCTTTCAAAAAGCCTGGTAACAACAGTCCAATGCCTGCCAGCAATGCCGCCAGTCGGATAGCTCGGATAAACCGCATTTTCACAACCTCCCGTCTTTGACTAAAGCTTTGGATTAGGAAATCTCTTGACGATTTCCTGTGCGTTGATAGCGGTTGGAGTGCCGA
>CAWIAM010000015.1:0-134446 GCA_963834215.1 uncultured Acidobacteriota bacterium | reverse complement strand
TCAGCCTAGCATGGACGGCATCAACACCTTCTTCGTCTCCTGGGCCGCGCGCCAGGCCGGCTTGAAAGTCGCGCTCTCAGGTCTCGGCAGCGACGAGCTCTTCGGCGGCTACACGTTTTTCCGCGCAACATCTCAGGTCGCGCGCATCGCCGCCATGGCGCGCGTCATTCCCGGGCCGCTCCGCAAACTTGCCACCTCGGTCTTTAAGCGCACGGAAACGTATCGCGGCACCCCGGACGTATTTCGCAAAGCCCTCGCTGCCTGGCTCGATCCGAAGCTTTTTCCCTCGCCATATTTCTACACGCGCGCGCTTTTCACTCCGCGAACCGTGGCCAATCGCCTCGGCGATGACACCTCCGCATGGCACGCCATGCCCTGGATGCAATGGCTCTCCGATGCCGCGCGGCAAGCGCAGCCGATGGATCCCTTCACTCGTATTTCCTGGCTGGAATTGCGTTCGTATCTCGTGAACACGCTGCTGCGCGATACCGACGCGATGAGCATGCGCCACTCGCTCGAAGTCCGCGTCCCGTTCCTGGACGTGCCGCTCGTCGAATACGTTCTCGGAGTTCCCGAATCGCTGAAGCGCAATCCTGCCAGGCCGAAATCTTTGCTGATTGACGCGATGAAAGACTTGCTCCCCGCGGAAGTAATGGAACAAAGGAAGCGGACTTTTACTTTTCCGTGGGAAACATGGTTGCGCGGCAAGTTGGGGGAACGAGTAGCGGTGGGCTTGGGCGATTGGTCGCCCGCACTGCACGAGCGCTTCGATGGCCGCTTCGCTCTGGCCGTCTGGCGCGACTTCCTCCGCGGCCGCACGACGTGGTCGCGCCCCTGGAGCCTCTACGTCCTAAACGAATGGGCCAAGCGCAACCTAACCGCGACCGAACAAGCCGCCGAGCCCAATCACAAGACAGCCGCCGCTCGCGTCGCCTGACGAAATGCGCCGCTGGGGCCTAATTTTTTTGCGTCGCAGCGCGCAGCGAGCCGGGTACTCGTTCAAACCTCACCGAGTTGCCTTGTATACGCGTACATAGTCCACCAGCATGGTTTGCGGGAATGTGGTAGTTGCGTCGGGAGGCCCGGGCCAATCGCCGCCGACCACTTCGTTCAGGATGATGAAGAACGGATGATCGAAAATCCATTTCATCCCGGCGGGCAGGCGCGTGGGCGTGAACGTCACGTACAGCTCTTGATCCACAAAGAAGCGCACGGTCTTCGGTTCCCATTCCACCGCGAAAACGTGGAAATCGTCAGCGAAGTGCACTCCGCCCGGCAGCTTGTATTCGGATGTATAGTCCGATCGCCGGTACCCGGGCCCGTGCAGCGAGCCGTGCACCATTGATGGCTCTTTGCCGATGTTCTCCATGATGTCAACCTCGCCGCTGGTCGGCCAGCCGATCGTCCCGATATCGTTTCCCAGCAGCCAGAACGCGGGCCACAGCCCGCGCCCGCGAGGAATCCTGATGCGCGCTTCGAACCGTCCGTAGGCCTGTTCGAAAAGCCCTTGCGTCGTGATTCGCGCGGAGGTGTAGTCGCGCGTCACGTGGTCGGACCCAGTGAAATTTTCCTTCAGCGCTTGAATCACCAGATTGCCGTCGCGGATGAACGAATTCTCCGGCCGGTTCGTGTAGTACTCCAGCTGGTGATTCCCCAGCCGTTCCCGCCAACCTCGAATTTCCATTTCGCAGGGTCAGGCCGTGAGCCATCGGGACCATTGAACTCATCGCTCCAAACCAAAGTCCACGCGGATTTGTCATCTTGAGGGAAACGCATCTTTCGCCGTTGCTCTGCAGACGCCAAGCATTGCAAGCAACAACGCAAAGACCACCGCAAGACGCGCAAAATGCGACCAGGATGGTGTCATGTTCCTCCGTCACCGAACGAGTTCGTACAGAGCCTCGGTCAACGCCGCCAGACCGCGGCACCCGACAATTCTAAGGCGTCGCGAGCGAGCACGCCGCAGACGTGCCGACTTAGCACTAATCTCATGCATATTTCGGGCTTTCCCGCCAATAAATGTTTTGTCGACCCTAGCGGCTAAAGCCGTGCCCTGACGAAAATCATGGTCCTCACGCAGGCTCTAAACCCCCACGTGCTTTTCGAATTTATTACTGAGACAGCGCGGCGGATTTCCGCGACAATATTGCGGATGGTTATCCTCGGGATCAACGCTTACCACGCGAACGCTTCCGCCGCGATCATTGCCGACGGCCGGCTGCTCGCCGCCGTCGAGGAAGAGCGGTTGAATCGCGTGAAGTATGCGGCGGGCTTCCCGCGCGGGCGATTCAATATTGCCTGGACCAGGCCGGCATAAAACTTTCCGAAGTCGACCACATCGCCATCCCGCGCAATCCCTGGGCGCGCCTGGGGACCAAATTGCGCTTCGCCATGCGCATGCCGAAATTCGCGCTGGACCGCGCGCAGGTGATGCGGCACTTCGCCGGAATTCACGAAGATCTGGCGAGCGCTTTCGAAATTCCCGCGGAAAAAATTCGCGCGCAGTTTCATCGCATCGAACATCACACCGCGCATCTGGCCAGCGCCTTTTTCGTCTCGCCTTTCGAACGCGCCGCCGTCCTTTCCGCCGACGGCCTCGGCGATTTCGCCAGCACCATGTGGGCGCTGGGCGAAGGGCCACGCATGCAGCCGCTCGGCGAAATCACTTTTCCGCACTCGCTGGGCATGTATTACACCGCGCTGACGCAATATCATCGGCTTCTGGAAATTCGGCGACGAATATAAAGTGATGGGCCTCGCCGCCTACGGCCAGCCGGCATTCCTGGAGGAATTTCGCCGCATCGTCTACGCCGACGGCGCCACTTTCGTTCCGGCTGGGATTGCACTATTTCACGCATCAATCGCAGGGCGCGGAAATGACCTGGCGCGAAGCAGATCGCACGCCCGTGCTCGGGCGGCTTTTTTCGGAGTATCTGGAAAAACGCCTGGGCCCCGCGCGCAAAGCCGAAGAGCCGCTGGAACAGCGCCACCGCAATATCGCCGCCAGCATGCAGGCCGCGCTCGAAGAAGTTCTGCCGCGCATTGGGGCGCGCTGGCCGCGAAAACCGAGAAAAATCGCTGTGCCTGGCGGGCGGTGTGGCTTTCAATTGCGTCGCCAACGGAAAAATTTTTGACCATTCGCCGTTTGAGCGCGTTTACGTGCAGCCCGCCGCAGGCGACGCGGGCTTTCCGTGGGCGCCGCGTTCGCCGTGAATCACCAGATTTTCGGACGGCCGCGCGAATTCGTGATGGATCACGCCGGGTGGGGTCCGCAATTTTCGCCGCAGGAAATTCGCGGCGGCGGTGGACAAAGCGGCGTGCAGCGAGCGACGATCTGGAAATCGCGCCAGACTGGAGGAAGCCGCGCTGCTGCAAGCTACCGCGCGAGCACATCGCCGCGGGAAAAATCGCTCGGCTGGTTTCAAGGGCGCGTCGAATGGGGCCCGCGCGCGCTGGGCCATCGCAGCATCCTGGCCGATCCGCGCCGCCCGGAAATGAAGGACATTTTGAATCGCCGCATCAAGCACCGCGAAATTTTTCGGCCCTTTGCGCCTTCGATCATGGAGGAAGCCACCGGCGAATTTTTCGAGAACAGCACCCGTCGCCGTTCATGACTTTCGCCTATAACGTGCGGCCGGAAAAACGCGCCGTGATTCCCGCGCCCACGCACGTGGACGGCACCGCCCGCCTGCAAACCGTTAGCCGCAGGCCAATCCTCTTACTGGGGACTGATTCGCGCGTTCGGCGATCTCACCGGCGTGCCGGTGGTGTTGAATACTTCGTTCAACGACAACGAGCCGATCGTTTGCCGCCCGGAGGAAGCGATGGATTGTTTTTTCGCGCACGCAGATGGACGTATTGGTGATGGGCAATTTTATTCTGGAAAAGAAATCCGCCGCCTCGGGCGCAACGCCGGCGGGAGAAAACCGCGGCGCGCGGCGCGAAGCGCGCAAAATAGCGGCCACGCTCGCGCGCAAACGCGCAGCCGGCACTCACTCGCATGCACATCCTGCTACTGAACGAATACTATCCGCCGGACACTTCGGCCACCGCGAAAATGGCCGCGCAAGTGGCGGAGAAGTTGGCCGAGCGGCACCGAGTTACCGTGGTCGCGGGGCGTCCTTCGTACGATCCCGAGCCTGGGGTGAGCGCGTCGTACCCTTTCGCTTTGCTGCATCGCACTACGCGCAATAAAGTCGCCGTCGAATGTGTCGGCTCGACAATTTATTCGCGCCATCAAATGCGGCAGCGCGTCACGAATTACCTTTCGTATCTCGCGCTCGCGGTGCCGCGGGCGCTGGCTCTTGAACCCGGACGTAATTCTGGCGATGACGGATCCTCCCGTCGCGGGGCTGGCCGGGGCTTTCATCGCGCGGTTGGCTGGGAAGCCGTTCGTCTACAATATTCGCGACCTTTATCCGGACATGGCCACCGGCGGCGACATCGTCCGCCCCAGCCATTGGGTTACGCGCTGGGAACGCATGCACCGCCGCGCGTTGAAGCAAGCTGCGCGCGTGATTGTGTCTAGGCGACGACATGCGCCAGCGCATCTTGACTAAGGGCGTTGCCGCCGAACGCGTGGTGGTGGTGCGCGACGGCGCTACGTTTCACGTGGTATCGCCGGCGCTGGGCGATCCCGTGGTGCAGGAAATTCGCTGCGGCTTTCCCTTTGTGGCTTTGCACGCGGGCAATTTGGGATTTTATGGCGCGTGGGACACCTTACTGAAAGCCGCCTCGATGCTGCGCAACGAAAACGCGGGGCTTGTGTTTATAGGTGACGGCGCAAACCGCGCGGCGCTGGCAGCTGCCGCTGCGGGGCAAGCGTCGGGGGATGGGGGCGCGTCGAACGTGCGCTTCTTGCCGTTTCGGCCATTCGAGCAGCTGCCGCACGTGATGATGGCAGGCGACGTGCACATCGTCACCGTGAAGCGCGGGCTGGAAGGGATTGTGGTCCCGAGCAAACTTTATTCGATTCTCGCGGCCGGCCGCCCGGTGCTCGCCGTAGCCACGCCGCAATCCGACGCCGCGCGCATCGTCGTCGAATCCGGCTGCGGACTCGCCGCCGACCCCGACGATGCCGCCGCCGTCGCCGCCGCCATCCGCGAACTTCGCCGCGACCCCGCGCGCCTGGCCGATATGGGCCGTCGCGCCCGGGAAACCGCCGCCAAATATGCTAGAGTGAACGAGCTGGAAAAGTTCGCGGCCATCATAGAAGACGCAGCGGGCATCGACTAAACGTACTCGGTACAAGCCATGTCCATCTTCACCAATCACGCAGAAATCATCGCCTTCGCCGTGGCCTTACTGGCCTCGCTCGGGCTGACCGTCCCCGTCCGCCACCTGGCCCTTCGCTACGGCATGGTGGACAAGCCCGGCCCGCGCAAAGTCCACGTCAACCCGATCCCGCTCCTGGGCGGCACTGCGATTTATCTCGGCTTCGTGCTGGCGATTCTGCTCACGCGACACGGCGTCTCCGAGCAGCAAATCATCGGCATCCTCGCCGGAGCGACTCTGCTCGCGATCGTCGGATTCCTCGACGACGGCGGCCTGCTTCACCATCAAGTGAAACTTTTCATCGGCATGCCCATCGCCGCCATTTTCCTGATTGCTTCCGGCATCCGGGCGCAGCTTTTTTCGCAATTCGTTCCCGGCATCGCCGGGCTCGTTCTCGATTGGTGCCTCACTGTCGTGTGGGTCGTCGGCATCACCGCTGCGTTTAGCATTCTCGATCACATGGACGGCCTCTGCGCCGGCATCGCCGCGATCGCCGCCGGCTTCTTCACGATTTCCGCGGCCATGAACGGTCAAACTCTCGTCCGCACTCTCGGCGCTGCCACGCTCGGCGCCGCACTCGGTTTCCTGCGCTGGAATTTCAATCCTGCCAAAATTTTCATGGGCGATGGCGGGGCAATGTTCTTGGGGTTCCTCATGGCCACGCTCGGCCTGAAAATTCGCCCGGACGGCACGCTGTTCCCGCACACCTGGCTGGTCCCCGTCCTGATTCTCGGCGTCCCTATCTTTGACACTGCCCTGGTCTCCATCTCCCGCGCCCGTCGCGGCCTGTTGCCCTTCACCTCGCCGGGCAAAGACCACACCGCCCACCGCCTCTCCAACCTGGGCCTGGGCCACAGAGGCGCAGTCCTCGTGATGTATGTTCTGGCTGCAATTCTGGGCGGCATCGCGCTGGTAGTCCCCGACCTCTCGCCCACAACGGTCTACACCATAGCCGGCATCCTGGTAGTAGCCGCCCTCTGCGCCATCTATCTACTAGAAGCCCTACCCTACGAACGCCAAGTAAAACTCCACAAACCCACGTCTGTTTCGTAAACGTATGTGGGTTGCTGGGGATTCCTGACTGTTGTTGCGCGTCTGTGATGTGAGCTTGTGGTAGGCGAACGCGTGACGGCAAGCTGGAACGAGACTAAGGTCGAAAGGTTTTCATGTTTTTCAACCGGGCTATATCAAGGTCATCGGCTACCTTTTTCTGGCGGTCGATCTCCTTCTGAGGCGCCTGTCGCTCGTCCAATTTCACGGATTCGGCGATGGCAGCCTCCGCCTCGGCATCCAGCCGTTTGGAAGACACCACTAGGCCGAAAGAATCCGAACTGTTGGCATGAAAAAGGACCACCGAGCTCTGCGGGTCTTCCCAGCGGGCGACGATTTTCTCCGGTGACATGTACGGATCGTGAGTAGGAAGGTTGATCTCAGGATAAAGCCTCGTCCCAGTTCCGTATCGGGCGGAGACGGCTCGCACCATGTCGTCCTCGGTCATGCCTTCGATGGCATTCTGGTCATAGGTAACTGCGATGCGGTACAGCTCCCCGTTGTAGAAGCTGAATGAAATCTGTGAAACCGGCTCCGCTGGCACCGCGGAATAAGAAGTTTCCACCGGCCAGTATTTCAGCTCCTGTATCACGGCGGGGCTTTGGTGGATCAGGGTTGCCTGGTGCGGGTCCTGACCGATCTGCTTCGAGAGTGCGGTTAGACTTGTTCCCAACTCAAATTTCCGGTACCTGGAAAGATCCTGAGCGGAAATCAGTTGAGTCGTAAGCAAAACGAGCGCAAGAGAAATTGCTACTTTGCGAATCACTTTCATTTGAGTATCTCCTTCGAAACGATTGCCGACTCAGGGCGTTGCCACGTCCGGCTGCGAGCGAACGACTACTTTCCCGCGGGCCCTACATCAAAACCATTTTTCGCGATCCGTGTGGGTAAGGCCCCGATAGGCGAGAGCCAGGGCGCCCAGCACTACCGACAAAATTCTCAGCACCGATAGTGATTTCATATAAGCTCCTGCCCGACTAGGAAGCGGTCCTTCGCCTCTGGATGAATTTGATCAATACAGTCAAGACGGCCAGCACCAGCAAAATGTGGATGAATCCGCCAAATGTGCAAGACGTGGCGACTCCCAAAATCCACAGAGCCAGTAAGATTATGAAAACTGCCCCAAGCATTTCTTTCCTCTCCTAGCGAACGCAAAAAGGCGGCGCGCGGATTGAACTGCGGGGTGCGAGCGCAAGGCTTAATCCGGCCTTCTGAGTTCCGTCACGAGCCTTCTGGCTTCGCGCATTCTTTCTTTGTAGTAGCGTGGGCTGATGAGGACTTTTTTGTCACCTACCTGCACGCGTTCCTTGATTCCTTCTTTGGTCAGGTACAGAGCGAGTGCCACGTAGGTCTTAATTTCCTTTTCCAGAAACTGAGCTGCTTGCCGCTTCGATTCGTCCATTTTTCACCTCAGCATTGCAACGGGTGGCAAAAAGTTTGAAGCAAGGAGATGGGCCCGGCGGTTCGCGGCGCCGGCGAAAGCGCGATTGCCGGAACAGAGAGGTCCCTGGCAATCCCGCGCACGTCTTCGCGCTACAGGCGGCCGAGCAGCAGGAGCACAGCGATAATCACCAGCACCAGGCCCACTCCGCCCGACGGGGCATAGCCCCAGTCCCTGCTATGCGACCACCTCGGCAACACACCCAAAAGCGCCATCACCAAAACCACGATCAAGATTGTTCCGAGCATTTTGTTCTCCTCAATTCAGAATTCGGCCCGAGTATCGACATGCCGTAATGCCACCCGAACAGCGAAGGCGGCGACTGCAGCGATGTTCCGAGCAGTCGCCCCCTGGCTGGATGCCAATGCTTACATCACGACGCTAATGCTGACGCGCGCGCCGGGATAGTACGGGTTGCAGAGGTAATAGCCGCCGTCAATGTAGTCAACGTACACGTTGTCGGTGTAATACCAGCCCACTGGCCACGGATTCACGAATCCAAACCAGAAGCCTCCGTACTGAAAACGTGAATACCCGCCGACCATCACCGGTTCCCGGATCACGAAGGTGTGCTCTTCACCGAAATTGGCACGGAACCGGTCATCCGGGATCCGCCCTTCACCTCTGGCGCTGAGTCGCAATGCCGGCTCCGCACGTTGCCTCTTCTCGTCAGACGCGCTGCGTTCGGGACGTTGGTGATTATTTGATTGAGCTTGCTCCTGCTGTTTTTCAGGCTTCGCTTCTTGCTGTTGCTTTACTTGCTTCGCGCTGGACTGCTGCTTTTCGGTTTGGGCCTTTTGTTCTTGCTTTGCAGGCTTGGCTTGCTGCTCCTGCTCATTTGCTTGCGCTTGATGTTCCTGTGGTTTGGCCTGCTCCTGCTGTTTCACTGGTTTAGCCTGCTCTTCTTGCTTTGCGGGCTTGGCCTGTTCTTCGTGTTGCGCCGGCTTGGCCTTTTCTTCCTGCTGTGCCGGCTTGGCGTCTTCGTGGTGCTCTTCCTGCGCCAAGGTGGGAACGGCGTATCCGATGAGCAAAAACAGTACGGTGGTGCTGATCATTCCAACTGCTTTCATGATTGTTGCCTCCGTTACAGCGAATTCATGCGTCGGGCGTTGAGCGCCCAGCGCGGTTTGTTGCTTTCGAGCAGTAGCAGACAACGCATCTTCTTATCGTGCAGGCCCGGTTACGTTCCCACGCGGATGTGCGAGAGTGAATGGAACAGTCCAAAGATGTTCAGAAGCCACAAGACCACCACAATTACGACGATGGCATTCAGGATGGACTTGATCGTTCCTTGCATCGGAATCAAGTTGATCAGCCAGAGTAGGACACCGACTACGACTAGCGTCACCAATATTTGAAGAAGAGGCATTTTTCTATCTCCTTGTCTCTGCAGGCAGACACCAAGAGCGGTGCCAGGGCCTTGCAGCAAATTTCTGTGTTGAACCGAGAAAAGTAGGTGCCGGGTGGAGTGGGAAGGAGCCCGCGATTTCCAGCGTGCGGCTTGCGGAAGTTCTAAAACCCGGTTTCGCCTCGGTGCTATTGCCGACTCACACAGCAGCATCTTAGAGGAAGCGAGAAGTGGTATCTGTTCGCTACAGCACACATTCGCAGATTTCTTGCGGATTAGCTTGTGCGTGCTAGGATACCAGCCAGAGAATGGTGGCCCGCAAACCTGCAACTCGCCGAAAGAGCAGTGCCAACGGGGTATTCAATGCCCGGAATTTCCTCGATTCGGCGGGTGTGTCCCGGAAAGTCGCGGAGTTCAAGAAAAAGGAAACGGTATTCTCGCAGGGCGATCCCGGCACCGATGTCCTTTACATACAAAAAGGCGGAGTGAGGCTTTCGGTGGTGAATGAATCCGGAAAAAGAAGCGGTGGTGGCGGTGCTGGGCCCGGGAGATTTTTTCGGCGAAGGCTGCCTGGCCGGCCAGCCGCTGCGGATCGGCACCGCAACGGCGATCACCCCGACGACCGCGCTGGTGATCGAGAAGAACGAGATGATTCGAGTGCTCCATGCGGAACACGAGTTTTCCGATCGTTTCATCACTTTCATGCTGGCGAGGAATATCCGAATCGAAGAGGATTTGGTGGATCAACTGTTTAACTCAAGCGAAAAGCGGCTGGCGCGCACGCTGCTTCTGCTGGCGCGCTATGGCCAGGAAGATACTCCGCAAAAAGTACTCCCCAAAATATCGCAAGAGATGCTGGCGGAGATGGTCGGCACCACGCGCTCGCGCGTGAACTTCTTCATGAACAAATTCCGCAAACTAGGCCTCATCAAGTACAACGGCGGGCTGCAGATCAACAACTCCCTCCTGAGCGTTGTCTTGCACGACTGACTCAGGTCGCTGCATGCTCAAAGTCGCACGCCGACGATCTGCGGGCTGAAAGACGAGTGCGTAGAAGCTGGTCACGGCCTACGCTGACGATTGCGTCGTGCCTTCGCGTCGCTTAAAGCGCGTCTCTTCGCGGTTCGTCGAATTCCAGAAGGATTTTGAAACCGATAACATCGGCTCCAAAACGTATTTTGAGCTCCTTGATACCAAAGGCAAAAGTTTTCGGTGGTGATGCTACCGGCCCCAGTTGCGCGTCTTCGGGCAGCCTCCAAGAAAAATTGCAATGTGGACAAGCGGTGGGAATATCGCGGATGTCGTCAGGCGAGACCGTGAGCCGGGACTTGCATTGGTGGCATTCAAACGAGATAGCGCGAATCTCTTCCAGACCCACAACGATTTTTCGTTCGAAGGTCACGTTGCCGGAGTGTACCACGGCGGAACGACCTGAACCACGCTACGCGTTCTCAATTCCTCCCTTCTTCGGTGTCCCCCTCCCATCGCGTCTCGCCGGATTTCTCTCGCCATGCCCGTCGTTGCGCCATCTGCACCCACCGGGACCGCGACGCCATTGAAGCCGACTTCATCCGCGGGCGCAGCCCCGACCAAATCGTCAGGGAATACCAGATTGGCGGACGCACCTCGCTCTACCGCCATGTCCACGCCACCGGACTCTTCCAGCCGCAAGCAAGAGATGGGCCGCGTTCTTGAATCCATCATGGAATCCGTTGACATTTGCACTCCGGATTCATTCGACGTGATTATCCGCGCCGCCCGCCTCTACGCTCACCTGGGCACCCATGGCCGCTGGTTCGAAGCCCCTCGAACGCAGTACGTAATCTACGGTCCGCCACCGTCCGATGATGTGGCAAACGATCCATGCAACGAACAATCCTCAAATTCGGGCGTAGGGGCACGGCATGCCGTTCCGGTCCTCCGCGGTCCGGTCACCTCGATCTCCATCGCAGCGCCAAATCAGCTGCCGAGCGCCCTTCCTAGCTGGTCAGCGTCCACGTTCCGCGCGCCCCGGCGAAGGTGCGCGCGCAGAAGTCTACCCGGAACAGACCTTCATTCAGAAAATGGCCAAACCCATGAAAACAAACGACAAAAGAATTCCTAGCCGGTACAAAACAGCTAATGTGCGTTTTGTTCCGTTGCGGGTTGCTGTGACGAACGCCGCCGGCGTTGTATATAATCCATCGCGCCCCGGTCGTCCGCGGGAAGCAAGAGGTCCTATGGGTTTTGAGCCCAGCGCCAAAACGAAAGAGCTGCAATTGCGGTTGCAGAAGTTCATGGACGCGCACGTGTATCCGAACGAGCGGCGCTTCGAGGAGGAGGTGGCTGCCGACCGGTGGAAACCGACGCGGATTGTGGAGGAGTTGAAGCCGAAGGCGCGGGCGGAGGGATTATGGAATTTATTTTTGCCGCAAGATCCGGCCGGGGCTGGATTGACGAACCTGGAATATGCGCCGCTGTGCGAAATCATGGGGCGAAGCCACATGGCGCCGGAAGTGTTCAATTGTTCGGCGCCGGACACGGGGAACATGGAGGTGCTGGCGCGTTATGGCACGGCGGAGCAAAAGGAAAAGTGGCTGACGCCGCTGCTGGCTGGAGAGATTCGCTCGTGTTTTGCGATGACAGAGCCGGACGTGGCGTCGTCGGATGCAACGAATATTGCATCGCGGATTGAACTGGACCGGGATTCCTACGTACTGAACGGGCGCAAGTGGTGGAGTTCCGGGGCTGGCGATCCGCGGTGCAAGGTCGCGATTTTTATGGGCAAGAGCGATCCGGATGCGGCGGCGCACCGGCAGCAGTCCATGATTCTGGTGCCGCTGGACACGCCGGGAGTGAAGGTGGTGCGGATGCTGAGCGTGTTTGGTTACGATCACGCGCCGCACGGTCACGCCGAAATTCATTTTGACAATGTACGCGTGGCGGCGGCCAACATGCTGCTGGGGCCCGGGCGCGGATTTGAGATTGCACAGGGACGGCTGGGGCCGGGGCGGATCCATCATTGCATGCGCTGCATTGGCCTTGCGGAGCGGGCGCTTGAGAGCATGTGTAGGCGCGTGCAAACGAGAATGGCGTTTGGAAAAACGCTGGCCGAGCAAGGGACGATTCGCGCAAACATCGCGGAATCGCGGATGGAGATCGAGCAGGCGCGGCTTTTGACGTTGAAGGCGGCACATATGATGGACACCGTCGGAAACAAAGCCGCGCGCGCGGAGATTGCGATGATCAAAGTGGTGGCGCCGAATGTGGCGCTGCGCGTGCTGGATCGCGCGATTCAGGCGCACGGCGGGGCGGGAGTTTCGCAGGATACTTTTTTGGCTAGCGCGTGGGCGATGACGCGGGCGCTGCGATTGGCTGACGGGCCGGATGAAGTGCACGTGGAATCCATTGCGAAATGGGAGCTGGCTAAGGGCGACGGAGCGGCTTGATTTTAGCTTGGCCGCGTGCGCGCGGGACGCAGGCGAGCGCGGGTTTTGCGAAAGTGGCGGCGGAGTGCGGGAGAAAATGATGGCGCCAGTGGTGATTGATCGGCCGCAGAGATTGCGGGAGATGGTCGGGCGGGAAATCGGCGCGACGGAATGGTTCCTGGTGGCGCAGGAGCGCATTGAACGATTCGCGGCAGCTACGGAAGACCAGCAGTGGATTCATGTGGATAGCGCGCGAGCGAGCAAGGAATCGCCCTACGGAACGACGATCGCTCACGGATTTCTTACGCTTTCTTTGATCAGCCGTTTTGTGCAGGAGGCAATTCAAGTCCAGGGCGGCGTGCGGCTGGCGGTGAACTATGGATTAAACCGGGTACGGTTTCCGGCGGCGGTGCGGGCGGGTTCCAATATTCGCGCGCACGTTTCGTTGATGAGCCTGAAGGAACTGCCGGACGCGGTGGAAGCGACGTATGGCGTGACGATGGAGTGCGAAGGATCGGACAAACCGGCTTGCGTCGCGGAATGGATCGTCCGGTATTACTTGTGACTGGCGTGGGGTTTGGTTCCGCGGGGCGCGGTGGCTGGTGAAGGTTGTGGCAGGCGCTAGATACGGCCCGTTTGAGCGGTGTACAGCGAAGCGCGCAGCAGCATTGCGATTTTTTCGGGCATGGATGCGAAGCGCTCGTCTTTGGTCAAGCCTTGGTGATAGCGGTAGTAAATTTGCTGGACGATGCCGGCGAGTTTGAAGCGCGCGAAGGCGAGATAAAAAGCAATTTGCGAAATGTCGCAGCCGGTTTTTGCGGCGTAGTATTCGACGATTTCCGCGCGCGTGTAACTGCCGGGTTCCGTTGTGGGGCCCCAGCGATTTTCTTGCACTTCGTCCGGATCCGTAGCGTCAACCCAATAAGCTAACGCTGTGCCGAGATCTGTGAGCGGGTCGCCGATGGTGCACATTTCCCAATCGAGCACGCCAACGATTTTTGTGATGTCACCCGCGTCGAGAACAAGGTTGTCGTATTTGTAGTCGTTGTGGATCAACGAAACGGCGTGCGTTTGCGGCATGTGCTGCTGCATCCACGAGGAAACCTTTTCAACTTCCGGATAATCGTGGGTCTTTGAGCCGTAATAGCGCTCCGTCCAGCCGCGAACTTGGCGTTCCAGGTAGCCGTCCGGCTTGCCTAGATCGGCGAGGCCCGCGGCGGCGTAATCCACGCGGTGCAGGCGGATCAGATTTTCGACGAACGATTCGCTGAGCGCCCTCGCTTTTTTCGCGGAGAAATCCAGACCGGGCGGAAGTTTTCTGCGTAAGATGATTCCGCGAATCGGTTGCATTACGTAGAAGGGCGCACCGATGATGCCGTCATCAGCGCAATAGAAGAGCGCCTGAGGAGCGGGGGAGTACACGGAGTGGAGTTTCGAAAGCACGCGAAATTCGCGGCTCATATCATGCGCGGATTTGACCTTGCTGCCGAAGGGCGGGCGGCGAAGAACGAGCTCCGTGGTACCGAGATGAAGAGAATACGTGAGGTTGGAGTGACCGCTGGGAAACTGGCGCACCTGAAGCTCGCCTGCAGCTTCGGGGAGGTGGCGACGCAGATAGGGTTCGAGTTTGGCGAGATCCAGTTGTTCGCCGGATCGGATTGCTGCCGGATGGTCCAGCAAATCGCTCATTAGGATGTCTCCCTAGCGATAGGTGAGCAATGCGCGATCTTCGATATGCGCATGAATATTGAAGCTGCTGAGCGTAAAACGCTTAGCGCTATAGAGAAACTCGCTCCATGCGGAATTTCGCGACATCCATGTGAGCTCCAGCGTATCTTCCGCCGTTAGATGCAAAGCGCGCTGCATGCCGATCGCGACGGGGCCGCCGGATGTGAAAATCGCAACACGCTCACCGCGCGCACCGGCGCTTAGAAACTTTGTGAAGCCGGAATCAACCCTCTCCGCAAACTCGCGCCAAGTTTCGACGCCCGGTACGGTGAAAGCGCCACGAACCCAGCCGCCGATGATGGCTGCGTAGAGCCTCTGGAAATTTGCGTGCAATTCGGTATCGTTCGCGGACGACACAAACGCGGAGTGGAGGTCGCGAACTGCTGGATCGGTCTCGAGCAATTCGGTGAGGCCGTGTTTGAGCACCGCTTCTCCTGAGTACTCGTCGAATTCCGCAAACACCTGCGGCTCGGGAAAAGCTAGGCTCGCCATGCGGTACGCGGCGCGGACTAGCTCGACGGTATCTTTTTGGCGCTCGCGCGGGCCGACGGAGACGCGGTCGAACGTCATGCCGCGGCGCGCCCAGTACTCGCCGAGAAGCCGCGCCTGAGTCTCGCCGAGTGCGGACAATTTGTCGTAGTTCTGCTGCAAAAACGACGCTTGGCCGTGACGGACGAGATAGAGAGTTCCCATTGTTGAGATGGCCGCAGATGCAATGCATCGGCGCGAACCATATTGTGATGATGAAAGGCACGCAGTTCCACAACTTAAATGCTTCGTGGGACAGAAATTTGCGACGCTTGATTTAGACGGCCGCGGTTTCTACTTTGCCGAACTGCGCGAAAGTCTTTCCCGAAGTGGCGAGGCGCTCAAGAAGCGGCGCGGGCTGCCACAGCTCGCCGTGCTGGCGATGAAATTCGGACACGCGCTCGTAAACATGTTTCAGACCTATCGTATCGGCGTACCACATCGGACCGCCGCGCTGCGCCGGGAAACCGTAGCCATTGATATAAATAATGTCTATGTCCGAAGCTCGTAGGGCGTAGCCTTCCTCGAGAATGCGCGCGCCTTCGTTGACGAGGGCGTACACGCAGCGGTCCACGATTTCACTGGGAGATATTCTGCGCTGTGGGATGCCTGCTTCCGCAGACCACTCGTGAAGGAGCGTGGCGACTTCTGGATCGCTAGACGCTTGCCGCTTCTCGTCATATTCATACCAGCCCGCGCCGGTTTTCTGGCCGAAGCGGCCCAGTTCGCACAGGCGATCAGCGGCGAACGACTGCCGAACGCCCGGCTTTTCGAGATGGCGATATTCCTTGCGAATGCGCCAGCCAATGTCGAGTCCGGCGAGATCTCCCACTGCCAGGGGTCCCATGGCCATGCCGAAATCGTAAAGCGCCTTGTCCACGTCTTCGACGCTTGCACCTTCCTCGACGAGAAACACGGATTCGCGGACGTATGGATGAAACATTCGATTGCCGACAAAGCCGCGACAGTTGCCAACGAGGACGCCGATTTTGCCGAGCTTCTTCGAAAGCTGCATGGCAGTCGCGATCACTGCTTTGCTGGTGCGCTTGCCGCGAACAATTTCAAGCAGGCGCATCACGTTTGCGGGGCTGAAGAAGTGCGTGCCGATGACGAACTCGGGACGAGAAGTCGTCGAGGCGATTTCGTCTATATCTAGCGTTGAGGTGTTCGTGGCAAGCATCGCGCCGGGTTTGCAAACGCGATCGAGCTCGCGGAAGACCTCTTTCTTGATGGCCATGCCTTCGAATACGGCTTCGATGACCAGGTCCACATCCGCAAAGCCGTCGTAAGTAAGCGTCGGCTGCATGAGCTTCAGGCGCTCTTCGGCAAATTGTTCGGTAAAACGCCCGCGTGCGACGGAATTCGCATAGTTTTTTTGAATGTTGGCGAGTCCTCGATCGAGTGCGGCCTGGTCTGTTTCTTTCAAAAGCACGGGGATACCGGCATTGACTAGCACCATCGCGATGCCGCCGCCCATCGTGCCCGCGCCTACAACCGCTGCGCGATTGATGGGAATGGTTGGCGCGTCCTTGGGAATATCTGGAATTTTCGAGACTTCGCGTTCACTGAAAAAAACGTGGATGAGCGCTTTGGACTGATCCGACTGGAGACACTCCATGAAAAGTTTGCGCTCGAATGCGCAGCCTTCGGCGAAAGGAAGTTTTGTGGAAGCCTCCACGGCATCAATCGCGGCGAGGGGCGCCATCATGCCGCGTTGTTTCTTGCGAGCGGCCTCACGCGCTGCCGCAAAGATGGCGGCATTTTCGGCGGGAGTGCCAAGCTTTTCGTTACGGTCTCTCGTTTTGCGGATAGGTTGAGCGGCGACGTCGCGCGCGAAGGCAATGGCTCCTGCGAGGAGGTCGCCTTCAATCAAGCGATCAATGATGCCGAACCTCAGCGCTTCTTCGGCTTTGATGAGAGCGCCCCCGGCGCACATCTCAACAGCTTTTGCGACGCCGGCTAGCCGGGGAAGGCGTTGCGTGCCGTGCGCACCGGGGATAATGCCGAGCTTCACTTCCGGTTGGCCGACTTGCGCGGTGGGGACAGCGATGCGGTAGTGACCGGCCATCGCGAGCTCGAGACCACCGCCGAGCGCATTGCCATGAATGGCCATGACCACAGGTTTGCGGCAATCTTCGATTCGCAGCAGGAGATCCGGGAAACTCATCGTGCCGGGCGCCGCGCCCGACCTCATTTTCGAGAATTCCTTAATGTCCGCGCCGGAGACGAAGGTGCGTCCGGCGCCGATGAGCACGCAGGCTTTCACGGAGGCGTCGTTGTTGACCTCCTCGATTGCACGCGCGATGCCTTCGGGGACGCCGGGGCTCAGCGCATTCACCGGCGGATTATTGATGGTGATGACGGCGATGCCGTTGTCTTTTGTGAGTTGTGCAAGTTCAGTCATGAATGGACTCTTTCGTTCGAAATTTTACGCGGACCTTGCGGAGACGCAGTCCGAGTCGATCACCAGCGAAGCGATGCGCTCGCGATGAAATGTGGCGTCGCCAAAGGCGGTTTCCGATGCTTTCGCCCGGCGATAGTACAGGTGAATATCGTTTTCCCAGGTGAAACCCATGCCGCCGTGAATCTGGATGCCGCGATTGCCGACGGTGCGGGCGGCATCGCTTGCATACATTTTGGCAATAGAAACGGCTTTCGGCGCATCCGGCGAGTTTTCTTCGAGCGCCCATCCGGCGTAGTAGACAGCGGAGCGGGCGCTCTCGGTTTCGAGGTACATGTCCGCGCATTGATGCTGGACCGCTTGAAACATGCCAATCGGCTTGCCGAACTGTTTGCGGGTCTTGGCGTATTCGACAGTGAGATCGAGAGTCCGTTGCATGCCGCCGACCAATTCCGCAGCTAGCGCGGCAGTGGCGATATCGAGAGCCCGCGGAAGATTTGATGTAGGGCCTACCTCTTCCGCGGGAGTGTCGTTGAATTCGACGGTGTACAGTTTGCGTGTGAGGTCCATGCCGGCCATGGGAGAAATCTTTATGCCATGGGACTTGGGATCCACGATGAAGACGCCGTTGCGTGCCACCACTATGATGAAATCGGCGACGGCGGCATCCGGGACAAAGAATTTCTCTCCAGTGAGTTTTCCGCCTCGCGCGTTCATGTGCACATCTTCTGGATCCCAACTTCCGCCGGCTTCCGGAATCGCAACGGTGGCGCGGGCTTCTCCGCGACAGATGGGCGCGAGGTACTTGCTCTTGTGTGCGGGGTTGGCGACCCCGTCCAGGACCGCGCCTGCGAGAACAGCCGTGGAGAAAAATGGCCCGGGCAAAAGGGCGCGACCCGTTTCTTCCATCAGCAGCATCAGTTCTACTTTTCCGAGGCCGACTCCGCCGTACGCTTCGGGATAAATTATGCCGGTATAGCCCTGGTCGGCCAGTTTGGACCACAATGCTGCGTCGTACGCGGTGTCGGTGTCCATTAGGCGGCGCATCTCCGCGCTGGGACATTCGCCGGCGAAGAATTTGCGGGCGCTGTCCTTCAGAAATTCCTGACTTTCACTCAAACCAAATTGCATGGCGTGTCCCCTTAGTAGCTTCTGGGAAGGCCGAGCACGAAATGTCCGATGATGTTGCGCTGCACTTCGGACGTGCCGGCTTCGATGGTATTTCCGCGGGTGCGCAGATAGGCGTAAGACCACAGGCCTTTATCAATCGCGCGAGGATCCTCGTCCAGCAATTGGCCGTACGGTCCCAGCAACTCTTGTGCGATTTGCTGCAAGCGCTGATTCAGCTCGCTCCAGAAAATCTTCTGGATGGAACCTTCGGGTCCGGGAACTCCCGTGGCGGTGAGACGGCTGAAGGCGCGCATCTGGTTGAAACGCATAATCTCGATTTCAGCGCTGCATTGCGCGAGCTTCTGGCGAATAATCGGGTCTTCCGCGGCGGGGCGGCCGTTGCGCTGAATCTTGCGAGCGAGTTCGATAAGACGCGTGATGTAACGTTTGAAGGTGAGATGCAGGCGCGCGCCGTAGGAACCGCGTTCGTACATTAGAGTGCTCATGGCGACGTTCCAGCCGTCGTTCACTTTGCCGAGAACATTGGCAACCGGGACTTTTACATCGCGAAAGAAAAGCTCATTGAATTCGGATTCTCCGGTCATTTGGCGCAACGGACGAACTTCGACGCCCGGCGTTTTCATGTCTACCAGAAGCACCGTGAGACCTTTGTGTTTGGGCACATTGGGATCAGTGCGCACGACGAGTTCGCACCAATTGCCGACCCATCCGTAGCTGGTCCACACCTTTTGGCCGTTGACGATGTAATGATCGCCCTTGAGTACCGCTTCGGTTTGCAAACCGGCGAGGTCGGAACCGGCGTTGGGTTCGGAAAAGCCCTGGCACCAGATTTCTTCGGCGCTGAGAATTTTTGGAATGTAGCGTTTCTTTTGCGCTTCCGTGCCAAAGGCGATGATGGTTGGCCCGATCAATCCCAGGCCGAGCGAATTGGCCATGGGCGGCGCTTCGACGCGCGCCATTTCCTCCCAAAAAATGGATTGCTGCATCAAGGTCGCACTACGGCCTTCGTATTCTTTCGGCCAGGAAACCGCGGCCCAGCGGCCTTCCTGAAGTTTGCGTTGCCAGGCACGCAGATACGGGAAGGATTCTTCGATCGGCTTTTCGCGCCAGTCGGCCCAGTCCTTGGGGACGTTGGCGACCAGCCAGGCGCGGAGCTCATCGCGAAAGGAAAGCTCATCTTCGGTCAGGTTCAGATCCATTGAATCGACTCCTTAATGTTGCGCGTGACAGCTTGCGTCCGGATTATTTTTCGGCGGCGGGGAGCACGAATCGCTGCACAGACCGCTCACGCGCTCGACTTCCACTTCGCATTCGGCTCGACCGGCTGTGCGGGCGCCGGAGCGGGAGCGACAAAATTCGGACGCATCGTTTCCTTGCCTTGCCAGTATTGTTTTCGCAGGTCCTTTTTCAGAACCTTTCCAGTGCCGGTCTTGGGCAGAGCGTCTACAAACTCGAAAGAACGCGGACATTTGTAATGCGCGAGGTGCGAGCGGCAGAAATCGTTCAGCTCGGCTTCTGTGGCGGCAGAATTCGGCTTTAAGACGACTAGCGCTTTGGGAACCTCGCCCCACTTGGGGTCCGGAACGGGAATCACCGCGACTTCGAAGACGGCGGGATGCGCGAGGATGGCCTTTTCAACTTCGAGCGAGGAAATATTTTCACCGCCGCTGACGATGATGTCCTTTTTGCGATCCACGATGAGGAGGTAGCCGTCTTCGTTCATGGTGGCCATATCGCCGGTGTGGAACCAGCCACCGCGCAGAGCGTCTGCGGAAGCGTCCGGCTGGCGCCAATAGCCTTCCATGATGCCGTCACCACGCGCGACGATTTCACCGACGGAGTGGCCGTCGCGGGGCACGTCGCAATCATTGGGATCCACGACGCGCAGCTCCATGCCGGGAATCGCGAAGCCCGTCATCGACTGGCCCGAGAAGCGCTGCTCGCCTTGCCAGTCCATTCCGATCTTCATGGGAGAAACGGAAAGTACGGGCGCGGTTTCGGTCAAGCCGTAACCGGAGTAACATTCGCAGCCGATTTTCTCTTCGACTTCGCGAATCAGAGTGGGCGACGAAGCGGCACCGCCGATAACGATGCGGCGCAGGCTGCTCAAATCGTAATTGTTGCGGTCCGGACAATTTACCAGCGCGGTGGCCATGATGGGGACGAGACTGCAGGAGTGGACTTTTTCCTTTTCGATCAGCCGGAAAACCTCCTTGGTCTCGAAGCGCTGAAGCATCACGTGAGTGCCGCCGAGCAGCGTGAGGAAATGCGCGACGCCCCAGCCATTGGCGTGGAAAAGCGGAATGGTGTGAAGCTCGACGGCCCCTTTTTCGGTGCTATGGCCCAGGCAGACGTGCAGAGCGTGAAGGTAGACGTTGCGATGTGTGAGCATCACGCCTTTGGGATTGGCGCTGGTGCCGCTGGTGTAGAAAAGTTCGGCGAGGGAGTTTTCGTCAATGGTTGAGATATCGGCGCGGTGAGGCGTGGCAGCGGCCAGCAGAGCCTCGTAATTTTGCGGTGCGAGCCATGGTTCGCTGGGCGCGCCGTCCAATTGGCAAAACATTCCTATGGAAGGAACGCTCTTGCGAAAGGATTCGGCTGCGGGGAGAAACTGCCTTTCAACGAACAGCACAGTGGCTTCGGCGTCGTTCAGAACGTAGCCGAGTTCATTCGGCGTAAGGCGAATATTCAGCGGCAGCAGGACGGCGCCTGCCTCCAGCACGCCGTAATAGGCTTCGAGCAAGCGATGGCAATTCGTGCTGAGGAAAGCCACGCGATCGCCTGGTTGCACGCCGGCTTGGCGCAGCGCGCCGGCGAGGCGTCCGACGCGATCGCCAAACTGCGCGTACGTGAACCGTTCATTGTTGCAGACAACCGCGGTCCTGCGCGGATATTGCTGTTCTGCGTAGCGCAGACAGCGGAGAGGAGTGAGCGGAATGTTCATGGCGCGTTTCGGCCGATCCGAATGACGAGACGGATCAGGCTGATTGCCCTCCATCCACCGCGAGAATCTGACCGGTGACGAAATCGGAGGCGCCGGACGCGAGGAAAATCGCGGCGCCTTTTAGATCTTGCGGTCCGCCAAAGCGGCCCAACGGTATTTCCGCGAGCAGCGTTTCTTTATTTCGTTCAATCACTATTTCAGACATGTCCGTGGGGAACCAACCCGGCGCAATGGCGTTCACTTGAATATTGTGCATGCCCCATTTGCAGGCGAGGTCTTTCGTAAGCGCGATGACGCCGCCTTTGCTGGCGGTGTAGCCGATGGCGGAGAATTTCGGCGATGAGCCGCGCAGGCCCGCTATGGACGCGATATTGATGATTTTCCCGCGGCGTTGGGCGGTCATGGTTTTGCCGACTGCTTGCGAAAAGAGAAAAGTCCCGGTTAGGTTGGTTTCGACGACCTTGTGCCACTGTTCGAGCGTCATTGTTTCCACTGGAGCGCCCCACGACGTACCGGCGTTGTTGATCAGGATGTCTATGCGCCCGAAATGCTTCAGGGTCGCGTCAGCAACTGCTTGAATGCTGGCGGGATCCTTGACGTCGCAAGCGAGCGCGAGCACCTGCACACCCAATTTTTGCAATTCTTCGGCGGTGCGCTGGCAGCGCTCTATCTTGCGCGCGCACAAAACCAAGTCCGCGCCCATTTCCGCGAGGCCTTCGGCCATCTGACGGCCGAGACCGACCGAGCCACCGGTGACGATGGCGACGCGACCTTTGAGATCGAAGATGTATGAGCCGCTCATGCGGTTGGCGGCGCTACTGGGCTCGACCTGGCCCGGGACAAAACGTAAGTGTATATCATATGTTAGCCACTAACGCTATATCGGAGTGCAGAACCATACTTCTTCGCTTTTTCGGCTTCCGCTAAGTTCGCGAACCCACATGGCGCTGAGTGCCGGACAAGTCGGTGCTCTCGTGGCTCAGTGCGTTGACGAAAATGCATCGTCGTCGCGACAATCACGACCGCCGCTTCTGGGATCGCATTGCTGGGTGAACGCGTCAAAGGGCCGGAGATAGCGGGCCGGAGTGAAATCAATGAACGCTGGGGAAACCGGAACAACAGCGCCATTCACGGTGAAGATGTTGAAATCGGGACCGAGCGCGGCGGCGTCGCCGTTGAGCAAATTCGCTTCAATTTCAGGCCATTGGCCAGTCTCCAAACGTTTGAGGAGCGTCTCCACTGCGGCGATTGTTTCGGCGGGAGTAAAGGCGCAGTGACCGGCACGATCCACGAAAGTCTGGCGCAGGAATCGGCGGTTATCGTCTACTTGGTCCACGACATCCTTATAGGCGGTTTCATTTTCGACGACCACCAAGCCATCGCCTTTGGTGTGCAAGGTGAGGACTGGGATGTCAATTTGTCCGTTGAAGATAATATTCTGCTCGAGATATTTCACCGCGCTTGGATCCGCCTTGACACGCGCTGCTTGATTCAACGCGTCGAGGTCGCGTTCGAGGCTGAGGCCGGCCGTTTGATAGAGGGCCCAGACCTCGTCGCGATCGACTGATTTTTCGAGTTGCCGGCGATAGTCCACGTCCGTGTTCCAAGAAACGTTGCCGCCTGCACGGGCTTCCAGTTCCGCGCGGAAGGCGAAGACGAATGGGAAATCAATTTGTTGGTCCCAAAGAAACTGATTCGCTTCCTGGCTCGTGAAGTCCGTGGGAGCGGGCTCAGGCGAAGTGGGAGTGAACCAACCCGGAACATCACTTAAAGCCGCTCCGAGGGCGATACGCGCGCGGCCTTGCGGGGTGGCTTGAGCAGCCGCGAGGACTTCTTCAGCGAGCGTCAAATTCGCGTCTGGGTTCGCAATGTCAACAAGCTCTAGCCCAGTTGTGGGCGCGAGTAGGGTCTTGAAGGCAAACTCGCCGTCGAGGGCCGTATTCCAGGTGGCCACTCCGCCGGCCAACACTCCGCACATGGGTTGCGCGGCAGTGAAACGCTTCGGATTTCTCTGAATCAAACCCGCCGTGATGATGCCGCCCAGCGAATGTCCCCACGCGATGGTGCTGACGGGATGGGGGAAGATCGAATCGAAGACGTCGAGCACGGCGATTTGATCGCTGAGCGCTTCGTGGATCGCCCAGCCAGTGGTGGCGTATGACGAGCCGGCCAGAGCGAACCCGTTTGCGAGCATGAAAGCTCGCGTAGCGGGATCGCCGACATCTGTGGCGGGATTCGGGCTGCCGGGCGTGACGTACCCGTGGCTATAGAGGAATAGGGTTCCGTTCCAGTCGGAAGGAACTTCGATCAGGTACGTTGCGCCGTCGCTGAGAGTTCCAGTTTTCGTGGTGAGACTGGCTTGCGCGTGCGATGTGTGCGCGATGGCGAGAATTAGAACCGTGGTAACCAGGATAAGAAACGCTGTCCGTGTGGATCGTGGCCGCATGTTAATTCCTCCCTTCACTTCGAATTTCGCAAGACGATCTTTGGGTAATGCGATGAGCTGATCAAATTTTGCGAACGCGGCGACGGTCCATAGAGTCGAACCGTTGCCTTGAGCCTTCTCCGAAGCTAGAAACTCATCCTCAGGCCCAGCTGGACCTCGCGCTTGGGAAGGTCAGAGGTGAAGCCGAGGGGCGTGCTGGGCGATAGCGCCGCGCTTCCGTGCACGTTGAAGGTGGTGAATCCGGGCTGGAAGCCGAAGAGCGGACTGACCTCGTTATTTACGCTGGCATAATTGGTGCGGTTGGCGATGTTGAAGCCTTCCGCCGTTAGCTGCAGAGTGGCTCTTTCCCCTATTTTGTGCTGCCAGCTCAAGCGCATATCGAAATCAATGTAATTGGGACCGAGACCGGTATCGCGAGGAGCGCCGATGGGGCGTTCGTTGGTGATGTGATTGTCACCATTGACCTCTCCGCCGGCCAGTAAGTTAAAGGGATGGCCGCTGTGGTATTGGAAAATCGGAGAGAGTTGAAAGCCGGACAAGAAGGCGTTATGGGAAGGGCCGCTGAACACCCCAGCCAGCACGACTTTGTTGCGTTCGTCGAATTCGGACAGGGCCCGGTCCAAGCTCAAATCCGTGGGATCTTGCGGACCAAAATCGCTATTGAAATCGGTTCCGGTGTCGAATGCCTTGCTGTAGGTGTAATTTCCAAAAAACGTAAAGTTGTCGCTGAACCGTTTGTGGACCTCCAGGATGCCGCCCTCATACAGTCCCGACGAGGCGGAGGTGTACTGATTGTTTTGGACGATCAGCGGATTCACAAAGCAGTTGAACGGCTGATTGGGGTTCGCTGCCGTCGCGGCGCATGGGAGGCCCTCAGTCCCGAAGAGCGGGTCGGTCTGCGGGACAAGGTTCCAATTCCGGTAAGAAACTGACTTCCCATTCGCCAGCGTGACAGTGCTCATCGGTGTTGTGGGCAGAAGATTCGTATCAATCGCGACCGGCAGCCGGGTTGTGTGCGAATAAATGAAGCTCGCGGAAATCGTAAAGCCGGGCCCGATCTGACGTTCGATTCCGAGCGAAGCTTGTTGCGAGTAGGGAGGCTTGTAGTTGGGCGGGTTGCTGAACAATACGGTCAGGGGCGAAAGTTGACCGGTGTTCTGGACGAAAATGCCGTAGTTCGCGATATCAGCCGGCGTAATGCAAGCGCTCGTCCCTGGTGCCGGGATTGTGCAGGAGATCTTATTTGCGCCGGGTGCATTCCCCGGAGGCGCCGGCGTGCCAAAGAGACCCGTAAACACGGATCCTGCGGACTGAATGAATGGCAGAACGCTGTAGCCTGGGTCTACGTAAATGGAAATGAAGCGGTTGCAAGGGCTAGCGCCAGAACCCGGGAATATCGGAACTCCTGGGATTCCAATTCCACAAGTTCCGACTACATTGTTAATCTGATCGGGAACCTGCGCCTTGTTGTTCTGATTCTCGACGGTGCTTCTGTTCTTGTTCAGCACTCCGAGGCTCAAGTCCACCTGAGGAATCTGGGCATCAATGGGGCCGTAGAAAATCCCGTACCCGCCACGGATGACCGTCTTGTGATCTTTGAACGGATCCCACGCGAAGGAAAGCCTCGGGGCGATGTCGCCATAATAGGTGTTCAGAGGGCGATATTGCGAATCGATTTCGTACCGGACGCCGTAGTTCAGGGTGAAATTGGACGTTATTTTCCAGGAGTCCTGAAGGTAGATTCCCGATAGCGGCCTGGTGTAGGCGGGATAGTCGGCGTCGCCGAAACCCTGTTGATACACCTGAGGCGCTCCGAGGGAAGCCGCTTGCAGCGAATTGATCTCCGATGAATTCAAGGTGCCCGGCAGATTGCAACCGGAAGTGGCCGGGTTTCCAGTTATGGGGCCGTTGGGGTTGGACAGGCAGGAGCTGAGGTCGAAGCCAGGGAGCGCGCCGAAGACAAAGCGGCCCGGAAAAAACGTGTGAGACTCGGTGTGATTGCCGCGGAACAGCACATCGCCTCCAAATTTGACGGTGTGGCTGCCGCGGATCAGGGTGACGTTGTCCGCGAAGTCATAGCGGCGGAGGATCGTAAAATTTGGCAGGAATATATTGGTGCCCAGATTGTTCGCGAACCCGGCGATCTGCAACCCCACCTCTCCCGGCTCGTTGGGGATTACGTTGAAGCTGTTGTAATCCCACTGAAACCGGAACTCATTCTCGGTCCGCGGGCTGAAGACGTGGTACCACGCAGCCTGAAGATTGTTGTCATAGTTGTGGATCGAGCTGCCGGCAGAAAAGCCCGTCAGCGATTGCACGTCGGGATTCTCCTCCAAGTCGTGCCCATATCTGTAGCTCAGGGTAATGGAGTCCACTTCGCTGATGTGATGGTCGAGGCGCCCTGAAAACAGGTATTCGCGCGTGTTGTAATTAAACAGCCCTCCATTCGATTCCAGCTCGTTCACGAGAAACGCGTTGATTGCGCTTTGTCCTGGAGTCAGGCCCGTGAACTGGCTGACCGTCAATGCGGTCTGGAGCGCACCTGCACAGACGCTGGCAGGCAAGCTGGTCACCGTGCCATTGGGATTGTTGATACAAGGCACAACCGCAGCGCCCTGCCCGGCGAGTGCGGTGAGAATGGAGCTCTGGCCGGCTGTCGGGCGGAAAATATCCGTGTTCGTCAGCAGCGGAACGGCGTTCTGGCTATTCTGGCGCAAGCCTTCGAAGGCCAGGAAGACGAAAGTCTTGTCCTTGTGGACCGGGAAGCCGACGTCACCGCCGAACTGATAGCGCCCGAGGGAGTTCTTGACGGGCGAACCGGTGGAATCCGGGTTCAAGGGATCGAAGACGGCTCCGGGCGCGAGCGCCTGGTTGAAGGCGAACGGGTCGCGCGCATCCATCGCGCTATTGCGGAAATAACTGTAAGCGCTGCCGTGCACTGCGTTACTGCCTGATTTTGTGACGATGTTCACAGAAGCGCCGCTCGCGCCGCCGAGGTCTGCCGCGTAGTTGCTGCGATTCACTTGGAACTCTTGCACGGCGTCCTGGCTTACGGTGAGGCGCACGCCGCCCGCGTCGTCCTGCGTCTCGCCGCCGTCCACTGTGACGCTGTTGCCGCGGCCATTGCTTCCGTAGAAGGAAAGACCGCTTTGCGGAGTCTGCTTGACGCGAAAGTCCTGGTCGTCCGCAAGGCGTGTAGAATCGGAGACGCCCGGGAGCAGCAAAGTGAAGTTGAGGTAGTCGCGGCGGTCAATCGGGAGATCCTCGATGTAATCCTGAGTGATGGTGTTCGCCTGGCTGCCGCGTTCTGTTTCCACGACCGGCGGCGCGGCGGAGACTTCTACTACTGAAGTCGTTGTCGCGACCTGCAGACGAAAATCCAGATTGGCCGCTTGTCCGACGGTGATGACGAAGCCCTTTTGCACTACGGATTGAAAGCCGGGGATTTGCGTGGTGACGTCGTAGATGCCCGGAGGAAGATTGCTAAAGCGATATTGGCCATTGGCGTCTACGGCAACCGTGAGCCGCACACCGTGAGTGGCATCCAAAGCCGTCACGCTTCCCTTGGGGATCAACGCGCCTGACGGATCGGTGATCGTGCCGCTCAGGCTGCCCGAATCGCCCACACCCTGGGCGTGCGCTGCCGGGACCGCGAGCAGCGAACAGACCGCCAGCACCAAGACACCTGAGAATGAGATTATTGCTCTCATGGCTCCTCCTTTTGAATCTTCGGACACCTCTGAGATTGGGCCGTGGGACGATTGGCGCGGGCTGAGTCGAGGAGCTCGCGGGTTATGAACTTGGCGTGAGCCTGCTTGGTGACGGCGCAGAGGCGTCGTCGGTTCGTCTCCCGGACCGAAGCAGCGAGCTTGAGATGCGTGTTCCATTCGGAGTTCCACTCGAAACACTTTTGGAGACGGCTCTTCGCGGTATCGGCGATGCACGGCCACCCCTGCCGTTCACACGAATTGTGAGTGTAGGTATCACATTAGAGTTACTAACGTCAACACGAAAACTGATGGGGCACATCAGGAATATCGATGGTGCTGCCCGGAGGGAGTTTTAGACTAGCACCAGCGCAAATCAGGCCGGCGTGGTGCGAGGCCTTAGCGAGGTGTGAGCACGATGCGTCCGGAAACCGTCCCTTTGCGTAATTCGGCGAGCACTTCATTCGCTTGCGCCAGGGGACGGGATGCGACCTGGCAGCGGAGCTTGCCAGCGGCCGCCATGGCCAGCACCCGACGCAGATCTTCACGCGTGCCGACCGAAGATGCCTGGATACGAATCTCGGACGCCGCCATTGAGATGGGAGCGAAGCAGATGGGCTCGGAAGGAAGCCCTACGACGAGTAGAATTCCGGTGGGCCGGACGCATTTGAACGCTGCGTCGTAGGCGGCTTTGGAGGCGGAAGTCACCAGGGCGGCATGCACGCCGCCCGCGCGGCGCAATTCCTTCACAACATTTAAGTTGGCCGTATTCAGAGTTGCCGATGCGCCGAGGCTTGCGGCATGCGCGAGCTTTTCGTCGGAAACATCCACGGCGGTGATGATTGCTCCCATTTCCTTGGCGATCTGTATGGCGAGATGACCGAGGCCACCGACGCCAAAGACCGCCAAGCGCTGGCCCGGTTTTATGCTCGCGTGTTGCAAGGCGCGGTACACCGTGACGCCGGCGCAAAAAAGAGGAGCGGCGTCCGCACTGGAAAGCGCGTCAGGAATTTTTAGTGCGTGAGTCGCCGGAGCTGTGACGAATTCCGCATAGCCTCCATCCACGGTTACGCCCGTAATTTTTTGTTGGGCGCAGAGATTCTCATTGCCCTCGCGGCAGAATTCGCAGGCGCCGCACGACCAGTGCAGCCAGGGAACGCCGACGCGATCGCCCAGGTTGAGACCGTCGACGGATGCGCCTTTCTCGACGACGCGACCGGCTATTTCGTGGCCGAGGATTAAGGGCCGTTTGGTGATGGGAACGAGCTGGGGCCAATCGCCGTCGGCGAGATGCAAATCCGAATGGCACACGCCGCAGGCTTCCACCGCGATCAAGACTTCGTCCGGGCCCGGCGTTGGCTGAGCGATCTCTTCGATGCTGAGCGGCTCTCTGAATTCGCGGAGGATGGCGGCTTTCATCGCGGGTGCTGCCGACTATGGCCGGGCGCCGCGCAGGAAAAATTCAACCGCGTTGCGAACTCTCTCGGTGAGCTTGTGAGGTCCGGTGAGATCCACGGCCCATTGGCGGACCACCGTGTTGAAAAGCCCTTCCATGAATTCGGCGAGGTGAACGACGGGAAAATCTCGGGTGATCTCGCCGTTCTTTTGACCCTCAGCGATAATTTCGCGCAAGAGGCTCACGGCGGCTGCTTCCGCTCCGCGCAATTCCGGAGAGCGAACCGGATCCATCGCACCCGCGAGGATGACGGCCTGCCAAAGCGGGCGACCTACCTCGGTGACATTTCCCAGGCTTTCGTAAAAGCGGCGCAAGCGCTGCTCGGTGGTGGCTTTGGAGGATAGTTCTAATTTTAGGCTTTCGGCTTGGCGGGCGAAAGCGCGACGTCCGACTTCACGCAACACCGCATCCTTGCTGGGGAAATAACGGAAAAATGTCGGCTGGCTGATTTCCAGACTTTGCACGATGTCGTCTATGCGGGTGTTCTCATAGCCGCGCTGGCGGAAGAGATGCAGGGAAGTTTCGACGATCTGCTGGCGGAGGCGTTCCTTCTTGCGTTCGCGAAGCCCGGTCGCCTGGCCCTTTATCAAGGAAGGACGACTATGTGCTGTTTTAGGCGTTTCGGTGCCGACTTCCTCGGACGTTGGCGCTCGTCGCAGAGCATTTTTGGCGCGGCGCATGATACCGGCCCTCCCGCTTGGTGCGCCGCCTGCAGCGCGCGGCATAATTGCGATAGTGGCCCTTACATTATAGTGACTAACGAAAAGTTGCAAGTGCCGCGTGGATTGTTGCGCGATTATTTCGGCGTGTGGGATTTCGGGGCCCGGCGTCTGCTGCTGTTCGTGGCACGCCGCCGCGCGGGATGCAAGGGTTTATGCGCCGGAGTGTTTTCGAATCGGCCGAGGCATTTCCGCAGAGAGCCCAAGAAGGCGGAGCCTTGGCGCGGTGTGAGGGCGCCGAACACGACAGCTTCGATTTTCTTGGCGCGCGCCACCGCTTTATACAAGACGCGCCTGCCTTTGGCGGTGAGAGCAAGGCGATTGATCCGGGCATTTGTGGCATGTGCGCGGCGAACCAAGTAAGCGCGATCGGCAAGCCGGGAAACCGCCAAGCTCATATTTTGAGGAGTGACGAACGTGAGCCGCGCGAGATCGGCCGTGGAGAGAGAATGGTCCATCGCGAGGTGTGCGAGAACCTCGATCTGCAAAACCGTGAGATTCATATCCGCGAGCGCTGTGGCAATTTCCTGTCGCAGCGTATGAGTAAGCTGCGACATCAGGCAGCTGGGGCTATTCTGCGGATCGAGTACCGGCTTCATCGCTCGACAATAATAGCAAGTGCTTGCTATTGTTTCAAAGCGAGACAGATATATGTGAATCGGCCTGGCGGGTTATGCATCTAAGCGAGTCAAAGCGCCTTTTGTCGTTCGGTCGAGCACGAATCAATGTCGGCATTCGATGTGGAAACCCTCGGGGGAAAACAAGCGATGACAGTAGCGGCGACGCGACGATGGTTGTGGAAGAGCACTTTTTCACAAGCGCGCGAGATTTTCACTTCGGTCCGGATGCTAGACGGGAAGGAAGCGGGAATCCACGATTACGGCCGAACGGTAACACGTTTCCGCAAGTGCGCCGCGTTCGCCGCGCTCGCCATGACATCGGCTGTGATCGGAGGAGGCTGCGCGCAAAAAGTTCCGGCTGCGATGGCGCCGCCGGTTGTTTCCGTCGTGAGCGTTACTCAGAAGGACGTGCCCATTTATGGCGATTGGGTCGCCACGCTTGAGGGTTTTACGACCGCGCAGATACAGCCGGAAGTCGGCGGTTACCTTATCAAGCAAAATTACCGGGAAGGCGCGTTCGTACACGAAGGCGATGTGCTTTTTGAGATTGACCCGCGCCCTTTTCAAGCCGTCCTGGACCAAGCCAAGGGTCAACTCGCCCAAGCGAACGCGCAGCTGGGCCTCGCGATAATCAATGTGAACCGCGACACGCCGGTTGCAAAGCTGCACGCAATTCCACAAAGCCAACTCGACAATGACGTGCAAGCCAAGCTCGCCGCGGAAGCGACGGTGCAAGCCGACCAAGCGGCGGTGGAACAGGCCGAGCTGAATCTGGGATTCACCAAAGTCCACTCACTCATTGACGGGATTGCCGGCATCGCGCAGACGCAGATCGGCAATCTGGTGGGAACCAGCACGGTGTTGACGACGGTGTCGAAGGTGAATCCTATCAAAGTTTATTTCCCGATCAGCGAGCAGGAATACTTGCGGATCGCGGACAAGATTGCGGGCTCAGTGGATTTTTTCTCACACACCAGCCGCGTTCCTCTGGACCTGATTCTCGCGAACGGCAGCACTTATTCCGAGAAGGGACAAATTATTTTTGCGGATCGCCAAGTGGATCCGACGACCGGAACGATCCGCATGGTCGGGACGTTTGCAAATCCGGGCAATATTTTGCGTCCCGGCCAATTCGGGCGGGTGCGCGCTGTGGAGGATTTCAAAAAGGGCGCGCTGTTGATTCCACAGCAGGCGGTTTCCGAACTGCAGGGAAGTTATCAGGTGGCGACCGTCGGCGAAGATAACAAGGTGACCATTCGCACGGTGACGGTGGGTGAACGAGTGGGGTCCATGTGGATTATCGCGCAGGGACTGAAGCTAGACGACCGCGTGATCACCGAAGGAATTCAGAAAGTCGGCGACGGAGCGACAGTGAAGCCAGTGCCGGACAAGACGCAGGACGGGGGCAACTGACCATGTCGAAATTTTTCATCGATCGGCCGATTGTGGCCATGGTCATCGCCATTTTGACGGTGATTGTCGGAATTGTGTCGATGCTGCAGTTGCCGACCGCGCAGTTCCCTAATATCGTCCCGCCGGAAATCCAGGTACAGGCGACTTACCCGGGCGCCGACGCGAAGACGCTAGAGGAATCGGTGGCCACGCCGATCGAGCAGCAGATGAGCGGCGTGGACAACATGAACTACATGTATTCGCTGAACGCGAATAACGGACAGACGACGCTCATTGTTGATTTCGATGTGAAGACCGATCCCAACATTGACCAGGTGCTGACGGATTTGCGCGAATCTCAGGCCGTATCTCAGCTTCCCCCTGAAGTGAACACGGCTGGCGTGACGGTGCAGAAATCGCTCACCGCCCCGATGATGCTGATTGACCTTTATTCTCCCCATAGCACGTACGACAGCATTTTTCTTGCGAATTATGCCTACATCAATCTGGTTGATGAGCTTACGCGAGTGCCGGGCATATCGCGCGTGCAGGTTTTCGGCGCCGGGCAGTATGCCATGCGCGTGTGGGTGAAGCCGGATCAATTGGCAAAGTTGAGCGTCACAGTTCCGCAAATCGTGGGCGCAATTCAAACGCAGAATACGGTGAACCCGGCCGGAAAAGTGGGCGGCGAGCCGGTCCCTACGGGACAGCCGTTCACGTACACGGTGCGAGCGCAGGGCAGGTTGGTTTCCGCCGAAGAATTTGGCCAAATCATCATTCGATCGAATCCCGATGGTTCAACATTGCGGTTGAAGGACGTAGCGCGCGTCGAATTGGGCGCTCAAACCTACGATCTGAAGGGCCGCTACAATGGCAAGCCTTCCGCCATTCTCGCGGTTTATCAGCTGCCCGGAGCAAACGCTGTGCAAGCCGCGCTCGGCGTCCGCAAACGCATGAGCGAACTGAAGCAGAGATTTCCTGCCGACCTGTCTTCGGAAGTTGGCCTGGACACAACGCTGGCAGTTTCCGCGGGGATCAAGGAAATCGTGCAAACGCTATTCATAGCGTTGGTGCTGGTGATTCTGGTGGTTTATATATTCCTGCAAGGATGGCGCGCGACGCTGATTCCGATGCTGGCTGTGCCAGTGTCGTTGATCGGCACGTTCATCGTATTTCCACTTTTAGGTTTTTCGATCAACACGTTGTCTTTGTTTGGATTGGTGCTGGCGATCGGATTGGTGGTGGACGACGCGATCGTGGTGGTCGAGGCCGTGGAACACCACATTGAAGAAGGCATGACGCCACGTGACGCGTCCATCAAGGCAATGGAGGAAGTGTCCGGGCCAGTCGTCGCCATCGCTTTGATTCTTACGGCTGTGTTCGTTCCTACCGTATTCATTCCTGGAATTACCGGCCGGTTGTATCAGCAATTCGCCGTGACCATCGCTATATCTGTGCTGTTTTCCGCGTTCAATGCTTTGTCGCTAAGCCCGGCGCTTTGCGCTTTGCTCTTGAAACCGAAGACAGAGAATCACGGCCCGCTGGCTCGGTTCTTCAAGGGGTTCAATCGCGTGTTCGGAAAGGCCACGGACGGCTACATTGGCTTTTGCGCCGTGCTGATACGCAAGTCGGGAATCAGTCTTGTGTTTCTTGCGCTGATGGCCGTAGCAGCGCTCTTGATCGGCGGAAGGTTGCCTTCGTCGTTCCTGCCGGATGAAGACCAGGGTTATGTGTTCGTGGCCATGGTTCTGCCGGACGCGTCTTCACTGCAGCGCACAGAGGAAGGCGCGGCGAAAGTGGAAGACGTTATCCTGAAAACGCCTGGCGTGCAGGGCTGCACGTCGGTGGTGGGATTCAGCCTCTTGAGTTTCACGCAGAACACCTACAACTCGTTCTTTTTCGTGACGCTCAAGGATTGGGACAAGCGCAAGAAGGCGGACGAACAGTACACGGCGATTCAACAGCATCTTGCGGGCGCGCTCTCACAATTGAATCAGGGCATCGCATTTTCCTTTCCGCCGCCCGCCATTCTGGGAGTAGGAGCTTCGGGAGGGGCCACGTTTGTCCTGGAGGATCGCTCCGGCAGCGGTCAGGAGTTCCTGGCGCAAAACGTGGACAAGTTTATGGCGGCCGCCGGCAAGCGGCCCGAACTTGCGGGGATCATCACAACTTACACGCCGCACGTGCCGCAGGTTTATGTGGATGTGGACCGCGCCAAGGTGATGCGCCAGGGAGTGAATATCGGCGACGTGTACGAGACGATGCAGACTTTTATGGGCGGCTATCTGGTGAATTATTTCAACCGGTTCGGACGCCAGTGGCAGGTGTATGTGGAGGCGGAAGGAGATTATCGAACGCGCACGGAGAACGTCGGGCAGTTTTACGTGAGCAATGCGGGCGGCACGAGCGTGCCCTTAAGTGCGCTGACGAAGATCAAGCCGATCGCCGGGCCCGAATTCACGATGCGTTACAACGAGTACGAGGCGGCGCAAATCAATACCAGCGCGGCGCCGGGATACAGTTCCGGACAAGTGACCAAGGCGCTCGAAGAAGTATTCGCGCAAACGATGCCGCACGAGATGGGCTATGACTGGCTGGGTATGTCTTATCAAGAGCAAAGGGCGTCCCAGGGCGTGCCCGCTTCGGCAATTTTTGGCTTGTCGCTTGTCTTCGTGTTCTTGATTCTGGCGGCGCAGTACGAAAGCTGGTCTTTGCCGTTCAGCGTCTTGCTCGGAACACCGATCGCGGTATTTGGTGCGTTCGCTACGCTATGGCTGCGGAAATTCGACAATGATGTGTACGCGCAGATTGGTCTGGTGATGCTGATCGGACTGTCGGCGAAGAACGCAATTTTGATCGTGGAGTTTGCGAAGTACGAATACGAGAAAGGAAAAAGTATTGCGGACGCGGCGCTGGCCGGGGCACGGCTCCGTTTGCGGCCGATTTTGATGACTGCATTCGCGTTCATTCTGGGATGCGTTCCGCTGTGGATCGCCACCGGTTCGGGAGGCGTTTCGCGGCGCGAGCTTGGAACAACCGTCATTGGGGGCATGTTGGCTGCCTCCGTTATCGCGATCTTCCTGATTCCGGTGACGTTTGACGTGGTCGAAAGAATATCGGCGCGTAGCAAGGGTGCGGCGGTGGCGCCGGCGGCAGCGAGCGCGGAGGCAGGATCCGAAGGAGGAGCGGCATGATGCGACATGGGCGCTCCGTACTCGCGGGGATCGTGGCGCTGTCGTTGACGGGTTGCACCGTCGGACCCAACTACAGGCGGCCGAATGTGGATGTGCCGAGCGCTTATCGCGCGGATCCGACCAACGCTGTTTCCGGACCCACGCCGGAATCCTTGGGCAATGCAAAGTGGTGGACGGTTTTCCAGGACCCGGAATTGCAGGGCCTGATTCGTACGGCGTTGCAGCAAAACTACGACGTTCGCATTGCGGCTACGCGCGTTCTGCAGGCGCAAGCGCAGTTGGGAATCACGCGCGCGGATCAATTTCCAACTTTGGGCGCCGAAGCGGACATCAATTCCACGCGCGAGCCTCTGACGACAATTTTTCCCGCGTACGAGCTGAATACCGGCCAGGTCACGCTTTCCGCAGCATGGGAGCTCGATTTTTGGGGCAAGTATCGCAGAGCGACCGAGGCGGCGCGCGCAAATTTGGTGGCGAGCGAGTGGGGCCAGCGGGCCGTTATCAGCACGCTCGTTTCGAATGTGGCGAGCGCCTATTTTCAGCTTCGTGCGCTTGACCTCGAACTCGACATTTCGCAACGGACGCTGGCTTCGCGCCAGGATTCATTGAAGCTGACGCAGGCGCTCGAAGAGCACGGCTCCGCTTCGCTCGTGGACGTTCGCCAAGGCGAGCAGCTTGTGTATACAGCGTCTGAGACGATTCCGGAACTCGAGCGCGACATTCAGCAGCAGGAGAATTTGATCAGCACTTTGATGGGGCACAATCCTGGGCCGATTCCGCGCGGGCTCAAACTGACCGACCAGCCTCATTCGCCTACCGTACCGGCCGGACTGCCTTCTGCTTTGCTGGAGCGCCGACCGGACATCCGGCAATCCGAACAGCAATTGATCGCCGCGAATGCGGAAATTGGCGTGGCGAAAGCGGCCTATTTTCCGGACATTTCGTTGACGGGCACGGCTGGCTTTCAGAGCGATGCGCTCGCGCGGCTATTTAGCGGGCCTGCTGGGCTGTGGAATTTTGGACCCGCGCTCACGCAGCCCATTTTTACCGCCGGGAAGATTCATTCAAACGTGAAGCTGGCCGAAGCGCGACAACAACAAGCGCTGCTGACGTATCAGCAGACGATTCAGCAGGCGTTTCGAGATGTTTCGGATTCGCTGATCGCTTATCAAAAAGATAGAGAGTATCGCGAGCAGCAGGAATTGCTGACGGCTTCGGCGGAAGACGCCACGCGGCTTGCGGACATACGTTACAAGAACGGAGTGGCGAGCTATCTAGAGGTTTTGACGAACGATACGAACTATTTTTCGGCAGAACTCACTCTGGCGCAGGCGCGATCGAATGAATTGAACGACTTGGTTCATATATATAATGCGTTGGGCGGCGGGTGGGAACAGTAACGTCCAGTTTGGTTGATCAAGTTCCGAGCAGATTGATTTGCAGTTTTTCGTAACCGTGTTCGCGGGCCCACAGGTCAAGAGGTATAGTCGCCAGTTCGTCCACTAACGGAACGGCCAGACCCATCTTGGTCAGGTCTATGCTCTTCAGGTAGGTGTGGCACGTGTCGCAGACGTCCACGCGGACGTGGGCGATTTCTGGGGCTGAATAAAACGCCATCTGCGGCTCTCTTTCCTCTCCACAAGCTGGACAATAAATCCTGCGAAAAGCCCATTCGTGCGCGCATAACATACAGACGAGCGATTTCTTCGCGCCATCGCCCTCGGGCCGCAAGACGCCGACGATCGGTTTGCCGCCGCAAAGCGGGCAAGTCGATGGAGTGCCATCGAGATGTTCGGGTTCGCGTGAATCGGCGAGATACTCGGCGTAGGGTTGGAGAAAAATCCACGCTAGCAATTGGTCGGTGGCGCTAGGCTCCGAGGGGTCGCCCGATTGAGCATCTTCTAGCGCGCCTGCGGCGACCAGCGCAATCTCCATATCCCCGTGCCAAAAAACTTCGATGACCCGCTGCCACGCCGCCGGACCCTTCTGCGCTAATGCGGAAGCGGCCCGCGCGAGGGGCGGTGGCGCAGCTTGCTGAACAATGGATAGAAATCCGGAAAATTTTGGCAGGAGAAGAAAAAGATCCATCTCGTCGCGCAGGGGGCGATCGGCGGGAGCCTTCGCCGCGCCTGTCAGAGCTTTTTGAATGTCCGCGTAGAGGCTTCGCTGAAAAGTCGCAATGCGAGTGTAAAAGCGCAGGCCTTCGGCGGCAAATGGATGCGTCGAGGTTAGTTCCGTGGCGCGACGGATGCGGCGGTCCCACTTGGCACCGATCATTGTTTGGGACGGGATCTGCCGGTGACCTCGTAGTACCACGTGCGATGGAATGTCCAGGCCCAGGCGCGTGTCACATAGCCGTGAATCATGGAGCCGAAGCTGCCCTCTTCCAAGATCGCGCTCATGTACACGTGAATGAGGAACAAGCCGATGGTGATGAGCGCGACGCTCACGTGAATCAAGACTGCCGTATACCGCAGAAACCGCAGGTCCCAGGGAACCAAATCGGTTTCCCACAAGACGATTCCGGAGAGCAGCAACAGAATTACGCTGTAGAAAATTCCCCAGAAGAAAAGCTTCTGTCCGTAGTTGAATCGCCCCTGCGGCGGCAGCTTATCGTCTTCGTTCTCGATGTAGTAGGGGATCGCCTTGCCCCAGCGGCGATCGTCTTCCGTCATCTGCATATCGCGGCGCCATTCTTTGAAGGTCCAGAAGAGCGATGCTGTGAAAACCAGCCCTAACCAAGGATGCCAGAACCGCGCGGTGGGGCCGCCGCCGACTATCACCGCGAGCCAAAAGAGATACGGTGACCAGAAGGCGAGGCCAGTGATGAGCAGATAGATATAAGCGAGCGCGCCGATCCAGTGATTCGCACGCTCGCCGAAAGAATAGCGCGGAACTAAGTCCTCGTTGTGGCTGGCGGTATTCGGATGCGAAACAGCGCCGGTGCTCATGGCTGCCTCCTGTCATCCGGTTTGATTTCTTCTTCCTTCTTGGGCCCGAAACGCATGTAATGCCACGCGAGGCCCACTATTCCGCCGACAATCGCCAAATTTCCCAGCCACTTCAACGGGCCCTTCCACAGCTTTACCGACCAGGGAACGTGCGGGTCTCTCGGCAGGCCGCCATAAAGCTCGGGATTCTTGGCGTCGTGCAGAACGTAAATGACGTGCGTGCCGCCAACGCCCGAGGGATCGTAGACGCCGGCATCGGGGAAGCCGGATTGCGAGCGAAGTTGCTCCGCGCGTGTTTCTGCAAGTTCTTTCATTTCGGACTTCGTACCAAAATGCAGACAGCCGGTGGGGCAGGTCTTGATGCAGGCCGGCTCGAGTCCTACCGAGACGCGGTCATTGCATAGCGTGCATTTGAAAACTTTGTGGGCGGTCGGACTGAATTTCGGAATATTGAACGGGCAACCGGTGATGCAGTAACCGCAGCCGATGCAGTTGGCTTCCTGAAAATCCACAATGCCGTTGGCATATTGAACGATCGCGGCATCCGCAGGGCACGCATCGAGGCAGCCGGGGTCCTCGCAATGCATGCACTGATCTTTACGCATGAGCAGCATCATGGTGCCGTCATCGCGCTCGTGCTCGTTGAATTTGATGAGGTTCCAATAATTCCAGGCCGTTTCCGGCATGGTCTGATAAGAATTGTCGAAGGTGGTTTCGCTGAAGGTGTAGCCGTTCCACTCGAGGCACGCGACTTCGCAGGCTTTGCAGCCGATGCAGGTAGTCGTATCCACCAGCTTGCAGACCTGGAATTCGCGGTTCAGCCCAGCACCCGGGACGGTGCCGGCATGGCCTGAGATTCTGATGATTTCTGTTGCTGCCTGGCTCATCTTTGCTCCCTACGCCTTCTCGACTTTTACGAGGAAGCCCTTGGACTCGGGCGTGTGGGCGTTCGGATCGGTGACCGCGGGCGTCAGCAGGTTGGCGGGAGTGCGCGCGTCTTTATGTTCATCCTCGACGATCCCGCGATAGCCTTGGTGAATCGGCAATCCGATTTGATAGACCTTTTTTCCGTCAATCATCATCGGCTTCAGGCGGCGGGTGACGAAGGCTTTCGCGGTGTAGGTCCCGCGCGCGCTGATGACGTTGATCATATCCGTCGGGCGGATGCCCTTTTCTTCCGCTAGCTCGACGGGAATTTCGACGAACGGCTCGGGGATCAGCTGGACGTTCATCGGATTGTTCTTGGTCCAGTAGTGATATTGCTCGGTGAGCCGGTAAGTAGTGCATACGATGCTGAACTCTTCGGGAGTTCCGAACTTGTCGTAAGGCGTCTTGAACTTCTTCACCAGAGGATTACTTGACTGCTCCGGGTGAAACAGATTCTTGGTCGGGCTTTCGATCGGTTCGTAATGTTCGGGGAATGGTCCATCCGCAAGGACTCCAATGGGAGCAAACAAGCGGCCCACGCCTTCGGGGTTCATGATGAATGGGCCCAAGTGGTCTTTCGGATGGGAGTCGGCTTTGAAGTCCGGCACGTCATTACCGACCCATTTTCCGGCCGCTTCATTCCACCATACCTGTTTGCGTTCGGGGTCCCACGGCTTGCCATCCAGGTTGCAGGAAGCGCGGTTGTAGAGAACCCTGCGATTAGCAGGCCACGACCATGCCCAGTTCTGATAGACACCCATACCGGAGGGATCTTCGGTGCCGCGGCGCTGTGTCTGCGACCCGGCTTCGGTCCACATGCCGGAGTAAATCCAATTGCCACACATTGTGGTGCCGTCGTCTTTCAGCATTGCAAAACCGGGCAACTGCTGGCCTGCTTTGAGGACTACTTGTCCGGTCTTGTCGTCTTTCAAGTCCGCCAGCGCTTTCCCATTGATTTCCATGGCCGCTTGCGCCAGCGGCGGGTGCTCCGCGTCCGCGTACGCCCAATTGAGATTCAGGATGGCGTCGGGAAATTTCCCGCCCTCTTTCTTGTAGAGGTCCCGGACGCGCAAGAAAATCTGCGCGACGATATCCTGGTCGAGCCGCGCTTCACCGGGAGGAGGGACTGCGGCGTATTTCCAGGTGACCCAGCGCGCGGAGTTGGTCATGCTTCCGTCTTTTTCGGCAAAACCCGCGCAGGGCAGGCGGTATACGGTCGTGTTGATCGTTTTTTGCTCGTCGGTCGTGATTCCCGGGGCCCGCCAGAATTCGCTGGTCTCATCGGGATAAATTTCGCCGACTACCAGCCAATCAGCCTTCTTCAGGGCGTTGATGTTCTTGTTCGTGTCCGGGCCGATCATCACACCGTTCATGCCGAAGGCAAACATGCCCTTCACTTTGCCGTTGTACATGTCGTCCCAGATGTGGGTCCAGGAATAATCGCGGTCAGGCTTCGGGAGGTAATCGAACGCGAATCCGTTTTCCTTCGTAGCCGCGTCACCGTACATCGCCTTCATGAGCGAGACGAAAAATTTCGGAGTGTTCGAGTAATAGTTCATCGAATCCCAGGGAGAGGGTTTCGAAGCCGTCGGCGTAACTCGCTTCAGGTAGGTCTGCAGGTCGATGTCAGCGGGAAGGGGTATCTTTAAGTAGCCAGGCAAGCTGTCGAACAAACCAGCCATGTCCGTGGCGCCTTGAATATTCGAGTGGCCGCGCAGCGCGTTTACGCCACCGCCGGCTCTTCCGACGTTGCCCAGCAGAAGTTGGATCATCGCCGCGGTGCGGATGATTTGGGTTCCAAAAGTGTGCTGGGTCCAGCCGACAGCGTAGATGATCGTGGCCACCTTCTTCATGTCGCCGTCTTTGCGGACGGACGTGAACAGGTCCGCGGCCTTCAGGTACTGATCCTTCGGAATCCCCGTGATGCGTTCGACGGTTTCCGGCGTGTAGCGCGAGTATTGCTTCTTCATCAGTTGGAATACGCACCGCGGATGCTGCAGCGTCAAATCGTAAGCTGCGTTCGGCGGCAGAGTTGGAGGCGGCGTTGGTCCGCCAGGTTTGGCTGGCGCGGCTTCGGGCGCGTGACCCGCGGCGTCGGCGGCTTCCGTCTTTCCGCTGAAGTCTCCGCCTTCCTCATAATTCCAAGTGGTTTTGTCATAGGTGCCGGCCTCTGAATTGAAACCCGAATACAGCCCGTCTTCCGGCAATTTGAATCCTTCCTTGACGATGAACGCGGCATTCGTGTAGTTGACCAGATAATCTTTGGCGATCCGGTTGTTTTCAATCGCGTAGCGGATCAGGCCGCCGAGGAAGGCAATGTCGGTGCCGGCGCGAATTTGCACGAAGAGATCGGCGGTGGATGAGGTGCGGGTGAATCGCGGGTCTACGGAAATCAGCTTGGCGTTGCGGTTACGCTTGGCCTCCATCGCCCACTTGAATCCGCAGGGATGATTTTCGGCTGGATTGCCGCCCATGATCAACATCATGTCGGTGTTCTTGATGTCGATCCAGCCATTGGTCATCGCCCCGCGTCCGAATGTTGGTCCCAAACTTGAGACCGTGGGGCCGTGTCAAACACGGGCTTGGTTTTCTAAATACACCAAGCCCAAACTCCTCATTGTCTTCACTACCAGATAATTGAATTCGTTCGTGTCGGTGCAGCCGCCGATGAAGGAGATGCCTTCGCAACGGTTCACAGTGCGGCCATTGGCATCCTTATCGATGAAAGAAGCGTCGCGCATTTTCTTAGTCCACTGCGCAATCTCACTGAGTGCGTCATCCCAGGAAATGTCCTGCCACTCCGTACCACCGGGGCGCCGCACTTGTGGCTTCGTGAGACGGCGCGGGTTGAGCATGTCCTGCTCGAGTGAAGAGCCCTTCGGGCAGAGCGTCCCGCGATTGGTCGGATGGTCGGGATCGCCTTCGACGTGGATCACCTGTGGGGTGACATTCTTCGCGCGGTCACCGATGGTGTAGATGAGGACGCCGCAGCCCACCGCGCAATAAGGACAGGTGGAGCGTGTCTCCGCGGCGCGCGCGATTTTCAATTCCTTGAGTTGGGCGTATGCAGGTTTGAGGTCGAATCCGAAGACGGTGGCGGCAACACCGCCGACACCTGCTATTTTGAAGAAGTCTCTGCGAGACGTCTGCGCCACGAGAACCCCCAGTTGAACCCGGTGCCGAGAGACACCTATTACTTAGGCTTACCGGATTTTTTTGTCAAGAGATATGAACCTGATGGGCGATGTTCGCACGGACGTATTCACAGAACTGTAACAAACGAAAATCGCCTCACGGATTCGCGTGATTTGCGCGCGAAATTGCTCTGCAATTTTGGACAAGTGCTCGTTCGCGCCCGTCCAACGCCACGATTCAAACGCCCGGGCGGTTCGTGGCCGCGACGCGCGCGTACCAGCGACCTGAGTCTTTCATTGTGCGTTTCTGGTCGCGGAAATCCACGTAAGTAAGGCCATATCTTTGGCTGTAGCCGTCCGTCCACTCGAAATTATCGAGCAGGCTCCAGGCGTGGAAGGCGCGAACATTGGCACCGTCTGCGATGGCCCGCGCCAGTTCAGCCAGCTCCTCCCGGAAGAATTCGGTGCGCCGCGCATCCGGCACGCGACCATTTTCCTTTTCGAATGGCGAGTCGAGATAACTGCAGCCACTCTCCGTGATTTCGATAATGGGCCGGTGGTACTCGCGCGTGATGCGCATCACCAAGTCATAGATCCCGCGAGGCCAGACTTCGAGGCCCGCATCCGTGAGCGGGCCGTCGGTGGGCATCACCGCCTTGAAACGCGTATAGCGATCTCGGCTGGATGCTTCGTCATTCTCAAATTCCGTGCCGAAGTTGGCCTGGCCGGCGGAGCGAGCGCCACCGGCATCCGAAACGATTCGCCGCGTGTAATAGTGAAATCCGATCCAATCAAGCGGGGCGCGCATGAGTTGGTCGTCGCCGGGGCGGAAGCCCATGGCCTCATAAGGCGGCTCGCCGACAAACGCCTTGGGATACTCACCGTGCATCGCGGCATACAAAAAAAAATCGTTATTCATCGCGTGGTAGCGTTCCGCGGCGGAGCGATCAGCTTCGCTATCCGTTTTTGGATACGCCGGTGCCATACCGTAAGCGCTGCCGACGGTGGCGTTGGAAGATGTGGCTTTGATCGAACGGAAGGACTGACCTTGCGCGAGGCTGACGGTGTGCGCGGCTTTCAGAAATAAATTGTAGTCGGATTTTCCGGGAGCATGTACGCCCACGCCGTAACCCAGCCAGGTGAACGACCACGGCATATTAAACGGCGCCCAAACGGTGATGCGGTCGCCCAGGTTTTTCGCGAGGATCGCGGCGTAGTCTGCGAAGTAGCCGGCCAAGTCGCGATTCGGCCAGCCGCCGCGGTCTTCCAGAGCTTGCGGCAGATCCCAGTGATACATGGTGCAAAAAGGACGTATGCCGGCTTCCAGCAGCTGGTCCACGACCCGGCTGTAGTGGTCTAGACCTTTCTGGTTGACGGATCCAGTTCCCGCGGGTTGAACGCGAGGCCAGGAAATCGAAAAGCGATAGCTCTTCAGATTCAGACTCTTCAGAAGAGCGATGTCCTGCGGATATAGATGATATTGGTCGCAGGCAACGTCTGCGGTGTCACCGCCTCTGATCTTCCCAACGGTGTGCGAATAGCGATCCCAGATGGATTCACCTTTGCCGTCCTCATTCCATGCGCCTTCCACTTGGTACGCAGCCGTGGCACTGCCCCAAAGAAATCCGTCGGGAAAGCGAGCGTCGGCAATTTCGGTGGAAGGAATGGAGCCAGGAACTTTCTGTCGGATGGAAGACGGTAAGGCACGCAGGCCGTGGCGCGCGATGGTTGCGCCTCCCGCGGTCGCAAGCAAATTGAGAAAGTGGCGACGGTTCATATTGATTAGCCCGGCAAAATTGCGAAACCGAGTGATTGTAGATCACGACGAAGCTGTTCCACCGACTCAAAGCGAATGGTGCGAATTCCGGCGGCACGCGCTTCTTGCAGGTTTACGTCGCGATCGTCGATGAAAAGCGCTTCCGACGGCTGAACTGCTAGCGCGTCAAGGCAATGCTGGTAGATCGCCGGCTCCGGCTTAATGCTGCGCACTTCGGCGGAAAATATATGATGATCGAAATGGCTGACCCACGCGAAATTGTTTCGGACGTGCGACACCATGTCCAACGGCATGTTCGATAAGATGGCCGTCTTGAATCCCGCCGCGTGAATTTGCCGCACCCAGCGAATCATCGCTTCGTTGATCTGGCTCCACAACTCGAGGTCTATCCGGCGAGCTCGTTCAATTGCATCGGCATCGAGCTTTGCACCGTGCTGCGTGGCGAACTGCTCCCAATACTCCGCGGGAAGCAGGTCTCCGCGATCATAGGGGCCGCGGCTCTGAAGATAGATCGGAAAGAAAGTTTGTGAGTCCATTTGAAACATGCGCGCCAGCGGAGCGATGACTTCGGGAGTGGGAAGATGGCAGAGGACCTCGCCGAAGTCCAATATTACGGCGCGAATTTCTGATGGCTCATTTGTAGCGGCGTGAGTCTCGATGGCCATTCATGGTCTCCAAGAACGCGGGCGGGTAGGGACGCTCAAGATGCTGGAGCAGAATCGAGCGCGAGATCTTCACCCATTAGATGTAGATACTCCTGAAGCACGCCGACTACCAGGTTATGGTCATCGCGCTGCGGCAGGCCGGAAGCGGTGATCGTGCCCACGCATCCAGTTCCTGCAAGAATAATCGGAAAGCATCCGCCATGCGCGGCGTAGTCTTTCAGGTCCAGGCCCGCCTTGTCTTGCAGATTGGTCTGATTGCGCAGATGGGTGAGGCCGATGGCGAAGGAACTGCGATGATAGCGTTGGACGACGTTGCGTTTGCGGCGAATCCAATCCCAATTGTCGGGCGTGATTCCGGGCATCGAATATGCAAACATCGTCTGGCCACTGAGTTGGATATCGATGGCCACCGACACGCCGCGCTTTTCAGCGGCGGATTTAAGCGCGGTGCCGAGCGCCCACGCTACGGCAGAATCAAAATGCTTAAATTGCAGCCGCTTTTCCTGCAGCGCGATCTTTTCGAGGTCTTGATCTATGGTCATAGGAATTCGATGCGCAGGGCGCGAAATTGAACCGTTTTTTATCGAGCGGCGTCAGAACAAATCGCGCCGTTCGTTACTTGTTGCCTGGCGCGGCCGAAGCCACCGCAGCCGCAGACAACGTGACACCGCCGCGCAGTTGAATATCCTGACTGGAACGTCCCACGAGAATTTTATAGTCGGTGGGATCGGTGCGCCACTGCTTTGCCGCGGTGTCGTAGTATGCAAATGCGCGGCTATCGAGGGTGACGGTCGCGGTCTTCGTTTCACCCGGCTTCAAGTCGATCCTGGCGAAACCCTTCAACTCCTTCGCGGGCCTGGGAACTCGCGATTGCGGGTCGGATACATACACTTGAGCCACGTCGGCGCCCTCGCGCGTGCCAGTGTTGGTCACGTCGAACGAGACTTCATGGAGCGGTGCCGACAGGCCATCGCGTTTCGCGCTGGAGTCCGCTGGCTTGATCGTCAGATTCGCGTACTTGAACGTGGTGTAGGAGAGGCCGTAGCCGAAGGGAAAAAGTGGTTTGCTGCCGTTGTGCTCGTAGCCGCGATAGCCAACGAATACTCCTTCCTTGTAGACGACGCGATTGGTTCCCTCAGCCGGATAATAACTATTGTGTACGGGATTATCCTCCCAGCGGCGTTCAAAAGTTGCCGGCAGGCGACCTGATGGATTGACGTCGCCAAAAAGTATTTCAGCAGCCGCTTTGCCGCCTTCCTGGCCTGGATACCACACCTGCAAAAGCGCCGGGACGCGATCGAGCCACGCGTTCATATCGACACCGCCGCCCGAAGTTAGCAGCACGATCACGTTTTTGTTTGCCGCGGACATCGCCTGAATGAGTTCATCCTGTCCCGGCGGCAGATGGAAGGTGCGATCCGCGCCTTCCGCTTCCGAGTCGGGATCGAATCCGGCGGCGACTACAACTACATCCGCCGTCGCCGCCAGTTTCTTTGCGTCCGGCAGAACGTAGCTGCCTTCGGCGACGATCCCCATGCGAAGGTGCCGACCGTGCCAGCGGGAGTGGCCGTGATGCTCGAGAACGATTTTGTGCGGGGTCGTGTCGAAAGTTAACGTCACGACGCCGAGCAGTTCTTTGGAAACCGTCCAATCATCGAGGACGAGTTTGTTGTCCACGTAGGTGCGATAGTAGCCGCCGTCTTCTCCCGTGGAACCGACGAAGATATCGAACTTGCCGGCCGCGCGCGGCGTGTAATATCCGGTCCATCGAGAAGAGAGCGACTCGTCCGGTAAATTTGTGCGGCTGGGCTCCCCGAAGTTGACGTGCTCCTCGATACGCGAGAGGTACGGCTCACCCTGCAAATCCGGATTCGTGAAATATTGGGCCTGAAGGCCTGGCTTGCCACCTGACGCTGCCGTAGAGAACGATGTTTTGTCGGCCAGTTGTGCGACAGTGGGCAGGCCGGGACTGTAATAGACGTTACCGGCGTTTCCCACATAGTCGCTGATGCCCTGAAGAAAGCTGACGGCCTGGAACGGCACCGCGCGAGCGCTACCTCCGCCCACCGGCACCGCTGGATACGCATCCGGACCGACGACCAGAACGGATTTGATATCGTCTTTTTTGAGTGGCAGCAAGTTTCCATCATTTTTCAGCAGCACGGCGCCTTCGCACGCCACCTGCAAAGCAACCTGATCGCCTTCGCGGTTGTAGCGCGAGATGGTGAGGTCTTCTTGCTCACGGTCGAGCCAGCCGAACTCAACCGCGACACGAAGAATCCGGCGCACTTTGTCGTCAATCGTTGCAACGGAAACCAACCCCTTTTGGATCGCCGGAAGCAATTGGTCGCGATTCATATGCTTTCCGGAGGGCATCTCGATGTCCAGACCTGCATTGGCAGCCGCGACGGCGTCGTAGGTAGAGGTCCAATCGGACATGAGAATACCGGTGAAGCCCCACTCCTTTTTCAGGACGTCAATATTGAGCGGAGCGTTCTGCGTCATGTGGCTTCCGTTCGTCAAATTGTAAGAATCCATCACCGCGCGCACGTGTGCTTCTTTCACCGCGGCCTCGAAGGCGGGGAGATAGATTTCGCGCAGGGTGCGCTCGTCAACGATGGAATCCGTGTTGTGGCGGTCGAACTCAGAATTATTCGCAACGAAATGCTTTGCCGTGGCGCTTACGCCCTGGCTTTGCATGCCCTCGATATATCCGACCGCAATCTTTCCAGCGAGATATGGATCTTCGCCCATGTATTCGAAATTGCGGCCATCCATCGGCGCGCGATAAATGTTAAAGGCGGGACCGAGCATGAAGTGCACGCCTCTCGCGCGAGCGTCCCTGCCGATTTGGATACCTTCTTGTTCAGCGAGCTTGGGATCCCAAGAGGCTGCGAGGGAAATTCCGCCGGCCATTGTGGTGGAAGGTGGCTCGGCATTGCGAACTCCGAGCGGGCCGTCGGACATTCTGAGTAGCGGCACGCCGAGGTCTGGATAGGCGCGGATGTAAAAATCTTCAAAGCCGCCTATCATGTCTACTTTTTGTTCGAGGGTCATCCGGTTGAGGATGGCTTGAACGCGCTGCTCGACATCGCCATCGGTTGGCGTGGAGTGCGCGAGGGGAGCCGCCACAACGATCGCTGCAAGAAGCAACACTGCCAGCGCTGCGCTGAACTTTCTTGCTGATGAACCCGTGGCCGCCCGTCTCATCGTCATGAGCGCTCCTCTCTGGGATGGATCCGCATTATTTCTGTGAATCGTCCGTCTGGCCCGCGGGAGCCTGCAATTTGCGAAATGCTTCCATTTCGCGGTCGGCTTCCGCGGTCTTTCCTTGCTTGCGATAAATGCCGGACAAACCGAAATGCGCCTGCGCGGCAAGAGAAGTGTTCTGTTCCAGCTTCAGCAAGTGTTCCCACGACTTTTGTGCGAGAGCTTCGTCTCCATCGAGGACCGCGGCCTTTCCGAGAAGGTACAACGTTTCGGGCATTTCCGCTTTCAACTGATCTGAGCTGACCAACGCCTCGCGCGCTTCATGAAATTTGCCGAGCTGCAGCAACGATTCGCCGAGACGGTAGAACGCTTCGGCGCTTCCGGGCTGAACTTGCGTCTCGAGTTGGAATTGCTCTTCGGCTTTGTCCCACTGTTGAGCGCGCGCGTAAAGTTCGCCGAGCTGCAAATGCAAACCCGGAGTTTGCGGACGCAATTTCAGCGCTTCCTGGAATTCGCGTTCGGCGCCCGGCACGTCGCGCAGAGCGGCATAATCTTGCGCCATCATTTGGTGTGCGCGCGCGGAATCCGGAAAGCGGGATTCGAGCTCGTCAAAAACCTGCTTGGAAAGCAGGCCGCATGCGCGGCCGTAGTTATAGAGCAAGTCCGGATCATCGGGGCTTTTCGCCAAGGCCTTTTGCAGAACAGCCACCGCTTCCGGCAATCGATCCGCTTCCAGCAATGCGACGCCGAGAGCGCCCTCTTCGTGCGCTTTTTCCAGGTGGGGAATTGCTTCCGCGGCAAATCCCTGCGCCAGCAGCGCGTATCCCAATAAGCGGTGAGCGCCTTCGAGGTTCGGGTTGAGCGCTACGGCGCGCTTCAGCGGCGGAACGGCGCCCGCGTAATCGTGTTTTTCAATCAGCACTCCGCCAAGATCCACAAATGCGGCGGCTAACTTGGGATCGAGGTCGGCGGCTTTTTGAAATTCGGCGACCGCTTGATCCACTTGCCCGGCCTGGTCCGCCTCGACTCCCGCGTGCAGGTGCTGCAGCGCAGGCGACGCCGACGACGCCTGCAGCGCGAGAAGAATCGAGAGAGACGCGGCCGTCATCATTTTTCGGGCTCGCGGACTTCCAGAAACTGATTGGCCTTTACGTTTTCGAGAACTTGATGCGTGCCGGAGGGCCAGCGAATTTCTACTTTGGCTGTTTCCGCGTCACCTAAACCGAAGTGGAGGCGCTTGTCGCTTGCGGAAATGTAGCTGCCCGAGGTGGTGGCGAAGCGCGTCTGGCCGTTGACCTGGACGCGCGCGCCTAGGCCGTCGCGATTGCTGCGCGTGCCGCGCAAGGCGATCGAGAGCCAGTGTCCTGTAGTTGGGTGACCGTATAGTACGAGAGGCTCTCCGCCGAGCGAAGTGACGACCACGTCCTGATACCCGTCATTATTTATGTCGCCGAACGCGGCGCCGCGGCCAGCGATTGCCGCAGTGACGCCCGAATCCGCGCGCTCGAATCGGCCCGCGTGATTGAGAGCGAGCAACGGCGGTTCTTTGTAGTGCAGCATGTGGTCGATTTCTTCGACGTTGTCGAGCACGTGGCTTTGCGCTACGAACAAGTCTTTCCAGCCGTCGTTGTCGAAATCCTCGAGGCCCACGCCCCAGCCGGAACTTGCCGCCGTCAGCACACCCAGCCCCGCTTGCAGGCTGCGATAGCTGAAGAGCCCGTTTCCGTCGTTGTGAAATAGCGCATAAACCTCGCGGGGCAGCACGGTGACTAAAATGTCCGGGCGGCCATCATTGTCGTAATCTTGAAACACAGTGCCCATGCCTGAGAGAGGCTTGCCATCGGCGGTGAGAGCGGCGCCTGCTTCCAGAGCGCGTTCGGTGAAGGTGCCGTCGCCATTATTGTGGAAAAGAAACTGCCGCATGCCGTCGTTCGAGACGAAGATGTCGGTGAAGCCATCGTCATCGTAATCGGCAAAGCAGACGCCCAGGGAGCGGCCCTTGAGTGCGGCGATGCCGGAATGTTGGCTGACATCTTCGAATGTGCCGTCGCCGCGATTGCGGTAAAGAATGTTGGTGGTCTGCGGGAATTCGGCGGGAGGGCAGTACGTCTGCCACTCGTTGCCACAGATTTTGCTGTGCTGGGTGTCCCAGAGCATGTAGCGGGTGACGAACAGGTCGAGATGACCGTCGTTATCGTAATCGAAAAATCCGGCCGAGCAGCTCCAGCCTCCCGCTTCCACGCCGGCTTTAGCGGTTACGTCGGTGAAGGTGCCGTCGCCGTTATTGTGGTACAGGATATTTTTTCCGTAGTTCGTGATGTAGAGGTCGGGAAAGCCGTCGTTATCGTAATCGCCGACCGCTACGCCCATGCCGTAGTTGCCGTCACCTGCGTTCGAGAGGCCCGCTTCTTTGGTGACGTCCGTGAAGCTCCCATCCGGGTTTTGACGATAGAGACGATTCCAATTGCGCGGATCGTGACGGTCGAAGGTTTCCGGCGGGTGCATGGGATTCGAGAGATGGCCGCTATTGACCAGGAAAATGTCGAGCAGGCCGTCGTTATTGTAATCAAAGAGCGCTACGCCGCCGCCCATTGTCTCGATCAGGTATTTTTGCGGCGTGGGTGAGTTTACGTGCTCGAAATCGAGGCCGCGGGGATGTTTCGCGTCAAAGAGTGCTTGGGGCATGGGCAGTGCGAGGCCCATCACAGCTAACGATTCGAGGAAATTGCGGCGTGTGATCCGGTTCATGCGATTGGGGGCGGACTCCGGTGCTGCAATCGAAAGATTAGCAGAAGTGGCGCACGGACGCATTGTGAGCGCTGCGGACGCGACTCGAGGTTCGACCGTCATTGAGGGGTTACCTGGCGAGCGGGGAGGCTAGAGCGAAGGCAGAGGGTTGCTATCGCTGGGAACCGACGCACGAGAGATTCGCTGGGCGATCGCCTGGGAGTTAGAACGAAAGGTGGATACCGACGAACGGCATCCACCTTCGTCCGTGACGCTCGCTAGAACAGGAACTTCAGAGCGAACTGAATCAGTCGTCGGGTTGTTGAGCTGGTTGTTCACAAGTCCGAAGCTCGCCCTGCCGAAACCGGTGTTTGGTGGAGAAAACTGGACGCGATTAAACGTGTTGAAGAACTCCGTGCGGAACTGCAAGCCAAGTTTGTCCTCCGGACCGAAGTTCGTCGTTTTGAATAAGGCGATGTCCCAGTTATTGATCCCCGCGCTTCGAAGTGTAGGATCTACTCGTGACTCGTCGCCGAAGCCCCAGTCTGCGGGAGCTGTGAAGCAGCTCGGGTTGATCCAGGTAATTCCATTCGGCGTTACCGTATGAGGCAAGCCCTTGTGGCATCCTGCTACGACATTCGGACGCAGAGCAAAGTTTTGAGTGAATCCCGCGCTGGAAAGAGGCGTGGACCCGGCAAAACTGATCGGCAGGGGGAAGCCCTTTTGAAACGTGGTGACGCCGTCAACACCCCAACCGGAGACGATCTTACTTGTCACGCCTGAAACATCGGACATGTATTTTTGTCCGTGACCAAATGGCAAGTCATAAACATAACTGATCACCAGACGCTGGGACACATCCTGCGAAGAGAGCGACTTCTCTGCCTTGAGATTGTTCCAGTCCTGAGGTTGGCCGACACCAGTTTCCAGCCACGTTGTTAGCGTATCTGTGTTGCTTAGCAACTTGGCGTTGGTATAGGCAGCCAAGAAAGTCCCGCCACCCTTGAACCGCTTGGTCGCCGTGAGTTGGAACGAATTGTAGTTGCTACCGCAGCAGCCATCCCCGACAAGCGACAAGCCGGTATACTGGGGATAGGGACGGTCCAACTGACCCGCGAGAATCGTAGGGTTCCCCGTTGGATTTAACCCGCTTACAGTGGTAATTCCCTGGAATGGGTTCGGAATCGCCGTAGTGATTGTGACCGGGAGGCCCGCGTTCTCTTGTGCCTGTGCTTGGGCGTAGAACGAGTCGGGAATATTGTTGATAGAAACGTTGTTTGAGCTCGCCAAATGCACGCCGCGGGAGCCTGCGTACGCGGCATCCACGAAGATGCCCCCTGGCAATTCTCTCTGGATATCCAAGTTGAACTGCTGCACATACCCCGGCGAATAGGCTCGGTAGGGCGCCTCAAATGGGTTTGCACCGGCGTCAAAAGCGGAAATATTGCCCGACCTAGTAAGCGGCAGATTGAGATTCGGACCGAATGGCCCGTTGGACGCGCAATTAAGGGGGGCCGGGCTCCCGGGCAAAAGTGCAGCCCGTCTGCGTCAGCGAGCTATTGGGAGTGAGTCCGCCGTTCGTGGTGGCGACCCACAGAGTTGAGGACAAGTTGAGCGGGTCATTGCTGGGGTTCAGGTTGAAATATACCCAGTTCGGGATGAAGAAGATGCCGTAACCGGCGCGAATGACCGTCTTCTGATCCCAGCTATAGGCAACCCCAACTCGCGGCATCAACTCCTTCTTATAAATAGGTACCGCGGTCCGCCCAGGGTTAATGCCCGTCTTAACGAAGAAGATGTCGCCCGGACACGGGCTGCCGGCAATGCCCTGGCCCGCCATCGGCCCCGAGGTAGCCACGCCGCAGCCGGTAACCGAACGGTTTACTGCAGACGGATCCCAATAGCTAGAAAGGTCATGACGCTCCGACCAATTTCCCGGCAGATCGTAACGCACGCCGTAGTTGATCGTCAGTTTCTGGGTGACTCTCCATGTATCTCCAAAGTAAAAGCCCCGATAGGTTTCCTTTTGCGCCACGAGCGCCGGGATCTGCGCTTCACCGTAATTGTGGTTGAACACACTGCCACTGGTTCAGGCCGTATCCCAGCAGGAAATCGGCGAAGGAGATACCAGTGCCCGACGTCGGACGACAGCGTTGTCAGCCGTCCAGCTGCCATTGAAAGCGAAAGCGCCGCTGGCGATGTTCGTTTGGGCGTAGTTGTCGTAGGTCTCGGTTAGCTGGCCGCCAAACACCCAGGTATGACGCCCCTTGATCCAAGTAAGGCTTGGCGAGACATTGACCTGGGTGTCGTGGTCGGTGATGAAGCTTTGGCCCTGCGAACAGGTAATTGTCGGGTCCTGCGGAGTGAAGCAAGGCGTAAACGGCGACCGGCCTGCGGCGGGAATTTCGGCATTGTAAAGCTGCGGGCCAGCCGAATTGCGTCAAGTCGAAATCCGAGTTCGTCGGCGAGCGCAGATAATGGAACCGGCTGCCGCTGCGCATTGATATTCAGAATCAGTTCGGGATGAATCGCGTAGCTGTAGTCTATCGCGAGGGCGTTGGTCTGATACGTTTCCGCGCACTTGTCAGCGCACAACCCGGTCTTGAAGGGATCGAGCGGCAAATCCAGCAGATTAAAAAAATTGTAACGAGCAAAAATATGTTGCTGGGCAGTTAATGTTCTGATCCACACGCGCTACATATTGATTGGATTGCCGCCGGAGGCCCCAGCCGCGGTGAAGTTGTTGACTTCGCCGCCGCTTGTCGGCATCGCAATGAACTTCAGTTCTTCCAGTGCAGCTGGATTAAGTTCTGCGGTGGGAATCGTGTTGCCGGCGAATTGCGTGCGGGCGCAATTTGCTTCAGTGTTACCGCCGGCGCAAGACAAGCCGGACTCACGCTGAGCGGATCGTAAATCGGAACGTCCGCGGGGAACACACCGCCTCTCTCCGCCACAGTGGGCACTGTTGTGGCAAATACCGTGGATGCGCGCTGACGGTATCCGTCATAGCGCGAAGAAGAAGAAGGTTTTGTCCTTGATTACCGGGCCGCCAAAGGTGCCGCCGAACTGGTTCTGGACGTACGGTGGATTCGAGGTGTCGAAATACGGCCGCGCATTGAGAACCTTATTGCGCAGATACTCGTACGCTTCACCGTGATACTGGTTCGTTCCGCCCTTCGTGCTCAGGTTAACGATGCCGCCGGCGAACTTGCCCCATTCCGGTCCCGAGGTTGTTGTACTGCACCTTGAATTCCGAGATCGCGTCCTGGTCGGGAAGCAGAACCGGCAAGTTGATGTAGCCAATGTTCACGGGCTGGCCGTCAAGGTACTCGGCGCTCTCGTTGCCGAACGAGCCGCCGACCTGGTAATTGCCCCAGCTAAACGGATTCGGGCCAACCTGCGACCCGCCGGTTGAGGAACCCGAGCCGCTGCCCCCCGCGATCGCCGCGGGAGAAAGAGTGATGAGGGTGAAAACGTTGCGACCGTTCAGAGGAATCTCGTTGGTCTCGCGCTCGTTGATCACCTGGCCAAGCGATGTGTAGGTGGGCTGAAGAAGCGGGGTTTCCGCGGTCACTTCAATGGTCTGGTTGACTGCGCCGAGCTCCATGGGCACGTCAATGCGGACGGCTTGTTGGACCTGCACGACGACCGACTCGCGCTTGAAGTGCTTGAAGCCGGTCTTCTCGGCTTCCAGGGTGTATTCACCGGGATTCAAATTGACGAAGGAATAGAGGCCGTCGGGACCGGTGGTGAAGGTTTGCTTCGCGCTGGTGGCGACGCTGGTCAGAGTGACCTGCGCGTCCGCGACAGCCGAGCCGGAAGCGTCCATCACAGTTCCGGAAATCGAACCGAAGGTGGACTGCGCCGCGAGCGGAGAACTCAGCAGCATGGCAGCGACACAAAATAACAGGCTAATAGCAAGCGCACGCAGAAAACGATCCGATGACTTAATCATGATTCTTTCCTCCCCACAGAGAGGCGTGCTAGGCCTACCCATCCCGCAACGCGAAATTAGGCGCACGACTACGAACTCAAACCAGGATTGGTTTAAGAAGCCGCGGCGTAACAGTCAGGAGACTTGGGCACCCCGAGACACACCGTTTTCACCCAGACACCACCCATAAACACGCACTGCCTTCGATACAACCCATGCGAATCTTCGATACCGTTGGGCGGACTCTAGCACTAAGAGCCTCTTTTGCCAAGCGCTCACAACAAACGCTTGCCGCGCCCACCCTGGCAACGACTTGGTATCGTTCCCAAAACTTGATAAGTCTTATAGACATTTTGAATATGGGTTGTCAACACAATATTCGATTATGTGGCGATTTTCGCGCAAATCGTTAACGAGATCCAGGAGGCGGGCCGCAGAGGCTCAACTCGGCACCTGCCGCGATCTCCGATTTTTCGGACGGAGAGGCTGAAGACTGGGGTCTGGTGAAAATTGGCTCGTTCGGAGTTTTGGTGAGCAATACGTGTAGAGGTCTCTTACGTATTAAATAGGTTTATAGACACGAGGAGCTGTCCTACTTAATTAGAAGCAGCGATGCCGCGCGGCTGCACGGTGTTGGCCTTAAGAGCTTTTTGTCGCATCTGTGATTCGATAAGGATATGAGTCAGGCGCAAGTCCGTCGCGCACTCCGAAAACTCGGATACGAGCGTTATGAAGCGCCTCGCACCATTCGGGAGGCCCTGACGGCGATCGCTCCGACTATTTTTGACGTCGCAGACCGGTTCTTGTAAATATGCGCATGGTCCCCGGCCTCTCCGTTGAGCGAGAAAGGCCGGGACCATTTTTGCGCGCTACGAGCGTACGAGCGATTACAGTTGACGCGTGGCGGCGTCGGCCTCTTCGGCCATTTGCTGCAAAACCTGCAAGAATCTCGGCGTCTGGCCCACAAACAGGCCGTCCGCTGTGAACGATGCAATGGTCGCTACGGCGCCTGCAAATTTGTCGTCGCTCGGTCGAATCACCGCGCAATGGGGCAAATCCGGGCTGATGAATTCGCAGGGAACCGGGAAGATCAGGCTGGGCTGAACGCGGCTGGGCGGTTGCAGCGGGGGGTTGTTGAAAAAATCGGGAAACGATAGTCCGGAGATGGGATCCTTGAACGGCGCCACAGGCTGTTGCACGGCATTGCCCGCAAAATCAACCCATTCCAGAAAGTGAGCGACCTCGTCTCCACCAATGCCGAAGGTGATCTTCAACACTTCCAGGCTGCTGACTTTCTGGCCAAGCGCCGCATAGAGGCTCGAGCCACCTTGTTCGATGTATCCGAAGTGAAAGGCCGCTACGTTGGCGATTGCCTGGATGTGGTCGTTACCCTTAAAGTTGGGGTTGGTAGCACCGTTGAAATCGTTATTGTTTCGGGGAATGGCGGTAACGTTGCTGAGTTTGAGCGCCTGAGGGAAAGTGGCGCCGAAGTCTGGATTGGTTGAACTGCGGTAGCGGACGAACCAGCTGGTGTCCACGTTGAGGTGCATGAGGTTGGTGAGGCGGCCAATGTTTTGCGCGCCCGTCGCCTGGCTCCCTTGGAGTATGCGGAACTCGTCGAAATTGACCGGGTCTGCTCCTTTGGATTCCAGGTAGCCATTGAGGAAGGCTGCGTGGCTGATTTCGTCAATGGTGTTGCTGCTGATGTATTGCGGGCCATCGCCGTCGAGGTTTGACAAGGCGATCTGGTAATTGTTCACCATCTCGTTGGGGTCGATCTCAACCGGTGGGTTATCGCCGATACCACCCAGTTCCGCATACTGCTGCCACAAATCGCTTTCAATCAATTCCGCCGCCGCGAGGAAGCGAAGGATGGCGATATCTCCGTTCGTTAAGCTCCCACTAGTTTCCTGTCCGAAGGCGGCCTTTTCAGCGCCGAAAAGTCCGGCGCCGATAGTAACCGCCCCCGCCGCCAAAGCTCCCTTCTGCAAAAGGGAGCGCCGATTTACCGTGCGCTTCATCAAATTCTTGGTGTTGTCCATAAGTCTCCTGTCTTTTCGAATTTCGGTACATGAACCGAGGGATGACGGTACTGGCGGTCGAAGCCGAGCTTGTCACCGGGGAGTCAAATGAATGTCCGGTGCGTGTAAGAGTTTGGACAGCATCAAAGGTTATGCCGACGGCGCGCGAATAGATGCGTTCTTCGGAAAGCGGTCCCGGAAGCGACTCGAACTCGGTGTGTGTTATAAGATTCTCACAGCTAACTCAGGCAGTAACTTCAGGTCTGGTTCGACGATCAACGGCTGCGGCGCAATTCTGAAGTGGAATGACAAGAACAAGCGAACGGCGTCGCTGGTTCTCTCAAGACGCAGATAGCGCTTACCCCCTAAACGAAACGTCCAAGAGGACTCAGACGGAATTCCAAGGAGGTCCGCAATGCAACGGAATCCACACTTCCGAGTTTATTACAGGGCACTGGTGACAGCCGTTCTGCTTATTTTTGCGCCTTGCGTGGCGCGAGGGCAGAACGCGCCAAGCCCGCCTACAACTGACTCGGCGCCGGACCTGAAATCGCTTGCGGAGTCTGTGCGCCAACTGCAGTCGCAGGTGCAGACGCTGAATTCTCAAGTGAACGAGCTGCGAGCTGGACAGCGACAAGCCTTGGTGGAAGCCGCGGCGCTGCGCAGTGAACTGAATCGGACCAGAGAACAACTTGCGTCGCGGCCGAGCGAGGGATCAGGAAGCTACGGCGTTTCTTCCGCCCCGGCGCCATCTGCATCGGCGGACTCGCGCGTCCCGGCAGTGCCGCAACAATCAGGAGCGCCCTTAGCCGCGCAGCTGTCGCAGCTAGAAGACGACCAGCGGCTGCTGAACGACAAAATCGTGGAACAAAGCCAAACGAAAGTGGAGAGCGGATCGAAGTACCGCGTGCGACTCTCGGGAATCGTGCTATTCAACGCTAATGTCACCCGCGGCGCGGTGGACAATCTCGATTTTCCGCAAATTGCGACGCCGGAAACGACGGGAACGTCCGGAGCGTTCTCCGGGTCGCTCCGCCAATCGCAGATTGGTATTGAGGCTTTTGGACCGGATATTGCCGGAGCGCGGACCAGTGCCAGCCTGAAATTCGATTTTGCGGGGGGCTTTCCGAACACGCCGAATGGGACTGCGTTTGGCATCGTGCGGCTGCGCACCGGGACGATCCGCCTGGATTGGGAACACACCTCGATCGTCGCGGGACAAGATTCTATCTTCTTTGCGCCTCTTACCCCCAGCACGCTATCTTCTCTCGCGATCCCGGCTCTTTCTTACACTGGCAACTTGTGGAGTTGGACGCCGCAAATCCGCATCGAGCATCGAATCAGCCTGTCCGACACATCGAACCTGCTGTTACAGGCTGGCATTTTGGACTCGCTAACCGGCGACCTCCCCTCCGGAACTTACCGTTCCCCGACAGCGGGTGAACAATCGGGGCAACCGGCCTACGCGGCGCGCATCGCGTGGAGCAGGCGCGAGTTCGGTAGAGACATGACTGTTGGGCTCGGCGGTTATTATGGGCGGCAAAATTGGGGCTTTGGCAGAACTGTGGATGGTTGGGTTGGCACAACCGACGTGACTGTTCCGCTCGGCGATTATTTTGATTTTAGCGGCGAATTCTATCGCGGCCGCGGTGCCGGGGGGATGGGAGGAGGTATCGGCCAAACGATCCTATTGTCGGGGGCCATTGCCGATCCCGGAACTACTATTCGCGGGCTCGATTCGATGGGAGGGTGGGTGCAATTGAAATTCAAACCGAGGGCTAATTTCGAAGTGAATTTCGCGTACGGACAGGATAATCCGTTCGCGAGCGAACTGCGCGCTTTCCCTGCCACCGCGTATTATTATGGTTCGTCCCTTTCACGAAACCTCAGCCCCTTCGTGAATTTCATTTACCACGTGCGCTCCGACGTGGTGTTTTCGGTCGAATACCGCCGGTTACAGACATACACCTTGGACAGCAACGCGAATAGCGCAAACCAGATCGGGACCAGCGTCGGATACATTTTTTAGTGCGGACAACTTGATGAAGGAGCCGTTCAAAATCCAGATTTGGCTTGTATTGCTGATGGCATGGGCCAATTGCGTGCAGCTAAAAGCCCAAGAGAGACCCGTTTCCGTAGACGTTGCGATTATGCGGACGGTGATAAAAAGCACCAAGACCGGCAAAGGGGCAATTCCGGACAATTCGAATGTCGCAGTTTGGCTCATACCTCTCGACCACACAGAAGCAAATCCCTCGGCCTGGGCAAAAGCGAGCAAGCCGCCGCAGTTGGCGCAACGTAACAAGACATTCGAGCCTCACGTTCTGATCGTGCCGGTTGGCACAGTGGTTGAATTCCCCAATAAGGACCCCTTCTTCCACAATATTTTCTCGCTGTACGACGGCAGGCGATTCGATCTGGGCTTGTACGAATCAGGTTCGAAACGTACCGTCACATTCGACCGGCCGGGTGTCAGCTTTCTTTTTTGCAATATTCACGCGGAAATGAGCGCGGTGATCGTGGCGGTGGAGACACCGTATTTCGGGCTTTCAGATCGTTCCGGGCACATCATCATTCCCAATGTGCCGGACGGGCGCTACCAAATAAATGTTTGGTACGAACGGAGTTTGCCTGAAGCGCTGAGCGGCTTGACGCGGACCGTGACCATATCGAATTCCGCTCGCAACCTGGGGCAGGTTCGTGTCTTGGAGAATCCCAATTTCACGCCCGCCCATAAAAACAAGTACGGCCTGGACTACGTACCCCCGCCGAATCCTGACTACGATCACCCTTGAGGTTTCCGCCGCCATATGCGGAGCCGAAGTGTGTGCAGCTGCGAACCTACATGAAGCCAAACGTGCCGCCTAGCCGATGATTTTACTTGCTGTTGACAATTCCTAGACAACTCGCTGACAACGCCGGCCCAGCTCTGCCTTAGTTTTCTCCCGTAGGGAATCGCTAACCTCAGCCTGCCTTCCCCCTCCAAGAGAGTCCGGCTGGGCTTTCGATCTTGTCCCTCGCGCGACAGGCCTAAGATCGTGTCTCGGTCCCCCCGACCGGGACACGATTATGGCCGCGGAAAATTACGGAGATTAAAATGTGGAAAATTTCGCGCGCATTAGCCGGCTGAGCCCGGATTGCGGCGATTCAGACGCTGACGATGCGACAGCGGCCGGGGGGACCAGGGAGAACCCGTACTGTACGTCGCCGACACTCTGAATAATCGAATCACCGTGATTCCGCATCCAATGGGACGAGATCGGTCTGCTGGAGTGGGCTTTACGCTTACCGCGGGAGGAAACCTGACTCAGGCCGCTATTCGGACTCATCTTCGAACCGGGACAAGGTGTCGTCTTTGTGGATGATGCTACGAACACGCTGAACCTGCTCCATTAGAGGTTCTGGCCTCATAGAAAGCCGCCGCCGCGCCGCAGGGGCATGCGAAGCTAGGGGCTCCTGCGGCAGTGCGGCTAGATAAGCTATATAATGGATACACCGCAATCATCCGAGGAGGCCTTGCTCGACCGGACAAATCCGCGTTCGTCCAAGGAAATCACATGGACACCGTATTAGTAGTTGAAGACAGCCGGCCGATGCAGCGGACTCTGCAGCGCCTCTTCGAAGCGGACGGGCTGCAGGTGCAGATTGCCGCGGACGGCGTGGCGGGACTCGATAGTTTTCGCAAACAACCTCCCAGCGTCGTGGTCTTGGACCTGAAACTTCCGCGGTTGCCGGGCAAGGAAGTTTGCCGCGCGTTTAAGGCACACGCGCCGATCGTGCCAATCGTCGTGTTGAGCGCAAACAATGAAGTAGAAGACAAAGTGCTGTTGCTCGAACTCGGCGCCGACGATTACGTTACGAAGCCGTTCAGTCCGAAGGAGCTGCTCGCGCGAGTGAGGCGTGCCATGCGCCGCGGGCAATTGGCGGACGTGGCGAATCCGGCGAGTCCGGTCGTGACACACGATGTCCTGGCATTCGACGAAATCCGGATCGATTTCACGAGCATGGTGGCGACACGCGGCCCCAAAACCCTTACCTTTACGGCGCAAGAATTCAAGCTGCTCAAGTACTTCGCCGGTTCTCCCGCTCGGGTGATTTCCAGAGAAGAACTATTAAATGAAGTGTGGGGATACGAAAACTATCCGACGACCAGGACCGTGGATAATCACGTCCTGCGATTGCGGCAGAAGCTCGAGCCCGATCCCGGAAATCCGCGCTATTTTCACACCATGCACGGCTCTGGTTACAAATTCATGCCCGGCGATTCGAGCTTCGTTCCGGAGAAATAACACCGCCTGCCCGGAGGTTCATGGCGCGCCTGCGACTACGTACTCAGCTGCTCATAGCCACGCTTTTGATTATCTGCGCCTTGCTGGGAGCGCTACTGCTGATAGTCCGCTATACGGTGCGATCGGAAATCGCGGAAGGTGTGCGGCAAAGCACTGCTGCATCATTGCACGCATTCGAAAACGTCCAACAGGATCGCGACCTGCAGCTTTCCCGAACCGCAGCCATGCTCGCGGAGATGCCCACGCTGAAGGCGATGATGGCGACTCAGCATGCCCTCACGATTCAAGATGCATCCGAACCTCTATGGAAACTTGCGGGAAGCCAGCTTTTTGTGCTTTCCGGCGCTGATGGCCGTTTTTTCGCTTTTCACGTTTCCAAACCTGGTTGGGATAGCGCCCTAGCCGAACGGGATCTGAAGCGTTCCATCGAGCAGGGAGACGATGCGGCGTGGTGGTACGGCAATGGGCAGCTGTATCGTGTTTTTTTGCGCACGATTTTGGCGGGGAGTGAATCCAATGAGCGGCGACTGGGCATCCTGGCTATTGGCTATCAAATTGATTCCACGGTCGCCCAACAATTGGCTTTGGCGTCGGGCGGGCAAATTGCGCTAGCCACGGGCGGGAAAATCATAGCGTCTACACTGTCTCCTTCCGAACAGCGCGTGTTTCAAAGCCAGATCCATCAGGAGCCGGATGGGGCCAGTGAATCACGCGAGATCGTTCTGGGCGATGAGCCATTCCAGGTCGACACGGTTCTAATCCATCAAGGCGCGCCAGCCAGCGTGAAATGCTACGTCCTGATGTCTTTGCAGCCCGCGAACGCCTTCCTCAGCCGGTTGAACCGGAGAATTCTGATTTTGGGTCTTTCGGCGCTCGTGCTGGCGGGTTTGCTGCTCACCTTCGTGTCGCGGACCATTACACATCCCCTGGATGATTTGGTCGCGGGTGTGAGAGCGCTCGCCAAGGGAGATTATGCGTACTCCATACGTCCGCGCGGCAGCAGCGAGGTGGCGGAACTGAGCGATGCGTTCTCCAAGATGCGCGGCGAATTGCTTACTTCAGAGCAGCGGCGGCTCGCCATAGAGCGGATCGCTGCGTTTGGAAGAGCCGCGAGTTCCATATCACACGATTTGCGCCATTATCTTGCTGCCATAGTGGCCAATGCGGAGTTTTTGTACGAAGCGGAAAAGCTGAAGCTCAATCGTGACGAGATTTACGATGAGATCAAGACTGCCTCGGAGCAGATGACCGATCTGGTGGATTCGCTCAGGGAACTGTCGCGTGAGGAAGGTACGATTTCGCCGCGTCCTGCGGAAATTGATCAAACTATCCGGCACGCGGTGGATGCCGTCCGCGCGCGTTCGGAATTGCGGATGCGAACAATTTCGTTGCAGTCGTCCGGAGACATGACGGGAATCTTCGATCCGAAAAAGATCGAGCGGGCATTTTTTAATTTGGTATTGAATGCGTGTGAGGCTTCGGCGCAAACACAACGCGAAATTGAGATTGATATCCGCTCGTTCGCCGATCAGTTTGAAATTCGCGTAACCGACTACGGAACGGGCGTGCCTGTGGCGGTGCGCGCTACCTTGTTTGATCCCTTCGTGAGCTTCGGGAAATCCAATGGAACGGGCCTAGGACTTGCCATCGTCAACAAAGTGATTCAGGACCACGGCGGCTCCGCGACGGTCGAACACACTTCTTCGACGGGAACAACTTTCCTGGTGAATTTGCCGCGCACCGTGCGACTCATGAGCGAGGCGACACTCACCGTGAACAATTAGATCGTCTGGCAATGGCCGCGGAAGTCGCAGGATCACTCCCAGAGTTACTTCTTTTCGCGGATCTACGAATGCCGACAGCCTCACGTCATCGAACCCGCGCTTTAGTACGTTGAATTTGATTAGCGCGCTTGGCGTCTGACGCACCAGAATTTCCGATTACGGGCATCAATCCTCGGCTTCGTAGGTCCAGATCTGCGCGGACTCGTTTCCTTATCTCGTCTTCGGGGGCGATTGATCGCAGGCGGCAGCGTTGGATAAGTTCGTTGTCTTCGGGGCAGGAAGAAGAGTACTATCCTCATCCTAGGGTGCGTGTCCGGGCTTTGATGATTACGATATGGATTTCAGCCGCAGCGAAGCTCCTCTAGCGGTCCTTAACGGTTGGCGGAAGTAGCAGCAGGTTTTCTTGAAGATTTTGGGGCGACGATGAAACATCCCCTTCATCTTTCTGTGCCACTCGTAGTTGCGTGCTGCGTTTGTGCCTGCTTCACTCCGGTTGTTTGCGGCGCCCGTCCTTCCCAATCTTCCTCTTCTGCGCCGCAGGAAGCGCAATCGCATGAACCGGCGATGGCGACTATTCCGGGTCCTCTCCGTTCTTTCTTGCGCATGGCTGGAGTCAGTCAGAAAGTTTCTCCCGAAGAAGTGATGCCCTTGCTCGCTCGTAACGTATTCATCGTCGGTTACGAGGGAACAGGCTCGAGCGCCCATGCAACCGAGTTCCTGATTCTGCTTCGGCGATATGTGGAGCAAGCACGGGAACTGACAGCCTTGGCAGGAACCGGCGGCGTGATTCGCGTCACCAATTGCAGCGACGCGAAGGGCTTGTTGGATATCCTGGGCTACCGCGCACGTCCGGACTGCGGAAAGAGCAGCACTTTCGTTGAGACTGAGGATGCGCGAAGAGCGTTTCTGACCATCGACTCCGGTTTTCCGCTCCCCGAACTGGAGAAAACTCTGCAGGGGGGCGAGCCTTTCTCCTATTCCTATCCGAGCTCGCACGTACCGATATTCATGACAGAGTCCGATTGGCGGGTAGCAGGCAAGCATGGGGGCAAAGACGAAAGCAGCAGCACGTTGCTTGAGGCGCTTTTGCACGATCCTTCTCTAGCGCGTCTTTACTATGCGTGGGCGCATATGGATCCCGAAACGCAGGCGACTCTGCAGCGATCGCCGGGAATGAAAAAGTTGGTCCCGCTCGCTTCCGTTTTGGATTTTTACGGCAGCTACATCCTCATCCGTTCAGGAAGTGTCGTTGTGCCCGGCGGACAGGCAGCTGAGCCGGCGTGGAAGGACTTAGTTGGCGCAAACCCGCATTCGCCGTCAGAATTCGTTCAGCGGCTTCTTACCAAGGACGACGGCTGGTTGGCCGCCTATTTTGATTCGCTCTCGCGCGTTCCTCTCGAGCAGCAAACCCACATTGCGGAATCTCCCCGGCTACGGGGGTATTACGAAGCGCTGCGCGGAAAAAGTGCGTCTCCGAGCGCCACAGCGTCCGTGTTTCGTCCGGACCCCACCCTCTTGCTGTTGATTACTCGCCTGCAGTGGGAGCCCAATGGCGATCCACACATTCCTGGAGATCTTCAAGCGTGGAGGACCATTCTCAGGCAGAAGACTGTTGCTGACGCCGCCCACAGCGCGGGCGTCGAAACCAAGGGCTGGAAAACGCCCGATGGACTGCTGGAAGTTATGTTTGCGCTTTCCCGCCTGTACATAGACGGAGGGCCACCCGACGCCTTTCTCGTGCTCAGTGAAATAGACGCCAAGCGACCCGCAGGGCATCGCTTGAGCCCTTCAACGGTTGGGCTGATGGCGAGCAAGTTCCGCGAATTTCGCGACCAGTATTTGATTTTTTCTGAATTTCCAGAGTTAGGCGATTCGTCCATCGCGGCGTTCCTGGCGACAGCCCAATCTATCGGCAAGATTTCCGACCACACGCTGCGCGGCAACGCGATGGGAATTTTCGAAGCGAATGTCGGACTTTGGCAAATCCTGGCACGCCAGGGTGAGATCGCTGGGTCCAAGCAGGACGAATCGTGGCAGGAAATGATGAAACCGTTCTCGCATGTGACTTCGTCCGATCAGCTTTTCGATGCAGGACGCAATTCGCTGGCACAAGTCCTGCGCGCGGCTACCGGCGAATCGCGGCGCTCCCAAGATGAAATCGTGGAGTTGATGGCTGGCCCCCGACAAACCGACACGGAAGGCCAGCGCGTCCATAGGGAATTGGCTGATCGGATTCGTGTGGTCCTGGACGATCAGCGCCTGGTTTCCCTCGATACGCTACTAGCACTGGGCGACGGCCTGCGTGGAGCGGCGCACGGAAATGCTCCGGACGACGGCCTGCTCCCGCTTGCCGAAGAGCTAACGGAATTTCAGATGCCGCGCCCGATCTTTACCAAGGGCGAAAGAACCGAGTTTACGACCGGAACTTACAACAACCGCCACACCGATCTGGAAATGCGAACCGATATTGCCAAGCTGGTGAGCTCGAAGGCTTCCAGCGCGGAATTGGAGCAAGCTCGTGGAGAGCTTGTTCCTTTCTTAAGGGACACGCTTGTCGGCCTGAGTTACGCCTACTACGAACCGCCCGGCGCTCAGGCTCTTCACAATAATCCGCTCCTGATTCGGTCCCACGATTTCTCGGGTGAAACCGTAATTGGCATTGAAGAGTCGGTCTGGCAGGAGCCCCGTGTGTTCGGTATAGGATCGCCGGCAGGTGGCGGCGCCCATCTCGTTGGATCGCTCGCCGACTTACCTTACGTGCTGGCGCAACTGGAGCAGGATTTCATTTCTCCGGAAAACGTGCAGGCTCTGATCTGGCCGGACGTCACCCCGTGCGTCTTGGCCGGCTCCGTTTTGCCGCGTTGGTGGAACGTGAGCGGTATTGAGCTCCACGCCGTGGCACTTTATCAGCGCGCGGGAGAGGAACTCTTGGCGGCAGCGGCGCAAGACGAAGAACTGCGCGGCAACGTAATGAATATCTTTTCCGACCGCATGATTCCTCAACGGTGGGCGCAGTTGGAAGATGCGCTGCGAGCGGGACGGCTGACCGAGGTGCTTTCTCGAGTCACTCCGGCCGATACTTTTTATCTTACCGCGGAGTTTCGGCGCAGATTTCCGGACGTAACCTCTTCATGGGGGCCGGCGGGACGAGAATTGCAGGAATTGTCTCTCGAGCATCCTTCGGATCTAAGCTGGGAACGGATCTCGCGGGATTTCGGCGTGCCGCATCCGGTACTGGCGCGAACTTATGGCCGCGAACTGCTGAATGTGGCTCCGTTTCCCATGTTCCAAGGTTACTCCAGCCGATTGCTAGCCGAAACCTGGGATTCCACGAATCTGTATTGGGCTCGCTTGGCCGACGAGATGGGCTATCCACCGGTGGCGCTGAATCGGCTGGCGCCCGAGCTTACCGTTCGTATGGTCACCAAGATCTTCGCCACCGACTTGAACGATTGGCCGGCATTGCTTCGCGCAATGCGCGAAACGGGAGAAGAGTTTCGGCAGGGCAAGCTCGCGTTGCTGCCGTCGAATGCTGGTACCGCTCAGCCTTAGGCGGCGCCTACAGCGAGGTCGGGCAATCCACTCTGCCCGGCAACATCCGCGAAAATGAGGCAGTCAGTATCATCGAGGTCCATCATGCTCAAGCGACTCTTCCTCTTTATCAGTTTTTGCTTCGGATTTTCTGCTTTCTTGGCAACCCCCGCTGTAGCCCAGCAAACGAACCCGCCGCGCATCAACGTCACCGTGGACTTGGTTCAGTTGAACGTGGCCGTGACCGACGGCAAAGGCAAGTACATTACCGGACTGCGTCCGCAAGATTTCGTCGTCACCGAGGACGGGATCCCCGAAAGCATCGCCAGGTTCGGCGAAGGCAACGAAACCGTCCGTGCCGTGCCGAACGCGTCGCCGTCAGACGCCAAGCCGCCCGATCCTCCCGAGGATCCGCACAGGGACCCTGGCGAGCGAGTTTCTGCAAGCGAGCTTTCATCTTTGGTGACAGGTGCCAACGTGTTTGTTCTGTTCGACACCAGCAACTACATGTACCGAGGTTTTGTGTTTGCGCAGGATGCGATTGCTGATTTCGTTCGCTCCCTCGAGGGCGCGGACAAAGTGGCGTTCTATTCCTACAGCCGCGACCTTTCCCGCGGCACGGTACTGACCGCGGATCGAGCACAAGTCTTGCGCGTCGCGCGCACCACGGTGGCTGGAGATGATGCCGCACTCTACAATTGCCTTTTGTTGACGGTGCAAGATGCCGCGCACTTCGTCGGAAGAAAAGTAGTCGTGGTTTTCTCCAATGGGCCTGACAATGCCAGCACGGTGCCGCCCGAGCAGGTGGCCGAGTTGGCGCAATCAACCGGCACAACCATCTACATGGTTAGTACCGAAGAAGCGCACATCGAACCGATTTCGAACGCCGTATTTCAACGCATGACCGCTGCCACCGGCGGCAAAGTCTATTTCGCCAGGAACTGGAAAGACGAACAAAACGCGTTTGCTTCTATCCGTGACGACTTGGCTCACCTCTATTCTCTCAGTTACTACCCGTTGCCGAATCCCAACCGCGGCTGGCGTACCATTTCCGTGAAGCTCGCGAACGGCCAATCCAAGAAGTACCACGTGCGAACGCGCGCCGGATATCGCCTCCGAACTTCTCGATCTTCGTCGGAAACTGTTTCGGCAGCGCAGCCGCAAGCAAGTCCGGCGCAACCCTGAGCCGCGAGCACGGCAGGCGAGCAATATCCTGACCTGCCATCGCCGGATTCAGCTGGTCTTTGTGGAGCACGTCCCCCTGGACGATCCGGGAATTCTTGGTCGCACCTTTGCGGGCAGTTCCGGCGGTCCACAGGAGAATCCGCAGACGACGTTTGCGAAATCCGCAGGCTCGCGTCGCCCAACCCCGTTTCCGCTACATTGGTCCCATTACGTTCGAACGCTTTCCGTCAACAACCGGCAGGCCTGTTCCTTCGATGAAACAGAAGCTCTGCGTGGCGGCCGATCCCTACGACAATTCGCATTCCACGGGGGTCGGAACGTTCAGGACGAATTAGCGGAACTCACAGCATTCAGGCGTGTGACACCAAAGGAATTGCAATGATGTTCTTTATGATATAGGCTGTCGCCCATATTTTCCTTGTAGGACAACCAACGTGCGACCCCGAGTTTTGGCGGCAACGATCTGCGTGTCTCTCCTAGCTCTGCTCGAATTAGGCTGCGGCACGCAGGTGCAGAGTAATCCCAATCCGCCGCAAGTTGGCTTTAGACCCCAGGCCTTCCAACGGCCAGAAAACTGCCTGCCTTGCCATCAACGTCAGTACAACGAACTTCATAGTGCGGTGAAGTCGGGGTATCGCAACGTGAGTCCATTGTTCAACGGCCTCGAATCCGCCGGCAATCTGGCGAACGGCGGCTTGCTGCGGCCAGTGTATTCGGACAGTACCGTCGTGTTGCCGGACGGAACTCCGTTGAACACCAATATGTATACGACGCCGGTCCTGAAGGAGACTCGGCAGGTGCAGGCCGGGTTCTGCTTTACTTGCCACAACGCAGACATCGAGGTTCTGGGTAACGATCCGACGATGCGGGAAGTTCCGCAGCTCGCGGGCCTGGGCACCTGCAATCCCGCGCCCGCTGCCGGTCTGCAGTGTTTTCAACCGCAACTGTTCCGGCCGCTGCGAGACTACGTCGAGGTGGACGAGAACGGGAACCAGCTCTTGCCGCCGACTCCGGGAGCAGAGCCTCCCGCCGGTGCGCTGCCATCCTTGGGCGCCGCGGGAATTACCTGTGATTTCTGCCACGACGAAAACGGGCCGGACATCAACCGCAGCTTCGGAATGGATGGCATTGGGAACACGAGCCTGCTGCTGAATCAAACGGATCTGAAAACGGGTCCGTTCTTGTTTCCAGTGGCCGTGAAGAACAATTTCCATGTGGCCAACAATAATCCGACCCAGATCGCATTTCTGCGCTCTGGAGCCTTTTGTAATACGTGCCACAACGTATTCGTGCCGAATGTGAATCTGACGGCCGAGGCGCACAACTTGAACCCCGGTGGACAGAACGTGAGCTACTTCCGGCTCGAAAACCTGAGCACGGAGTGGATGATCGGTCCCTATAACAGCACAAACAATCCGTTCGGCCAGATCGTGCGCTGCCAGGACTGCCATATGTCGCTGTTTCCCTACGCAGGCACGTCAACCTACCAAGTTGGCGATATGACGGTGACGAGCCCGACGCCGGCCGTGTTTGCCACCGACTATGCGGCAGTTCCGGGTGTATCCACGGACCAGAACGCTCCGCTTTCACTGCGCAAGGTGGTGGAACACTATTTCACCGGAGTGGACGTCCCGCTGTTGTCGGTAGCTGAGCTGAGCGCACGGCTGGGCGCGGGTTACCCTGATCCCTACGCGACCGGAACGGATTCGCACGGTGTGCCGAACGGACTGGCGACGCGGCGCGCGGACCTGATGCATGCGGCTGCGCGTATCAGCTTGAGCAAGACAGATACGACGGCCCAAGTCGGCCAAGCTTTCACGGTGCGATTGGAGGCAGTGTCACTGACGGGACATCGCCTGCCAGCGGGATTCTCGCAAGAGCGGACCGTTTACGTGCAGCTGGCGGTGACGGACAACAATGGATTCCTGCTTTACCAATCCGGATACGTGGTTGACAAGCCGCATCCGAACACCGGAGAACAGGCACCGGACGGCAACCTGGACGATGAAGACCTCGAGCATCTCCATGCAGTCGTAGATCCGGGTTCGCATACTGCCACCTACACGAGCGGAACCGGGACAAACGGCGGCAACAATCTGGTGTTTGAAGCAGGCCCGGATGACGGGCCGGACGCGCGCGTCTTTTTGGGGGCGCCGGAAGGTTTGGTCCTTTTCCGAAACGAGCTGACTCACATTTTCCTCCCAGGCCAGGCGATCGGGCGCATTGACGCGACCACGGGATTGCCGGTGACGGCGCAGGGTGTGCATTTCGAAGAGACCTTCCAGGCTGCACTGGCTAATACCGTGGATAATTTCCGCTCGTTGCAGCCGTTGCAGCCGCGTACTTACAATTACGAAATTCAATTGCCAACTCAGCAGCAGCTGCAGGCGATCGGTGTGACGCTGCAGGGGCCGTTGCACGTCCATGCGCAAGTGAATTTCGAGCATTTCCCCCCACTTTTCATGCGGTTCCTGGCTGGAGTAACGGGCGCGAACGGGCCCACGGGGAACAATCTGAATCTCGTGAATGAACAACTGATTGATACGTACCTGAAGAACATCAAGAGCATCGCTTCGGATGATACGACTGTGAGTTTGACACAATGAAAATCCGCTATCGGTACCCAATGTTAGCCCTTGTGGCCCTTGCGGTGGTGCTTGTCGCCGTCTTCGCGAAGACGCGCGCTTACCAGACGACGGGCACCACGAGCACCAATCCGAACTATCCCAAACCGCAATCCGTTTTATTTCGAGGGCAAGATTGATTGGAATTTGCTGGGCATCACGCAGCCGCAGAATGCCTGGGACTACCTGCAACGCGGGATGCACTACCAGGATGACTTAAATGACGTGCCCGATGCGCTTAGCGATTATCAAACGTCGCTCTCGATGAACAGCATCCAGAGCCAAACCTGCCAGATCGTTACAGCGGCCACTTTGGTGAATGGAGCGGTGCCATCGCAATTGACGCCTGCTCCGTGCATGTTCACGGTGCGGATGCGACTCGGCTATTTGTGGCGCGAAACCAATCCCAGCGCGGCTATTGAGCTGTTCCAGGAAGTGCTGCAAATCGATCCGCAAAGGCTCGGGGTCAATACGCTGATCGCCGAGACGTACGTGATCGAGGCGCAGCAAGCCACCGATCCGACGACCCAGCAGCAGGCGTACGCCAACGCCGTGACCGCATACCAGGCGGAATTGGCGCTTTCTCCCGTGACGCCGCAATCCATCGCGCTCACGGCCGACATGGCAAACAATTCGAAGGTGCACTGGGAGCTGGCGCAGGTATACGAAGCGACGGGACAGAACAGCCTGGCCAAGAGCGAGCTGCAATCGTACGTACAGGCGACGCAGTGGCACAGCGACGTCTATCCGTGGCGGATTGCGCTGGCGAACAACCAAATTCAGGCGCTGGCGCGGGAGAAATAGTTTGGTTCGATAAATAGATTGGCTGTTGGGCGAGGGGACCGAGTGCCGAATTGCTTTCGAGTGATTTCGCGACAGTTGGCGACCGGCGTTGCCGTTCTCTTCTTCTTGACGGGAACGAACGCTCGACCGGCCTCCGCCCCTGGAGATCAGCCGGCGGCAAGCAGCCCGAGCATCGGCGCGGCCTGGGATAACTTGCTCAAAGACGCGATTCCCCAAAGTGCTCCCGACGCTGCGCTGACCGTTGTGCAAACTCCTCGCGAATCCTCTCCCGCGGGCGATTTTCTGAATCATTTTTTCATGAGCACCCGCACCGAGTACTTGCGGACGCAGACGTATTTCACGGGGCTTCCGACTGCGACGGGCGTGATTGACGCTCCGATCACCGGCACGTTCAATCCTGCGGGAATTCCGTTTCCCTCGGCTTTTCAGTCCGACACGAATGTGATGTACAGCTTCTTGAATTGGGGCACGCAGGGCTGGCTATCCGATCGCGTGAATTCCAATTTCTCGTTTGCTTACGGGCAGGATCTAACTCATGTCTCGTCCGCGTCGCCGCAACTCGACATCCTTAATACCTTCGGCTCGAATCGCCGCCTGCAACTAATGTCCGGGTATATAGATATCAACGGGCGGCCGACGGACGGCGACTTTGCCGGGACCAGCCTGCGACTGGGCCGCCAGTACGTTTACGGAGCGGAACTGGCGCAGATGGACGGCGCTTCGTTCACGATGAACCGGCGCCGGTTTTCCTGGATGATTTATGCGGGTCGCCGGTTTACCTACTACTCCGATCCGCAACAGCGAGCGATCGGGGGAGGCAACTTCCTCTTCCGATTCAACGAAAACGTCAGCTTGGAATATGACACGCTGTATTACATCCAGGGAACAAACTCCATCCGCTACCGGCAGAATATCGGAAGCTCGTGGCTGTTTGGCGTGAGTTACCGGATGGTAGGTAGTTCTCCCACGGATGTCAGCGGGGATTTGATGTGGAATCCAAGCGACGGCAAGACGTCACTGCGAGTGTCGTATGCCGCCAAACTTTCCGACAAGGACTATTTCTTCGACTACACCGAAGCGGCGCGAGACAACGATCCATACAACACGCTCACGCGGCTGAATCTGGGGCCTTTGCAACCGTACACGCAATTCGTGATTGACGGATCGCGGGCGCTGAATGCCAGGCTGCGTCTGGGCGGTTCCATCTGGATACGGCAGCTGACCAAGACGGAGAACACCGGGCCGTTCGACACTTCGTTTCAAGATTTCCGCGCCAACGCGCAGATTTTTCCATGGAAGAAAGTTGACCTATTCGCGGAATATCATCTCCGGAATGCAGACAACCGCTCAGGAACTGGCGTGCCGCCGACGCAGTTCGACGACCTCAGCACGACTGGGGAGACCCAAATACAAGATTACAGTCTGGAAATCGGGCGCAGCTTTTTGGACGGGCGTCTCCACTTGAGAGCTGGCGGATACTACCGCCAACTGAATTTCCACGATCTGTTTACCACCATCACTGATGCGCACGACAAGGGCGTGCTGGCAAACGCTTCCTTCACCCTCGACCCCAAGACGCGAGTCTTCATGGACTACGGGTTGGATTCGGACTTCCCGGTGTTTCGGCCCGACATACAAAACAGCCAGACATTTCGTTTCGGCGTGATGTGGAAATACTGAATGGGGCCTAGACACAACTCCCTGTCTAAGCTCTGCGTCGCGGCAGTGTGCCTGTTGGTCGCGATGGGCGCGCTCGGTTTGCGATCGTCCGCAAAAAACCAGGCGGCATCGTCTTCGCAGTCCACATCGCAAACCGCAGCCTCCACGGAGGCGCCTTTTTACTTGCACGATCTTCCACTTGAAGCAAGTGGGCCTGGATTGTGACGCCTGCCATGTGGCGACGAAGGCGGGCTCGGTGGTCTTGCAACGTCCCGGCCACGATCAATGTACGCCTTGCCATCAAGACGATTTTGATAAAGACATCAAGAAAAAGGTTTGCGTGCAGTGCCATTCGGTGTTTCCGCCGACCAGCTCCGAAGATCTGCTGCCGTTCCCGCGCTACAAGGGCGAGCAGCCGATCGTCTTCGATTTCTCGCACGCGCGGCACGTGGATCCGCATACGCGAGTGGATGCGCGTACCGGATTCCGCGCGGACTGCACCTTCTGCCATCATTTCCAGGACGATGGCGCGTATGCGTCGTTCGGGAATCACGTGATTTGCGCCGGCTGCCATTCCAAGGCTGGAATGAAACCGCTGCTCAGCGAGAAGTCAACGACAGCGGACTGCCGAGGGTGCCACCGGCCGGAAGAGATCGAAAATCCCAGCGTCGCGACGGTTCACCGCCAACTGGCCTCTTTTGTAGTTTCAGGGAAATATCCGCAAATTCAATTTTCGCACGCCGAGCATTTCAAGAATCGCGACGCATACCATCTCGATTGCACGACGTGCCACTACGGTATCGCCGAAAGCACCAATCTTGCCAACCTCGATCTGCCGAAAATGGCGGACTGCGTGAATTGCCATGACATATCGAAGACCCTGGGATCTAACTTTCAGATGTCCAATTGCCAGGTTTGTCATGTGGATGTACAATCCGGCCCAATGCCGGAGATTCACTCCAGCATCGTCAAGCCGCCATCGCATACGGAAGCTTTCCGACTCCATCACGGTGACCAAGCGTCCCAGGCGGGCGCGCCCTGTTTTGTTTGCCACATGAACGTCGCGCCGTCAGCCGTCGGCCAGCAGGAATGCATTGGTTGCCACCAGGTGATGATGCCCGTATCGCACACCGCGCGCTGGAAGGACGACGTCCACGGAAAATATGCGGCGCTGGACCGTACGAACTGCTCGGTGTGTCACGTAACTGATTTTTGCAGCCGCTGCCACAATGAGACGCCGCGCAGCCACATGCCGCTGGCGCAATTCAAAGCTGGCGGTCACGCGCAGCTTGCCATGCTCAACGAACGGAGTTGTTTTACTTGCCACACATTCGCGGATACCTGTGGGGAATGCCATTCGCAGACCCTCAAAGGAACAACCAATCACCAATGATCGAGGATTCCTGTAAACGAGAGACAAACCAGCCCCTGCTCGCGGGAGCAGCGGTGCGAATTCTCCTGGCTGCTGGCATTTTCCTTTTTCCTTTTGTCGCGCGGGCGCAGCAGGAGGCCGAGCGCTTCCAGCAGGATCCGGTGGAGCACGTCGGCGCGCGCGTGCTCGTCGCTCTGGCAATCATCGGAATCGGAGTCGTGCTATACAGCCTGCTGAAATACCGGGGCGCAGCCGCGGGCCCCGTGTCCTGGGGCCTGCTCATCGCGGGCGCGGTGGCTTTTCCGATGTTGATCAGCGGCGTGGGTACGATCCTGGTATTCGAGAAAGCCGAACGCGTGGAGTTCTGCGCCTCGTGCCATCTGACGATGAAATCGTTTGTGGATGACATGCATGACCAGAAAAGCAATAGCCTGGCGGCGTTGCATTTCAAAAACCGATATATTCCAGACGATCAGTGTTACGCGTGCCACACGTCGTATGGCTTATTCGGTACCGTGGAAGCGAAAAAAGAAGGAATGAACGATGTGTACAAGTATTACACTCGGACCTTCCATTTGCCGATCAAGCTCCGCCATCCCTATCCGAACAGCGATTGCCTGAAATGCCATGCGGGATCGGCCAAATGGATTGCTTCACACGAAGACTATAAGGACGCACTATTCTCTGGAAAGGCAAGCTGCATGGATTGCCACGCGCAGGATAACCCGGCACACAACGTCGCGCAGAATGTGACGCCATGACCGAAGCCGTCGTTAAACCGTTCAAACTGAATTCCGCCGCTACGCGCACGCTGCTGATCGTGGCTCAGGTGCTCGCGCTCGCCGTTTTCGTCCTGGCCCTGGAATTCCTGAGGCGCACGACGGGCGGAACGCTTTTCCTTTTTTCGACGATCGCACCTGTACTGGCGCTGGGCGCGGCAGTTGCTGTGCTCGGCGTAACCACCTATCGCTTCTTGCGGCGCCACAGCCTGTTTGAGATCGAAGAGATCGAACCTGGACAAGTGATTTTCCAGCAGGGTGAGGAAGGCGACTGCGCCTATTTCATCCGCGAAGGGGAGTTCGCCGTGGTCCGGACCGAAGACGGAGCCGAGAAGGTGATTGCCAGACTTTCTGCCGGCCAGTACTTCGGGGAGATGGCCCTGATTAGTGACGCGCCGCGCAACGCCACGGTTCGCGCCGTAACTCCGGCCAACGTCGCAATCCTCGGGAAAGCCAATTTCCTCGCAATGCTGAAACTGATGCCGTCGACCCAGCAAGACATCATGAAGACGGTGAACGAACGGGCGATGCGAGGTGCCGGAAAGTGAATGAACTGAATTCATTTGAAAGGAGAACTGGTAAATGAAACGTCATTCTGCAGGAATCTTCGTGACGGGCTTGGCGGTACTTGGCATCGCTTTCACTCTTTACTCCGCGCCGAAGGGCGACGCCACGGCGGGCAAGGATATTTTCACCAAGAAGTGCAAGACTTGCCATGGTCCGGACGGAGACGGCAACCCCGGAGTGGCAAAGTTGCTGGGTGTTACATTCACACCCTTGAGTTCGGACGAAGTTCAGAAGATGTCCGACGACGACATTAAGAAGATCATCACGGACGGCAAGGGCAAGATGAAACCGGTGAAAGATTTGACGGATGCGGATAAGGACAACGTTATCGCCTTCGTTCGCACGCTGAAAAAATAGCCGGAGTACTTTTGCCGCTTTTGTGAGGGGATGCAGCCGCAATGCGTGGCGTGCGTTATGCCCGGCGCTTCCCGATTGCGAAAGTTGTTTCTGTTGTCGCCTGGGTCGCCCTTGCTCGCATTGACGCGTCGGGTGGCCCCTGGCGGCTGTCGGAGTCGAAATCCTCGTGAGCTCCGCATTCATGAAATGCGGCGTCCGCGCATGTGTGGTGCGCATTAGCGATTCGGTCGCACCAAGGTTTGCCATGGGCCTGCTATGACCGCCGAAAAGAAAAAAATCGTCATTCTCGGCGGAGGCTTCGGCGGCGTTTATACGGCACGCCATTTGGGCAAACTCCTGAAACCGAACGAAGCTTCCGTAACGCTCATAAACCGCGAAAATTACTCCGTATATCAGCCCATGCTGCCGGAGGTCATTTCCGGGTCAATCGGATTGACCGACGTTGTCTCGCCCATCCGTCAATTGTCCCCGCGCACGGCACTCATCACCCGCGAGGTCCAGGACATCAACCTGAAGACCAGGACGGTGACCGTGAGCCCCGGCTTTCGGCCGCGTTCCATGGAAGTACCTTATGACTATCTGGTGATCGCCCTGGGCGGAATTACCGACTATTCCGGCAAGCCCGGCTTGCTCGAACACGCCAAACCGTTTCGCACGCTGGCCGATGCGTTGAGTTTGCGCAGCCATCTGATCCACGTCCTCGAGGAAGCGGAACTGGAGTCCGACATTCAATTCCGCAAGAAATTGTTGACCTTCGTGGTTGCCGGCGGCGGATTTTCGGGCGTGGAGGTCATTGCCGAATTGCACGACTTCGTTCATCTGGTGAAAGACAACTATCCGCGGCTACGTCATGAAGAAATCCGTTGCGTCCTGGTTCATTCAGGAGACCGTATCTTGCCGGAAATCGACGGCCAACTCGCGGTGTTTGCCCATAAACTGCTCGCTAAGCGAGGCCTTGAGATCCGATTGCTCGACCGTCTCGTCAGCGCCACATCCGAACGAGCCATATTAAAATCTGCCATCGAGATTCCCACAAAAACCATAATCTCCACCGTTCCCATGGCGATCGCACCCGTTCTGCAAAGCCTCGATTGCGCCAAGGAGAAGGGGCGGCTAAAGGTCAATAGCAAGTTGGAATTGGCGGGTTATGAAGGACAGGTCTGGGCTTTGGGAGATTGCGCTTCAATCGTCACGAGGTCTGGAAATCCCGTTCCGCCTACGGCGCAGCATGCCACCCGTGAGGCCAGGGTTGTGGCGGAGAATATTGTGGCGAGTATTCGCGGTGGAGAGAGCACCGAATTTGACTTCGATGGGCTGGGCAAGCTCGGGTCGCTCGGCCGTTTTTCTGCGGTGGCGGACATCCTGGGCTTTCGCGTGTCGGGTTTTCCTGCGTGGTTTCTGTGGCGCACCATCTATCTGATGAAGATGCCCAGTCTGTACCGCAAGGTCCGCGTCGGATTTGCTTGGATGATTGGGCTGCTGTTTCATCCCGACCTGGTTCAGGTCCGTGACATCCATGAATCTACCTTGGCCCGACAGCATTTTGAGCCCGGTGATGTTGTCTTCTTCCAGGGCGAGCTTGGCGACTGTGTCTATGTGATTGAAAGCGGTGAGTGCGAAGTCTTCCGAGAGCTGGAAGGAAAGATGGAGCACCTGGCAATCTTGCGGGCGGACGACTATTTCGGGGAAATGGCTGTGCTCACGGACGCAACGCGCAACGCCACGGTCCTCGCCCGTACTCCTATGGATGTGCTCCTGATTTCGAAAACCGACTTCCAATTGCTAAAATCCTCCGTGCCGGCATTCGGAGAGTTCTTCGGCAAACTGGCGCGAGATCGCGAGGCCGCCATATCCAAGGGGACATCCGCCCACTGAGCGTCCGTTAGCGCTGCCACGTGTAAACGAAGCATAGACCTCGCCAATCGCCGGGCCTCCGTCAAATACAGTATCAACCGTATTGCCGCCAGCCGACTCCTACGCAATAAACAGTAGGGAAGTCTGCTATCTCCTGTGTATTTCGCGCCTTTCGTGAACTGCACGCCGCAGGTGCTTGAGGCGAATTGTGATGATGTGGACAGCCGGCAACTCTACGAATTACCCTTCAAGAACAATGTTCCCGATCCACCACTCCCAGCCAAGGAACTCCGAACACTCAATTTCGCACTGGAGCAATCTGAGGGCAAGATCATGGGTGGCAGCTTCGGCAAGGAAGCGATTGTAGAGCAACTGCCGATCTCCAAGAGCATCGCCGCAGCGTCGACGCGTCGGGAGCGGTGTGTTGCGCAGGGACTTCACTGGCATGTGACGGCTGCGGAATGGGCCTTCGTCCTGGAAGGCCGCTCACGGACAGCCGTGCTCGATCCGCCCGGCGGGTCGGAAATCAATGAGTCTGATCCCGGCAACGTCTGGTACTTTCCCCGCGGCAATCCACACTTGCTCGCCTGCCTGCGCGAAAAGGCGTGCCATTTCATCCCCACTTTCGGCAACGGTTACTTTTTCGAATTTGGGACCTTTAGCATCAACGACTGGCCGGACCACACCTCAAGAGCACTCCTGGCAAAGAATTTCGGGCTATCCGAGACGACCTTCGACGGGTTTCCCGGCGAACAGGATTGCGTTTCGCTAAACAGGCGAACCGTGCAGCTCAAGATTCCTGAGTATTCGCTCTGAACCTACGATCCGACGCGAGAGCAGAGATTTATGTGGCTAGTGAATTTAGCACTACGAAGGCCTTATACCGTTGTCATTATTGCTTTGCTGATCTTTATCTTCGGTGTTTCCGCGATTGTGACTACGCCCACGGACATACTTCCGGAGATCAACATTCCAATTGTCAGCGTTATCTGGACTTACAACGGCCTCGACGCAGATGACATGTCGAAGCGAATCGTGGGTATCTGTGAGCGAGCGCTGTCCACGACGGTCAACAATATCAAAAGTACTGAATCGCAATCCTTCACCGGCATAGGCGTCATCAAGGTTTCGTTTCAACCCAACGTTCAAATCGATCTAGCCATCGCCCAGGTAACCGCGCTCGCTCAGTCGATCCTCCGCCAGTTGCCACCAGGCATTCTCCCGCCGCAGATATTGAAATACGACGCTTCCAGCGTGCCCATCGTGCAGTTGAGCTTGGGCGGAAAGACTCTGTCACAGCAGCAACTCTTCGACCTGGGACAGAACTTCATCCGTTCGCAGTTGGCCACCATCCAGGGCGCGGCCGTGCCACTACCCTATGGTGGTGAGGAACGCGCCATCATGGTGGATGCAGAACCCGAGCAGTTGGCGGCAAATCATCTCACGGTTTCCGACATCTCAGGCGCGCTCAGTAATCAAAACCTCATCCTCCCCACCGGAACCGAAAAAATTGGCGACAGGGAATATCTTGTCGGCAGCAACAGCAGTCCTCCTTCCATCGCCGAGCTCAACGATATGCCGATCCGTTCGCTGAACGGGTCAATCACCCGAATGCGTGACGTGGCGTGGATTCACAACGGGTATGAGCCGCAAACCAGCTTTGTGCAGGAAAATGGCAAACCGTCCGTACTCCTCACCGTTATCAAGAACGGTGCTTTCTCGACCATTACCATCGTGAACCAGGTTAAGAAAGCGCTTCCCCGAATCAAAGCGGGCCTGCCCAGCGCGCTTACCATCACTCCGCTTTTCGATCAATCGCTGCTTGTGAAAGCATCCGTGCGGGATGTGGTGCAGGAGGCGATTACGGCGGCCTTGCTTACCGCGATCATGATCCTTATTTTTCTGGGTAGTTGGCGCAGCACGTTGATTGTATGCACTTCGATCCCGCTCGCCATCCTCGTTTCGGTGGCGGCCTTTTCCCATCTCGGTGAAACGATCAACGTAATGTCACTGGGGGGCTTGGCGCTCGCGGTAGGCATGCTCGTCGACGACGCGACCGTGGAGATTGAGAACACGCACCGCAACCTCGCGGTAAGCAAGATTCCCTTGGCCGCGGCCATTCTGAACAGTGCGCAGCAGGTGGCCGCTCCGGCGCTGGTATCGACGATGTGCATTTGCATTGTGTTTCTTCCGGTGACGCTATTGTCGGGAGCCGCAAAATACATCTTCACTCCGCTGGCGCTGGCCGTGGTGTTTGCGATGATCGCGTCGTATTTGCTGTCGCGAACGCTAGTCGCCGCCATGATGCACTACCTGATGCCGGCGGAAGTCTCGTTGTATCAAGATGAAGAGAACTCACCGCAAGCGGAGAGCTGGATCTGGCGCTTTCACAAGCGCTTTGAGCACCATTTCGACAGCTTCCAAAAGAAATATCGCTCTCTACTCGAATGGGCGCTGGCGCATCGGGCGCTGGTGATCGTTGTGTTCGCGATGGTGTCACTGGGATCGCTTACTCTTGTATTTGTGATTGGCGAAAATTTCTTTCCCTATGTCGATTCCGGACAAATACAGTTTCACGTCCGTCCGCCAAGTGGCACGCGGATCGAAGTAGCGACGGAGATCTTCGCGCGCGTGGATAAGGAGATACGACGCGTGATTCCGCCCGATCAACTGTCTATGGTCGTCGACAACATCGGCCTTCCACCCGGCGGCGTAAACCTGGCGTTTTCCGCGAGTGACACTACCAGCAACGGAGACGGCGATATATTAGTGCAGCTTACTCCCAAGCACCGCCCCACGCAGGAGTGGATGAGCATTCTGCGCGAAGATCTGAATAGAGTTTTTCCGCAAGAGACATTTTTCTTCGAACCCGCGGACATCACCAGCCAGACGCTCAACTTCGGGTTACCGGCGCCCGTCGATGTCCGGGTCTTGGGAAAGGACGCGACGGCCACGCAGCAGATTGCCGTCGAACTCCAGAACCAGATCAAGAACGTGCCCGGAGCAGCTGACGTTTTTATTCAGCAGCAATTCAATGCACCAGAGTTCGACGTCAACGTGGATCGTCTGAAGGCCCAAGAACTTTCGCTGACGCAGCGGGATGTTGCCGGCAATATGGTTCTGGCACTTTCCGGCAGCGGGCAAACGGCCCCGAATTTCTGGATGGACCCGAAAACGGGCGTAGAGTACCCGCTGGTTGTACAAGTTCCGCAATACCGTCTTGACAGTTTCAATACGCTATCCGATTTGACGGTTACCTCACCGGAGTCCCATAACGATCAGCTTCTGGGTAATGTTTCCTCAATTCATCGTGCCTTCGCGCCGCTTACGGTATCGCACTTCAACGCTCAGCCAGTGATGGATGTATACGTCAACACCGAGAATCGCGATCTGGGCGGAGTAGCACGCGATATACAGAAGATTATCAAAAGTGCTTCGCAGCATCTTCCAGAAGCCACTCGGATTGAGCTCGGGGGGCAAGTGCAAACGATGAATTCATCGTTTCTGCACCTGGGCCTTGGGATCATAGCAGCCATCGTTTTCGTTTACCTGCTGATGGCTCTCAACTTCCAGTCGTGGTCGGACCCCTTCATCATCCTGATGGCCCTTCCGGGAGCGTTCGCTGGCATCGTGTGGGTTCTGTTTTTGACGCAGACGACGTTCAGCGTTCCCGCTTTGATGGGAGCCATCATGACGATGGGTGTGGCCACGGCAAACAGCATTTTGGTGGTCACGTTTGCGAATGACGCGCGTGCTGACGGCAAGAACGCTCTCGAGGCTGCGCTTGAGGCTGGGCACACGCGGCTGCGCCCCGTCTGCATGACTGCGCTTGCCATGATACTCGGCATGTTCCCGATGGCGTTGGCGCTCGGTCAAGGTGGCGAGCAAAACGCACCGATTGGTCGCGCCGTGATCGGCGGACTTCTGTTTGCCACGGTCGGTACGCTTTTCATTGTGCCGATCATCTACTCGCTGCTCCGCAAGGAAGCGCCGATAGATTTCGACAGACGGATTGACGAGGAAACAAGGGGACACTTGCAGGGAGCCCAATGACGATGAAACCCCGAATTAGGGCAAGTAGCCAATTCGCAGGAACTCGATCAGGCATCGCCGCAAGCATGCCTTCTGGAGCGGCGTGATGAATAGCAGACCCTTTGGGGGCTCCACGCCATCGACGAATAGTGGAGAAAAAGGCTCGGCTTCGGGTCTGCGGCCTCGTTACGGGCGGTACTTGCTTGTTGCTGTGGTGGTCATCGCCGGACTGTTGCTGCTGGGGTGGTGGCCCAAACGCCAGCTCAACGAGCGGGTTCAGGCAAGAGCGAATCAAACGAAAGCGGCGCTTCCGATTGTAGAGGTGGTGACCGCTTCCGAGGTCCCGAAGACGGAGGAGCTTACGTTGCCTGGAACCGTTGTGCCGGTTGTGACCTCCCACATTTACGCCCGAGCAACGGGGTACCTCAAGACTCTGAACGTAGATATCGGCGACAGCGTTCGTCGCGGTCAACTACTGGCCGTTATTGAGTCCCCGGACCTCGATGCCACGGTGAGGCAGCAGCAATCCTTGCTACAGGTCAGCAAAGCGTCTCTGAACACGGCACGCAGTCAACTGGCCTTGCAACAGGCGACCTATGACCGAGTTCACGTTCTTGCCCAGCACGGAGTGTTGTCGCAGCAGGATGACGACGTAGCACTCGCCGCGGTCAAAGCTGCGACTGACGCGGTACAGTCGGCAGAGAACAATGTGAACGCCGAGGCCTCTGCCCTTGAGCATTGGACGGTGCTCGCTTCTTACGAGCAGGTGCGTTCGCCCATCGATGGAACTGTGACTGCTCGTAACGTCGACATCGGCAGCTTCGTCTCGAGTAGCGGGGCGGCCGCGGGCCTCACTGTAAACACAACCTCCATTCAAGCGAACTCTGGGGGCCCACCCACCGGCGGCGCGCAGGGCGGCGAACTCTTCCAGATCGCGAACACGCATGATCTTCGAACATTCATCAGTGTGCCGGAGGGGGATGCAGAGAACGTGCAGACCGGACGCGAAGCCACCCTTACATTCTCCGAGCTGCCTGGTGAACAATTCCACGGAAAGATCATTCGCAGCAGCGACTCTCTCAATCAGCAGACCCGAACATTGTTGCTCGAAGTGCAGATACAGGACCCCAAGGGGCAGCTGCGCCCAGGAATGTTCGCTTTGGTGCAACTGCACTTCAATGTGCAAAACCCCGGCATTCTGATATCTGGCGACAGCGTAATCCCTCGGGCGCAGGGACAGTTCGTGGCCGTCGTTGACAACAACATCGTTCACCTCCAGCAGATCCACGTGGGGCGCGATTTGGGAACAGAGGTGTATGTAACTACCGGACTTCGGAACGGAGACCAAATAGTGGTTAACCCCACCGATAGCGTGCAGGAAGGCGTTCACGTCCAAACCAAGACTGCGCCCAAAGGGCAGGAAAGATGATTCGCATCTGCCGTAGGGCATCTCAAAATTCATCGTTCGCGCTGATTTCGTGGACGAGGGACGTGAGAATCTGCGTGGTGCTCCTGGCGCTCGGGTTCGTTTGCACGCGGGGTGTGTGCCAATCTACATCCGAAACGAGGGGAAGCTTCCGAACTAACGAGGACAGAATTGAGGCATCCTCGCCTGCTCGGCTCGCCTTTCATGCGGAAGCGGCGGGCCAGGAGTCCAGTTCCGATAGCATGCAGCTGTCGTTGCAACAGGCCATCCGCATGGCTCTTGAGAATAACCTCGACATCCGATTGGAGCAGATCGATCAGTCGGTGGCTGATTTCAGCGTCACAAGAACGGAAGGCGGTGCCGTCCCCCGTTCAATTAATTACAACATTGCCGAAGCGCCGGCTGGGGAGTTAGTAGCACCCCTCCCACTTCTCGATTCCACGGCGTCAACGCTGTCGCCGAATGGCATCGAGCCCTCGGGAATCACGATTCCATCTTCCTACGATGCCAGCCATGTTCTGTCGGCACAACACTCTCTGTCGATTGCCACGTCGCCGTTTTCGCCCGGTGTTTCAGTCCCAGTTTTCGATCTTAATCTGCAGGGGCAATTCGGTTGGATTCGGAGAGATCCAAGCAATGCACTCGTGAACTCAGGTTCCACTACTGCCGGAGATACAACAATTACGAATAACACGCTGGGGAACGTAATTGCGGTGAAAGGCTTCTCCACCGGTACTTCGATCCAGCTTGGAATCAATGACTTCGTTGATTCGTTTTACTCCGGTCGATCCTCCGCGGTTCCGTTCACGCATCCCAACGCGACTGCCCTTATCGCCCAACCACTGCTTCGTGGCGCTGGTCGCAAGAACAACACCCGTTACATAGAGATGGCTAAGACAAATAAAAAGATCTCCGCGAACATCCTCGAGCAACAGATGATAAGCACGGTTTCTGGCGTCGAGAGTCTGTATTGGGACCTCGTGAGTTTGCAGAATTCCGTTAAAGTGCAACAAATGGCTCTGGATGCAGCGAATCGTCTGCTGAACGATAATCGGCAGCAGTCAGATCTTGGGCGTATGCCTCCGATCGAGGTGGCGCGTGCGGAGGCTCTAGTGGCCGCGAGCCAACTTGCCCTTACACAGGCAAATTCACTCCGAGAGCAACAGGAGAATGTCCTGCGAAGTGTCATTGATCCGCAATCGCTCTCGACTCCCGATGCAAAACTGGTAGATATTGTGGCGACGGATGAACTTTCATCACCACCGGATACGCCACTTTCTCCGATGGCCGAGCTCATCCAACACGCCCTGGAGCAGCGGCCTGACATAAGACAGTCCAAGCTGCAAGTGAGCAACGGAGAACGCGCCGTCGCGGGCTCTGCCAATGCCCGGCTGCCAGAACTCGATCTGTATGGCTCATTCCAGAGTCGAGGGGTCATCAGCCCGAGCCTTGTTCCAGTGGGCGGCGATCTCACAACCGGTGCTCCCATCCTTGACACGATACCCACTGGCGGACTTCGTGCTTCAGAAATATTGGAAGCAGGTATTCAGTTTAATGTGCCCGTACGGAATAAGGTCGCCGAGGCCGACCTGGGTGCTGACCGTGCGCAACTTCAGCAAGAACGATTGCGTCGGGTGCAGATGGAGGCGCAGGCTGCCGCGGAGGTAAGAAATGCAGTGATCGCCCTGAACACTGCCAAGCAGGCAGCACAGGCAGCCGCAACCGCCAGGAATCTACAGGAGCAGCTTCTCAGTGCCGAGGCGGAAAAGTTTCGTGCGGTCTTCTCCACAACTTTTGCTGTAATCGAGCAGCAGAGTTATCTGACACAAGCTGAGACGACCGAGATCGCGGCTCAGTTGGCTTGGAAGAAGGCTACCGTGCAATTGTATCGAGCGCTTGGGGACACGTTGCAGCGGCATGGAATTGACGTCGATCCGGACGTGACGAAGACGAAGCTTCCGCAGTATTGAACGACTTCCACACTTAACAGAATAGATTGCCTTTATGCCGCAAGATGGACGCGTTGGCGCTTCGTTTCGAGATTTTGGAATTCACTAAATAACAGAGGAGCGTTCCATGGGGAAAAATACGCCGAAAAAATCGGCGCCGTTCGACAATCCGACGGTCGATACCGCAAATCGCCGGGCTTCCATTCAACAGGCGGGCGTCAGCAACCTCGGCCCAAAGCATGAAGCGATCGTCGATGGCGACGGCAAGGACGCCGAGGTAGGCTCGACCGGTTGAATCTGGCTCCGCGCCGCAGGCGCCGGATATTGCGTGGCGAATTGGGTCACTTTAGCTTGCGCAAAACTTCCCGCTGCGCACAAGGAGAAGGGTGATTCCGCGTAAACGTCAGACCCACGCGAGAAAAAACCAGCAGACATGGATTGCTACAGTTCGCGATGCATGCGGGAGAGTCGTAAATTCCGATGGAAGTGAATTTGAAAGCTAACGCAGAGACCGTATCAATCTAGTGGACCCGCGATGCCAGAGATCAAACGTCAGGAGCACGAGGACTTCAGCTATGTCGGAGCGACAGTACCGACATTGCAAAAAACCGTAGTCACCGAATGGCGCAGAGCCACCGGCCTCGCGCTGATTTCGGGGTATGTGGACTCGTACGCACTTTTGAACTTCGGCGTTTTCGCCTCATTCATGAGCGGCAACACGACTTCCGGCGGTGCGCAGGCCGGGCAGGCCAAGCTGGCCGCTGCAGGGCACAGCTTGCTCCCGATTCCATTCTTTGTGCTCGGTATTTTTGTGGGGACATCGATGCCGCGCGCCGATCAACGCCGGTCGTTGCTTCGACTTTCGGTTCTGGTCTCGACCATGCTGTTGATCAGCGCAATCGCGGCCTACCGGGCGTGGCCAGAATGGTCGAGTATCACGCTTTTGAGCACCGCGATGGGCATTTTGAACACATCCATCACCCGCGTCGGCGGACAGAACGTCAGCCTGGGTTTTGTGACCGGAGACTTGAACAGTTTGGCTCAGCACCTCGCGTTGGGGATCAAGCGCACACCGCTACCGGACGCTCAGGGTTCATCGGACACGCGTTGGCGGCGAGCGGCTGTGTTGGCCAGCGTGTGGAGTGCGTTCCTCGTTGGAGCCGTGCTCGGATCGGCAGTGGCGCACCATCTGGGCGTGTGGACTCTGCTGGTCCCTTGTGCCCTGCTGTTGAGTCTATCTTCGCTGGAGCGGACCATCACAGGCGCCTAGGAACTCGAGATGGGAGATCCGAACGACATCATGGTGTTCTTCGGAAAGATCGATCGCGCCAGTAGCTCCTTCGGCGAGGGTCAGATTGCGCCACCGGTCACAAGCGTCTGATCATGTGACAGTCTTAAACAGGAGACGAGACTCGGAATTCCCGTGCAAATTTGTGCGACACTTGACACAGGGGAATGTAAGAATGCGCTCTTCGTTACCAAACCCGTCATTCAACTCCCAAGAGTCGCCCAGCGCAACACCGGAACTGCGGCGCGAAAGCGACCGACTGAAGCTATTGCTGGACATGACGAACGCGATGATCTCGAATTTGGAACCCCGCGATCTCCTCCGTACAATCTCGGCGAGCATTCGACAGGACATGCACTGCGACCTCGTCGGGGTATGGCTTCCGGATTCGGAGCGTCGTCAATTGCGCCACATCGTGATGGACTTTCCAGAAAGCAAGGGAGTGGCGAAGGAGGGTTTGCTGCGCCCGATCGAGGGGTCCGAGATAGGCAGTGTATTTACTACCGCCAAACCTCTTCTCTTAAGAACAAAAGCCGATGTCAAGAGTGAGCTTTCAGCCCATTTGGCTCGTGCGGAAGCCATCGAGTCTGGCTGCATGCTGCCCCTGATCAGCCGAAACCGAACGCTCGGGGTTCTAGCGATCGCCAGCCGAATCGAGAACTCGTTCAGCCTCGAGGACGTGGACTTTTTGGTGCGAGTGGCAGGTCAGGTGGCAATCGCCATCGAGAACGCCTTAGCCTATAGAGAGATCGCCGAGCTAAAAGACAAACTCGCGCAGGAAAAACTTTATTTAGAAGAGGAGATTCGCAGCACGTCGGATTTTGAAGGGATTATTGGGCAGAGCTCGGCGCTGCGGCAGGCTCTGCAACTGGCCGAAACGGTTGCCACGAGTGATTCGACCGTGCTTCTGCTGGGAGAAACAGGCACCGGAAAGGAACTCGTCGCGCGCGCCATTCATGAGCGCAGCCGCCGCAACGCGCGAACATTTGTCGAGCTAAACTGTGCAGCGATTCCCACTGGTTTGCTTGAAAGCGAGCTCTTTGGCCACGAACGCGGTGCCTTCACCGGCGCGGTCACACAGAAGATTGGCCGACTGGAACTGGCTGACCAAGGCACGTTGTTTCTGGATGAAGTCGGCGACATCCCGCTGGAACTCCAGCCAAAGCTTCTGCGCGTTTTGCAGGACAGAGAATTCGAGCGGCTGGGAAGCACACGCACGAAGAAAGTCGACATTCGGCTGATCGCTGCGACCAATCGTGAGCTGGACCGGATGATTGAAGAAAAGCAATTTCGAAGCGATCTCTACTACCGCCTGGATGTTTTTCCGATCCGCCTTCCTCCCTTGCGCGACCGGCCGGAAGACATTCCTTTGTTGGTGCGATACTTCAGCCAAAAGTACGCGCGCCGCATGCAAAAGCGAATCGAAAATATCCCCGCGGCAGCGCTCCGGAAGCTGGCACGATGGCATTGGCCCGGAAACGTTCGTGAGCTTCAGAACCTTGTAGAACGCGCAGTGATCCTCACGCGCAGCAGCACGCTCGCGATCTCTGTACCTGAATTGGGAAGCGGTGACACCAAGTTGTCTCCGGCAAGAGCCGAGAACTTCGATGAACGAGATAGGATTGTACGAATACTGAGAGAAACCAAGGGACGCGTCGGAGGTCCCAACGGCGCCGCGGCCCGCTTGGGACTAAAGCGCACTACGTTGCTCACACGGATGAAGAAGTTGGGGATTGATCCGCGAAAGATTTCGTGAGCCGCTCTTCAGCGCACTTCGACAAGCACAAGTGACACGTCGTCGCCCGGCGGCCCATCGCGCCACGCGGCAACGCGGTCGAGAATGCCTTGCTTCATTTCGCCAAATGGCAGAAGCGCTGTTTCGCGGACGAAGCTTTGGACTCCTTCCACTTTGAGCATTTCGCCACGCGAGTTGAACACGTCGGTGAGGCCGTCCGTGTACAACACGATGCGGTCGCCATACTCGAGCTCTCTGTAAAGCGTCGCATCGGCATTCACCGCGTCCGGCAACATGCCTAGAACTACGCTTCGGGACCGGAGCAGGCGAGGCTCGGCTCCGGGCTGAACAATCATTGCTGGCGGGTGTCCGGCTCCGGCGAACTCCATGGTCCGGGCGTCGCGATCAATTCGGGCTGCCGCCAGTGTGAAGAAAAATCCTGACGTGCCAATATTCTGAATTACAAGAGAGTTCAGCCGGCGAAGTACATCAGCGAGCGGCGCACGATTACCTAGCAGCGTAACCGTCTCCGAGTATATTCGGTTGGCGACGAGCGCGGAACTGATGCCGTGTCCCGAGACATCGCAGACCAGTAGATTCAGATGTTTCTCGTCCGACGGCCTCACAAGGCCGAAGTCGCCGCCGATTGTATGCGCCGGTTGGTAGAAAGTGTCGACACCCATGCCTCCCCAGAGAAAGGGCTCGGGTGCCAGGCTCTGCTGTACTCGAGCCGCCAGGACCAGGTCTTGGTCAATTTCTCGCTGGCGCTTTTCGAGCCCCGCGATAGCATCGCGGAGCTTTTCTTCCGTGCGCTTTTGTTCCGAAATATCGGTCAACGTAACGACCGAGAAATGTTCTCCATCGGGTCCGTGCATTGCGCGCAGGCTAACCACCACGGGCAGTCGCCCGCCGTCTTTCGTGGGCAGGGACAACTCTTCGCGGGCCCGTCCCATCTCCAGGGCTTTCTGGTTAAGCGCCTGGGCGAGAGCAAGCTCATCGGCCCGGTGATACAACTGACGGGCGTTCCGGCCGATGATTTGGCTGCGAGGGAATCCTGTCATTTCCTCGAAAACCGTATTGACAAAAAGAATCTGATCAGAATCGTCTGCGACGACGACGCCGTCATTCAGTGTTTCAAGAATAGGCTCCATTTCTTGCAGTGATTGCGGCGTTTTACTTTGCACGAAATCACTCATTTGGCTGATCCCCGGACGCCGGATTTCCGTCAATTAATTCGTCTTTCTCCGAAGGCGATCAAGCACCTGCCTGACATACACATCACTGGCGACAAGTTGCGCGCCCTGGTTGAACATGCGCCGCAACATTCGCTCCCCGCTCTTGTCAATGAATGTGACTTCATGGAGATTCACGATGCACCTCCGGCCCTGAGTTGCCCGATGTGCCCTGTTCCAATTCGCCTTCAGTTCGCTGACCCACGGCGTGACAAGACGGCCTTGCAGGGTCCACAGTTCTTGCTTCGCCGTGTTGGTGATCGTAATCCTCAGCATCCGTTGCTTCTCCGCACGTGTTGGACACTGCAAATGCAGGGCCAGAAGACTGGATCTGCACCAAACGCGATGAATCCCTAAGCAGCAGAAGCAACAACGGTTCGAAGGAAGAGCCAAGACGAAATACGGGCGATGGGTGGATTCAAGTGTCGTAGACCGTCGACACTTGTCGGGAAAAGTGTCGGAGGCGCCGACAGTTTCCCTTCAAAGCGCCTTGTCGCCGTGCACAGCTCTTCTGTCTTCAATCATTTGCCGCAAATTCTGTTCCGGCGTGCTGTTGGCGGGCACATTGCAACATTTCTCGGTGCGAAAAGAGAGCGACGCGTCTGATGCGGCGGGGTGCTCATCGTGAACCATCCAGCGAATTTGCGAATCGAGTCTGTGGGAACACGCCGGACTGATTCATGCCTGGAAATCGAAGCTCGGATGCCAAGTGACGTCAAAGCCATCTCACCGCTAGTGGATCGGTTGACCCGTTTGATCGAAAAATCGCGCTGCGTCCCCGGGGAAGAGCTTTCCGTTGAGATCGCCCTTCGTGAGGCTCTCAATAATGCGGTGCTGCACGGCAACCGTCTGGATCCGGGCAAGCTGGTTCGCGTTTATTGCCGGTGCGAATTGGGCAAGGGTTTGTTTGTGGTCGTCAAGGACCAGGGGACGGGATTTGACCCGGACGCGATTCCCGATCCTTTGGCTGCCGAAAACCTCAGCGCCGAGAACGGGCGAGGCATCTTGTTGATGAGATCGCAGATGGATGAGGTCTCTTTTGAATGCGAAGGCACCGAAGTCCATATGCGAAAGAGATGCACCCAATGACCCGAACAGGAATCCTCGACGGAGCGACGAATCCGACTGGCACCGTCTTGCTGATACCACTAGCGCTCCCTGCGTCAGACGTCGGCACATGCTTGCGTGCGACGCGGACGCGCGAGAGGCAAATGTGCTGAGGATCATCATCACCGAAACCTCCACGGAAATGCGCTGGGTTTTCCAAGGCCGCCTTATCGGATCCCAGGTTACCGAGGTGAAGGCAAATTGGAGTACGGCAAACCGTATCCGCAAGGGACGCACCTGCATCGTTGATCTCGAGGCACTCACATTTCTGGACAAACGTGGGAGAAGGCTGCTGCGCGCCATGTCAAGAGATGGCGCGCAATTCACAGCCAATGGCCTCAACAACACGCACCTGATTGAGGAACTGAAAATCCGCAGCAAGCGCGGGCTGTCCAGGATGATCGCCTCATTTTTGCGGCTCTCACGCCAATGATTTCTAAAGTCGGACAGATCCGTGCGAAACGCCGCACCACCTGCGTCGAACTCAGCAACTCGCCGTTCCAGGGAGAGAGGATCAAGACCATGCCATCTGGTTTGCTAGACAGGATCAGTAACGACGAACCCGTATCCGGTCCAATCGGTCGCCTGGAGGGTACAAACGAATTGGCGCTCGTGGATGCCGCCAGGAGACGCGACCCGGATGCGTTCGGAGAGCTCGTGACAAGATACGGACCGCGGATTTTCCGGCTCGCGCAAAAGATTACGCGGAACCATGAAGACGCCGAGGAGGTTTTTCAGGATTCCTTCGTCAGGTCTTTCCTGCACATAGACACATTTCGTGGGGACTCCCGCTTCTATACTTGGCTCGCGCGCATCGCAGTGAACCAATCGCTGATGAAACTGCGCAGGCGCCGATTGGGCGAGTTCCACTTCGACGATTCGGTTAGCGGCGGAGATTCCCCTTTCTACGTTGAAATCGCGGACGGCACTCCCAACCCCGAGCAACGCCACTCCCAAGAAGAACTCCGGCAGATCCTCGCGTCAGCGTTGGGTGAACTTCCAATGACGCTCAGGGAGGTTCTGCGTCTCCGCGAGCTAGAGGAATATTCGACCGAGGAAACAGCAAGGATGTTGAAGCTGTCGATTACTACCGTGAAGTCACGAGCGCACCGGGGCCGGCAAAGACTGCGCCGGGCATTGACGAAATACTTGCGGCCGCGGGAGCGCGCGCAGTTGTCGAGAAGGAATTCAGTCTTGGGGGAAAGATTGTGATTGCCTGGGCACTGCTTGGCGCACTAGCGATCCTTTGTTTTCTAGGCGTTTCCGGTTGGCTTAGCGAGCTCGGTCGCGGCGGTCGCCGTTAATTTATGGAGGTGAATGATGCCCGTTAGCAACGGAGACTCGAGCAGAAAGCACTCTGCGGTGGTGATAGGAGAAAACAGTCCGACCGGCGAGCGATCTGAGACGCCTGTGCTGGAGTCTCAAGAACGGGGCACTCAAGTCAGCCACGCTCGCCGCGCGTTACAGGACCATCCGCGGAAGGCCCTGGCCGGAATCATCATTATTCTCGTCGTTGTTGCAGGTGCTGTCTATTTCATCCGCAACGCATTTCTGTTTGAAAGCACCGATGACGCACAGGTTGATGGCCACATCATGCCGTTGAGTGCGCGGATCAGTGGATACGTCCTCGAAGTCCCGGTGATCGAGGGGCAGCTCGTCCGCGCCGGTGATGTGCTCGTGACCATCGACCCCCAGGACTATAAGGTTGCAGAGAATCAGGCCCAGGCTGCACTTGCGGACGCGCTGGCCATCGCCGCAAGTTCTCGCTACAACGTACCGATCACTTCCGTTACCACGCACAGCAACCTGGAATCAGCAGGAACTGCGGTTATAAACGCGCAGGCGGGGCTTAGGGCCGCCGAGCAGAATCTCGAGTCTGCTAAAGCGGCCTTGGAGCAAGCGGAAGCCAATTCGACGAAGAGCAACGCGGACCTGGTGCGGTATGAAAAACTTGTCGCAAAGGAGGAAATCTCGCACCAGCAGTATGACGCGGCGGTGGCCGCAGCAGCGGCGAATGAAGCGGCCGTAGCGTCGGCCACGGCCTTGGTGCACTCGGCCGAACAAGCTGTTCGGCAGGCGCAAGGGAAACTCCTGCAGGCTAGCGACGATTTACGGAGCGCACAGACCGCCCCGCAGCAGGTCTCATTGATCCGTTCAAGGGCGGATGCAGCCGATGCGCAGGTGCAGCAACGTAAAGCGCAGCTCGCTCAAACCCAGCTTAACCTCGGCTACACAGTCATCCGGGCCCCGGTCACAGGAATAGTCGGAAAGAAGTCGGTCGAACTGGGCCAGAACGTCAGCATCGGACAGGAATTAGTAGAAGTAGTGCCGCTTGCCGATGTCTGGATCACGGCGAACTTCAAGGAGACGCAACTTGCGCACATGCGGCCAGGGCAAGCTGTCGAAATCAAGCTGGACGCGTACGGCCGCACTTGGAAAGCGCACATTACCAATATCGGCGGCGGTACAGGATCGGTCTTCAGTCTGTTGCCTCCAGAGAACGCCACTGGAAACTACGTGAAAGTCGTGCAGCGCGTGCCAGTGCGCATTGATTTTGAACGCGTCGCAGGTCAGGAGTTCAACGCAGACGGGTTGCTAAAGCCCGGCTTGTCCGTTGAACCTGACGTGAGGGTGCGATGACAGATGGAGGATCTGGTTCTCCGGCAGAGGAGGTCTGGCAGCCCAAAGGAAACCCGTGGATCATTGCGGTTGCAGTTTCGCTGGCGGCATTCATGGAAGTGCTCGATACGAGCATTGCGAATGTGGCGCTGCCTCACATCGCAGGCAATCTGGGAGCTAGCAACGACGAGAGCACGTGGGTATTGACCAGCTATCTGGTCTCCAATGCAATCGTGCTGCCGATAAGTGGATGGCTGGTCGGTTGGCTTGGGCGCAAGAGATTCTTTCTGACGTGCATTGTGTTTTTCACGATGAGTTCGTTTTTGTGCGGGATTGCGCCGAGCCTTGGGCTCCTGCTCCTGTTTCGGGTCCTGCAGGGTGCATTCGGAGGAGGCTTGCAGCCGATGGCGCAGGCCATCTTGGGCGATACCTTTCCTCCCGAGAAGCGAGGGCTAGCGTTTGCGCTCTATGGAATCACGGCCATCTGTGCTCCTGCCATTGGTCCAACTCTGGGAGGCTGGATCACCGATAGCTACTCTTGGCGCTGGGTTTTCTACATCAACGTTCCCGTGGGAGTGCTGGCGCTGCTGCTCGTTTACCGCCTGGCCGAAGATCCGCCCTACTTGGCCCGCACAAAGAAGAATCTTTCCGGATTCGACTTCATCGGATTTTCCCTCCTGACCCTCGGCGTAGGCGCCTTGCAGATCGCCCTCGACAAGGGACAGGAAGACGACTGGTTCGGATCTCACTTCATTACGACGCTCGTCATAATCGCCGTTGTGGGCCTCGTTTCTTTGATCATCTGGGAATGGTTTCATAAAGAGCCCATCGTTGATGTGCGCTTGTTCAAGAACTTCAATTTCGCGACCAGCAGTCTGATGTTTCTGATGTTGGGAATGGCGTTATTCAGTTCCACAGTACTCATGCCGCAACTCCTCCAGACTCTCATGGGATATACCGCACAAAAGGCGGGGATGGTTCTTTCCGCCGGAGCCCTTGTAGTGCTGGTGGTGCTGCCCATGGTTGGCAAACTTACCACCAGGTTCCAAGCGCGCTATCTCATCGCTTTTGGTTGGATAACTCTTGCAATCAGCATGTATGCATCGTCCAAGCAGATCGACCTGCTTATGAGTTTCCGATCGGCCACCTTGCTACGAATATGGCAGTACATTCCGGTGGCATTTCTATTCGTCCCCCTGACGCTTGCCGGATACGTCGGCCTTTCAGCGGAAAAAACCAACGCCGCCGCTGGGCTAATGAATTTTATGCGCAACATTGGCCAAAGCGTTGGGACATCCGCGGTCACTACGCTGATAGCTCGGCGCAGCCAGTATCATCAGTCCGTATTGGCGGAATACACAGGCTCCGGCCGCTTTTACAACGCTCTTACGGCTCTTTCGATGAGCTTGACTCGTGTCGGCTTGAGCGCGCATGCCGCTCAACAACAGGCATTGGGCCGCCTGTACGCTTTGCTTCAGTCCCAAGCCGCAGTTCTCTCTTATGTGGACGCGTATTGGCTGCTCTCGATGTGCTCGGCACTTATGTTTCTCAGCTCGTTCCTTCTGAAAAAAAATGAGCCAGGCAAGGGTGGAAAGGTCTCAGTTCACTAGGATTCTTGGAACAGTCTGTGTCATTTGCAGGTGACATTGACTCGCGAATCTGGCGCAGCCGCTGTGATGACGCTTATGCTTTCGATGCAATCCGCTGGGAATCAACGCGCCGGAAATTACATAGGGGGATCTCGGTGCAGGCGGCGAACTCGCGACATCCATCAACAAGCAACAACGAAAGTCACAAATTCGGACGCTCGTAGGGTTTACGCAAGTAATTGACGGTGAAGAAAGTTTGGTTGGGGGCCTGATTTGAACTAACGACACTCAGCAACTCGATGGCACCGCTCCTCCGTGGATGTGCGAGAGACTTCGCTCAAACAGCTGGCTCGATTCGCGCTCCAGCGTTTGTGTCGAATCTGCCTTCACAGCGGAGCAGTTCCGAGCGCAGTAAATTTACTCAGAACCATACTAAACGGAAGGGATGGCATCCATCCGCGCTGGTGAGAGTTCATTCACAGGAATCGTCCATTTCTCCCTATTGCCATGATCGCTTGGGCCGTGTACACTCCTTTCCATGTTCATCGGCCGCACGAACCAGAGGATGGCGCAGATCTGTTGTCTTTGTTGCGCGTACGTATCCTCTGGCATCGGGAGGCTAGTGCACTAAGACTCTAATACTAGCCGAGCTTTTTTTGAGCCCACCGCCAGAGGTCAACTGGCCGGTGGGTTTTTTGTTTTTATACGCCCAATTTCCACAGGGGAACGCAAAAATGGCGAGCCTAACACAAGAATTTTCCAACGAACTGGTGCAGTTCGACACTGGGATCCCCGGCAGAAGCGGGTCTCCCGGGCGAAGCCTAAGCCACCTGAAAACGCTCGAAGCCGAGAGTATTCACATCCTGCGAGAAGCCGCCGCGGAGTTTTCGCGGCCAGTAATGCTCTACTCCATCGGCAAGGATTCTTCCGTGATGCTCCGGCTGGCGCAGAAGGCTTTTTATCCCGGACAGATTCCATTTCCACTCCTTCACATTGACACAGGCTACAAATTCCCCGAGATGATCGAATTTCGCGACCAATATGCGAAAAAGATCGGGGCGGAACTGATCGTCCACAAGAACCAGGAGGCGCTTGACGCAGGCGCAACTCCGTTTCTGCTGGGCACGCAGAAATGCTGCGGTTTGTTGAAGACCAAATCTCTGCTGGATGCGCTGGCCGAAGGCGAATTCAACGCGGCATTTGGCGGCGCGCGCCGCGATGAAGAAAAGTCGCGAGCCAAGGAAAGAATTTATTCGTTTCGCGATAAGCACGGCCAGTGGGATCCGAAAAACCAGCGGCCGGAACTATGGAATATTTTCAATTCGCGGATCGACAAAGGCGAGAGCATCCGCATCTTTCCGCTATCGAACTGGACGGAGCTGGACATTTGGCTCTACATCCACATGGAAAACATTCCGATCGTGCCGCTGTATTTTGCGCGCGAACGTGAAGCCGTGCTGCGCGGCGGTTCTATCGTCCTGATTTATTCGAAACACCAGCTTCTGCCAGGCGAAAAATCCCGTCCGGTCAATTGCCGCATGAGGTCGCTGGGATGCGTGCCGTGCACAGGCGCCATTCGCTCGGATGCCGATAGTGTCCCCAAAATCATCGAAGAGATGATCTCGTTCCGTCGGTCCGAGCGCGAAAACCGAGCGATCGATCATGATGAAGAAGGCTCGATGGAAATCAAGAAGCGGGAGGGCTACTTCTAATGTCTTCCGGAACGGCCGTCGAGCTGCAAGACGAATTCGCGTCATTTCTCCAGCAGAATCTGAACAAGGAATTGCTGCGATTCACGACCGCGGGAAGCGTGGACGACGGCAAATCCACGTTGATCGGGAGACTGCTGCACGATTCCAAGTCTCTTTACGAGGACCAACTCGCTTCGGCGCAGAAGAGCCGGATCAACCGGTCGAACGGACCCATTGATTTTTCGTTGATCACGGACGGACTGCGCGCGGAACGTGAGCAGGGCATCACGATCGACGTGGGATACCGGTATTTCACGACCGCGCGGCGAAAATTCATCATCGCAGACACCCCGGGACACGAGCAGTACACGCGCAACATGGCCACCGGCGCGTCCACCGCGGATTTGGCGGTGATCCTCATCGACGCAGAAAAGGGACTTCTTCCGCAAACGACGCGGCACGCTTACATCGCTTCGCTGCTCGGTATTCCGAGCGTTGTGGCTGCGATCAACAAGATGGACCTGGTGGGATATCAAGAACAGAGATTCGGGGCTCTAGAAAAACAGTTCCTCGCGCTTGCGGAGAAGCTGGGAATCGCAAGCGTCGAGTGCATTCCGATCAGCGCCCTTGTGGGCGACAACGTCGTCGAGCGCAGTGAGCGAACTCCGTGGTACGAGGGTCCGACGCTGCTCGAGCACCTCGAAACCGTGGCAGTGACAAGGCCCGCGAGCACGCAAGGCCTCCGATTCCCCGTTCAATATGTAATCCGGCCGGATGCGAACTTCCGCGGATTTGCCGGACAAGTAGCCGGTGGAGTGATTCGTCCCGGTGATGCCGTTCTCGCGCTTCCTTCAGGGCAGCAATCTCGCGTGGAAGCGATTGTGACGTACGACGGAGCACTGCCCGAAGCGTTCTCGCCGATGTCGGTGACGTTGAAGCTTGAAGACGAGATTGACCTGAGCCGGGGAGACATGCTCGTTGCTCCAGACAGTCCGCCCCAAGCGTCACAGCGATTTCGAGCAGCGATTGTGTGGATGCACGCGCAGCCGCTGAAATCGCAGCAATCCTACTTGATCAAACACGGAGCACGCCAAGTGCGCGGCGCGGTCACCAAAATTCAACATCGCATCAACATCAACACTCTGGGGACGGAATCATCTGAGCAACTGGCAGATAAATGACATCGCAGTCGTGGAATTCGAAACGAACACGCCTCTCTTTTTTGACCCTTATAAACAGAACCGGACGACCGGGAGTTTCATCGTCATCGATCCCTTGACCAATGCGACCCTAGGCGCGGGGATGATCCAAGAGAGTCTCACGCAGGACGAAATCCTTACGAGCTGGGAATCAAAGGGTGTGGACGCTGTAAGTCCGATTGAGCGATATCGGCGGCATGGGCACTATCCCGGCATCATCCTCACCAACTCGCGCGCGGAACTGGCGCCGCGAATCGAGCGCGCGCTCTTCGAGAGAGGGTTCGAAGTGATGCTCATCCACGGGAGCGAAGCACCTTTTGCTTCTGTGAAGGCAGCTTGGGCCGCATTGCACGCCGCAGGCTTCGTGCTCATCTATCAGAACTCAAGATTGGGATTGGAAGAGAGACTGGAACTGAGAGCGGCGGCGGGGGATCGCTTTTTCGATCTTTCTGAGATGAATCTGCCCGCGACAGACGTAGAAGCTCTTGAACGCGTTCTGACCTTGGTCAAGTCGCTGCGCAGTTCCGACGGAGATGGAAATCCTTGGAAGGTGATTTGAAATGGCAACCTCATTCCTTACTGAGAACATCGAGAGCCTGACACCAGAAGAAACGCTGAGCGCGGTTCTGGACGCGCGTGCAGGAAAAGCCGCGTGCGTCACATGTAGCTTCCAGGCCGAAGACATGATCGCGCTCGATCTTCTTCGAAAGCGGATTCCGTCGATTCCGGTGCTCTTCCTCGACACGGGTTATCACTTCGCTGAAACGTATGAGTACCGCGACCGGATGGCGAAGGAATGGTCGCTGAATCTAGTGAACGTGATTCCGCAAAAGACGGTGGTACAGCAAGAATCGGAGTTCGGGATTTTATTCCGTAGCGATCCGACAAAATGCTGCCAGCTGCGCAAAGTGGAACCGTTGTTTCAAGCCTTGGAGATTTACGACATCTGGTTCACGGGATTGCGGCGCGAGCAGTCCCCTACTCGGGCAAATCTGAAGAAGGTGGAAGAGCAGCAATTGCCGAGCGGGAAAGCGCTTTGGAAGGTGAGCCTCTTAGCGGATTGGAAGTGGGCGCAAGTGTGGGAGTACACGGCGAAAAACAAGATCAGCTATTTGCCGCAATACGATCAAGGGTATTTGAGCATCGGGTGCCAGCCCTGCACGGCGATTCCGGATGATCCCACCAATCCTCGTTCGGGACGCTGGGGCGGCAAGAAGCTGGAATGCGGGATCCACACGTTTTCGCGGAGCGAGCAGTGATATACGGCCTGGTGGGATTCGTGATCGCGTTGGCAGTAGGATTGACCGGCATCGGCGGCGGAAGCTTCACCGTGCCGGCCCTCATACTTATCGCCGGACTTACCGCGGGCGAAGCCGTCGGCACCGCGTTCTTGTTCGCAGGAGTACTGCGTCTGATTGCCGCTCCTTTCTACCTGCTTGGAAAGCAGTTTCATTCGCGCTATTTGTGGCTTCTGCTACAAGGGGCGGTTCCAGGACTTTTGGTGGGCACGTGGCTGTTGCGATATCTGAGCCGAGACGCGGGCGACCCGTTCGTAATTCTGGTACTGGGCGTGCTCCTGGCCGCGTCATCCAGCGTGACATTCATCCGGCGCATGCAAAACCCCTCTTTTGCCCTGAAAAACCGCCGCTGGCTTCCCTGGCTTGCTTTGCCGATTGGAGTGGAATCAGGATTTTCTTCGGCGGGCGCCGGCGCGCTGGGAACGGTTCTGCTGCTCAACTATTCCGAGATGACTCCGGCGCAAGTTGTGGGAACGGACCTGGTTTTTGGCTTGGTACTAGCGGTGATCGGCAGCACCTTCCATTACAGTTTCGGCTCCATCAACAATTCAGTGTTGCTTCAACTCCTGGCGGGAGGCGTACCCGGCGTCATCGTCGGTTGCATTTTTGCGCGCAAGGTCTCCGCAAATCGGCTGAAGACGGTTGTGGCCCTCATCGCCATCTTCGCGGGCCTCCAGCTGGTTTGGAGCGGCAGCCGCTTGTTGCTGCAAAGACGCGCGAATGATGACAGCAGAATCAATGCGCAGGCAGGAGTCGTTCGTGGCCGCTAGATTGACACACTTCACGCGGATGCGACTCCGAATTGCATCTTCAACGGAACGCGCGTCGGCGATCGCCGCATTTCGTTTTCTCCCTCGCAAGTGTCGTTGTTGTTGATCCTACCTTCGTAGTCCGCACCATCTTTGGCGGGTTCTCTCCCGCTTGAAAACAACCGAAAACCGAAACTCGGCACGCGCCCATCGGCGGCGAATCTATTTTGGAGAAATTGAGATGAAATTTCACAACGTGAAGAACTTTTATTCAAGTGGCGCCTTCTGGTTGGGGCTCGGTTTGTCGGCAAGTCTGACGCCAGTTTGCTCGGCCCAAAGCGAAGCGTCCATCCAGGGCACGGTAAGCGACTCAACGGGAGGCGCGATCGGAAGCGCAGCCGTCTACATCAAGAGTCTCGAGACCGGAGCGGAGCGGAATCTGATCACGGATGACGCGGGACGGTACGACGCGGCTGTGCTTCCCGTAGGTCATTATGACGTACGCGCAGAAAAAAATGGCTTTCGCAGCCAGCAAAAGACCGGAATTTCGCTCGTCGTCGGTCAGCGAGAGGTCGTGGATTTGGTGCTACAGGTTGGGGATGTGCGCCAGACGGTGCAAGTGGAGGCCGTGCCAGACGCAGTATCCGTCACTACTGAAGACGTCTCGGGCTTGGTGGGTGAACGCGAAGTGAAGGACCTTCCTCTAAATGGGCGCAGTTACGATCAGCTGATGACGCTCAATCCGGGAGTCGTAAACTACACCTCGCAGCGTGCTGGAGGAATCGGTACTTCAAATTCCGTCGTAGGAAATATGTTTGCGGTTTCCGGGCGCCGCCCCCAAGAGAATCTCTTCCTGTTGAACGGCGTAGAATTCACCGGCGCCTCGGAGATCAACAACACGCCCGGCGGAGCGAGCGGGCAGCTTCTGGGCGTGGATGCCGTCCGCGAGTTTTCGGTGGTGAAGGACTCCTACGGCGCGGAGTACGGCAAGCGTCCCGGAGCTCAGATCAATATCGTGACTGCCTCCGGAACAAATCAGCTGCATGGTGATGTGTACGATTTTTTGCGAAACAGCGCGCTTGACGCCAGGAATTATTTTGATTTCGGAAATATCCCGGAATTTCGCCGCAATGATTTTGGTGGCTCACTCGGCGGTCCGATTCGCAAGGACAAGACTTTCCTGTTCGGAAACTACGAAGGACTTCGGCAGAATCTGGGCCTGAGCGACCTGTCACTGGTGCCGGATGCTGCTTCCAGGGCGAGTGCCGTTCCGAGCATCCAGCCGCTGCTGGCTTTGTGGCCTGTGGCTAACGGGCCGGAGATCGCGACCTCGACAGGTGCGCCGAGTGGAATTGCCAAGGCATTCAGCAATCCCTTGCAAAGAATACGCGAGGACTTTGGGACAGCGAGAGTCGATCAGATATTCACGGACAAGGATTCGCTAGCGGGCGTTTACACGATTGACGACAGCGACGCCAATTCACCCACGAACAATCCCGTCACTCTGGTGGACATATTTCTGCGTGAACAAGTGGCCAGCATCAGTGAAACCCACATTTTTTCTCCGAACCTCCTCAACAAAGCGACGTTCGGCTTCTCGCGCGGCGCGTTCTTTTTCAATAGCGGAACCACGGTAACTCTGCCCAGCTGGGTCAACCCCGGGCAGCCGGTAGGCGCAGTGGTTGTCGGCGGCGGCACGACGCTGAACGGCGCGTCGCAGATCACAAACGGCGGCACGAATGCGGGAAGCAACTTGCGCGCGGTGCGGAATCTCTTCACTTTGTCCGATCAGATCACCTTCACTCGCGGCAAGCATTTGTTCAGTTTCGGCGGGTGGCTCGAGAGAATCCAGTCCAATGACACACTCGTGCAAGATCAGTACGGACAGGTTTCGTTCACCAACCTGCAAACGTTTCTGCAAGGCAGCGTGAGCACTTACACCTACGCTCCGAGTTTCACACCGCTAAATTGGCGGTCGCTGGAGGGAGCGCTCTTTGTGGAGGACACGATCAAGCTCAAACCTTCGCTCGAGCTCCGGATTGGCTTTCGAGCCGAAGGCACGGACGGTTGGAACGAAGCGCACGGACGCGCGTCGAATTATGCGTTTGATTCGAACGGTGTGATCATCACTCAACCCGTGATCGGCAGCTCCGCCTTCAGCGTCAACAAGGCTAAATTTCTGCCGGCGCCCCGCATCGGGATCGCGTGGTCTCCCTTCGCGTCCAAGAAAACCGTCGTGCGCGCGGGATACGGCCAGTACTATGCGCTGCTGGACAACCTGAGCTACCGCCTGGATCAAAACGGCCCCTTCAACACCGTCTATGCAGTCAAGAGCATCGCGTTCTCCAGCATCGCGCCCGACGCAACCTATACTGGAGCAAAGGTGATCCCCAGCGGCGTCGAGCCAGACCTGCAAACACCGACGGTAGAATCCTGGAGTCTGAAAATCGATCAGGAGCTTTCGCCGAATACCTCGCTCGGCGTTAGCTACATCGGCTCTCATGCCTACCACGAACTACTCTCACTCGACGCGAACCTGCCTCCGCCGACGATTTGCCCGGCATCGCCCTGCCCCGCGGGCTACCCGGCGGGAGCGTATTACTATCCATCAGGCGCGGCACTGGCCAACGCAGCCTTATGGAATACGACGCACTGGTTTTCCGAGGGAATCAGTTCGTTTAACGGGCTCGAAGTCGACGTGAAGCACCGCTGGAAATCCGGACTGCAATTCCGCGGAGTCTATGCGTTTTCGAAGGCGCTCGATGATGGTGACAACATGAATACCAGCGTCGCCACCAATTCCCCAGCGTTTGTTGCAAATCCATTCCTGCCGAAAGCCGATTACGGCAGGGCTTCATTCGACGTGCGGCATTCCGCGGTGATCAACGCGACGTACAACCTTCCGTTTGGACGCGGCCGATTGGCCAGTGGACATTCTTGGATGCAACAAGTGATCGCAAACTGGCAGCTCAGTGCGATCGAAACGGCGCAAACTGGCCTGCCGTTCACTCCGCAGTTGTCTTACAATCCGTCAAACGATGGCGACACGCGCAATCCCGTCCGTCCATCCTGGAATCCTAGTTTCACGGGGCCCGTGATTCTGGGCGGACCCAACCTCTATTTTAATCCCGACGCCTTCATCCAACCGCTGCCCGGAACGTATGGCAACGCCGGCCGCAATGTTCTCGGAGGCCCGGCACTGGTTGAAACAGACCTGTCTCTTGCAAAAAACTTTCCGCTTTCAGAGCGGATGAACTTGCAGTTCCGCTCCGAATTCTTCAACATCCTGAATCACGCAAACTTCAACGCGCCGAATCCCGTCGTCTATGCATCCGCCACGGGGGGACCTTCGCCGACGGCCGGAGTGATCACGTCCACCTCAACAACCTCCCGCCAGATTCAATTTGGCTTGAAGTTACTTTGGTGAAGGCTGCGCTGTCATTCCGTTCTGGCGCAGCTACGATGCCCGCGGCCTGCAGTTGGCTCGCGCCGTATCAGATGATCAGCTCTCACGCGAAATACTAAAGACACTGGCCGTACCGCCGTGCGTTTCTTCAGCTCTGGCCGGAAACATTACAGTAAACACAGTATTGCCCCTTAGTCTTGAAACAGGCACCGTCATGGGCGCGAATAGCTAGGGTTTGCGCACAAGTTCTTGCAAACCGCGTTTGGTTTGCACGCTCCTCCGATCTGCCTGGCAGAGTTGTGTCCGACTGAAACGCTCTTGGCGGCGCCGGCGCGGCGACGCTGGCTCCGTTTCCCCCTTTTGCAATTGTTGGATCCTGTATCGACTCCCGGTGCGAAACCCAAGGAGAACGCCGTGCTTTCTCTGGAATTATTTTCCTCTCGAGGATTTCACGCCACATGGGTATTGCCATCGCTGGCAGCCGGGGCCGGTATGACTGCACGTCATACCGCACACGTTGATTGCATTGGGCTGGTTTTCCATTCCGATTACCTCGAGCGATTTGATTCGCCAGAGAAAGACTTGCCATTCGATTGAATGCTCGTCCGCTTTCGCGTTTTTATCCTCACTTTCGCCTCGGCGCGCGCGATGAAAGCGTGGACTATCTGGCATGGGGGCAAGCAATTATGGAAACAATTCGCGCAAGCGGTATCGACAAAGATTCGGATGCCGCGCTGGTATCTGCCGTCAAGTCCGGAGACGCGCACGCTTTCGAGAAATTAGCTTTACGCCATAGACGGAGAGTCCTTGCGGTGGCGCGACGGATAACGAATAACCCAGAGGACGCCGAAGATGTGCTGCAAGAGAGTTTTTACAGGGCGTTTCGTCCATCTCGGCGACTTTCAAGAAAGGTCGCTCTTTTCCACCTGGTTGATACGCATCGCGGTGAATCAAGCACTCATGTTGCTGCGCCGAAGGCGGAGGATTGTGGAAGTCGTGCCAGAACTTTCTGACGACGGCGTGAAGTCCGTCTCGGAGGTATTCGTTGACCAGATCCCCAATCCGGAACAGTCCTGCTCGCGGCGGGAGCGCAATAACCTTTTGACTGCAGCGATCAATCGGTTAGGTCCAACAATTCGAAGAACGATCTTGCTCCACGACCTGGAAGAACGTTCCGTGGAAGAAACGGCACAGATTCTAGGCACATCCATCGCCGCGGTTAAATCACGCCTTTCTCGAGGGCGCCGGAAGTTAAGTGGAATCGTGAATCCTGCGCGCGGGTGTAGAGGGTTCGCTGCTGCCCCCATGAGAACACGGCCTGTTGACATGTGAAACGGATCGTTTCGCGAAGCGCTGGTTCGCGTGCAGTTCTCTGGCATGGATGGAGACCAGATTTTGAAGAACACCGAAAAATGATCATTGAGGTTCACCTGAGTCTCGAAAGGAACAACTTATGAACGACGATGCAAGCAATGACGTGTCCGCGGCGTGGATTTCTGAAAGTGGGGTCCGCGGCACTGGCGGCCGCTGGATTGGCATCGCCGGCGGATACCGCGGCTCAAGAGCAGCAATCCTACCCGACCAAGAACGATCGAAGCGCCAGTTCTCCTGGTCCAGCCAATCCGCCGCTCGAAGCACAAAATCCGGACTCTACCTTACCGCCAGAAACCGACGCAGGCGGTGTCCAGACGTTCAAATATCCTTTCGCAATCGCTCACAAACGGATGCAAGAGGGTGGATGGTCGCGCGAAGTCACGGTCCGGGAGCTTGCGATTTCCAAGACGATTGCCGGCGTGGACATGAGATTGACGGCAGGGGGCATACGAGAGCTGCACTGGCACGCGGCTGCGGAGTGGTCCTTGATGCTTTATGGAAACGCGCGGATCACGGCGATTGATGCCGACGGCAAGAGTTTTGTCAGCGACGTGACCGAAGGTGATCTCTGGTACTTTCCGACGGGAATTCCGCATTCAATTCAAGGACTGAATCCCGATGGCGCCGAGTTTCTGCTGGTGTTCGATGACGGCAGTTTCTCGGAATACGATACGGTTTTGCTCACAGACTGGATGGCGCACACGCCTCATGACGTGCTGGCGAAGAATTTCGGCGTAAGTGAGCAGGCTACTGAAAAACTTGCCGAAGAAGGAAAAGTTTATTTTCCAGGCTGATGTTCCTGGCCCGCTGGCTACCGATCAGAAGGTGGCCGCGGGCTCCCTTGGCTCTTCGTCGCAGGATTTCGCTTTTCGCACATCACAGCTGCCGGTTACCAAGCGCACCAAGGGAGGGGAAGTGCGGATCATTGATTCGAGCAAGTTCAAAGTGTCCACCACGATTGCAGCGGCGGTGGTCACAGTCCATCCAGGAGGAATACGCGAGCTACATTGGCATCCCAATGCCGACGAATGGCAATACTACATCGCTGGAAAAGGAAGAATGACGGTGTTCGCTGATGCAGGCCGCGCGCGCACGATGGACTTTCAGGCCGGAGACGTTGGCTATATCCAGAAGACGCTGCCCCATTACATCGAGAACACGGGAGACACCGACCTGAAATTTCTCGAGATGTTTAAAAGCAGCTTCTACCAGGATCTTGCGCTCTCTGAATGGCTCACCCATGAACCACCGGAGCTGGTGCTGGCCCATCTAGGCATTGATAAGGCGACACTCGATGCCATCCCTAGAGAAGAAATCGTTGTGATGCCGCAAATAGCACAGTGCCGTAAATCTTAAAATGCTTTTGGATTTTGGTGATCATTCTTAACGCAATTTATTCGTGAAGGAGACGATCATGACCGATAAAAAGCCTCGAGCAACGACCACCGATGCTAAATCGGGAATTCCGCTTTGGAGAGAAGGAGCTTTTAGTACAAAGGCGTTACGCGCTGTGTTCCTGATGATGATGGCGCCGGGGCTGCTGTGGGGCCAGACTACCGCGCAGAAGACGGATTCCTCGCCGAGCAATTCGGATGTAGCTGCGGAGTTGAAGGCTCTGCGCGAGACTCTCTTGCAGACACAGAAGCAGATGGCCTCGCAACAAGACCAAACACAGAAACAGATGGCTTCGCAACAAGCGGAAATTGAATCGCTAAAGCAGCAATTGAGCGCCAAACAATCCGCTGCGGTCGGCACGCAAGGAGAAGCACCGCACGTAGTCAACGCGGCCCTCGAAGTACCAGGCCCCTCCGCGCCATCGGCCGAAGAAATCAGCGCCCCCGCGAGTGCGGCGATTCAACCGCCGCCACCGCAGTACGGACAAGGAAACCGGCCGATCGGAACCTTTAATGCCGGCGGAGCGGAATTTACTCTTGGCGGGTTTGTGGATTTGGAAAACATATACCGCACCACGAACACGGGGAACAACATTGCCACGAACTTCGGCGCCATACCCTACAGCAACACTACACAGGGGCAGCTGAGCGAGTATCGCCTCACCGGGCAGTATTCCCGTCTCGACATAGACATTAAAGACAAAGTTGGGGCCAATGATGTGGAGGGCTACTGCGAAGCGGATTTCAGCGGAAACGACGCGGCGAATGTCTATCAAATCGTGAACGGGCACACTCTCCGTCTCCGCCTTTGCTTCCTGTACTTGAAACGCGGTAACTGGGAGATTATGGGCGGTCAAACTTGGAGTTGGCTCACCCCGAACCGCGACGGCGTGGGTCCGTTACTCAACGATTTGATACTTACCTACAACGAAGATCAGGACGTCCAGGTCGGCCTCCCGTATACGCGCGCTGCCGAATTCCGCGTCGCGTATCATCTCAATGACCATTGGGCCATGGGACTGGGCATCGAGGATCCCAACCAATATATCGGCGGGTTTGTTGCGCTCCCCGAGGCTTATAGCACCCAGTTGAGCTCCCAGTTTGACAACAATGCTCAAGTTGGTGCTCCTAATCTATTTCCAGATATTCTTGCTAAGGTCGCTTATGACACAGAAATCAGAGGCAGGCATTTCCACCTCGAAGCTACCGGTTTGGCCACCGGGGTGAGGGCCGGGGTTTTCCCAGGGGCTAGCGCACCTTTCTCTTCGCACTCGGCAGTGGGAGGGGGCGGGGACTTAGCCTCGAACTTTGCGCTGTTTCACAATTTCATCCTTCTGGGCAATGCGTTTTGGAGCGACGGCGGCGGTCACTACCTCGTAGTTACCGGACCCCAAGTCGTGCTGCGGCCAAACGCGGCAGGGACCAACGTCAGTCCTTCGCTGGTTCACGCGGGAGCAGCGCTCGGCGGCTTCGAGTGGACCATGAACTCGAAGACCACCCTCGCGGCTTACTACGGGATTGACTACTATGGCCGGGACTTTTTCCCCGACACGACGAACACGGCACATCCGGGCACGATCATCGGTTTTGGCGGGCCTGGTTCCCCCAACACAAATAACCGAACCGTCGAGGAAGCAACGCTCGATTTGATCCACGCTTTCTGGAAGAGTGAAAGATTCGGAGCACTCCAGTACTACACCCAATATTCCTATATAAGCCGTGATCCGTGGTTTGTCGCGCCTACTGAGCCCAAGAACGCGCATCTGAGCATGGTGTACACAGGCTTCCGTTACATTTTTCCTTCGTCATCAAGTTCCGCTTCCACATCCAAATGACGCCGGTATGACAAATGGGAGCCAAGAAACGAGCAAGTCCGCTCGATGACAGAAACCACCACGGAAGGATTTGAGAAACGGCGCATGGGAAATGAAAAAAGTAGAGTGAAAACCGGTGGATGATCCAGAACCTCTCCTCGGCAGGCGCTGTGCACTCTTCGCGGATGAGTGAAGGAGTTGAATCATGGCTGACAAAGCGCGTCCAATCGCGACCCCCGCAGCTAAATCGCAGACTCCGGTTGATTTGAGCAAGACTGCACCTCAGGTGCAAACACGAGCATTTATCATCGCTTGGTTTTTCACCGTTATTTTCTATTTCCTCGAATATGCGGTGAGGTCATCGCCGTCCGTAATGATTGCAGGGTTGGAAGTCTCCTTCAACACGACGGCAGTGGGCATCGCATCGATAATTGGCATCTATTACTACACTTACTCCTCGATGAGCCTGGTTGCTGGCGCGGCCCTCGACCATTTAGGAGCCAAGCGCTCAGTTCCGGTCGGAATCACAATTCTGGGATTAGGTTGTTTGCTATTCAGTGTGCCGGCGGTGCTCGCTGGCGACATCGGTCGCTTGCTGCAGGGGGCCGGCTCTGCGTTCGCCTTCACTGGCGCCGTTTATCTGGCGGCGCGCGGTTTCCCCCCGCGCTACCTCGCGACTGCGATCGGCGCCACGCAATGCGTCGGAATGCTCGGCGGCTCGGCTGGACAGAATGTCGTCGGGCCGATGGTTGAGCGTGGTCTAGGTGTTCATGTTTTTTGGGTCGGAATGGGAATCATAATCCTGGTCAATGCGGTTCTACTGTATATCGCGACCCCCAAAGAACAACTAGGAGCGCACCTCCAGGAAGGCGGCTTCGGCGCGCTGCTGAAGCCGTACCAGGTTGTATTTTCAAATCCGCAATCGTATCTCTGCGGAATTGTGGCCGGCTTGCTATTCGCACCCACCACGATCGGAGACATGATCTGGGGAGTCGCGGCATTTCAGAAAGATCTTCAGTTTTCCTACCACAACGCCGTGGTGATCGCTTCCATGGTTCCTCTCGGCTGGGTATTCGGATGTCCGCTGCTCGGCTGGCTCTCCGACCGTATCGGACGGCGAAAACCCGTAATCGTGGGGAGCACGGCAGTGATGATGCTGGCGGCCGCGCAAATCGCGTTCAAGCCGCTGCCGATTTCAGCGAAGGTGGGAATGTTCATCTTCGGAGTGGCATCCGGCGCGGCGATGATTCCTTACAGCATCATCAAGGAAGTCAATCCGGACAATGTGAAGGGCAGTGCGGCCGGCGGAATCAATTTCCTCGTTTTCGCGATTACCGCGTTCATGGGCCCAGTTTACGCACATCGTATCGGCAGGGGAACGGGGAACACGCCAAACCTGGCAGTTCACTTTCAGAGGGGTGCGCTCTTCTGGATCGCCTGCTGTGCGGTTGCCATCGTGGTGAGCTTCTTTCTTCGTGAAACCGGACGCGCTGCGCATCCACAACCGGCGCCGAAATAAATGCAGCGTGCTGCTCCGACTGGTTGCGACGCCGTAGCCCGTGTATCGGCTCTAATTCAAAGTCAGAACTAATAAGTTCTCAGAGGAGGGTATAGATCATGGCACATCGAGTGGCGGATGAACTGATTCGCAGACTTGCGGAGGCGGGAGTCGAAAGAATTTACGGAGTGGTAGGCGACAGCTTGAATCCTGTAACCGATGCTTTGCGCCTGAATGGCAAAATCAAATGGATCCATGTGCGCAACGAAGAAGCCGGCGCGTTTGCAGCCGGCGCCGAGGCTCAACTGACCGGAAAGCTCGCGGCCTGCGCGGGCACCGCCGGCCCCGGCAACCTCCACCTTATCAATGGCCTTTTCGATGCTCATCGCAGCAATGCTCCGGTGCTGGCGATCGCGTCGCATATTCCCAGCACTGAGATCGGCACCGGATATTTCCAGGAAACGCATCCGGAGAACCTGTTCAAGGAATGCAGCCACTATTGCGAGCTGATTTCCAATACGGCGCAGTTCGAGCGCGTTCTTCACATCGCGATGCAAAGCGCACTTGGAAAAGGCGGGGTAGGCGTGATCGTGCTGCCCGGCGACGTGGGTGGCGCGGATATGCCTGCCGAGGGGTCAACCCGTTCTCTGGTCGGTCGCCGGCCGACGGTCCGTCCCGGTGAAAAGGACCTGGCGCGTTTGGCGGAGATGATCAATTCCGCGAAGAAGGTTGCTTTCTTCTGCGGGATCGGATGCGCCGATGCTCACGATGACGTGATTGCTCTGGCGGAGAAATTGAAAGCTCCCATCGGCCATTCCTACCGGGGAAAGGCGTTCGTCGAGTACGACAATCCTTTTGACGTGGGAATGAGCGGATTACTCGGGTACGGCGCGGCCTACCGGGCGATGCACGAATGCGATTTGCTGCTGCTCCTGGGCACGGATTTTCCGTATGACAAGTTCTTGCCGACCAAACCCAAGATCGCTCAGGTTGACATCCGCGTGGACCATCTCGGCCGGCGAAGCAAACTCGATCTCGGATTGTGGGGCGATGTCGGCGAAACCATCCGTGCGCTTCTGCCCATGGTGCAGGCAAAATCGGATCGCGCCTTCTTGGATGCGATGCTCGCCCGGCAAAAAGAGGCAGTTCGCGGATTGAATGTTTACGTAAATCACATTGGAAAACGGACGCCCATGCACCCGGAGCCCGTCGCCGCTGCGTTGAATGAAATCGCCGGACCCGATGCGATCTTTACCGCGGATACCGGGATGTGCAACGTTTGGTCTTCCCGGTATATTCGAGCGGCCAAGAACCGCCGGCTGATCGGCTCTTTCACCCACGGTTCCATGGCGAACGCAATGCCCCAGGCCATTGGCGCCCAATGTACCTATCCCGGAAGACAGGTAATCGCCATGTGCGGAGATGGTGGTTTTGCAATGCTCATGGGCGATTTATTGACGATTACGCAGTACAACCTCCCCATTAAGCTCCTCGTGTTCAACAACAGCGCGCTCGGAATGATCAAGCTCGAGATGGCAGTCGCAGGATTCCCCGACTTTCAGACGGACTTGAAGAATCCGAACTTCGCGAAGCTCGCCGAGGCCGTCGGCATGATGGGTGTACGGATCGAGAACCCCGCCGATGTTCCGTCGGGAATAAAAAAGGCGCTGGAGCATTCGGGGCCCGCGCTCATTGATGTCGTCACCGATTCCAATGCGCTTTCCTTGCCCTCACATATCAGCGCCGATCAAGTCGTGGGGTTCGGACTGACCTGGGGCAAACTGGTCCTCTCCGGTCATATCGACGAGGTGCTGGACACGATTGAGACCAATGTTCGACATCTAGGCGGCGCACTGGAGTCGCTCTAAACCGATATTCGAGATAGTCGAGCCAAGACAGTCGAGCCCGGAGAGACCCGATGCTTCTGCCCGCCGCTCTGTCTCGGTCGTTTGGCGGGTGAGCATCCGTAGACGACCGACGACAGTCGCGGTTCGTCTTAGCACTTGCAGTTCCGGGTGCCGCACCCCTTTGCGAAGTCCGCAAAGGGTGCGTGGCAACACGTAAAATCCTAGATCCTGTCGGGCAACGCGATTCGTAACACACACGACGTCCGCGACCTACATACCAAGGTTTCTAAGACTTAGCCGCAATACACACCACGCTCTTGCCTTCTGTTAACTAATATGATAAGATAACCAGAGCTGTAACTTCACCCACGGGAGCGGAAGGACATGGTCAACGACGGCGCAACCAATACCGCCCAGAACCACCAGCCCGCTCGGCTAGACGCTCCCGCAACCCTTCCTAACCGCAACAACACCTCATTCAAAACGCCCCGCAACGCCCTGAAAATAAACCTCGAACCAAATCCTAATCGCAACAAGAACGGCGTCAGACGGGTTTTCGCGGGCCGCAAGCCACGGGTCACGAATCACGCCGCGCAGTTCACGAATCACGCTCCGCTCCACGATGTAACAATGTTACATTCCTGTTCTAATCGTCACACGACACCAAGCACCACGCAGCCTCGCGTTATTGAGTTTTAGCGCCTGAGGGTAAGTGGCGCCGAAGTCTGGATTGGTTGAACTGCGGTAGCGGACGAACCAGCTGGTGTCCACGTTGAGGTGCATGAGGTTGGTGAGGCGGCCAATGTCCTGCGCTCCCGTCGCCTGGCTGCCTTGGAGTGTACGGAACTCGTCGAAGTTGACCGGGTCTGCTCCTTTGGACTCTAAGTAGCCATTGAGGAAGTTGGCGTGGCTGATTTCGTCAATGGTGTTGCTGCTGATGTATTGCGGGCCGTCGCCGTCGAGGTTTGACAAGGCTATCTGATAGTTGTTCAACGATTGGTTCGGGTCGATCTCAATGGGTGGGTTATCGCCGATACCACCCAGTTCCGCGTACTGGGTCCAAAGGTCGGATTCGATGAGCTCGGCTGCAGCCAGGAATCGAAGAATGGCTATATCACCCTTCGTGAGGTTGCTATCTCCCGCGCTCTGGCCGAATACAGCCTTGCCCGCGCCGAACAGCCCAACCCCTACCGTAGCCGCTCCTGCCAAAGCGCTCTTCTTCAAGAAGGAGCGCCGATTGCCGTGAACTTGAGCCTCCGATTGTTTCATTGGTCTCTCCTCGTTTTGGAATCGTCCTGATCGCCTTCAGGCGCTCTGCCCTGATGCGAACCCGAATCGATAGTGACTGTGCTTGCTGTCGCTGTACCATTCAGACCGCACACCCACAGTTTTTATTCCCCAAAATTCCTCGGTCCAAAAAACAATTCCTCCGCATACACTTCATCAGGCTCAAGCGCATTGCTCTCCCTCGGGCTCGAGGTAGCGGCGTTTTCGACAATCGGGCCATGCACTCATGCGCTCACAACAGCTGTTCGCCGTAAATCCGGCATTTTGTCTCCACTCATGGCACCTATGAGGGACTGACGAAGGCGCTCGCGCGCACGCGATAAGCTCGACATCACGGTACCCACAGGCATACCGGAGATATCTGCGATCTCTCGATAGGACATCCCCTCGATTTCGCGCAAAATGAGGACTTCACGAAAACTCGTCGGGAGATTCTCCAATGCCTTGCGCACCAAGGCGCTGCTGTCGTTCTGGAGCACGAGTTCTTCCGGATTGGGGGCGTGATAATCGGGAGGGCAAAGGTTTTCGTCGAATTCCGTCGCGTCCTGCAGTGGCCGATTTGCGCGCAACCACGTGTAGCAAGTATTCCGGACAATCTTCAGGAGCCATGCCCGCGCGTCGCCACCGTGGAAACCGGCAAAGAATCGGAAAGCGCGTAGGTATGCTTCCTGGACAGAATCCTGTGCGTCCTGTTCATTTCGCGTCAGCCAGCGCGCGAGGTTGTAGGCGGCATCAAGATGCGGTAAGACAGCCTGCTCAAAATTCTGCGGATGACTGTGCTCCAGCATTGAAGCCTCTCCCGGCGAGCGATGTATCGTCCGACCGTCGCGCTTGAGGCCTCACTATGGTGGGCACTGGTGATCGACACAATGGACGGGCAGTTCTTTCCCGCTGGAATAGAGGTCCCCTGCTAACCATCACTCAGTGCAGGTCTTACAGGAAACCGTCCTCCATCGTTCCGGCAGGCTCTTTCTGGTGGTACACTCTTTTTGATTGGCCTCCTCGCCGTGCAAGAAAACCAACAGCCTCGCGGGCGGCTTCGTTTTGGAGTCTTTGAACTAGATCTGCGCACTGGCGAATTGCGCAAGCACAGCCTGTTAGTTCGGCTTCAGGAACAGCCTTTCCAAGTCCTGGCGATGCTGCTTGAGCAACCTGGGGGGCTCGTAACACGCGAAGAACTTCAGAAAAAACTCTGGCCGGCAAACACTTTCGTGGATTTCGACCATGGGCTCAATAAGGCGATCAGCAAGATCCGTGACGCCCTCGGCGACTCAGCCGAAAGCCCCCGCTTTGTGGAAACCGTTGCTAGGCGCGGCTACCGCTTTCTAGCGGAGGTCAAAGCGGCGGCCGAGGCAGGCCCGGTTCGCAGCCCCGATGTTGCACTTTCGCCCCATCCCACAACGGAAACTCAGGGCCGCGCGGGCTCCGCTGTCAAGCCCGCAATGCCCAAACATCGCCTGCCGTCACTCGCATGGAAAATATCTTTGCTGGTGGTGTTCATTCTGTTGGCCTCTTTCGCCGCATCGAGGTTTTATTCTAGAGACCTACCGTCATCTAAGATTCGGTCCTTGGCGGTTCTCCCACTGGAAAGCCTATCTGCGGACGCCTCGCAGGATTATTTCGCCGATGGTATGACCGACGAATTGATCACCGATCTGGGGCAGATCCGTGCGTTGCGCGTAATTTCGCGTACGTCGGTGATGCCGTACAAACGCGCGCGCAAGTCCTTGCCCCAGATCGCGAAGGAGCTGAATGTTGACGCCGTGGTGGAAGGGACCGTCCTGCGTTCCGGTGATCGAGTCCGCATCACGGCGCAGTTGATCGAGGCTACTGCAGACAAGCACTTGTGGGCTGGCAGCTATGAAGGTGACTTGCGCGATGCCTTGACGCTACAGAACCAGGTGGCCCGCTCCATTGCTGAGCAGATTCGGATCAGCTTAAGTCCACAGGAAGAGGCTGTGCTCAAGAGTGCGAAGGTCGTAAATCCGGGGGCCTATGAGGCCTATCTCAAGGGACGGTATTTTTGGAACAAGCGAACCGCGGATGGCTTGAAAACGGCCGTCGAGTATTTCAACCAGGCAATCACACAGGATCCAAACTACGCCCAAGCCTACACAGGGCTAGCCGACGCGTATGCTTTGTTGGGAGATTGGCAGTATGGAGTAATGTCCCCGAAGGAGGCGTTCCCCAAAGCGAAGGCCGCGGCGATCAAAGCCCTCGAATTGGATAGCACGCTCAGCGAAGCCCACAACTCGCTTGCATTCTGCTTCGATGCCTTCGACTGGGATCTGGAATCTGCCGGAAAGGAGTTCCAGCGAGCTATTGAGCTGAACCCCGGATATGCAACCGCTCACCATTGGTACGCCTGGCATTTGAGTTTATTGGGCCGGAATGACGAAGCTATCGAGGAAATGAGGAAAGCAAAAAATCTGGATCCGCTATCTCTCATCATTACCTCTGATTTAGCGGAACTCCTTGTCATTGCGCATTTGTACGACGAATCGATCACTCAGAGCCGCAAGACCATCGAAATGGATCCTAATTTTGCTCTCGCACACAATCAGCTTGCCCAGGCGTATTTCCAAAAACATATGTACGATGAAGCTATCGCAGAACTGCAAAAAGCGGTCAAGCTTTCTGGCGGTAGCCCGACGTGCATCGCTAATCTAGCTCGCGCCTACGCCGCATCAGGCAGCGCCAGCGAAGCGGTAAAGCTACTTAGCGATCTGACGAACCGCTCAAACCGCAGTTATTCGGATGCTTCAGAGATTGCGGTGGTCTATGCAGCCCTCGGGGATAAGGATCAAGCAATGAATTGGCTGGAAAAAGGATACGAAGAGCGATTCAATCCGGGCGTCCTGCTGCGGCCAGGTTTTGATCCCCTCCGCTCGGACCCGCGTTTTAAAGACCTTGTTCGCCGTATCGGCTTCCCTCTTTGAACAACTCCGTTATGCAAACCTGAAAACAGAGAGAGCGCACGACGTCTGTCCGTGTGACGCTCACGCCGACTAAGATTGGCATTTAAGGCAGCACCGGCTTCGGGCAGTTGCTCGCGTACAACCAGAACGGACCGACCCGAGCCGTCACGCAAATTTCGATTGCACCACGAAACTCAATCGCCGGATTCGACCGATACACCTAGCGGGCAGCCAACTAAGTACGTAATCCGGAGGGGCAACGATCCTCCGGTCTGCTCTCCGATCTCCCAACGGTATCCTCTGCCGTCAAGTTCGCTTGTCATTGCTTGGAGTTGTCCGAGCGAATAGGCTCGCAGGCACGAAATCAAGCCGTCGAAGAGAAGAACGAAGGGAATCACGGGAATCAAATACGTCCAGAGCAGTCGCGACCAACGGAAAGGGCGCCGGAAGGGGACCAATATCCACGCAGCGATCGGAATGAACAGTAGCGATAGCAACGTCAGCGTGTGACGCGCGGGTGCCTCAAAGATAGCGATGCCCTGGCGATTGTTGACACTATCTTGTAGCAGACGGCGCGCCTCGTCAGGGTTCAAATGATGAAAGGAGGAAAAGAGCGTCCTGAATCCGCGAAGATACCTTGGGACCTTCGTTGCGTCGATCGAGCGTTTTACAAAATGAATCCGTTTCGCGGTCGGAGACTCGAAGTCGTGAAATTCTGTTGTGCTCGGATACTTATCGGTAAGCAGCACATCGGGTAGCTTCGCTCCGACCATTTCAAAATGGCGCATAAGAAATGGCCAGGGCCCGCCTGCCCCCGAGCACAAATCCACCACGCGGTCAGAACCGCATTCCTCGAGGCGTTGCCGTAACAGGTGCGCGATCGGCTGATAGCTGTTCGTGAACTCCAGGATCATCTGCAGTTCGTCAACGAATTGGTCCCGAAGGAATTGTGGGAACCACGATTGCTCGTGAATCTCGAAGAGTCGCAAGAAGGACATTGGTGTCTTTTTCCGAATTTGTGTAAACAAAGGCTCAAGCCTGTGCTCATCGACTTGCGCTTCATTGGCCGCTTTTCTATGAATTTTATTCCTTCCCTAACCCTGGCAATCGCGTTCTTCGTCGTACCCGCGAAGCGCGATTACTCTATGCGCTAGCATGATCGAGGCTATTTTTCAGCGGGTCCATGGCTCGCGAACTTCCTGACGATTTGCGGCGCCTATCCGTGCCGTCTGCCACTGTTTTCTGCAGCAGCTCACGCAGTCGCATGCGCGCCTTGTACACCTGAGACTTGGAATTCCCCGCCGAGCATCCGAGAATCTCAGCGATTTCGTTGTACTTGTATCCTTGAATGTAGCGAAGAATAAACATCGCCTTGTATCCCCGTGGCAACTCGTTGATAGCCGCCCGAAGAGTGATGCGGTCAATCACACCATTGAGTTGCAGGTCCGGACCGCCGAATTCCTGGGGTGGCGTACTGGATTCGTCCGTAGGGTTGCTGATGGCGTCCAGGGATGTTGCCGTCCTCGTTTTTTTGCGAAAACGCATCAGGACGATATTGACGGAGATCCGGTGCAACCAGGTAGAAAAGGCCGATTCGCCGCGAAACTGTCCGAGCTTCCGGAATAACTGCAGAAAAACTTCCTGAGTGAGATCTTCAGCTTCGGTTGGGTCTGCGGCCATGCGAGCGCAAAGGGCGTAGACCTTGCGGTTGTGCAACCGATAGATTCGTTCAAACGCGACGGCATCCCCCTGTTGCGCTAGTCGTAGGATGTCCGCGTTCGTCAACTCTGGTTGTTCGGCTTGTCTTGATATCTTCACGGTATCGTCCTTCAGATCTGCGTCTGTTTGGCGCAGTGGAAACCATTTCTGCGCTTCGCTTCCGTTTACCGCAACTGGGCCGGCGGCGCTTTAATCTCACCGCCGACCAGTTGACGCCGTATCAAGCCGAGAGTTAGTCCCCGGCGTCGACGGTGTCCTGCTTGTCCTTGGCCAGTTCCTTCTCCACCTGCTTCGGGTATAGAAATTCATGCCCCGTCGTTCTACCCGGGTAGAACCAGGTGACGACCGCCTCAGGCCGCTCGGACCCACGCTCCGCGAGCGTGAACACGGTGTGGTCGGTTGGCACCGCACGTTCAGCGTTAATCGTGAGAAGGGTCGCAATCAACATTGTTCGATCAGAGTTGAAGATACGGACAATGAAGTGTTCCGTCGTATCCCGAGGCAGGATGAACCAGTAGGTTCCCGCAGGCAGGACACGTCCGGGAAACTGAACCGGTTGGCTAAAGGTGACTTGCGTAGCCTGATTTGACTGATCGGCTCGCGCAGAAGGCAGGACGACCAGGAAAGCAAATAGAAACGTGATGGTGACTAGACTTTTGACGATTGTGATTCTCTTCATGACAGCTCCTTTTTCAGTAGTGCGGCCGTTGAGCTCGCAATTCACATCCATTCCTTTGAGATAACTACCGCTCTGAGACTTTTATTCCGCCGGAACCACACTCGGCAAAATCATGTTCAAAAACGGACACGTTGATGAGACGCATTCGTTCCGCCGCGGGATTGGAAATAGGGTGTAAAGCTTTTGTCAACGATAAGTCTCGATCGTGTTTCAGGCACGCGTGCGCGCGGCACTTGAACGCCAGTAACGAGCTGTCTGCGCAGAACAGCGCAGACCGAAGGGGCTGGCGCAGTGTCTCGATGGGTTTTCAAAATTTAGCGAGGTGTCTGAAAGGGAAGCCATCAATTTCGTATTAGCCGCGCGAGCTGCTGAAGCTCGCCGATTCCGGACAAGACACCGGCGCGCAGAACCGTTTGCTGGTTTCCCAGAGAACCATGAATGATCTCTGGCTCAGTTGCTTGTGAGTAGATTCCGAAGTTGCTCTAGGGCAGATGGCGCGGCATCTGTGACGGCCCAGAATTCCATGCCTGTCTTACGCCACTGCGTCCATTGATAACCCTGCTGTGAGCCGGAACGCGGAGCAGCATCTCTTTCGTTCGTGGGCCAGATGAAGACGTTCACGAAATGTTTGCGCCTGGCATAGACCAGGGCGGCGACAGTGCGGCCGTGAACGACGTCAATGCGACCGCCCTGCAGTGAAAATCCCTGATCCGCAAAATCCTGGACCGGCGGAGAAAAATCCAGTTTGCCGTCGAACCACGGCTTGACGGTGTGCTGATCGCTGGAGACGACATCGACGAGATGCCCCGGTTGGAGCGACCTCAAATGGGCATCGACAATCTCCGCGGCAAGTTCGGTTCCATAGTTGCCCCCGCGTTGAGAGGTGACAAGTTGCACGCCCAGATAGACAGTCACAAGAATTGCCGCCGCCACTGCGAGCCAACTCCAAACGGTGTGAGACGGAGAAGTAGCGACAGGGCGTCCAGTACCGAGACCAGCGAGAACTTTCTTACGAAAAGAGGCCGGAGCCTTCTCGTAGAGTTGCGTAAGGTTCATGGACGAGCGCAAAGACTCCAGGGCCTCGAGCGCGTTAACACAATCGGAGCACTGCTCGAGATGGCGTTCGAACTCGGAGGCATCGAGGGCATCGAATTCGTTGTCGAAATAGCCGTGAAGAACGGTGCCGCTGCGGTTACAGTTCACGGATGGCCTCCTTGGAGGGGTTATTAAGTGCAAGCTGAAGCTGTCGGCGGGCACGGGAAAGCGTGGACATGACTGTGCCGATGGGGATCGAAGTAATGGTGGCGATCTCCTTGTAAGAACAGCCTTCGAGCTCGCGGAGCACGATTACCTCCCGGAAGCGCGACGGCAAAGACTCAAGAGCTTGGGTAAGGCGCCCGCGGTTATCCGCCGCGATCACAAGCGACTCGGGTGTTGGGCCCACGGAGCCGTGCAACTCTTCATCGAACTCGGTCATGTCTTTCCCGTGACGATTCTTCTCCATCCAAGTGAAGCAGGTGTTGCGCACGATCTGCAGTAACCAGGCACGCACGTCCCCGCCACGAAAACCATGGAAGAAGCGATAGGCACGTAGCATCGCCTCTTGCGCGGCGTCTTCGGCGTCGGCGCCGCTACGCAAGAGCCAACGCGCCAGATTGAAGGCGGCATCGAGATGCGGCAGGACGAGTGTCTCGAACCGCATTTGATCCTGCGAGTCCAGCACGTTCGAACCTTCCCTTGGACAGGACTATTCATCCGTAGTAACCGCCCGAGGGGTGGATTTATTCCCGTTTCTTGCTCTTCGTTTGCTTGAAAAAAGAGTCAGCGCCGATGGTGCTGGAATAAAAAGAGCACGGCTGCGGTATAGCAAGACGGAGCAAGTCTGAGAGCGGCGCGGTTACCCTCCGAATTCTGTACCGCGCCGCTCGCACCAAGGAAATGCAGCCAGACAGTGTGCGGCGGCTGGGAAACGGGATGAAATCACAGGGGACCTATGGACGACAAGACAAAGGACCGGATTTTACACGATCACAATAATGATGGAGTGGACCGGCGTGGTTTTTTGAAGTGCATGGCTTGGGCCGGGACTGGCGCACTCTGCGTGATGCAGGGCGGCGTGCTGAAGTCTTATAGCATGAGCCGAATCAGAGAACTGGACGCGAAGAAAATGGCGGGCGAGCTGAGCTTTGTGCAGATTAGCGACAGCCACATGGGATTCAACAAGCCGGCCAATCCGGATGTCGCAGGAACACTAAAAGCGGCGATCGACAAAATTAATGGTTTGGCGACGCCACCGGAGTTCATGCTGCATACGGGCGACATCAGCCACCTCTCGAAACCCGAAGAGTTCGACACCGTCGATCAGATTTTGAAGGGCGCGAGCGCCAAAGATGTGTTCTACGTGCCGGGCGAGCACGACGTACTGAACGATAACGGGGAGCAGTACCTGGAACGCTATGGAAAAGGCACCAAGGGAGCAGGTTGGTACAGCTTTGACAAGAAAGGCGTGCACTTTATCGGTCTGGTGAACGTGCTGAACTTGAAGGCTGGGGGATTGGGCACGCTGGGCCCCGAGCAGCTCGAGTGGATGGAGGACGACGTTGAGCATCTCAAATCGAGCACACCCATCGTAGTGTTCGCTCACATTCCATTGTGGTCGGTGTATCCGGAATGGGGCTGGGGCACCGAAGATAGCGCGCAGGCATTGGCTTACCTGAAGAAGTTCGGCTCAGTGACCGTGCTAAACGGGCACATTCACCAGACGATGCAAAAGATCGAAGGAAACGTGACGTTTCACACGGCGGCGTCAACGTCTTTTCCACAACCTCAGCCTGGCAAGGCCGATTCGCCGGGCCCCATGAAGGTGCCGGCCGACCAATTGAGGAGCCTGTTGGGAATTACAGACGTGAATTACGTGCAGGGTCAGCACGCGCTGGCGGTAATGGACTCAACGCTGGCATAAAGCAGAAAGATCACGCGTAAGTCAGGAAATCAATTTTGTCAAAATTAGAGAGGAAACAAAAATGAAGACCAGAAGAGTGCGGATTGCAGGTTTGACCACGGCGGTTATCGTTGCGTTGGGGCTGCTGTTGGGAGGATCAGCGAAAGTCGGGGCAAATACTCAGCAGCTAGCAACTACGGAAGTAAAGATTGATAACTTCAGCTTTACACCAGCGGTGCTCACGGTACCCGTGGGAACGACGGTTACTTGGACCAACCGCGACGATATTCCGCATACAGTTGTGAGCGCGGATGATCCCAAGATGTTCAAGTCGAAGGCGATGGATACCGATGAAAAGTTCTCCTATACGTTCGCCAAACCGGGAAGGTATTCCTACTTCTGTTCGGTTCACCCGAAGATGACCGGCACGATCGTGGTTCAGTGAGGCGAGCACAGCAGGGAGAATCCTGGCCAAGTTCCGTAACAAAATGGCTTAAGCGGGACCGCCTTTCCAGAGAGAACGTATCGCTCGTCTACTAATCGACAATTCAAGGCCGGTGCACACTCTCACGCATGAACCACAACGGCGATCACGCGAAACGTACATACGTTGCCGACGGTAACGATGAAGCGGCAACACCAGCGGCCGCTATTCAGCTCGGCGCTACAAGTTGTTTCGAGACTCTAGTGCACCACAATGATCGGAACGCAGTAACCGGTGGAAGGACATGAAGGACTGCGACCAGTGGTTTAGGCCCGCGGATAGGAAAGTGGCCGAGATCATGAAAGCCAAAACGGCGGCGCGGCCGAGTTCGCGTCCTGCTTATTGGATTTCCGAGTCGACACGCTCGAGGGCTTTGGCTGCATCGTCGTAAGTCTTGCCCTCGCGCTCTATTGTTCTTGGTCGGTTTGTTTTGTAGAGCAACGGGCAGTTGCCCGCAATGAGAGTGCAACACAAGCCGTCACCAAAGCTCTTGCTCCTCGGCGGTAGATAATTCGGGGCACGTGCAGCACCTCGCCCCCCAATCGGGCGCCTTGATAATAGTTATAAACAGCAGCAGTCGGATGCCATATACCGAACGTGGCATCAGGAGCAGCTGATTTCTAAACCGGCTCGCGCGCCTCTTGTAATAAAGCCTCCCCCACTTTCATCTCAGGCACAAATTCGAATGTGGAAGTGCGCTGGTTCCAGAGAAACTTCCGCTCAGAGACTCGCGGGTCCCCTTGCTGCGACAAGTAGCTCTTCCGCTTTGAGGGGTGCAATCCCGCTACAGACGCTTTCGGTCTGATGAACCACTGCTCCTAATCCTCTGAAGTTTGCTTACAACTATTTGACAAACCCTTTACATTCTCCCGCTGCTATCGACGCGTCTTACTGGTGCGGCCGAAGTTGAAGGCATAAAGAGAAAAACTGCAAGGAAGAAATCGTTGCAGCAGCCGGCCGCAATACGACAAAAAGGAGCGGTTATGAAGTTTTCTGCAGCAAGGAAGTTTTCCACCATTGTGCTTCTGCTTGCATTCTCGGCGATTCTGCCAGGCGTGCGCGCGGATGAAGCAAATCAGGCCACCCAAGTCACCTTTAGCCAAGCGGTTCAGATTCCCGGACGTGTCCTACCCGCGGGAACTTACTGGTTCATCCTGCCTCAGGACGCCACCGACCATAACCAAGTCCGTATCTACAACTCGGATCGAACGGTGTTTTATGGCACGGTCATAACAATCAATGCCGAGCGTCTGCACCCGACGGACAAGTCTGCATTCACTTTCACGGCGCATGACTCCACACAGCCTCAGGCACTCGTCTCCTGGTTCTATCCCGGCGAGACAATCGGGCATGAGTTTCTCTACCCCAAGCAGGTCTCCACGGAACTCGCGAAGTCCAAGCAAGTCACCGTCGTAGCCGGAGACTAACCTCGGATTTGCACGCAAAGCATCAGCCCGTCGGCGGTGAGTTTCGGGTGCCGCCGGCGGAGTTGACGCAGGAGATCCGAAGCGCCGGCACCATGGAAGTGCGCATTATGAAAAGAGATTCGAACAGGGCGGATCCAGTTTTGAACGAAGCCGAAATCTCCTCGATTGTCGAGGCCGGAGGCGGCAGATACATCGGCGTGCTGAAGGAGGCCGACCAAAAAACGCAAGTGATCGTCCTGTTTATTTCGCGACAAACAAAATCAACATTGGCCATTCCGCTCTCGCGATTAACGGCCGAGGAAGTGCGCAGACGAGTGGCCGAATCCAACGCGGCCTTCAGCGAACGGAGCATGCCGGAAGAGCCGCATTGCACCGGAACTAAAAAGCAATGAACCAGAAGAGATGGGTCTCACCCGGATCGGCCGCCACCGCGGAGATTAGCCTCGACCGGCGCCTTCAACTTGCGTGGCTGATGATAAAGGCTGCCTCGGCCTCTCCCAGAAATGACTTGCGCTGTTCCTGGAATTTTTCTGGCGACGCGTCAGTCTGGACAGTAGCACTAGTGTGCGAGAGGGAGCAAACCGCGATCGTTTTGTGACAAACAGAAGGAATTTTACGACATGGCCACGCGAGTGTAGGAGCAAACACGTTCAAACGTGCCGAAAGTAGGGTGGTTCTCGCGCATACGCAGGGCCATCTGGGACGGATGGTGCTGTCCTGCAAGGCGTCGTATGCCGGGAGAAACACAATTCACAGGGAGGCTGAAAGACAATGAATCTCAAAAGATGCGTGTTGCTGGGCGTTGCGCTTCTGTTTGCGGTTGGGTTTCACGGGCAGGAACTTCGCGCGCAGACTCAGACTACCGGCGAAATCACCGGCGTCATAAGTGATCCTTCAGGTGCAGCGGTGGTGAAAGCGAAGGTCACTCTTAAGGATAATTCAAAAGGAACCACCGCAACCACAGAGGCCAACAAGGACGGCGTCTACCATTTCCAACTGTTGACTCCCAGCAGTTACACGGTGTCTGTGACGTCCACAGGCTTCGAGGAAGCTCAAAGGACTTTGAATGTTGCGCTCGGGCAGATTACCACTGGAGATTTTCAGCTCACGATCGGGTCTGCATCCACGACTGTAACCGTCGCCGGTGAAGCCGAACCGCTGCTGCAAACAGAGAACGGAAACGTAGCAACCACGTTTAATCAGCAACAGCTCAGCGCAATACCCAATCCCGGCAATGACCTTACCGCTTTTGTTCAAACAGCTCCCGGCGTGGTGATGAACACCGCTGGCGGATTGGGCAATTTCTCGGACCATGGCGTCGGCGCCGCCTCGAACCTTTTCACTCTTGACGGAATGGATGACAACGATCCTTTCCTCAACTTGAATAACTCCGGCGCCACGAACCTGCTGCTCGGCGCAAATGAGATTCAAGAGAGCACTATTGTCAGCAGCGGATACTCGGGAGAATACGGCAGCCTAGCAGGAGCCAGCGTCAACTACGTCACAAAATCCGGCAGTAACGATTTTCACGGCAACGCGATTTATTACTGGAATGGCAGCGCTTTCAATGCCAACGACTGGTTTCTGAATCATGCCGGCGACCCGAAGAATTTCAGCAACGCCAATCAGTGGGCTGGTTCATTCGGGGGCCCCATCAAGAAGGACAAGTTGTTCTTCTTTTTCAACACGGAGGGTCTGCGGGTCGTGGTTCCGGTAAGCACCGCAGTCGCGTTTCCCAGCCAGGCGTTTCAGACGGCAACTATTGCCAACTTAGAGAACAACGACAATTTTCCCGCCACTTCGGCAACCGTCAAGTTCTATCAGAATCTGTTTAATCTCTACAATAACGCCAAGGGAGCTGCCAACGCCGTGCCGGGCGCCGGTCCTTTATCCACGGATCCCCTGGGCTGCAACGGCTTCACGGGGTTGGGACCTGGGGTCGCTTGCTCGTCGTTCTTTCAGGCGGCAGACAACAACCTCACGACCGAGCAGCAGTTTTCCGGCCGGGTAGATTACAACGCTACCCAGAATGATCGCGTGTTTCTGCGCATTCTCTATGATCACGGCAATCAAGCCTCCGACACGGACCCGATCAGTCCCCTTTTCAACATCACCAGCAACCAGCCGCAATGGCAGGGCCAATTAAATGAAACACACACGTTCGGCTCGAGTATGGTGAATCAATTCATTCTGTCCGGGCAGTGGTACAGCGCGGTTTTCGACAATTCGAACCGTGCAGCAACGCTCGCCGCGTTCCCTACCACGATATTTTTCGGCAACGCCAATATTCCGTGGTTCAACATCGGCGGGGCTGCCGCCGGCGGTGCCGGGGATGCGTTCTTCCCCCAGGGGCGAAGCGTCACGCAGTATCAGATTGGCGATGACTTTTCAAAGACGTTGGGGAATCACACGATCAAAGTGGGCGCCAAGTTCCTCCGCTATGACGTAAGCGATCAAGATTTCGGCGTATTCACGAGCGGATTCGTGACGCCCAATTCGGTGGCGGCGTTCTTCAATGGTGGTGTGGACCCGGCAACTGGCACCAGTTCGGTGCTGGAGCAAAGCTTCCCCACAGCTTTGTCACAACCGATCGCTCTCTACACTCTCGCTTTCTACGGGGAAGACGATTGGAAAATTAAGTCAAACCTCACGCTCACCTTTGCTCTTCGAATCGAGCACGAGTCCAACCCGGTCTGCCAGACCAATTGCTTTAACCGTCTGAACGCGCCGTTCCTATTGGCCGACAATAACGTCAACACGCCCTACAGCACCGATGTCTTGCAGGGATTGCACCAGGAACTGCAAGGCCTGAGCTCGATTCTCTGGCAACCGCGGTTCGGTTTCGCTTGGTCGCCGCACGGCTTGCGCGGCACTGTGATTCGCGGCGGAGTCGGACTTTTCAACGACGCTTTTCCCGCCGTCTTCACGGACAACTTTGCTTCGAATGCGCCGGGAGTCAACACGTTCTTCGTCTCGGGAAGCAACATCGCTCCCGGCGAAACCCTCAACGGCGGCAACTTATTTACTCAGGCGGCCGCCAACAACGCGGGCTTGATCACCGGATTTAAAACCAACCAAACGTTGGCGCAAATCCAGGCAAATGTTCCAGCTTTCTCGCCGCCGAGTCTATTCAGCGCCAACAAACAGACGCGGATTGCGCAGTTCCAGAAATGGAGCTTGGAAATCCAGCAGGCTATTGGCAAGAACAGTTCCTTCGACGTGGCTTACAACGGAAACCACAGCATTCACGACCTTGTGGATCGCAACGGCGTGAATGCATTTTGCAGTCCGGGCGCCGTTGGAACCGCCTGCCAGAACGTTCCTTCGTTCGTTGGTCTTCCGGCCGCTCCGTTCGACCCTCGGTTCGGTACCGTGAGTCTTCTGGATACCAACGGCATATCGAACTATGAGGGCGTGACTTTTTCTTTCAAACACAACGTCAATGGCGGCTGGGGAAAAGGCGTATTGCAGGCCAACTACACCTACAGCCACGCCTTTGACGACGTGTCGAATGGTGGGAATCCGAACGTCTTCTTCTCCGCGACTTCCGTTACGTCCGCGATAAACCCATTCAACACCCAGCAGAACTACGGTCCCTCAGACTACGACGTCCGTCATTACTTCAGCTCGAGCTACGTTTGGGAATTGCCCATTCGTCGCGCTTTGCTGGGACATGGCTGGGCACCCCTCGTAGACGGCTGGCAGGTTTCCGGTACGATCTTTGTCCGCAGCGGGCTTCCTTATTCCGTGGTCGATGGCGGCCTGGACGGTCTGCTATCTGCCCAGGGTTTTGGTGGTGTAGTCCTTCCGCAGTTCCTTGGTGGACCGACGTCTCGTTGCGGAGAAGGCGCGGCAACCGGCGTCACTCCTTGCCTTACTGCCGCTCAGTTCGTCCCGTCCACATCGGAGACCAACTTTATCGGCGGACTGCGCAACATTTTCCGGGGGCCCGGCTACTGGAACACGGACTTCACGGCACAAAAGCTGACGAAAATCCCGCACTGGGAATCGGGGCAATTCGGGTTGGCCTTTCAGTTCTTCAACCTGTTTAACCACCCGAATTTCAGCCTTCCAAACGCCAATCTGACCGGAGCGCTCGGATCAATCTCCTCAGCCGTCAGTGAGCCGACCAGCATTCTCGGCTCCGGACTCGGCGGAGATGCTTCCGTTCGAATCATTCAAATAAAAGCATCTGTGACGTTCTAGTTCCCGGCCAAGCTGCGGCCCGTTCTCAGCACGGGCCGCAGCCTGCACCGCTCAGAGCACCGCCATTCTCAGGCTTTCGAATCGTCTATGCAGGTGTAAATCGACGTTGCGACGAAGCTCACTAAGCCAACTTCTCTTCGCTATGCCTCTTACTCGCAAGTTATCGCAAATTGCCCCTGATACCGTGACATTCCCCTGACAGCCGAGTATTCGACTGCTGGCCGAGTGCTCAGCACTCGCACCATCCGAAGTTTACGGCTCCCTGAGCAGGGCTCCCGAGCCCGCATCTGCCAGACCAGCCGATCTCCACGGTCAAGGCAGCTTGGAGGGCCACGCTCAGAAGCGCCGGCGTACCGTATTCTCCAATCTACAATCTGCGGCATGTCTTCTGTACTCGTTTGAGTGGTGTCGCAGCCGACGCTGTTGTCCAGCGCGCGATGCGGCACACGAGCCCCGAAACTAAGCGTCGCTACCAACTCGGTATGACGGATCAGGTGCGGCAAGCCGTTGAGAAGTCGAACAAGAAGGCGTATGGCCGAAAGAAAGTATTACGTTTTTATGACGTTCGGCCGGGCGAAAAAACGGAAGGAGCGAAAGCGGTCTGTAACTAATTGAAGAAGAAGCAGAATTTGGCTCCCCGGGCTACATTCGAACTAGAAACCCTTCGGTTAATAAAAACTTGAGTAACTTGACCACGATTTGCCGGAGCGGGACCTTTCCGAGGAGGATCAGCAAGTTGCGATGAAACTCGATGAGTCAAGTTCTCTTCTTTATTTACCTTTTCTTCGCAGTTAATCGCGAATTGCCGCAACGACCGTGACATTTTCGTGACAGGCGAGCATTCGGGTAACGACCGAATGCTCGGACACTTCTTAGGTCAATTATCCCAAGGCTATGCGGATCGTTTCCGGATACGCCGTCACGGGAAAAGTCTCTTCAATCGGCCTCGGCAAACTTCCCAGAAGCGGACTTCTGGCCGCAATGACATCCAGGTTTGCCCGCAATCCGTCGAGAACCGATGCTCAGCGCCGGGATTACTTCTTTACAAGCCAACTTGTCGGTACCGATAGCGTTCATCGCTCAACTCCCCCTGCAGTTGGTAATGAGCTGGCAAAGGAGGGTGGAGCTTCTTCGTACCTGAAGTACCTGCGGCGCAGAGGCGCCGCAAGTACGCGATCTCTTCAGGCTTTGAAATAGCTCGGCCGGTCGAAATCGGGAATTAACTCAGGCTGTGTTGGGCGCCATCACAGGAGTTTCCGAGTTCGCTGGCTTGAGACCGGCCGGGGGTTTCCTTTCGGCTACCAGACGTCCTGTGCGGGCGGTTGGATCGGGTGAACCCATCGCAGCGTCACGCCCGGTTCACCGAAAACGGTTCGATCCGTTTCCACCGCCTGGGTCGGCAAGGGACAACCACACCAAGATGGTGAGTGCAGCTCCCAGAAGAATTGTCACCATGATCGCCTCCGTTGAAATTCGCCCTACCCAACCGTGCCGCGGGCGAGAGCGAGGCTGCATTTGCATGGGTGCTGATTTCGAACGCCTCGTATGCAAATCGCTGGCCTGGCCCGACAAAGCGCTTGAGCGTCTCGCGCAGTCGCCTTCGTCCACGCAGGACTCGTGACTTCACGGCTTCGACGGACAGACCCATCACTTGAGCGGTCTCCGTGAGAGATCGCTCGTCGAGGTAGTAAAGCTGAATCACCGCCCGCAATCCTGGTGAAAGCTGACGGATGCCAAACGAAAGAATTCGCTCGGTTTCGTGCCGTGGATAAGCCTGTTCGGGACTCGGGGACAAATCGGGAATTTGCAACGCAGGTGCTGGTTCTTCGTGCGGGCCCAACTCGTCGATTGGCACGACTCTCGCGCGTCGGTTCTTTCTCAGGCACATGGCAGCTTCGTTGATCACGATTCGCGTCAACCAAGTGAAAATGACGCTCGTTCTTCAAACTTGCTCACGTGAACGAATGCTTTTTGAAAACTCTTCTGAACGACATCTTGGGCGTCCTCGCGATTACGGTTCCGGCGCTGTGCAACCCGCAGAAATTTCCGCGTGTGGCGCTTGACCAGAATGTCGAAAGCACCGGTGCTTCCGCTCTTGGCGGCAGCAACTAGGGCCGTGTCCTTCGCCTCCGCTACAATCGTTAGGGGAGCGATTGCCGCTGCACTGTCATCAAGGCTGTCTAAAATATCGGTTGGCATCGTATTGATCCTTCTTCTGCGGAAGATCGCGCGTAATATTTCGAGATGGACATTTTCGCCAGCTTGAATTCAGTTCTGTTGAGGCGCCGGTTTGCTGCTCTTTGTTCGGAGTTTGATCTCTCTGAGAGCCGCAAAACCGAGGAGATCATCCCGGACAGCCCGCGCTTGCTGCTGATTTTCAGTTCCTCGATCAAGTGCCTGTTATTCAGGCCGCTCGCTATGAATTGCGCGCCGTCTCTTGACATGGCGCGCAGCAACCTTCTCCCACGATTGTCTATGAACGTGAGTCCTTCGAGGTCCACGACGCACGCGCGGCCCTTGCGAAGGCGGTTTGCCGTCTCCCAATTTCCCTTTACCTCGGTAACCTGGGGTCCAAAAAAGGCGGCCTTGCAAAACCCATCGTATTTCCGTGGCGGTTTCGGTGATGATGATCCTCAGCACGTTTCCCTCTCGCGCGTCGGCGTTGCACGCAACTATTTGCGGATGTCTGACGCAGGGGAGCTAGCGGTATCAGCAAGACGATGCCGGTCGGATTCATTGCTTCGCCGAGGATTCCTGTTCGGCTCATTGGGTGCATCTCTTTCGCATATGGACCTCGCTGCCCTCGCATTCAAAGAAAACCTCATCCATTTGCGATCTCATTAGCAAGATCCCTCGCCCATTCTCGGCGCCGAGATTTTCGGTGGCCAAGGGATTGGGAATCGCGTCCGGGTCAAACCCTCTCCCCTGATCCTTGACTACTTACAAAAACTTCTTTGCCCAATTCGCACCGGCAATAAACGCGAACCGACTTGCCGGGATCCAGACGGTTTCCGTGCAGCACCGCATTATTGAGGGCCTCACGAAGAGCGATCTCAACGGAAAGCTCCCCGCCGGAAACGCAGCGCGATTCTTTGATTAAACGAATCAATTGATCCACCAGCGGCGAGATGGCTTTGACTTCACTTGGCATCCGAGCTTCGATTTCCAAGCGCGAATCAGTCCAGCGTGTTCGCAGGGGCCCGATTCGCGAACTCGTTGGATTGCTCACGCTGAGCACCTAGCCGCGGCAGCCGCGCTTGTTCTCTTTCCGCACCGAGTCTTCTAAGTGAGTGCGGAATGCACCATCTCTTACGCTGGCGGGTCAGACGTTCAAAGACACGCTTTGTATAGATACCCGTGGCGATAAAGTGCGTGCCGTCCTTTGACATGGTTCGCAGAAGCCGGAGCCCACCGTTGTCGATGAACGTGACTTCTCTGAGATCGACAGTGCATGCTCGTCCATTCTGTGCACGGTTCCTTTTTTTCCAGCACGTCCTCAGTTCGCCGACCCACGGTTGCACGAAACGACCTTCGAGGGTCCACCTTTGTTCTGTGGCCGTCTCGGCGATCGTGATGCGCAGCATTGGAGTGACTCACTTTCTTCACCCAGTGGCGGGGGCCTTTGTGCACCGACCGGTTTGACCACTCCCCAACCGCTCACGAGGGGGCGTGGTTCGCGAACGCGGAGAGCTACAATTGGGATTCTGATAGCCCATTCAGGCTTAGCATCAGGCGCATCTCGAACCACGCATGCTCATGCGAAATGCATCATCGGGACCAAAGCGCGGGGGTTCCGAAAGTTGCGGAACCTATTGATTTGTACTGGGATGGCGAGTCGAAAGAGCATTCTCTAGATCGCGCTGCCACCGTTGGCAGCTGCCCTACCGGTGGCAGGTCTGCCCGTTTCGGAGCACCCGAGAAAGAAAGCTGCACAGCAGGGAAGGCATTCTGGAATAACGGTTGAATGAAAGACCGAGCGGGGCCCGGTCAGGCAGAGCGGCGCGCGATTCCGAGCTTGCGAACTCGCTGCTGAAGGGTGGAGCGCTTCATTCCAAGACGCGCGGCTGCCCCATGGGGGCCCGCCACGGCCCAGTTGCACTCCTTGAAGGCTTCGAGATTGCTGGCGTTTAGATTGCTCCAAAACCTCATGAAGTGCCGCGGTTATCGGGGACTTCGGAGCGGCGGGTCTTTCTACAGGATGGGTGGCCTTGGGAAATTGTCAGATCAGCTACATCGAGGTCCAGAACGGAGCCGGCCGAAATAATTACGGCGCGCTCGATTACATTCTGGAGTTCTCGTACGTTTCCAGGCCAATGATATCGGCGCAGGGCATCCATCGTCGCTGATGGAATCGTTTCTATCACCTTGTTCATCCGTCCGGAGAACTGCTGCGGCGAAGTGCCGCACCAGGAACGGAATATCCCCTTCGCGCTGTCGCAAGGGCGGAACGTGCGACGGGGAACACATTGAAACGGAAAACAGGTCTGATCGAAACCTTCTGCTCCCCCTACCATCGCTTCTAAATCGCAGTTCGTCGCGGCAATCAGACGCGCATCTGTCCGAAGGGTGTGCGAGCTTCCCAGCCGCTCGAACTCCCGCTCTTGCAGCACGCGGAGCAACTTCGTCTGCAATTCGAGAGGAATTTCTCCGATTTCATCCAGAAAAATGGTTCCGCCATTGGCCACTTCGAAACGGCCAATGCGTTGCGCAATCGCTCCTGTAAATGCGCCTTTCTCGTGGCCGAAGAGCTCGCTTTCCAGTAAGCCCGTCGGGATTGCCGCACAATTCAGCTTGACGAATGCCTTCGAGCGCCGCGGGCTCAGATCATGAATGGCTCGCGCGATCAATTCCTTTCCCGTGCCGGTTTCTCCGTAAATCAGCACAGTCGAATCGGTCGGCGCTACCGTTTCCACTCGTTTGAGTACCCTGCGTAGAGGAGCGCTGCTTCCAATGGTTTGGGCAAAATTCATTTCGCTGCGGATTTCATCTTCCAAATACAATTTCTCTTTGGAGAGCTGGTCTTTGAGCTCTTGAATCTGCCCAAAGGCACATGCATTCTCCACAGCAATGGCAACGTGGTTTGCGATTTGGGTCAGAAATTCTATATCGCCCGTGAATGCGTTGTCCTGATATTTCACCACGCCGAATGTGCCCAGCACGCGGCCTCGGCTAACAAGAGGAAGGACGCAGACTGTTCCCACTTCGGCTTGTGCGGTGTCCTTCATTTTTAGCCGCCTGGCCTCCTGGACGCTGCCGCACCAAAGTTTGCCGGTGCGAAAGACCGTGCCCGCGACATCTTCGTCAATGGGGACAAGGCTCTCCTCTTGGCGTGATTCGTCGCTGAAGGCACGATCCAAAGCGTAGATCCGCAAATGTATGTTGTCGCTGTCGGGAAGAGTAATGCCGACGCCATCGCAGCCCATAACCCGGCGCGTGCTTGCCACTACGGCTCGGAGAAGATCTCGGAAATCAAGATTGGAAACCACGTGATTGGTCAATTCAAGGAGAAGTCCAACGCGCTCGGTCTTCTTCATCAACTGGTGCTGTGAGGCCTGCGCTGCATCAAAGTGCAGCGCATTATCGAAAGCGAGAGCGATCTGTTCAGCCACCACCAAGAAAGTGAACTTCTTCGGCGGTATTGATGTCCGGAGGTTTACTGGCAAAGGTGAGCGTTCCGACCTTGCTGTGGGCTGTGGTTAACGGGAGAGTGCACACACAGCAGACTCCATATTTCTTCGAAACCTCTTGAAATTTGGAAAACCGAGCATCATGGGCTTCGAGCGAAGTGATCAAAGGCGCTTGGTTCTGATAGACCCACCAGGCATCGGATTCCTCGATGGCCACTTCGGGGTCCGGGGGAATAGCAGCTTCCGTCTCCGCGTCAACAGCGTGGCGGTGAAACGTACTCGACTTCTCGTCGCGAATGGACACGCCGATATAATCAAACCGAACGACTCGGTGCAACTCCCTCACCAACGCACCAAACAGCTCCTTTGGATCTCGATGCGTTCCGATCGTATTCGATACGCGAATGAGGGTTTCGTAGCGCGTCTCAGGCAATCGAACTGCGAGGATTTCGGAACCGCTGCTCATGGTCTGTGCACCGGGAAAGTAATTGTGGATTGCCCCATGTGATGCTTCACCTGGCACAATCGGTGCCACAAAACCAGCACGTTACCGCAAATATGGCAGTGCCACTTTGGCAGTTTGAGCAGCGGTCGTTTCTCTCGCGCCTTATCTCCCGACGACTCAATAAGTTCCGCTTTCGGAAACGAATCGCCTTCCGCACGCCCTTCGAGACTCCGCAAAATCTTGAGCATCGGACCTACCGAGGCTTCGTATTCCGGCAGCAGGTCCGGCATTCTGACCAGCGCGCCGTGCCCAATTGGTTCGAATGCCTCCCGGCTCCAGGATGCAGACCTTGACCCGAACGGTGCGACTTCCATCGCCAGCGAGTCGCTAAAACCGCCGACAGCCCACTTGGCCGCGTGATACGGCGTGTTGCCGGGAACCCCGAGGCGACCGCCGACCGAAGACACCTGAAAGATGTGACCTCTCTTCTGCTTGCGCATCACAGGTATGGCGGCGCGAGTCGTGACACCACTCCGTAAAAGCAGGTGTCCACAATCGCCTGGAAGTCCTCCGCAGTCATTTGCTCGAACGGCGCAATCTGCCCGTAACCAGCATTGTTGACCAGCACGTCCAGACGCCCGAAGCCGTCCACCGCCAGCTGCACGGCGGCTTTTGCGGCGGCTTCGTCGCGCACCTCCAGTTTCACGGGCTTCACCCGCTCGCCGTGCTGCGCCACCAGGGGTGCCAGTTCTTCCGTGCGACGCGCTCCGGCTACTACGTTGTCCCCTGCGGCCAGGGCCGCCTCGGCGATGTCCCGCCCCAACCCGTTTCCGCTTCCCGTAATCAACCAGACCTTAGACATGAAAATCCTCCGTTCTGCTTCTTAGATAGACTATGTGCGCTTAGACTCGGCCAGTTGGACGCGCGAGTGAGTCTAGTGTGATTACTCACTCATTTACTAGATGCAAGGACTCGTTACTTGGTTACGCCGGACCAAAACATTTGAAAACCCCTATCCCGGTATTGTTTCGCCTTGGATCGGTTCGACACCGTAAGGTCTATCGTCGCCTCTACCAAGGCTGCTAACGACTTCGAGATAAGTTCCACCGGGAGATCGTTCCGAAAGAGACGCTGCTCAATCGCGTCACGAATCATGGTTTGGAATTCGACGAACGGCGCGCTACCGGCGTCTCTAGACTCTTTGGTGAGTACCTCTGACACCTGTAGTTGCGCGAGCACCTTGCGCTGCTTAGGATTTGCAATGCCCCACTTCACGTAACGATCCCAAACATGTCGCAGCCTGGTACGAACATTCTTCTTCCGAGGGAAATCCGACATCATGGCGTCTGCGAGTTCCAGCTTGATCTCCCGGTAAAGGGCATTGATCAAATCATCCTTAGTTCTGAAGTACGTAAACAGAGTTCCCTCGGCGACGCCAGCTTGTTTTGATATCTCTGATGTTGGGGCAGCAGTGAGACCGCGCTCCGCAAATAGGCGGGTCGCGGCGTCTAGGATCGCATTCCGTTTGTCTTCGCTTTTAGGACGCGCCACTGAGCTTTTCTATAACTGAGTTCATACTCAATAATACATGGCAAGTATGCTGAGGGCAAGCCCTGTCGTCTTTCCGTTTCCAGAGACGAGGCACGTGGATTGGGAGAGTCCTTTACCGAGGGTGGGACGATTCGCAACCCGGGAATTATCACGGCGTACAAATTCGGACGGTTGCAGGGTTCGTAGAAATTACTGAAACAAGAGAATCTTCGGTTGCGGCGGCCCGATCCGTACCGAATACACAATTATTGAGCATGCCGTTCCGCAGTGAGCTAAACCGCTAAACCCACTACCCTGCGTGAATTTGAAAAACGACAGGAAACCCGAAAGGCGTCGCCTGAGACACGCCGGGACAGTAAAAAGCAGTGTGGGGCGGTTTTTTGAGTCTCGTTTCGTCCAGAGCTCTATCTGTCAGCAGCATGCGGGGCCACGGGGTGACGCTCTCGACAGACTGGGTTTTCTATTGGCGACAGAGCCTTCTGGACGGTGTGTATAACGTGCCGGGAACTCTCCTCAGAGCGGCTGGAGATAGCAAGGCGCGGTTCGTGGGCCAGAGGCCTGGGGCAGAGGTGCGATGGCAAGTAGATCGCCCGGTCGTCCCGGCTCGAGGCGGACTACGGAATCTTCTATGCGGGTAAGTTCCTGAAAGAGACGCAACCCGGGGCCCCAACTTAATTACTGGGCTTTGTGGGCCGGATATAGAGTTTTAGCGATTAGGTAACGAGAAGTCGGCTTATAGTGAGCAATCCCTCCGGTCACCACAACGGCGTTTGTGAGGACTCATCTCGCCTAGTTCGCGAAAAAGACGCGAGCGCGCCTATTACAGTCATCGCGCTTTCAACACCATCCAGTGCATTGATTCAACCACTCTCCGGCGGGAGTATCTTCTGTTTGGCTGCAGTGGGTCAAAACCTAGCCGGAGCAGCGCTCCGACTGGTCTGGCCCTAGCGAGCGACTTCTCAGAAATCGAGGCGCAAT
>CAWIAM010000014.1:0-20182 GCA_963834215.1 uncultured Acidobacteriota bacterium | reverse complement strand
GGCTCGCCGCGCCGCGCGCCGATTGCAGCAATGCGTCTGTAACGGCGGTTCGCTGCTGCGGCATCAGTTCCGGATACATAGGAAGCGACAGAATGCGGCCGGCCGCCTGCTCCGTGACGGAAAATCGCCGCGGCGGTAGCCCAGATCCTTGCACGCTTCCTGAAGGTGAATCGGAATCGGGTAATGAATTCCGGTAGCAATGCCGCGCTGATTCAAGATTCCTGGATGGCGGCGCGATTTTCGGTCTGCACGACGTACAAATGGAAAATATGGCTGCGATTCGCGGCTATTTTGGGCAGCACGAAGGGGCCGTCGGCGAGCGCGGCGCTATATGCGGCGGCGTGCTCATTGCGCAGCGCATTCCAGCGATCGAGGTACCGCAGCTTTACGCGCAAAATCGCCGCCTGGATGGTATCGAGTCGCGAATTGGTGCCGGCGATGACGTGCTCATATTTGACCTTCTGGCCGTAGTTGCGCAGATAACGAATTTTTTCGGCGATCGCCACGTCGTTGGTGGTGATGATGCCGCCGTCGCCGTAGGCGCCGAGATTTTTGCCGGGATAAAAGCTGAACGCAGCCGCATGTCCCCATGAACCGGCGGGCTTGCCAGAGTATTTCGCTCCGTGGGCTTGCGCGGCGTCTTCAATCACCAGCAGGTTGTGTTTCCGGGCGATGGCCAGGATCGGTTCCATGTCCGCGGGCTGGCCGTAGAGATGCACGGGCATGATTCCGCGAGTTCGCGAAGTGATGGCTGCTTCGATAGCGGCGGGATCAATGTTGTAGGTGGCCGGGTCCATTTCCACCAGCACCGGTTTCGCGCCGACGGCGATGATAGCCAGCACCGTGGCGATGAAGGTGTTCGCCGCGGTGATTACCTCATCGCCGGTACCAATGCCGTAGGCGCGCAGGGCAATTTCGAGGGCGTCGAGGCCGGAGCCGACGCTGAGGGCATGCGTGGTGCCGATATATTTCGCGAAGTCCTCTTCGAACAGGCGGACTTCATCGCCCAAAATATAATCGCTGCGATCGAGAACGCCCTGAATGGCGGCATTGATCTCCGGAGCGATGGTCTGATACTGCGCCTGCAAGTCCACGAACGGAATTTTCGCTGTAGCCGTCATTTTTTTAAGCCCAGTCCCAGGTATACCACCGGCCGCAGGATGCTCCACCAGCCGGTGATCGGTTTCATTTTCGTATAGCCCTGCTGGCGAGGCGGGTACACCTTGGTGACCGGCACCTCGCAATGGCGATATCCGAGCCGAATCGTATTATAGAGAAGATATGGTTCTAGTTCATATTTATCCAGCCACTCCTGCCGCCAATCGATACGCTGGTCCCGCAGGATCTCGGTGCGGAAGGCGCGAAAGCCGTTGGTGGTTTCGGTGACATATTTTCCCACAAACATCGAGAACATCAACGGATGGACGAAACGCGTGGCCAGCACGCGGTAGGTGGGCGTATTGCCGTAGCCTCCGCCGGGAAGGAAACGCGAGCCTTGCACGAAATCCGCGCGGCCGGATGAAATCGGTTCAAGCAGGCGCGGAATTTCGTTGGGATCGTCTTTGTCGTTTCCCGCTTGGATTACCAGGACGTCGTAATTGTTGTCGAGCGCATACTGAAAAACGCGCTTCATTGCCGAGCCAATGCCGTGATTTTTCTCGTTGCGGAGATGCAGCCAACCGTCCTTGGGCAGGGATTCGAGCATGCCGTCGGTCGAGCCGTCATCCATCACCAGCAGATCGTAATTGCGCGTTTGCGGATGGCGAGTGATGGTGCGGCGGATCTTGTCGCCTTCGTTATAGGCAAAAGCGGCGGCGAGAATTTTCATTCCATCAGGCTCGATCCGGACGGACCACCGGCCGAGGGAGGGGCGCGACGGACTTCCATTCAGGGCGGCGGCGAACATCCAGGCCGTTTTCGTAGGGCTTCACAATGTCAAACGCGCATTTCAGATCGTCCACGTCGGAGATGACGCGGGCGGGCGAGCCAACGACGACTGCGCGAGCCGGGACATCCGCAATCACGACGCTGCCGGCGCCTACCAGGGCGTTTTCGCCGATGATCACATGAGGCAGGACCGTGGAATTGATGCCGATCTTCGCCCCGGATTTGATCGTGGGCCCCTGCATGCATTTGGTACAGAGTGGGTGCGGATCGTTTGCGAGCATCACGCCGGGCGCGAGGAAGACGTCGTCTTCGATGGTGGTGTACTGGCAGACGTAACTATTGCAATGGATGCGGACGCGATTGCCTAGCACGCAGTCGTAATCAATGGTGGTGCCGTTCCATATGGCGCAATCGTCGCCGATGCGATTGCCTTCGCGGATGATGACGTTGTGACCGGTCTCGAAACTGTTGCCGATTTCGACCGAGGCATAGATCACGCTTCCGGAGCGAATTTGCGCGCGATCGCCGATGCGGACGCGGTGTGCGCTGGATGGCGCGGCCCGGAGGATAGCCCAAAATCACGCCGGCATCGATCGAACAATCCTTGCCTAGTTCGACCGGGACGCAACTTTGCACTTTGCCACCTCCACGGCCTTTCCTCGCTCGCGCATGGAGGCGTCAATCGCTTTCAAAGCCTGGACGACATGAGTGCCGCTGAGCGCGTCGGAAAGCGGCTGGCGATGCCCACGAACGGATTCGACGAAGTCGGTAAGCTGAGTTTTTAGAGGCTCGGTCAATTCGATCTTGGGGCTGACGATATCGCCGTCCCGCATCAATAGCTTGAACTCGCCGAACGAGCCGGCATGCGTCTCGCCGACGGAGACGCCCTTTTCATAGATGCGCACGCGCTCAAGGCTATTGAGATCGTCGAAAACCAGGCGCTGACGGCTGCCGACGACTACGACTTCGCGGACCTTGTTGGGGTCCGCCCAGCTTACGTGAATATTGCCGATGACGTCGTTCGCGTAGCCGAGGGTGATGAAGGCGACATCCTCGCGTGTATTTCCCAGAGCGCGCGAGCCGATGGCGCTGGCCCACTGCGGCTGTTCATCGAGCAAGAAGTTAAAGATGGAAATATCGTGCGGGGCCAAATCCCACACGGCGTTGACGTCGGCGACGTATTGGACCGAGATTCGTGCGCGTGGCATGCAGGTAATAGACGCGTCCGAAATCGGGGGACTTGACGAATTCGCGCAACTTTTGAATTCCGGAATTGTAGAGGAACGTGTGCGCCACCATGAGGACGAGGCCTTTTTTATCGGCAAGCTCGCCGAGGTGCTCGCAATGTTCGATTTCCAGAGCGAGCGGTTTCTCGACGATCACGTGACGCCCGGACTCGAGTGCAAGGCGCGCGAGTTCGTAGTGCGTGGAGGCGGGGGTGGAGATGATGACGGCATCGGCGTCTTCGCGCCGCAGGGCTTCCGAGAGGTCCTGCGATAACGGGAGCTGGGGAAAGCGGGCGGCCGCGCGGCGCAACTGCTCTTCGCGAGCATCACAAACGAATGCGAGGCTCACGTCCGGCAGATCGCTTAACACGCGGGCGTAGTTGGGGCCCCAATAGCCATAGCCAATCAGGCCCACGCGAATTTTGGAAGACAATTTAGAGGCCCCCTTGGCCGTCATTCGACGGCGAGACACATCGTATTGCGCACGTAGCTACCGGGGACGAAACGATCCAGCGAATCGCGAAGTCTCAATCTGCGGACAACCCCGCCACCGTGCGGCTGCCGGCGCCGGCAGCGGTGACCGTCTTCGCCATGCCGGCTTCCTGTCTTTCGCGAAAATAAGCGACGACGCCGTCCACGATGTCGTCGAGCGAAGTGGCCGGCCGGAATCCCGTGAGGCCTTCGAGTTTTCCGAGCGCTGGGACGCGCCGGGGCATGTCTTCGAAGCCCGGTTCGTACGCTTGATCGTAGGGAACGTGCGTAATCGGCGAATTGCTCTTGGTGCGCTGCTTCACGCGATGCGCGAGATCTTGAATCGTGACTTCCTCGGTGCTGCCGATATTGACGACTTCGCCGATCGCTTTTTCATTGGCGATCAATCGCAGCACGGCTTGGACGCAATCGCGCACGTCACAGAAACAGCGTGATTGCTGGCCGGTGCCGTACACCGTGATGGGCTCATCCGCCAGTGCCTGACGGACGAAGTTCGGAAGCACCATGCCGTAACGGCCGGTTTGCCGCGGGCCGACGGTGTTGAAGAAGCGCGCGATTATCACCGGAAGCTTTTTCTCTTTCCAGTAGGAAAGCGCCAAAAATTCATCGAGAGCTTTGGACGCAGCATAGCTCCAGCGTCCCTTGGTGGTGGGACCCAGGACGAGGTCGGCGTCTTCGTGGAACGGAACTTTGTCGCTCTTGCCATAGACCTCGGAAGTGGAGGCGGCGAAAACGAGTTTCTTTTTCTTGGAAGCGGCATCCAGCACATTTTGCGTGCCGTGCACGTTGGTGGCGATGGTGCGCACCGGACTTTCGACAATCAGGCGCACGCCGACGGCCGCGGCGAGATGGAATATCGCGTCCGATTCATCCACCAGTTCGGCCAGCAAGTGCTTGTTCATGATCGAATCGAAGATGTAGTGAAAACGATGATTGGATTTGAGGTGGCGGATATTTTCCACGCTGCCGGTGGAAAGATCGTCCAGAACAAATACTTCCTCGCCCTGCGCGAGCAACGCTTCCGATAAATGAGAGCCGATGAATCCGGCACCGCCGGTTATAAGGCAACGCATGATTGCACCTCTTACGTAGATGGCCCGTGAGTATCTTCGGACCCGGATGAAAATCTCGGGCTCTTCTTTCCTGCATCTTCGCCATACCCATAGCCATACGCGTACGGGTAGTAGCGGTATGAATAATAATAATCCGGCGCACTGGAATCGACGGCGTTCAGAACGACGCCGAGCAGCCGGCACTTCACCGCGGCAAGCAAATCGCGCGTGCGCGTAAAGGCTTCCTTGGGCGTTTCCCCGCTGCGTACGACCAGCAAAACTCCGTCCGTCAGCGCGGACAAAATCACAGGGTCGGTGGCCGCCATGACCGGGGGCGAGTCAATTACGATAAATTTGAAGCGGTGACGCAGTTCGACGATCGCTTCGCGCATGCGGTGCGACGAAAGCAAGTCGGCGGGACTGGGCGGCACCGGTCCGGTGGTGAGAGCGACAAGATTATTGATGGTTGGATGCGGCACCGTGACTTCATCCAGTGTGGAAACGCCGGCCAAGTAGGAACTCAAGCCGACTTCTTTGCCGATGGTCAGGTTCAGTGCGCGGCGGATGCCGGGTTTGCGCAAGTCTGAGTCCATCAACAGGGTGCGGTCGCCGAGTTGCGCGAGTGTTACGGCGAGGTTCACCGCAGCGGTGGTTTTTCCCTCGCGCGGCAAGGCGCTCGTGACCAGGATGACCTGCGGTGGATGATCCGCCTGCGAAAGCAGCAGCGAGGTGCGCAGCGCGCGGAATGCCTCGGAAATTTGGGATTTCGGCTGAACGTAGGACAGCAGTTCGACGCGCGGACCGGTGGCTGATTGCGGAGCGGCTTCGCGAGCGAGCCGCGAGAACCGGCTCGGCGTCGCGTTCAAACCCGGCAAAGACGGCACGACCGCGAGAGAAGGAAGCCCGGTGAGCGATTCGATGTCGTCGGGCGATTTTACGGTGTTGTCCAGATATTCGCGGAACAGCGCGAGGCCCACGCCACCAACCAGACCGACCAGAAATGCGAGCGTAATGTTACGAGCTTTCTGCGGCCGCGAGGGGGTGGTGGGAGCCGAGGCCGGATCCACCACGCGAATGTTGCTGGAACGCAGACCGGCAGTGATACCCGCTTCCTTGAGCTTTTGCAGAAGCCCATCGTATAGCTGCTTATTCGATTCGGCATCGTGCTGCAGAATGTGGTACTGGACGAGCTTTTCGGCAAGATCGTTGGCCTCGACCTTTTGTTTGTCCAGCGCTTCTTGCAGGAGTTCGGCATGGGTGCGCGCGGTATTGTAAATTCCTCCTCCACGCTTTCGATCATGGTCTTTCGCGCTGTGGCCAGATCGTCGTTCACTTCTTTCTGCTGAGCGGCGATGCGCAGCACCTTAGGGAAATTCGGCCCGTACTGGTCCAGAGCTTCCGCATATTGCTCTTCGAGGGCCGACTTTCGGGTCAGCAAATTGACGATTACGTCGTTGCTACGTGCCGCGGGAAGCGCGTCGACGTTTCCGGAGACAGCCATGCGGTAGAGGGCTTCTTTCTGAGCGACGTCCGTTTGTGCGTCGGTTACGGCTTTGCTCAGGTCCGCAAGCTTCTGAGTGGTGATGTCCTGTTTTTCGTCAATCTGCCAAATCTGATTTTCGCGCTCGTAGGCGATGCGGGCATCTTCCGATTTCTCGACCTTGATGCGGAGTTCTTCCAGTTCCGCCCGAAAGCCAGTTGGAGGCTTGGATGGTAGCGTCGTACTTGCTTCGGAAATTCTCTTCGACGTAATTTTGCAGGTGCGTATTGACGATCTGCGCGGCCAGCTGCGGATCTTCGGCCTCGAATTGCACTTCAATCAAGCGGCTATTGGGAACGCGCTTGACGCTCAAGCGCCCCAGAAAAGCGCCCAGAATCGCGGGCTGCGCTGGAGCGAGAGACCGGCGTGCTGCCAGGCGATGGAGTTGGGCGTGCCGCCAAATTCAGGATAGCGGCCGAGGTCCATCGACTTGATGGTCATCAGCGCGAGGGTCTCGCTCTGCAAGATCTTGGTTTGCGTTTCGATGTAATTTTCGGAGTCTTCATATTCGCCGTAAGGCATTGGAATCCGGGAAAGGCTGCGCATGGTTTGCGCTTCTTTGTCTACCTCCACGCGCGCCGCCGCTTGGTATTCCGGCTTCATTTTGAAAGAAGCAATGGTGACCACTGTGACGACGGTCAGTAAGAAAGCAATGATCAGCCACTGATGCTTGCGGAGAATGATCAGGTAATCGAGCAGGTGCGGCTCGCGCGGCACCTGGTCCCAAGGCAGGACGGAAGGCGCGGGAATCACCGTCAATGCGTCCCCGGGCTTGCGGTCACGAACGCTGGGAACGATTCGCGATGGTTCTTCCATTTATCCCTTCACCTTTGCAGGTACCTTCGCGGGGCCGATTTACCTGAGCGAACTAGTTATCGCTGATCAATACGCGGCCCGATAGATGACGACGGACGTCGTTATCCCGATGGCCGCCTCGGCGCCTCGCGCCAGTACCTTCCTGCCGACGCTATCCGGTATGTACAGTATGTCATTTGATTTCATGGCGACATCCTCCGCCTTGCGATGTTCGATTTGCTTGATGTGCACCGGAATCACATCTCTCTGGCCTGTGAGCAGGATTGTTGCGCATGATGACGGCGTCATCAGCCTTTGCAAATCCGGTAGTCCCATGAGCCAACGCAACCGCTTTCAGTACGCTGATTTGTTCCCCGTGGCTCTGCAGAACATAGCCGCCGGGCTGCGTGATTCCGGCGCCCATCACATATACGATGCCGGCTCGCGGGACGGAGACGACGTCGCCCCCGTAGACTTGAATATTGAAAGACGGATCGCCAGATTCCAACAGATCCTGCAAGCGAATGGTGATCGTCTGAGAATCCTGCGCAGGTTTGCTCGGCCGCGGAATCCGAGACAGTCCTCGCCGCTGGCAGTCCAGTGGCGCGGGTAGACCAGTACCACGCTTCCTGCTTCGTCGGTAATTCCGCCAGCGTTGGCGAGCAATTCGAGCAACGTCGTGGGTCGAACGATCTGGTAAACCATGGGCCTCGCGACCGCGCCGACAACGGATACAGGCTGGCTGGTTTGCTCTTTAACGAAAACGGAGACCTGCGGATGAGTGACCAAGCCGTTTTCAACCAAGAGCTGTTCCATTTTTTCTTCGAGCTGGAAGGGCGTCAGTCCCGGCCGCCTGAATCTTTCCCGGGATCAAGGGATACTGATGTCTCCCAGCATCGCTAACCCGAACGTCGCGGGAAAGTTCCGGCGACGTCGAAAACATCGATGTGCAGCAGATCGCCTGTTCCGACCGGCACGTCGTGCGGCCGCGTCGAGGCGAGCGCCGCGAGCTCCTGAATTTTTTGGTTCGTCTGTTGCTGAGTCTGCTGCTGCGGAGTCTCGGTCTTGTTGCTGGCGCGCAAGCCGCGGCAAGGTGCTACACAACAGAAGTACTGCGAACTAAAAAGACAAGCTTCGCTCGGAGCCAGTCCGAAATGGATCGGACGGTCGATATCATAGCTATAGAAAACCCCAGAAAGACTATCCCCTAGCGTGCGTGCCGCTGTCAACCAGCGAAGACCATTATGACAGCGCACTAATGACGACCGAATCCGATTAAGTCTTTCTAACGGCGCCTGTTTTCAGCGCTTGGAGGCGAGCAGCCTTCCGTAGATGGCAGTTGACTATTTACGAGTCCGCAGGCGCGCTCTCCGCTGGCGGATTCGTGCTCCCGACCTCGTTCCGGCGACGCGTGGAGGCTACTTCGGAGGGCAACGGCGTAGTGGTAGCCAGGTGGGCCTGCAGCAGAAATAACAAGGCGTTGGAAGGGATGTGCAGATTGAAGTCCACCAGGCTGTGCAGCAGTAGCCCGCATAGTGCGGCTATAGCTCCGGCGTGAATCGCGCGCGAGAAATGGCCCTGTTCTGCTGCGAAGCATCTTCGCGCGTCGCGAAACAGTATCCAGAGAAATGCGAGGCCGCACAGCGCACCCCAAAATCCCTGTTTCGGCAAGCAACTCCATGTAATCGTTGTGCACATGGTCCACGATCTTGCCGTCATAAAACGTTTCGTATCGCGGGTACACCGCGACGAGCGATCCCACTCCCGTACCGACGATTGGATGATCGAAAAACATATGGGCTGCGCCGCGAACCATGGTGGCGCGACGGGAAAGCGGTCACTTCCCCCGGATGACAGATCGGAAAAGTCGCTCGATCGCCTTCCCAGCGCCCAGCCACACAACCAAAGCCAGCGCAGCGAATCCCACAAGTGCCAAAGCCGCTAGCCGCGGACGCTGCGGGCGCCTTACGAGAGCGCGCCAGCATCGCCAGAACCGCGACTTCAAACGCGAAACTTACGATTCCTCCGCGCGAGCCGGAAAGCATCATGGCGCCGATTGGAACGATCGTCAGCAGACCCGGCCAGCGGAAACATATCGCGGCGAAGCCCGCGGAAAATCATACAGAGCCAAGCCGGCCGGGAAGAGTGAGCTCCACGAAACCGGCAAAATGATTTCGGTTTACGAACGGGCCGAAGGGATCGCCGCCCTCGGTGAGCGCGCCGGAATCCGTAGATCTTCGCGTCGGAGGTGAAGTGCTGGACGATGCCCAGCAGCGAAACAGAAAAGCAAAGAACGATCAGAAACCACGCGAGATTATTGAGATCGCGCCGCTCACGAAAGGCCTGGGTGGAGAGAAAAAAGATTGCAAGTACGCCGCCAGTTTAAGTAATTCCACTTGAGTCAAGAAGGGATAGGGCGTGACGTGCAATGCCAGTTGCATGCAGGCCGATCGCGAGAAATCCCGGCGAGCGGCCAATTCAAACGGTTCCACTCGATCTTCACGCCAGGATCCAGAAAAACGATCGCCGCCCAACCAATAAATAAAATGCCGGCTCCAATTTCCAGAAGCGATTCCGACCAGACTTCCACCGAACCGAATGCCAGCACCGCAAATGCGAACAGGAACAAGAGTCCGGCGCGAATGAACTTCATCGAGTAGCGTTCTCCGGCTCGGATTCTGCGGGAACCAGCGTAACGTCGGCGAGCCAGACCGTGCCGCTCAGTTTATTTTCAAACAGACGGCTGGCCGTGCGGTACAGATGCACCAGCAGGAAATGCGTATCCGGTCCGGTCGTCAGGTCCAAATCCATAGGCGGTCCATTTGTGGGAGCCAGTGAAATTTTCGGTCAACAGGCTCACCGCATTGTTGTGATTCGGGTCGGTTAATCGAAAAACGCATGCCGCTTTCAGTGGTGATCCCTTCGGTCTCCATGTACGCGTGGAAGTGATATTTCCGGTTCGGTTCGACGGCCACGATACTGCATCGGCTCGATGATTTCCAGATTGCTGCCACCGCCGAAATCCAGCCGCACCGAGCGGACCCCCGCGAAGGAGGAGCGGTGTCAAAATCGATCGCCACGCCCACCGGATGCGTTCCATCGCCATCCGAGGCCGCCATTTTCGAAATCATGGGCAAAATCACCATTCCAGACGAGCGAATGTTTCAAGGGCGGGTCGTGAGGAAGACCTGCGGCAGTGAGGGCTTCGATCCATACGCGGGTGGCATCGCTGGAACGATCAGTCCACGATCAGTTCGTCCAAAAACGGAAACGTTCGCGCTGCAACGCGAGCGGTTTTCCGAGAGCGACGAGGCGGCGCCAGACGATCAGCGCCGGATCGGGCTGGCGAATGGAAGCGAAAAAATTGAGCGCTTGAAAATAGGCGTCGGCATTTGCGGGCAGCACTTGGTCCGAGCAGGATATTCACGTCGCGGCTGGACCGCCATACCCGCGAAATCGCGAGAGTGAGAAATGAGGGGTCCGATTGAATCGCGTGGTGGATTTCGGCGTACCCGGCGGCATCCTGATCTTGCCGGAGCAGAAAATTGCCATAGTTCCAGGCGACTTCAGCGGAGAGAGGATAGACGGCGCGGGCGTGTTCAAACGCTTCCTGCGCGCTTTTCAGATCGCCATTCGCCTCGTAGGCGCCCGCAAGATTCATCCAGTAATTCGCGGAAAGCGGATCGTCGTGGATCGGCGCGCTCGTAATTCGCGAGAGCCTGGACGGGTCGGCATTGGCGAAATCGAGCTGGCGGTGGCGTCCCAGGATGTCCCAGGCTTCGGCGTCGCCGGGCTCGAGCGCCGCGCCGCTCTCGATGACTTCCAATTTGCTCGAATGAATGCGATGGTCGGCGAGCCAGAGCCGGGTGGCTTGATAGCAAAGGAATGCACCGCACGCGAGAGCCACCGGCAGGATCAGCAAGCCGCGTGCGGTCTCCACCAATGGTTTGCTCCACGGTGCCGTAATCTCCTACGACTATCGGTCCTTTCGCAAGACCAATTTTAAATCAGAGCAGGCGTGGAGTTCTTGCATGTTCACGGCCAACCGGCGCGGGGGCGCGACATAGCAAAGCGATGAAATCCGCGAGCGCTACTTCACGCCGAAGCGGTAAATTACGCCGACCGAGACGCGATAATTTCCCTGGCTGGTCCCGCCGTAGCTTCCCGTTCCGACGTTGGCGAAATGGGTGATCTCGTAGTTCGCGTCAATCAGACGGATGGTCCAGCGCTTCTTGAACCTGACGTCCAGTCCGCCGCCGGCCATCCACACGTAGCCGTTGTCCCAGTGACTCACGGGAGCAAAGCCACCCTGGCTTTCCAGGTTGTAAACGGAAAAGCCCTCGCCAATGAGGAAGTGGCCAAAAGGAGTGATTTTGTGCCGATGGCCGAGAGGATAAAACTCGGGACCGAACATTAAGCTGTACATCTGCGTGTTGCCGTTTGCGGAGTTGATGTTGTAGGTGCCGGAAATATCGCCGGCGGCGCTGAGCCAGCGGAAGATGCGGTATTCGCCATGGACGTTGAATCCGTTCATGTTCAGCCGGTTGCTGAGGTTGGGCGGATGCGGCGAGGGCTCCAGGAATGAGCGATAGGTGTATCCGGCGCCGAGTTCAAATTTCGCGCGATCCGGCTTGCGAGGCTTGAACTTCGAAAGATTCGGCTTGAACATCGAATTTTCCTGGGCCATGGCGTGGCCGCAGAAAAGCGCCGTCAACAGCAAAATCCCCGCTACTTTTTTCATCAACCGCATCCTCCAGTGAATGTGGTGGTTTCAGCTTGCTTCGTTCCGCGAGTGTTTCAGATGCGAGATAGCCCGTAATTCGTTGGCGCGCGGCGGCACTTAGAATAGATGGAAAGGCGGTTTAAGGGTAGTGCCACACGAAAAAGTTCGAAAAGGAAAGACCGGGTGCGAAGGCTCTTGCGGACCGGGAAAATCGAAGAATCGAAGGCGGCATGCGAGGGAGCGGAGTTTGCGCGCGAAAAGAAAAAGGCCGCGCGCCCTGGAAGACCAGAACGCGCGGCCTGGCTTTGTTCGAGATCGTTCGTTGCTACGTGATGGAGACGTTCACGGTGATCGCCGGCTTGGTGACGCCACCGGAGGAAGGCGTGACCGTCAGGGTCGTTGTCTTGGTCTTCGGCCGGTTTCCAGTGCATCCGGCCACCATGATGAACACCAGCATCGCTCCGGCCAGCCCCATCGCGCGTGCGGAATCTTCGTGTTGAGGGGAACAAGAAGAGCAGAGCGATCGCCAGCATCACGAGAAGCACCTGTTGCAGAGTGGCCGCAGGCGGAACTTTCATGGACTCCGGCGCGACGACGAAGGAAGCGGCAGTGAGCGTTCCGTTTACCATGGCTCCGGGTGCAGGCGCCGCGCTGGTAGTCGGCACCGCGCAAGCAGTAACGAGCGTGCTGCCAGGCGTGCAGGTGAAAGAGACCATGCCGGTAAATCCGCCGAGTCCAGTTATCGGTCACGGGGAAAGTTCCCATGGCACCCTTGGCGACGGTTGCACTACTGGCCGAGACCGAGAAGTCCCAAGCGGTACCGGTCAACCCAACGGTCTGGGGGCTGCCGTTGGCGTTGTCCGTGACGGAAACTGCGTCGGTGACACTGCCAGGCGCTGTGCTCGACTGAGGCGCGAAGGTGACCATGATGGTGCAGGTTCCCGCGGGAGCGACAGTGGTCCCCGCGCAATTATCGGTTTCGGTGAAAGCTGGCGTTCCTGTCGCAACCTTGCTGATAATCAGCGATGAGGTGCCTGTGTTTTTGACCGTTACCGGCATTGCGGAGCTCGAGGTAGTGAGAAGCTGCCCGGTGAACGTGAGACTGGTGGGGGTAAAAGTGATGGCGGGGATTGTGTTGCTGCCAATTCCGGTGAGTGCGACCGTAATCGGATGAGTCGTGGTATCCGCGCTGTCAATGATCGTCAGTGTCGCGGAATATGATGCAACAGCGGCAGGCGTGAACGTCGCGCCGACCGTGCAGTTCGCTCCAGCGGCTAGCGACGTCGTGCACGTGCCGGCCGCCACTGCGAAATCTGTGGGATTCGTGCCCCCGGGTACGGTGGGAAGCGTCAGAGTGATGGCTGATGCCGTGTTGTTCGTGAGTGTGACGAACTGCGCTGCGGTGGTTGCACCGACCAATTGCGTTCCGAAATTGATGCTAGTCGCAGAAACCGAGATCGTGGGAGTCAGAGGTAGATCCGCGACGTACGCGTTCGCGACGCTCCTGGTGCTCCCATGAGGATCTGAAAAGCGCTAGACGATACCGGCATGTCCGGGAGACGCCATTTGACCGGTGATATAGGCATTTGTACCGGAAACGGCGATGCCGGACCGTGATCCGGCGTTCGCCAGGGGATGTTGACGCGTTTGACCGCCGAAATATGTGGAGTAAACCAAGTCAGCGAGTTCCATTTCCGTTGGGACTCATCTTTGAAACGAATGCCGCGCCGCTTCCGGTTGTTGCGGGTTGTCTGGATCGCGCCCCTGCGTGATCGGAAAGTCGGTGGAATCCGTTGCGCCGGCTACGTAGGCGTTTCCCAATGCGTCCGAACCGATCGAATTACCGATAGTCGCTGTTCGGTACCGCCAAGAAATGTCGAATATTGAAGCGGAGTCGGTGGCATTCGTGTTGACCAGCGAAACGAACGCCACGCCATTGGCGACGGTTCCTGCAGGAGGAATCGAATTCGGCTGTGACTCGGAAATTCGAGGACGCGGTTGTCCCGTTATGTACACGACCTTCGTGGCGACCGCCGGAACGCCCGTTCCCAGATTAACTCCGAAGGCCACGTCATCGTTGCTTCCGCTTAAGCAGTGAGAATAACCCAGGTTTGCGCTCGTCGTGTTGATTACCGAGATGAACGCCGAGCCGTTGGTATTGGCTCCGCACGCCGGCGCTGCCGGGATGGCGGTACCTGCCGTGGGAAAATCGGTCGAGGTGGTTCCGCCGACAATATAAGCGTTAGAGCTGGCTGTCGATTGCTACACCATAAGCGATGTCACCGTACCCAAGAAAATTGCTGCCCGCGCCGGATCCGCCAGATAGGTCGAGTAGACGAGCGACGCTGTGCCACTCGCTGTCGTATTGATTTCGGTTAGAAACGCATTTCCCGCAGTGCTGGTTTGGCCCGCTGTAATTGGCGTTCCCTTTTGTGGGAAAGTTCGTAGAAATTGTCTCGCCGGCTATATAGGCGTTTCCGGATCGCGTCCACTGCGATGCCGTGTCCCTCGTCGAATGTTTCGCCGCCGAGGTAACTCGAGTAGGCAAGTTGTGCCGAGCCGCTAGCGGCGGGTAGTGAGTTTGGTATGAACGCAGAACCGCCAGTTGCGGTGCTGGCCGGACCGGGTTGTCCTTGGTACGGCAAGCGGATTGGGAGTAGCGCTGACCGGAAAGTCCGGCGAACCGGTAAACCCAGTCATGTAAATATTCGGAGGCGTGGCGGTGTCCACCGCGACGGCTTCCGCACCCTCCCCGAAGGATCCGTTTCCGCTGCCGCCGAGGTATGCGGAGTAAAGAAGTGCAGTGCCAGTCGGATTCAACTCTGTGACAAATACCGTGCCCAGAGCAATGTCGGCCGGCGTGCCAGATTCCGCGTTCATCTGCGGAAATTTCGTCGAGTCTGTGGAAGCCTGCAATGTAAGCGTCTCCTGCGGCATCCAGAGCGATGCCATGCTGCGGTATCAAATCCTCGCCGCCGACGTAAGTCGAGTAATTGAGTACCGGATCGATCGTCAAGGGCTGAGTGCGATCGTAATTCGCGACGGAAAACGGACTTGATGATCGTTTGCGATCACGTAATTTCCGGCGATTTCGTGGCGTTCGCCATTACTTCCTGGTACATGACCGGCTTCCGAAGGCGACCCTCCTCCTGCCGACGGTCATCACCAGATCGCCGCGAGATTCATATCCAGCTTGCGCGCGCCTTCGATGTTCAGGGCGATGGCTTTGGGGTCCGCTCCCGGGGTGACGATGAAGTCATATTCCAGAGCCGTTGCTGATTGCCGTAGAACAGCAAGTCCACGCCGGGATAAACTCCGCTGGTAGCGCACCTGCTTATAAGACGGAATATCCGTGTGCCATTTCTTGCGGATCATTTCCGATGAAGTAGTTCACTTTGCCGGGCAGGCGCTTCAATCCAGTGATCTTCGAGCGCCGAGAATTCGAGCCATCAAGTCGCATGCGGAGAACGGAAGTTTTCGCGGCACTCGCGCGGTTTTGCGGCGCGCCGCATGATCAATACCGCGCCTTTGATCAGACTTGCGTGCCGGCGGCGCTGCAGGCTGACGCAGCGCGAGGACGGCTTCTTGGTTGGTGAGGAACAGTTCGTAGCCAGTCCCGTGCGATAGGTATCGAACCTCGGGCCGCCGTTTGTCCCTGGTTGGCTTCGAATGCCATTGGCAACTTGCCGTAGGCGTCTGTCACTTCCGGCTTTGCGCGGCCGGTAGCGGCCGTCGGCGCGGGCAATGGCGGTCCTTGCGATGGCTGTCCACTGGCTCGCGATGTCTCGTGATGTTGGATGCGACAGCAATGAAGATAGCGAAGTCAATGGCCGATGCGACTGCGACGATAAAGCTGCGATTCTTGCTAGCGGGGATTTCTTCTGCATGGAGGTTCTCCTCATGTTCCGTATTTCTGAACTGATGTTTAGTGAGTTAAACAGGAATTTCGGTGGCGTCGAAGCCGAAGGAGAGTAGAAAATTTCAGCTGTTGAAGACGAGCTTAACCCACTGGCTCAGACACCAGCGCCGTTTCGTGGGAGTTCGGACACGCCATTTGAACGGGGATGGTAGCATAGCTGTAAATGGCGAAAAACGGTGAAGGGCCAACTATTCCACTACACGGTATTCAAAAAGCCACTCTCGATGAAATGCGCATCAGTTGAAGAGACTTCACTCAGGTGAATGCGGATTTTCCTCAAATTTATCGCCTCGACGTCGTCGCAAATCCTGTCGCAGAGTTCCGGCAAGCCGGCTGGCGTCCTGGTGAGCGTGAAGTTGGCGGATGGGCACTCTTGGACGACCAACGTCCTAGGGTTTCGAATTCCTTCGCGCGCATGTCGGCTATCAAGAATGTTTGTCGCAAATGTGTTGCTCACCAGTGAGAAAAACGCCTTTTGCGGCGCGAGCTCTTGCAACAACGGTGCGGGATCGCCGCGGCGTTCGCCCAAGATATAAATCGCTGTCAAAGGCAAGGCGCGTTCCTCGAACCGCAATTCTTGTTTCTGAGCGAAAGGCAGCGCTTATCGTAATTCGCGCTGAATCGCGGCAGGGCGTCCGCAGAACCGTAGATAGATTCCACGGACTCGGGCCAAAGGCAGAGGTAGGGATAGGCGGGATGAACAAAGAACGCTCCGTCATGTTCTGCCAGCGCGACCACATCATCGGATAAGATGGCATGGCCACGCAGCGCCAGTGCCGCCGCCGTCGTGGACTTGCCGGCCCCCTCGGAGCCAACAAAAGCCACAGCTTGCCCGCCGAACGCCACTGCGCTGGCATGGAGGCATGTCACGCCGCGCAGCCTCAGAAATAGTCCCAGAACCGGGCCCAGCAAATAGGTTGCGGCGTCTTCGATCGTCAAATTGCTCGGGCCACGTCGCCCACACCTCGGCGCCTTCGCGATCCAGCCAGAATTCGCGTTCCATCGAAGTAGGCCAGTCGCAGATAATCGCCAGCCGGCGACTTTCCATATCCTTAAGGCAGGGTTTCCTGCTCATCCTTATACGAGCTCGCATAGATCAAGCTCGTCCGTGGAGGCCCGCGAGGAGAGGCGTTCAGGAGTGAAATCGGCGAGACGCCAGATGGACCTTGACGATCAGGATCTGCAGCTGGCGGGCGCGCAACTGTGAGCCAAGGAATCTGGACGATTGGACCGGAGCAACAGGCCAAAAACGGCGTACGTGTAATTCGCTGCGGTCAACGAGCAGATTCCACTTTTGCGGAGCTGAATACTCCGAAGCTGGACGAACCGCTACCAGACTCTCCTGACGTCCGAATGCAACTCTGCGGGTGGGCAGACAATTGCTAGCGCTCCCGCAAGCGTATTACCTTAAAATCGCGAATCAAATAAATATGCGTCTTTACGTCAGGTTAGCTCCGTTGTCCGTATTGCCGTGCCAGACCGACTTTCTTGCGTCAATTCCTGCACCGTTCCGTAAACAGTTATGACTGGAGATGAATAAGGTTTCTTATTATCCCGTTTTACGGGGTTAAGCATTGCGGACCTCCGCACGCAAGTTATACCGGACTCTGCGCGCTGACTGCAACCAAAAGTTAAGGCAGTAAGGGCGAATATTCGTTTCGACCTTCGCCGAAACCGCTTCGTTCCCGAACTTCGTAAGTGCAGATTTATCAATATAGTGATTCAATCTCTTCTGCCCAGGTTAACCGATTCGTCCAAGCGCCTGACACTGCCCAAGGTGAGCGATGAACGGGTCGCCTGCAAGAGGGCTCTTCCGACGCGTACGAATGCTTTCGGGTAAGCGTCCTACCACCGCTTCTCGCAAAAGCCTCTTTTCATAAAACAACGGAAACGGCGGCAGCGCCAGAAGGAAATTCACGATTCGCAAATCCAGAAAAGGATAACGCACCTCGACAGGGAAACGGGTCAGGCCCGGATTTTCACGCTCGAACATATGAGCCCAGTGCGGTAACGATAGCGAGACGTGCGCCTTGGGAAGCACAGGATGAGGGCGCAAGGCCAGGCAGTGCTGCTCCATTCCTTACGCGGTCCTTAAGATTCAAGCGGCGTGCGAAATCCGGCGCAAGCCACTGCGGATAAACGGGGGCGGGGAGGTCTTTCCTGAAAAGACCCCGCGTCCGGCGCTTCAATCCAGGCCAAGTCAGAAGCCGCACCCTGACATAACGGAGAGTTTTGGCAATCAAGTTGCGCCACTCGCGATTTCGCATCATATCCTTCACATAAGGCCACATTTCAAAGTGCATCAAATTGTCGGCGCCTTCGCCGGAAAGCACCACGCGGCAATCGGCAGCGATTGTCCGGAATTGATCGAAGAGGCCGGCGAAACACGGGTCATCCACAGGTTCGGGAATGCTCATATCAGGCTCGTCCCAGCGTTCGAAAGGTTGGACGTGGTCCATCGGGATGAACGAATCGGAATCTTGAGGAAGTTGGCGGTTTGCTGGGCGTAGGTGCCCTCTTCGTCGTGGAACAGCGAGTCGTAGACGACGGTATAGGCGCGCAGATCCTTGGCGCTGCCCGGGCATGTGGAAAGCTCGCGCGCTGTGGCTGCGACTGTGCCGGAATCCAGCCCGCCGCTCAACAATATTCCCGTGCGATCAGGGGCTATGCGGTCGGACACTGCGGCTTGCAACAGAATCTGGAAATGCTCGACGTAATCTTCCGCGCGCTGATAGCGGATGCGCCCTTCGGTAGGCGCCGACCAGTAGCGGTGGATGCGCAGCCCTTCGGACGAAACCGTCATGCAGTGGGCCGGGGGCAAACGCCGTATGTCGCGAAAAGTGGTGGTGGCGACGTCGCAATTCAAACCGAATAGGAGGAAGTCGCCGATGGCGGCATCGTTTAATTCCGAGGACACTTCGGGATGCTGGCGCAGGCAATCGAGCACGTTGCTGAAGAGAAACAGATCTCCCAATTCGGAATAATAGAATGGCTTAATCCCAAAATGGTCGCGCGCGCAAAAAAGGAGTTTTCGTTGCGCGTCCCAGATGGCAAAGGCGAAATCCCCGCGCAGGTGTTGCACGCAATCGGCGCCCCAGGCGGCATAGGAACGCAAGATCAGATCAGAATCTGTCGCGATGGGGCCGGAAAGCTTGCCGCCCTCGCGCTCGATCAGTTTGCCTTGCAGTTCGTCGCGACAATCAATCCTGGCGTCTGCCGTAATCCAGACCCGGCCGCCCAGGCTCGCCGGCTGGCGCTCGGTTTGCGATGCGCGCGTGGTACGCAACATCGTGTGACCCAAGCCGACAGGGCCGTGCGACCAGGTGTCACGCGCGTCCGGACCGCAATAGGAAAGAAAATGAGCGAGGTCCTGCAACAGCGCGCGATCTACCGGCGCGCCGCTGCGATCGTACATGCCGACGATGCCGCTCACTCGATGCGCGCCTCCATGGAAAGAATCGGCTTCTCGAACGGAACGAAATGGCGATGCTCAGCGCTCGCGTCGTTCAACACTTGAGAGTCGTATTCCACCCAGGCGTGTGCTTCGAAGCGTTCGGAATCCTTGCGCGCGCCAATTCGCAGGTCCGCAGCGATTCCGCGCCGACGCAACAACCACCAGAGCACCAGCGACTGCTCCAGGCAATTCGGGCGGAACAAAACATTCCGCGCCGCCGCCGCTTCCATCCGCGCGATCAAGAGCGCGGACTCCTGGTCCGATGCGCCCGGCGCAAGCGCAGTTGCGTTCGCAGACGGTGCAAACACTGCCAGCACGCGTTCCCAGCGGCGAAAGCCGATCAGGCGCAAACCGAGCCAGGTAGCGAGCAGCCCGCCGGCCGCTTCGAGGACGACGCCGCGCTCGAAAGCGCTCAGCCGCTGAAATCTTGCGAAACGCTCGATCATGATTCCTTGGCCTAATGCGACTTGTCTACTTTCAACCCAGCGCGCACAACAAAGTCGCGTGTAGTTAACCCACCGCCGATGCGGTGTGCACCTCGATCAACCCTTCCTCGCGCATTTTCTGAAGCAACGCGAGCAAGTCCGCGGAGCAACGCTCCTGCTCCACTTCGTATTCGTCGAGCAAGACATCGCGCAGCTCGCTGACGCGCTTGGGCTGCTTGAGCAATTCCCAAACGCGCGCGCCCACGGGATTCATCCCGTAATAGACGCTGTTCTTCAGATTCAGAATGGCCGCTTCTTCACCGAGAGGACACGAAACCTGTTCGGCGGCTGCGACTACAACCGTATGTAGGGATAGAGGTGCGTCCATTTCGGCCGCTCCCTTGGTGCCGGGCTGGGATTGTTCCGCCGCCTGGGCTGACGGCGGAGGTGCGCTTGGATAGACACGCCCTGCGCTTATCAAGTCGTCGCCCCCTATTCTACTGGCACTCGCGGCGAACAGCAACGGTCGAACTAGATTCGTCGCGGTGAATTCGGTTATAACCAGCGTGATGCCTTCGCCCGCTATTTTGGTCGAGTCGCTTGAGAAATATTTTCCGCCCGCGCGCTCCGGATGGCGTGCGCTGCTCCAGCCAGTCTCCCGTCCCACTG
>CAWIAM010000013.1:0-183169 GCA_963834215.1 uncultured Acidobacteriota bacterium | reverse complement strand
CTCTCGGCGAATTACCCGAGCCTGGTGCACCTCGCCGGCCTGTTGGCGCAGCATCCCGATTATAGGGTCAAAATCACCGGATACACCGCCCATTACGGCTCGGCGCAGCACGATGAACGTCTGGCGCTGCACCGCGCCGAGACAGTCCGCAACATCCTGGTGAAGTACGGAGCCACCCTCGGCCAGATATACCCGTTTCAGGCGTCGGCGCACCCGAACCGGATAATCGCCGGGCCGTGGCCATAGTCGTGAACGACGTCCAGGGTAACGTAGTGGCTGTGGCCGTCAGCGCGAACCAGGTGGCCACAGGCCCGCCGCCTCGGCTGGTGCCCCCTCCACCACCCGCTCCCCCTGTCATGGCACTCCCCCCGCCGCCAGCCGAGGAGCCCCCCGCTCAGTCCATACCATCGTTCGAATGGCCGCCTCCCAGAGCCTCCGCAATGGCGAATATACCGTCTTCGATCCTGACAAAAAACCGGACAGGCCTCACTATGCCGATATCGGGAACGCCCTGGAGAGCGCCTTCCGGACCGCCGGTTATGTGGAGTACAGTTACTACGCGGTGCCCCAGGGCTTTGCGCTCGTATCCCGGCTCAAGCAGATCAATACCGTCGCTGCCAAAGACGCTAGCTTCCGCTGGACTACCACCATCGCAGCCCCGCGCGTGTTCTCCGGTCTCATCCTATTTCCACGCGCTGCTTCGCGCTGCCCAGGGTAACTACCGCGTGGTGGTCTTCATTGTGACGCCTGCGTCTCTCACCGCCGACCGGAATACACCCCGGCTTCCAGCAGGCGCAGGATTGGCTGACGGGTGGCGCAGAAAACCAACTTGCCGAAACCGATCTCGAGATTGGCCGTTTACGGACGAGTTCGGCCTGTACCGCCCTGATCTACGAGTTCGAGCAGGCCAGCCGCGACGCCAACGCTATCGAAAGGCTGCCCAGCGCCCCTACAGGACAAATGCATTTGCAAGCGGCGGGCCTGTGGGCCGCGCTGCAGAGGTGACCATGCGCGTTTCTCTCGCGGCAGCTAAGAAAACCTTGGCCTCAGATGACTTTTCGGGGCGGCGCCCCTATTTTGCGTTATAATTATTGCAGCCATTTCCGGCCACTACGGAGATCGGTACCAGGATGCCTGGGGGTGGCTGCTACCCTCCGTTTTGCCCACTCTCTCGCTGATGATAGCTGCCTTTGTCAAAGATTCGGATCGGTCCGCGGCAGGTTCTGTCAGTCAGTTCATTTACCGGCTTACCGTCGTCCTGTCCATCGGATACCTTGTAACCGTGATGGTCACTATTTTCGCCTCGCCCTTCGCGGGCACTACCGTGACGCCGGATGGAAAGGAAATGGCGATGACCGATCTGCCATTTTATGCAGATGTCGCACATCTGGTTGGGTCCTTTTCAAGGTCTCGTCACCGCTGCGCTGGGCGCGTTCTTTGTGGACCAGCAGAAATCTGGGAGCGGAAATGGCGCTCCGCAAACGGCCTAGATATCGTGTGAGAAGGTCTCCCCGATCCGGCAACCGGCTCCAGTACGCACAGCCATCCCGGGGCGAAGCCGGCCATGCTCTCGGTGGCCGCGGGGCCGACGCCCGTGATCCCCGCGCCGCCGCTGCCGATCCCAGTATTGCCGATCATTGTAAATCCGTGTCTTCTCCGATATTCCGGACGATGCTGCCGACATGCAGCCTCGGGCGGCCCTGGGTAGGCAGCTATAGCTACTGCCCCTAGAGATAAACTGGTAGGTCACGGACTGCTGTCTGGAATCCCGATTGCCGGCGGCAAGCCGCTTGCGCTCAAGGTGAACGATTCTATTGCTTGCGACGTGGATCAAAGGAAGCACATGCTTGAAGTTAACGACGAAATCGAGGGCGCAGCCGCCTTAATCAAGTGGTTTGGTGGCCTTCGTTCCACGATGCTGAGGTTCTGAGTCTGAGCTGAACCGTGATTGGCAATCTCAGTTGCGTCTATACAGTCTGAGTCACCGATGAAGTCGATGGCCACGGATCCTATGTTCACGCTAAGCACGTGGTGGTCACGTTCTTCCTCGACCGTATCTTGGACCTCAATCTGGACGGATTCAGTCCACAGAACGTCATCAACGGGCTGTCAGTAAGACAAACTCCACAAGGCTACGAGTTGGAACTGCATCCGTGCTACGGCCTTTCGGGAAAGTTGATCGTCGCAGGCATCCGACTCGAAATCGAGCCACAACGAGACAAGGAAGCCCTCTAGCTTCCCGTGGCCGTCCCCAGGATGCGGAGCCGCTGCTTCGTAAAGACATCGACCCATTGATGGTACAGGCCCGCAGGAATCTCGTGCTCGCACTGGCCGACCAGGGCAGGACGGAGGAATCGCAAGCCTTGGCCCGTAAACTCGATGCACAATAAACGGGTTCGTGGTGATATCTCGGTCCCGTCCCAGACGCTTATCCAAAGTAAACCGCCAACCGTACAGCGCCACAGGTATAATCAAGGCGTGAGAAGCCTCGTTCCCGTGCTGCTCTGCCTGGCCCTGACAGGCTGCCATCGCAGATCCAAAATGAGGATGCGGTCAAGCAAGGCGTGATGGATTACCTCTCCACGCGCCAGGTTCTGAACCTGGCTTCCATGACCGTGTCGGTAACCTCCATGACCTTCCGGCAGGACCAGGCGAACGTGATGGTCACCTTCTCGCCCAAAGGCCAGGGCCCGGCACCAGCCTATGTCCATCGCGTACACGCTCGAAAGGAAGGGAGACCGCTGGGTGGTGAAGCCGCGCGCCGGCGCCGGACAGAATCCGCACGGCGCAACGGGCGCCAGCCCGCATGGTGGCATGGAGCGCCGGAAGGCGGCGCTTCCGATGGCGCACTGCCGCCGGGACATCCCACCGTCCCCCCGCCAGCTAGCGATCCGAAATGAAACTGGTCGCCATATTAGGTGGAGGTCCGGCGGGAGCGTTTGCCGCTGAGCGGCTGGCTTCCGCGGGTCTCAACACCGTCGTTTTCGACGAGAAGCTGGCCTGGGAGAAGCCCTGCGGCGGCGGCCTTACGTATAAGGCCTATCACACGTATCCGTTCCTGATCGAAAACAGTACTCCCAAGAAGCTGGTCACCGAAACCATTCTGTCTGCGCCGCGCGCCAAGGCGCCACGCTGCGCCTGGCGGAGCCGCTGCTGATCTATTCGCGCCTGGATCTGAACCGCCTATGCTTGAGCGGGCCGAACGCGCAGGCGCGCGCATCGAAAAGGCCCGCGTGCTCGAAATCACCCGCTCGAGCGCGGGCTGGCGTCTGCGCACCAACGCCGGCGCACTCGACGCGGACTTCTGCGTGATCGCCACCGGCGCGCGCAATCCGCTGCACGATTTCGGCACGCGAGCTCACCGCCCAGGACGCTATGTCCGCCATGGGTTACTACGTGCCCGGAGATCAGGCCCAGATCGATATTCAGTTTCTCCCGCAACTGGAAGGTTACATCTGGATTTTCCCGCGCTGCGGCCATCTTTCGGTGGGCATTTGCGGCAAAGGCGAGCCGGCCGCTTCACTGCGCAAACGCCTGGAAAACTATATGTCGCAGAGAGGCATCGGCTGGAAAGGCGCAGCGTTTTATAGCCATCTGCTGCCGTCGCTCGAGACGGCCGCCTGGCGGAAGAACCGTGTTTCTGGCGATGGCTGGCTGGCGGTCGGAGATGCCGCTGGCCTGGTCGACCCCGATTACCGGCGAGGGCATCTATTATGCGCTCCGCTCGGCGGATCTGGCGGCCAAGGCCCTGCTCTCCGAACTCGGCGGACTGGCTGAGAAGCTGCAAACTTACCGGCGGATGTTGCGGCGGGATTTCGCCGCCGATCTGGAGTTCGGATCGCGCCTCGCCAAGCGCGTCTTCCTGGGACGGTTCCTGTTTGGCTCGGTGCCCGCGCGCATGGTAGCGCCCGCTGGCGGTATTGATTTATAAGTGATAATGCGCCGCGTTAAACGATGAAATAAGTGTCATAAGCGGTAGAGGAAATTTCATCGACCAGCCAGCCAAGTGCCCCAGATATGTTGAGTAGATCAGTGACGCCGTGCCACTCAATGTAGTGTTGATTTTCGTTAGAAACGCGTTCGTATTGGTACTCGTTAGCCCCGGAGTAATCTGCGTCCCCTGTTGAGGAAAGTTCGTTGATGCCGTCGCGCCTGCAATATAGGCATTCCCCGACCCGTCTACTGCGATGCCGAATGCTTCATCGAAGGTATCCCCGCCTAGGTAGCTCGAATAGGCAAGTTGTGCCGAGCCGCTGGCGGAAGGGGCGAGTTTTGTAATGAACGCGGATCCGCCGAATTGCATGGCAGTACTCGCGGGGCCGGGCTGCCCTTGAAACGGGAGTAAAACGGTACTTACCGGAAAATCCGGCGAGCCTGTAAAGCCGGTCACGTAAATATTCGGAGGGCTCGCCGTGTCGACTGCGATCGCATTCGCGCCGTCCCCGAAAAAGGTATTCCCGCTACCACCGAGGTAAGTGGAATAAATGAGTGCAGTGCCTGTGGGATTCAGTTCCGAGACGAACGCGGTCCCCAGCGAAACATCGGCTGGCGGCGTGGCTGAGACTGGATTCATTGTCGGAAACTTCGTCGATTGAGTGAAGCCAGCAATATAAGCGTCACCGGCCGCATCCAGTGCGATCCCAAGCGCCTGATCGAAAACCTCACCGCCGACGTAAGTCGAGTAGTTCAACAGTGGGTCTATGGTCAAAGGCTGCGTGTGATCATATTCCGCCACCGAAAAGCGGATTTGATGATCGTTGGCAACAATATAGTTGCCAGCGATCTGACGGCGTTCGCCATTTACGTCCTGATAAATGGATGGCCTACGAAGTGCGACTGCGCCATTTCCCACGCTCATCACCACATCGCCCCGCGAATCGACTTCTAGCTTGCGCGCACCATCGATGCTCAGCGCGATAGCTTTGGGGTCCGCTCCTGGTGCGACGATGAAGTCATATTCCAGATGTTGTTCGCGTCCGTAAAACAGCAAATCCACTCCAGGATAAATACCCCGGTAGCGCACCCCTTCGTAGGAAGGAATGTCTGTGCGCCATTTGTGCGGATCGTCGCCGATGAAGTAGTTCACTTTTCCTGGCAACAGTTTCGTTCCAGCGATCTCAGGCGCCGGATTAGCTCCATCAAGGTGCATTCTGAGAACGGAAGTCTTCAGCGCGCCGCCCGGTTTCTGGCTCGCCGCGAGCAAAGACTTGCCCTTAACAGCTTTCGCGCTAGCCGCCAGCGGCTGGCTCAATGTGAGCACGGCTTCCTGGCTCGTCAGAAACAATTGGTAGCCCGCGCCGTGCGCAAGGAATTGCACATCGGGAGCCGTCTGTCCCTGGTTGACCTCGAACGCCAGCGGTAGTTTGCCGTACCCACGGGACCAATCTTTCTTCTGTGCAGCGGAAAGTGGCGTCGCAGGCGCGCTGGCGGTAACGGTCCGGTTGGTCGAGCCCTTCCAGAATGAATGCGCGAGGTCCAGGGTCCTGATGGAAAAAACTAACGCCAGAACAGTGACTGCTATACCAGCCATACCTGCAACTCTTACCCGCGGAGATTTCTTCTGCATGGTGATTCTCCTCATATTTCGTTTTCCTGAATAGCGATGTTTCGTGAGCTAAATGGAATTTTGGCAACGACCGGGTCGAGACGGAAAGGCAAGATTTCGGTTCGTGAGCGCAAGAAACCCCACCGGTTCAGACACCAGCACCGTTTCGTGGGAGGCGGACACGCCATTTGAACGGGGATAGTAGCACAGCTGTAAATGGCGGTAAAATCGAAGAGGGCCGATTATTCCACTACGGTATTCAATGAGCTACCGTCAGTGGAACACGCTTAATTCAAGGGCACTCGCTCAGGCGAGCTCGGGTTTCCGCGAGTTCACGCCTTGCAGGTCATCACAAATCCGCTGGCACAATTCGGGCAGCCGGTTGGGGTCCTGGTGGGCACAGAGCTGACGGATCGGAACGCGGGGCGCCAGGCGTCCCAGAATTTCAAATTCGCTGGCGCGCATGCGGCTATCGAGAGTGTTGGTCGCAAACGTGTTGGCGACCAGCGCGAGGAATGCCCTTTGTAGCGGCAGCTCTTCCACAAACGGGGCAGGATCGCCACGACGGTCGCCCAGGATATAAATTGCGGCCAGTGGCAAAGCTCGATCTGCGAATCGTAATTCTTGTTTTGGAAGTGAAAGACAGCGTTTGTCATAATTCGCGCTGAACCGCGGCAGCGCTTCCGCAGAACCGTATAGTGATTCCACGGATTCGGGCCATAGGCTCAGATAAGGATAAGCCGGGTGAACGATGAAAGATCTGTTGCGTTCGGCCAACGCGACCACGTCATCGGACAAGATGGGATGGCCTCGCTGAGCCAGTGCCGCCGCCGTCGTCGATTTTCCCGCGCCCTCGGATCCCACAAAAACCACGGCTTTTTCACCGAACGCCACCCCGCTGGCATGCAAACACGTCACGCCCTGCAGCCGCAACAATATCCCGAGAACTGGGCCCAGCAGATATGTAGCCGTGTCTTCGATCGTTAGATTCTCGGGCCAGGTGGCCCAGACTTCGCTGCCGTCCCGATCCAGCCAGAATTGTGTACCATCGAAGTAGGCCAGCCGCAAATAACGGGAGCCCGCGGCCTTCCAAATTCGCAGAGCCGGATTGCCCGCATCATCCTTGAAAGAACTCGCAAAGCTCAGCTCTTCAGGTCCCGATGGAACTGCTCCGCTGGTTTGGGGAGAAGCATTCAGGTGGATCGCCACGGCACGATCGTTCAACGACTCAAGCGACGAAGGATCATGATTCCGACCTAACAGAGTGAGCTCGGGGATTGGAAGATTAGATTGGAGCAACAGCCCAAAAACGGCGTAGGTGAAATTCACGGAGGTCAGCGACCGAATTCCATTTGCCAGCTCTACCGACTGTCAGCCGGATTTACCAGGCCTTGTGTCCCGCCAAAAAGGTTTCAGGTACTCGTGTTAGAAGCACTTCCGATACTGGTCTGGATTTTTGCGCGGCTAAGTATGCGTCCTTGGGCTCCGAGGTGTTGGCGAGTCCGGCTTGCCTCGTAAGGCGTTCGTTTGGGTCAATTCCTGGACGGTACCGTACACAGTTATAAGAGGAGATGAGTAAGGCTTCTTATTATCCCGTTTGACGGGGTTAAGCATTGCGAACCTCCGCACGCAAGTTATACCGGACCTCACGCTTTGACCGCAACCAAAAGTTGAGGCATGGAGGACGAACACTTGCTTGGGCTTGGTCCCAGTTCGCGTCGCCTCGAATCGGCGTCAGTGCCGACCTGTTAACGTAGAAGTCCATCTGTTGGTTCCATTCTATCTGATCCATGGAACCGGTTTGCGATCGTCTCAAATGCGCAAGCAAAGGATTGTCCGCCAGAGGTGTCTTCGGCCGCGTGCGTACGCTTTCAGGCAGTCGTCCTGCTCCCGCCTCTCGCAACAGCTTCTTCTTGAAAAATAGCGGAAAGGGTGGAAGCGCCAAAAGGAAGTTGACAACCCGCAAATCCAAATACGGATACCGCACCTCAACCGGGCAGCGCGTGAGCCCCGGATCTCCCTGCTCAAACATTGCAGACCACTGGGGCAACGAAAGAGAGACGTGGGCCTTCGGAAGAATAGGATGGGGGCGAAAGGCCGGAAGCTCGCTCCACTCCTTGGCCCGGTCCTTCAGGTTCAAGCGCCGCGCGAAATCCGGTGCTAGCCAGGGCGGATAAAACGCTGCAGTCGGATCTTTCCCGAAAAGGCCCTGCACGCGCCGCTTGAGTCCCGGCAAAATCGAAGGCCGCAGCCAGAGATAGCGGGGAGTTTCCGTGAGCAGGCTGCGCCACTCCTGGTTTCGCATCAGGTACCGCACAAATGGCCACATTTCAAAGCGCATCAAGTTGTCCGCGCCTTCGCCGGAAAGCACCACGCGGCAATCCCCTGCGATCGTTCGGAATAGGTCGAACAGGCCCGCAAAAAATGGATCGTCAACAGGTTCGGACGACCGTGTTGCGGGTTCCTCCCACCGTTCGAACGGCCGGATCTCATCCATCGGAATACACTTCAACGGGATCTTTAGGAACTCGGCGACTTCGCGCGCATAGCGGCCATCGTCGTTCGGAATTAATGATTCATAGACCACGGTATAGGCGCGCAAATCCAGAGTTTCGCCGACACTCCCGGAAAGTTCGCGCGCCGTCGTCGCGATCGTCGACGAATCCAGTCCACCACTGAGCAGTATTCCAGTGCGATCCGGGGCCATGCGGTCGGACACTGCCGCTTGCAGCACGGTCTGAAAGTGTTCCATGTAATCTTCCAAACGGTTATAGCGGATGCGCCCTTCCGTGGGCGCCGACCAGTAGCGCTGGATTCGCAGACCCTCGGAGGAAACCGTCATCACGTGCGCCGGGGGCAAGCGTCGGATATCGCAGAAGGTTGTTGTAGCGACGTCACAGTTCAACCCGAAAAGCAGGAAGTCGCCGATGGCGGCATCGTTTAATTCGGCGGAGACATCGGGATGCTGGCGCAGGCAATCGAGTGTGTTGCTGAACAGTAATAGCTCTCCCGGTTCGGAATAGTAGAAGGGCTTGACGCCGAAATGGTCGCGCGCACAAAAAAGCAGCCTTCGCTGCGCGTCCCAGATGGCGAAGGCAAAATCCCCGCGCAGGTGTTGCACGCAATCGGCGCCCCACACTGCATACGACCGCAAAATCAAATCGGAATCAGTCGCAGTAGGGCCGTGAACCTTGCCGCCCTCCAGCTCGACGAGCTTCCCTTTTAGTTCCTCGCGGCAATCAATCCTGGCGTCTGCGGTTATCCAGAATCGTCCGTCGAGGCAGGCGGGCTGGCGCTCGATTTGCGATTCGCGCGTGGTACGCAACATCGTGTGACCCAAGCCCACAGGGCCGTCGGACCAAGTCTGGCGCGCGTCCGGCCCGCGATAGGAAAGAAAATGAGCGAGCGCCTGCAACAGCGCCCGATCCACCGGCGCACCGCTGCGGTCGTACATGCCGACGATGCCGCTCACCCGATGCGCGCCTCCATGGAAAGAATGGGCTTCTCGAAAGGAACGAAATGGCGATGCTCCGCGCTCGCATCGTTCAGGACCTGGGAATCAAGTTCGACCCAGGCGTGCGCCTCGAAACGGTCGGACTCTTTGCGCGCGCCGATTCGCAATGCAGCGTCGATCCCGCGCCGCCGCAATAGCCACCAGAGAACCAGCGACTGTTCCAGGCAATTCGCGCTGGAAGAAAAGATTCCGCGCCGCTGCCGCTTGCATCCGCGCAATCAGGAGAGCGGCCTCTTGTACCGATGCGCCCAGTGCGGGCCCGGTTGTGTTCACTGTCGGCGCAAAAACCTCCAGCACGCGTTCCCAGCGGCGAAAGCCGATCAGCCGCAAACCGCCCCACGTAGCCAGCAATCCGCCCGTCGCTTCGAGGACGACGCCTCGCTCGAAGGCATTCAGCTGCCGAAATCTTTTCCAGCGCTCGATCATGGTTCCTTGGCCTGACGTACGTTGTTCGGTTTCAACCCGAGTAGCGAAACAAAGTCGCGCGCGTCCTTAACTCGCCGCCGCGCCGCGCACTTCAATTAAGCCTTCGTCTCGCATCTTCTGGAGCAGTGCGAGCAAGTCCTGCGCGCAACGTTCCTGATCCACTTCGTATTCGTCGAGCAAAACATCGCGCAGCTCGCTGACGCTCTTCGGCTGCTTTAGCAGTTCCCAAACTCGCGCGCCCACGGGGTTCATTCCGTAGTAAACGCTGTTCTTCACGATTCAAAATGGCTGCTTCTTCACCGAGAGGACACGAAACCTGGTCGGCGGCTGCGACAACAACCGTATGTAAGGAAAGAGGTGCGTCCATTTAGGCCGCTCCCTTAGTGTCGGGCTGGGCTGTGCTCCGCCGCTGGGTCGACGACGGTGGTTCACTTCGATAGGCACGCCCTGTGCTTATCAATCGTCCGCCCCTATTCTACTGGCACGCGCCGCAAACAGCAACGGCGGAACTGGATTCGGCCAGGCGAATTCGGTTATAACCACCGTGATGTCTTCGCCCGCCATTTCCGTCGAGTCGCTTGAAAAATATTTCCCGCCCGCGCGCTCCGGCTGGCGCGCCCTGCTGCAGCCGGTCGCCCGCCCCACCGAAAGAGCGCTCGCCGGAATTTCCTTTTCGGTCCAACCCGCAGAGGCTGTAGCAATCGTCGGGCCGAATGGCGCCGGAAAGTCTACGCTACTCCGCGTACTTGCTACGTTGATTATCCCCACGCGCGGCCGCGCACGCGATTGGTGGTTGCGACGTCGAGCGCGATGCCTCCCGCGCGCGCGGCCAGTTCGGCTATCACACCGGCGGCGACGAAGGTTTTTACACTCGCCTGAGCGGCCGCGAAAATCTCGCTTTCTTTGCGGCCATGAACAATATCTCCGGCGCCGAGGCGCGCAGCCGCATCAAGCTGACCGCCGAACGCATGGGCATCAGCGGCGAACTCGATCGCCAGGTGCGCACCTTCTCGACCGGCACGACGCATCGCCTGGGCCTGGCGCGCGCGCTGCTGCACCAACCTGCCATCCTGCTGCTCGATGAACCCACGCGCAGCCTCGACCCGCTGGCTGCCGCGGATTTCCGCCGGCTGCTGAAAGACGACTTGGTGCGCCAGCACGGGACCACTCTGCTTTTTGCCTCGCACACGCTGAGCGAAGTGGAAGAGATTGCCGATCGCGTGATCCTGCTCGAGGAAGGCCGCATCATCGCGTTCGATTCCCCGCGCGGGCTGTGCGCGACGGCCGGCGCCGCAACTTTTGAAGACGCGATCACGCGGCTGGCGCGACACAGTTGGTGCACAGTGGAAGCGCAGCCATGAACTAGCGCGCACCTTGCGAAAGATTGCCGCATTTTTCGCGCGCGATTTTGCGATTGCTCGCGGATATCGCGGAGCGTTCCTGCTGGAAACGCTGGAAGCTCTATTCGGCGTCGCGACGTTTTATTATCTGTCGCGTTTTGTCGAGAGCCCCGAGCTGACGAAGGCGCTGCCCGCGGGAAGCAATTACTTCGCGTTTGCGCTGGTTGGCTTCGCATTCTTCGATTACCTCAGCGTATCGCATGACGGCTTTCGACGCCAGCATCGAGGAGGCGCGCCAGAATCGCACTCTGGAAGCTTTGCTTGTGACCCAGACGCCGCTTCCGGTGATCCTCGCGGGCTCAGCGGTGTATCCGTTCACTGCTTTGGCGCTGCGGACGTGCGTCTATCTCGCGTGGGGCGCGCTGCTTTTCGGCTTCGCGCCGCGGGCGGCGAACTGGCCAGGAGCCGTGGTGATTCTCCTGGCCTCCATTCTCGCGTTTGCAGGACTAGGAATATTATCGGCGAGCTATTCGATTCTCTTTAAGCGCGGCAATCCCGCGAAGTGGGTGGTGCTGGGCGTCTCGGGTCTAGTGGGCGGGATGATGTATCCCGTGAGCGTGCTGCCCGGGCCACTGCGACTTCTGGCGCGATCTGATTCCGGTGACCTATTCGCTCGAAGGAATGCGCGCCGCGCTGCTCGCCGGCGCGGGCTGGAATCAATTGTGGCCTTCGATTGCGGCTTTGCTGGTCTTCGCGGCGATCCTGATCCCGTCGTCGTTCGTGGTGTTTGCCTGGGCGCTGCGCCGCACGAAAATTACCGGCACGCTCACGCACATATAGGCGAGGCCGCGCGCGTCGGATAGCCGAGCTTCGTGCAGGTCCTGAGCCGTGGCGCCCGCTCCCGGCGTTTGTTTTTTTCCCCTTGACGAAGCGATTCCGCGCGGGTAAGTTGTTGTTTCGGGTTCTTTTTTTTCCGAACACGGGAACGCGCTTAAGCGATTGGCAGCGCTTCACGGGACGACGCGACGTAGGTTTTGTTTTCGCGCGTCCCGTTTTTTTTTGCGTGCGGGGTTGCGCGGCCAGGAGCTTGGCGAGCATGAATTCCACGGTACCTACGGGTCCCGCTGCCGACTACGGCACCACTGGTCAGCTCTTCAACGATATTCGCGATTTTCTCGCCTTGCATCCCGGGCTTACGCCGGATGCAGTTCTTGAAGCTCACGTATTTATTGATCGCCATTCATTTCCCCGAGCGTGCGGACATTTGGCCTTTTGCCTCCGTCGTTGCGTCCGAACCGGTTGGCTCTAGCCTGCTGTTACGGATGATCGCTCTCGCGTGCACCGGTTCGGTGCAAATTGGCGATGTGACATTGAGCGCTTTGCTTACGCTGCCACCGTTGCCGCGCCCAACATTATTAATAATTGACCAGCTCAGCCCAAATAAGGAACTCGAGCGCGTCCTTCGGATCATGAGCCGTCCGGGCAGTCGAATTCTTCGAAACGGCACGCTCTCCGACGTCTCCTTCCCGACGCTACGTGTGCACGGCCGAGCCGCTGCGCGACCGCTGGATCCTCGAACAGGCGATCCAGCTTCGCACTCACACCAGTACGCGGTCCGCTGCCGAAATTTGATCCCGTATCGCTAAACGAATCGGCGCAACAACTGCGGGGAAAACTCGCGCGCTATCGCGAGCAGAATCTTTCGAAGGTTCGCGCCGCGAACTTCGATGCGCCCCACTTTAGCTCCCCGATGCGCGAGATTTGCGTGCATGCTGGGGAAATGCCATCGTGGACGATCCGTCGCTGCAGCGATGCTGTGCCGATGATCCTCGGGCCGCAGGACGAAGATGTCGGCGTCCGCCGCACGGACTCAATCGAAGCGCTCGTAAGCCGAGGCCGCGTTGTTTCTTTCCCACGAGGGCGCGCGGCGGCAGGCGCGCGTCGGCGAGATCGCCACCATCGCCAACGGCATTTTAAAGGGACGCGGTGAAAGCCTCGAACTCGATCCGCGGGAAATCGGCAATCACTTGCGCGCACATTGGCTATTTTCGCAACGGCTAGGCCGCGCTGGACGGGGCATCGCTTTACCAACGATATTCGCAGGAACATCCACCGACTTGGCGCGGGCCTATGACGTGCGCACCGGTTTGGACGACTCGACTTGCGAGTTCTGCGCGGAAGTAGTGCGTCGCAACGGCGACACGCCGAGGCAGGGGAACTGAATGCGCGCACACGGTGTACGTCCCGCACGTGTTTTAGGTTTCGCAAGTTTGCTGTACTACCGGTCCGTGGCCCTTGCTGCTATCTGGGCGGGGGAATCAGTTCTGGGTTGCGCCGCAATCAGGAGTCTAAGGAGCGCAGCTTAAAGGAGAAATATTGATGAATCAAACTCCCGAGCAGTGGGACGGTCTTTTCGTCGCCTAAGGCGAAGGCGGCTGCCCCGTGCTGGCCGACCACAGCTACAAAATAAATCCAGTAGGATTGTTAATCGAAAAAATCCCTGGGATGAGCTTCAATAGCATTTTTGATCTCAAGCAAGGCGGAACAGGGTACGCGATCGAGCTCACCATCCGGAACGAAGCCACCCGGCCGATAGACATCGTGGGCTGGCAGATCCAGCACGCCGTGGGGCGTACCGATGCTTTCGCTGTTGCCTGCTCCCAAGAAATCTTCCAATCGGCATCCTCATTATTCCTTTCCGGAGCCAGGTCCATATTTCGAGGGTGACTTCTGCATCAATCGCTACTTCGCCCGGCGCAAGAGTCGCCTGCAGCCCGGCGAGTAAATTGAAGGCGTGCTCGTCGCGTCGTGCGAAGATCCGATTCCCCTGGAAATCCCACATCTGGCGCGCATCATTGTGACGCTGAAGTTCTTCGATTCGCGCCGGAACACGTACAGCGCAGAATTTCAGGTGCCCGTAAACCGCCGCGAGCTCCTCGCTCGCGAAGCGAGGAAGCAGATCGCGGCGCCGGACACGATGGCGCCAGCATATTCCGACGGCTGCACATGGTCCCATGGACAGACTGATTTGGAAGTTGACCAGAATTCGCGCCGACGCCCGGAAGGGCGTGCCTTTCGAGCGCCAGGCACGAAGGTAAACCAAGCATGCTGGCATGTACGTCGATTGTAGTATAAGGATCGGTATATGACAAGAAAGTAAATATTACGTGAATACGACAAGCAATGGGCAAGGCTTCGCCGTCTGGCGGGAAAAAGGGATGTGGCAGAGGCCAAAGCCAAAAACATAACCATCCCGGGTCTCAGCTCCAGATGGTCTCTTGTGCCAACAAACCCAACCCTCGAACGTGAAATCGCCGAGCAAAGCGCGCGCATCCATCAGATGCATGCGGAAATCTTTAAAATCAACGCGGCAGATTGCAAGCGCCAAAAGAAACCCCTCGTGAAATTTCCCGTGACGAAGGTCCGCCCCGTTCACTGAGCGGAAGTCGGGACGGCCACGGATCTTCCGTGGCCGTCCCGACCTGGGAATCACGCAACGGAGAATTCAGTTTACGCAGCGTACGCCAAAGATTGAAAAAGGGCAGCTGGACCATGATGATTCGCAAGTCCGTTTCTTGGTGTCCAGCTTCGACAGGTTTGCGATGAGGCCGCGAAAGAGATGAGAATCTTACACCAGTTGCGCGAGCTGGAAGCCTCTGAGGCATCTCCGACCCCGGCTTGTGGCCCGGCTCGCGGTACAGTAGAGTTTTAATTGCCTGGGAAGGCCCGCGAAATGAAAGTTCCCCTGCTCGATCTGAAAGCCGAGTATGCAGAATTGCGCGATGAAATTCTTCCGGCGCTCGACCGCGTCTGCCAGAATTCGTCATTTGTCTCAGGGCGAGGAAGTCGAAGCCTTTGAGCGCGAATATGCCGATTTCTGCGGCACGTGCCACTGCGTCGCGCTGAGTTCCGGAACGGCGGCGCTCCATGTAGGCCTGTTGGCGTTGGGCGTCCAGGCCGGCGACGAAGTGATCACCACGCCGAATACGTTTTTTGGCCACGGCCGAAGCGATCACCTATTGCGGCGCGCATCCTGTCTTTGTGGATATCGATCCCGCCACCGCGAATATCGATCCCGAAGTTGATCGAACGCTGCCATCACGCCGCGCAGCCGCGCCATCATTCCGGTACATCTATATGGCCGCCCGGCAGACATGGACGCGATTCGCGAGATCGCGCCCGACGCAACTTGCGGATTCTGGAAGATGCGGCGCAGGCGCATGCCGCGCGATACCACGACGCAGCGAGTCGGTTCTTTGGGCCACGCTGCCGCGTTCAGTTTCTATCCGACAAAAAATCTCGGCGCGTACGGAGAGGGCGGCGCTCTAACTACCGATGACGATGCAATCGCGAAATTTGCGCGCGCCGCGCGTTCGCACGGCCAGACGGCGCGCTACGACCACGAATTTCCCGGCTACAACTATCGCATGGACGGATTCCAGGGCGCTGTACTGCGGATCAAGCTGCGCCGCCTGCATGGCTGGACGCAAAGCGCCGCGAAATCGCGCGCGAATACCGCCGTCTGTTCGATGGCGCGCAGCTCAAGGATTCCGGTGGACGATCCTTGCGACGAGTGTCGTATATCACCAATTTGTGATTTATGTGAGTAATCGCAACGCGGTGATCGCGCAGCTGGCCGAACAAGGATATTGAAACCTCGATGCACTATCCCAAGCCGGTACATTTGCAGCCGGCGTATTCTTCGCTAGGCTATCCCGCCGGAACATTTCCGAACGCCGAGCACGCCTGCGAAAGCGTATTGAGCCTTCCGATTTTCCAGGGCATGACGGCGGAACAAGTGAACTACGTGGCTACTTCCGTCGTGGAGGTCGTAGGGAAGAAGTAGTGCCGTCGGTTATTCGTAGCGCAGAGCGACGATGGGTTCGATTCGCGTGGCGCGCACGGCTGGAAGATAACAGGCCAGAATTCCCACCGAGGGCAAAAACGCTGAGATCGAAACGAAGGTCAGCGGATCGCCGGGCTCAACGCCGAACAGCAGCGTTTGCATCAAGGGTGTAACGGCGAAAGATACGCACAGTCCGACGATCATCCCCCCGATTACTGGGCGCAAGTTTTGACCGAGAATCATGCGGAGGATTTCGCCCGGGCTGGCGCCGAGCGCCACGCGGATGCCGATTTCGCTGGTGCGCTGCGCAATCGAAAACGCGGTGACGCCGGCGATGCCGATGCAGGCCAGGAGCAGTGCGGTTCCGGCAAGAGCGCCGGCAAGGAAGGCTACGAAGCGGTTCTGCGCGCGCGCTTGCTTCACCAGCTCATCGAGAGTGATGAGCCGCGCGACTGGCGCGCTCTTATCCACTTGCGAGACTGCCGCGCGAATCGGCGCAGCCAAACTGGCGAGCGGCGCGTTGGCGCGCAACACAAACGAAACCGGACGCGGCGCCAGCTGAAACGGAACGTAGATTTGCGGCCGCACCATGGTAGTGAGCGAATGATATTGCACGTGCTTGACCACGCCCACGACAACCACCCAATCCCGCTGGAATTGGTAGAAGCCCCTTGGCGAATCGGAGATGTTCAGCCTGCGGCCCAATGGATCCTGCCCGGGCCAATTTTGCTTTGCGAGCGCGTCGTCAATGATGGCGACGTGCTGGTGTGCGGCGTCGTCCGCGTCCGTGAAGTCGCGTCCTTCGATCAGCGTCGCCCCGATGGTCTGGAAATAACCAGGCAAGATCGAACGATCATCGGCCTGCAGCGTGTTTTGCTCCGACGGCGGAGTGCCTTCGGGATAGTAGGCGTCGTACCAGTTGGGGTAGCTGTCGTCGAGCGGTAGATGGGAGACGATTGAGGCAGACTGCACGCCGGGAATCGCCAGCAGTTTTTGCTGCAGCTTATGTACAAAATTGTAATCGCCCGGCGAGGTGGTGAAAGTTAGGACGTGCTGGGGCTGGAAGCCGGGATTCACGTTGAGCACTGCGAGGAATGTTCGGACCAGCAGGCCTGTGCCGACCAGCAGAATGAAACTGAGCGCAACTTCGGTCGCGATCAGCACGGCGCGAGAGACCTTGCCTCCCATTCCCGCGATTCGCCCACCACTCGTGAGCGTGCCACGGAGGTCGACGCGGCTCGCGGTGAAAGCTGGGGCCAGACCAAAGACGATGCCGGTCAGAACCGAGATCGCAAGAGTATAGGCAAATGTTGCGGGATTGAGTTGAATCGAACCGAGTCGCAGAAGCGATTCGGGACGGAACGCCAGAAGCCCTCTTAGCGCCAGCCATCCGACTCCAATCGCGGCGACTCCGCCGGTGAGTCCCAGCACAATGCTTTCGGTGAGCAACTGACGGATGATGCGGCTGCGCGGCGCACCGATGGCTAGGCGAATTGTGGCTTCGCGCAAGCGATAGCTCGAGCGCGCAAGCAGCAAATTGGCAACGTTGGCGCATGCTATCAGCAGCACGAAGGCTACGCCGCCGAAGAGCAACAATAAGGTGCGGCGCACGCTGCGCACGTCGTCGTCCTGCAAGGGCGCTACGTGCAAGGAAAGCTTCTGGTCATCGAACGAGGGCACGGTGCGGCGAAGTTGCGTGGCAATATCATCGAATTCCGATTGGGCTTGCGCGAAATTCGCGCCTGGGCGGAGCAGCCCGATGGTGCGGAGGTAGCTTGGGCCGTCCGGCTTGGCGGACGCGAATCCCAGCGGCACGTACAGATCAACGTTCGGCGGGACACTCGAGTCTTCTGGAAAAATCAGGTGAAAATCCTGCGGCAAAACTCCGACGATCGTTACGGCGCCGTCGCCGACTCGGAGCGCCCGGCCGACGATGCCGGGATCGCCGCCGAATCTGCGTTGCCAGAGGCCAAAGGAAATGATCATCGTGTCTTGCTTGTCGGCAAGAACATCTTGTGGGGTAAACAGGCGGCCCAGCAGCGGTTTCGGGCAAAGCAACGAGAGGAAATTATCCGTCACTACGCCGAGTTTCACCTGCTCAGGCTCGCCTTCGCCCGGAACTACGGAATTGCGCACCCAGATGCCGCCGATCTGATCGAACAGGCGAGAATGCTCGCGGAATTGTAGGAGTTCGTATTCCGAAGCAGGCGCACGGAGCTCGTCGCCGAGTCTCGACCAGATGATGGCGAGGCGATCCGAATTGGGATAAGGAAGCGGTTGCAGCAGAATTGCGTGAACCACCGTGAAGATCGCGGTGTTCGCACCGATGCCGATGGCGAGAGTGAAGATTGCCACCAGGGCGAACAGCGGACTGCGGCGCAGCAGGCGAAATCCGTAGCGGACGTCTTGTAGGAGTTGTTCGAGCCAGACAGTAGCCCAGACCTCACGCGTCTCTTCCTGCACGCGGGCGACATTTCCGAATTTGCGCAGCGCCGCGTACCGCGCCTCGTCTGGCGGCATACCGCGCGCGATGTTGTCCTGCGTCTCGCGTTCAACGTGGTCGCGAATGTCCTGCTCGAGTTCTTCGAGCATGCGCTTGCGGCGTTTCATGAATTGACCTCCGGCCCGGTGAGCCGCAGATTGCGCGCGATTGCTCCCGCCAGCTTGTTCCGGGCACCTTGCAGCAGTTCGATGCGCGCGCGACGCTCTTTAGTAGACATTCTAGGTGGACGATACTTCTCTTCCAGTAGGATGTCAAGGCAAGGCGGCGTCACGGAACATTTCGCGCTTGCGCGGCGAGGTCAATTTGGCCGGAGAGTGTGACGAGCCGGAGCCGTATTCGATTGCAGCGGCCGCGCAAAACCTGTCTATGATAGTCCCGGGGCGCAAACGAAAACGAGGTGGAGCAATGAACCCGGGCGAATTTCGCGAAGTTGGGCATCGAGTGGTGGACATGCTGGCCGAATATCTGGAGCACATCGAAGAGAGGCCCGTGTTCCCAAATGTGGAACCGAGCACGCTGACCAAGTTTTTTGCCGAGCCGCTGCCGCAAGATTCGAGTGCTCCGGAAGAGGTCTTGGCGGAACTGGAAGAAAAACTTCTGCCGTATTGCACGCACGTCGGGCACCCCGGCTACATGGGACTGATCACTCCGTCGCCGAATCCGGTGGGCATCATCGCGGATTTCATCTGCTCCGCCCTCAATCAAAACATCGGTGCCTATTCGATCGGGCCCGCGGCCGTGGCGATGGAGCGACGCACCGTGCTGTGGCTCACCGACCTGGTGGGTTATGACGCCGCAGCTGGGGGCAACCTGACCAGCGGCGGAATGATGGCGAACTTTGTGGGGCTCAAGCTAGCGCGCGATTCCGTTTCGCACGACCGCATACAACACGATGGAGTGCAGGAACGCTGGGCCGTCTACGCCTCGGAAGAGCGGCATGTTTCGGTGGACAAGGCCGTTGACGCAGTCGGTCTGGGCCGCGCGGCGCTGCGCGCTTTGCCGACGGACGCTGAATTTCGCGTGAGGCTGGATGCACTGGAACAGGCAATTGCGCAGGACCGGAAAAATGGCGTACGTCCGATGTGCATTGTGGGCATCTTCGGCACCACGAACACCGGCGCAGTGGATTCGGTGCGCGCGCTGCGCAAAATTGCGGACCGCGAGGGAATGTGGCTGCACGCCGACGCCGCTTACGGCGGCGGTATGCTGCTTTCCCGTGAGTGGCCGATGCGCGACCTCGGACTGGAGCTCGCGGACTCCGTCACGATTGATCCGCACAAATGGTTTTACGCGCCGCTCGATGCGGGGGCGATCTTGGTGAAGGATGACCGGCGTTTGACCGCTTCCTTCGGGATGAAACCATCGTATCTTACCGATGAGTTCGATCATGCGAACGAACGCTACCAGTATTACGTTCACAGCTTTGAGCAATCGCGGCGTTTTCGCGGGCTGAAAGTGTGGATGAGTTTTAAGCGTTACGGTGCGAAGCAGATTGGGGAATGGATTGACAACAACGTACGCCAGGCGAAGCATCTCTATTCGATGGTCGCCAAGAATTCCGACTTCGAAGCTGCCAGCGAACCGCCGATGTCGGCCATCTGCATACGATATCGTGGCGCGGACTTGGACGAGGCACAATCGAAAGAGTTGCATGCGGAGGTCGCCAAGCGCGTCGAAGCAAGCGGCAAATTCTGGATCTCCACCACGGAACTAAAGGGCAAGAGTTGGTTTCGCATTAACCCGGTCAACTTTCGAACGCGCAAAGAGCACATGGATCAGTTATTGGGCTTGCTCGAACGGGAATGCCACGCTGTGCTGCAAAGCAGGCAGTCTAGGGCGCAATCGGGGCAAGGCTAAGCATTTGTGTGTATGTCACTGGGCTAGGCCCAAGGTCAATATGAATGGGCTGTGAGCTTGAAAGAAAATCGGACGACCACTGTCTATGCGGCCGGCCCCATGCGGCAGACGCCTAAAGTTCAGAAGCTCGATGGAAAACAACGCCTTGGACGCAAGGCCGCTGGGCGAGCTCCGGTCATTCCCAAAGACGTCGAACGAACCAATATCGCCATCGGCGGCGACGAAGTGGCGCTGACGAATTTAAGAAAAATATTCTGGCCGGGCTTAAAGCTAACCAAGCGAGATTTGCTTCAATATTATCTGGACGTTTCGCCGTGTCTCCTCCCGCACCTCCAGGATCGGGCCATGGTAATGAAGCGCTACCCAAACGGAATTGCGGGCGAGTTCTTTTTCATGAAGCGCGCCCCAACGCCCAGGCCAAGCTGGATTCACACCTGCGCCATCGAGCATCATTCGGGCAACGTGATCGATTTTCCCGTGGTCGAGAATGTCGCGTCGCTCCTATGGGTCATAAACCTCGGATGCATTGATCTGAACCCCTGGTATGCGCGCTGCGATGATGTCGACCAGCCGGACTATCTGCTATTTGATCTCGATCCGGTGCCGGGCAGTTCTTTTAGCCTGATACGTAAAACTGCGCTGGCGGTAAAGGATGCGCTGGCCGAGCTCAAGATCACAAGCTACGCCAAGACCACAGGTTCGCGGGGCATTCACGTTTACGTTCCGATTGTGCGCGGACCCACGCAGAAGCAAGTCTGGACGTTTGCAAAGGTGTTTGCCGTCGAAATGGCGAAGAGGCATCCGAAGCTGATTACCGCCGAGTATCGCGTGGCGAAGCGGCCGCGCGGCCGCGTGCTCGTAGACTACAACCAGAACGCGTGGAATCGCACGCTCGCTTCAGTCTACTCCGTCAGACCAATTCCTTCGGCAGCCGTTTCCACTCCTGTGACCTGGCAAGAGATTGAGCGTGGGATCGCTATCGATGATTTCACGCTGAAATCGGTGCCAGCGCGGCTCGCAAAGATTGGCGATCTTTGGAAGCCTATCCTGGCGAAACGTGGCCGCACCGACCTTGCGAAATTCCTATGAGCCTTCCGCTCCCGAAGACCTATGCGCCCATGGAGGCAGAGCCCGCGCGGAACTTACCCACGGGACCGCGATGGCAGTACGAGCCGAAATGGGATGGTTTTCGCTGTCTTGCGTTTCGGGACGGCAAACGCGTTGACCTGGAATCCAAGTCGGGAAAGGCGCTGACGCGATACTTTCCTGAATTGGTCAGCTCTCTCTCCGCCCTTCGAGCCAGTAAGTTTGTCCTGGACGGCGAAATCGTAATTCCTGTGGGAGGAAATCTTTCGTTTGATGATTTGTTGATGCGCATTCATCCAGCCGCTAGTCGCGTAGAGAAACTGAGCAAGGAGACGCCGTGTTTGTTTATCGTGTTTGACCTTTTGGTGGATGCGGCCGGAAAGCGACTAACTCAATTGCCCTTAAGCGATCGGCGGAAAACTTTGGAAATTTTCGCGCGGAAGGTCATGCGCGGCAGCAAAAGGCTTCGTCTTTCGCCGGTCACTAACGATGTTGCGGCGGCGCGAAAGTGGTTTCAAATGAGCGTTAGCCTTGACGGGATCATCGCAAAGAGAAGCGACCTGCCTTATCAGAGCGGCAAACGCACGGGTATGCAAAAGATCAAGAAGCAGCGCACCGCAGACTGCGTGGTTGGGGGATTCCGGTACCTCGAAAAGAAGCACCTGGTCGGTTCCTTATTGCTGGGCCTTTATGACGATCAAGGGAAGCTGAATCACGTCGGCTTCACTTCTTCCATCCACGATGACGAACGAGCCGCTTTGACGAAAAAGCTGGAACGGTTGATCAAACCACCCGGCTTTACCGGTAAAGCGCCCGGCGGATTGAGCCGCTGGAGCACCAAACGCTCCGCGGAATGGGAGCCTCTCAATCCAAAACTTGTCGTCGAGGTTGAGTTCGATCACTTCACGGGTGGGCGCTTCCGGCATGGAACCAGGTTGCTCCGTTGGCGGCCTGACAAAGATCCGGCCACCTGCTCGATCAAGCAAGTCGAGCAGGAAAATCGCTCCGCGCTCGACCTAATCTAGATTCACGCCTTTCGTTTAATGTGGGCCCGGGTGCGGGCAGCTTTGCGACCCGCCCGGCGCAATCCGCGAGGGCCCTTGGTTGGCAGCGCCTTCACTGCCGCTTGGTGCCGGGAGCTGCTACCGCGTCTGCGCGCCGCGCTGTGCGCCTGACGCGAAAGACTCTCAGTCGAGGCTGCAGAGTGACCTTCGCGCTTTAGCGCGGACGAGATCGCTCTCGAGCGCTTTCTCGAAGGCCTCGATCCTTGCGATTTCAAGAAGGAACTGGACAACACAATTTTGCCGATCGAATCCGTTAAGGGAATTGAACTGGCTCAAATGAGGATCGTCGAATTGAGCCGTATCGGGGCGGGCGAATACTTCATTTTCGATCCGGTCAAGGCGAGTGTTGTCGAAGCGTCCAGTTCGTCGGCAGTCAAGGATCCGCTTGCCCCTTGAGGATGGACGATTTCGACGTCCCTAAACCGCTTCGTTGCGGGGACCGGAATTTTCGTTGGAATCGCGATTGGGAATGGCCGAGAAACCCGCGACGTTGCCAGCTCCGGCGGCGTTGGAAGCGCGTTCGCGCAGCATTTCCGCCAAGCCTTCGAAGACTTTAGAGCACGAATCGCGCAGTGCTTGATCGGCGGAGCGCAACAGCGATTCGATGCTGTTCTGACCGTGTTCGTTGAGGCGGCGCACCGAACCCACCACCCACGAATCGGCCGTGCTCTGCAGCTTTTCCTGAAACTTGTCGGCAGCTTCTCCGCTCAGGCGATCGAGATTCGTCAGCCATTCTTGCTGATGCGAATCGCGTTCGGCGCGGTAGCCTTCCATTGACGATGCGAATTCGGCGCTCAGGGCCGCCCGGCCTTCGTTGACGCTCGACTCCACCTGCGAAGCCATCTGTGAACGGAAGCGTTCAACGGACGACCAGGCGTTGACGTCCAGTTGGTGCAGCAATTCCTGCGTGGAACGATCGAATTGCTCGGTGCGCTCGCGCCGCGTGGCGCTGGAGTCCGCGGCGAACTGTGTGGTTTCGCGCTCTGACAACTCGTGCAGTACCTGCCCAAACGAAGCGGCTGCGGCTTCGGCCGCGCGATCGAGTTCCGTGCGCGCACGACCGGTCACTTCTCCCGCGACATTTTCCACTTGCGAACGGATCTGCGCAAGATGTGCTTCGGTTTGCGCGGCGAGTTGCGCTTCAAATTTTTGTGCGGCTTCGGCGGTTTTCTGTTCCAGCCCGGCGCCGGCCGTAACAAGCGACTGCTCGACATGCGCTTGCAGGCGGGCGCGCGCTTCCTGCTGCAGCCATTCGGACGTGTGGCCGATGGATTCGCCGGCGGCATGCGCGGCGCGAACTCCGCTGGCGTCGAGTTCAGCGGCCCACTTCGTGAGCGCTTCCTTGCGCGCCGCCTCAAAATCTTCCTGGACGCCACTCAAGGTCGTCGCCATCTGCGCGGCCACTTCGCGCTGATTTTTTTCCGAAACTTGGCGCAAGCGTTCGCGGTGCAGGCGCAGGCTTTCTTCGACTTCCACTTCGCGAGCCGAGAGTTCGTGCAGCAGTGCGGGCACGCGTTCCATATGAGGCGCGAGCTTCGCTTCCGCGGACGTGGACATGCGCTCCAGGAAGTGATGGCTGAGGGAATCGAGTGCCGGCGCGACGCGCTGCGGAATTCCCGCCGAAATGCTCTCGGCACGGCGGTTCATTTCCGTGGTCTGCGCGTCCAGGATCTTCTCCAGCCGGCGATGGAGTTCATTCACCGTGTCGTGACTGGCGGCTTCCAATTGCGCGGACAACTCCTTGGTGCGGCTCGGCCACCAGTTCAACGGCCGAGAGAGATTCGCGGGCCTTTGCCACTTCGTGGTCGAGCGAAGATTGAATGCCCGTAAAGGTGTCGCGCGCTTCGGCGGCGGCTTGCGCGAATGGCTGGCGCAATTCTCCCAGACGCTCGGTCATGCGCTGTTCCGCGGCCTGCAGGACTTCCTGCGAGCGCTGCGCGAGCTGCTCGACCATTCGGCGCAGATTGCTATCCAAAGATGATTGCAAAAGCTCGTTCCACTGACCCTGCGCGACAGCCATTTCGGCTTCGAGCCGCTGCCGCCATTCGCCCGTGGCGCTCTCGCGGGCTTCGAGCTCCGGTCCGGACGTGTCCGCCGACCCCGGCGCGCGCGCGGCATCCACCGCTTCCAGTTGCAAGAGCGCCTGCGCCACTTGCATCGTCGCCTCGCGGGCCGCGCCGCTTTCGGAACGCAGGGCGTTCGCCTGCTCCGAGATTTGTCCCATCAACTCGCGCGCCTGCGCGAGTTTCCCTTCGAATTCGGAATGCAGGTCCCGAAGAGCCTGTTCCTGCTTTGCGGATACCTGCGAGAAAAATTCTTCCCGCGCGCCGGATTGTAGCTGCTCGATCTCGGACTTCCACTTGGCGAAGAGCTCTTCCGCGCTGGCGGCGCGCTTACGATTGGTCTCTTCTGCGGTTCGCAGAACCTCCTCGCGCGCTTGATCGGCGGCGGCTGCGACCGATTCCTTCGCCTGTCGGTCCAACTCCGCGCGCAACTCGCGCAGAAGCGGACTATCAGTCGCAGGGATTGCTTCCGTTGCGGCAGTCTGGGTCGCGGCTTCGTGCTCAGATGGGAAAGTGGCGGAATCAAACCTTGGGTCGGTCATAGGGGCATCCATAAATGCATGGTTTGCTGCTGCGGTGTTTTGTTGGGAATGCTCGGACGGATGCGCATGCATGTCGGTGCCGGGGGTCGAACCTAGCGGAGAAGGTGCGGCCTGCTCCGCTCGGAGCCAATCGGCGGGAGGACTATCGAGCCCCCAAATGTTTGCTGGACTTTCCAGCTCGATCGCGATCTGAAAAAAATCACGGATCGAATGGGGTCGTTGCACCCAGGCGACTCGCGCTCGCAGAAGCGCCGATTGCTCCGCACCTGCTCGTGCGTGCGGCGCCGCGCTTTGCGACAGGTCCAGCGTGACCCAGGTGTTTCGCGGCAGATGATGTTTGGAAGCGTAACGGCAACCGTGCAGATTGAACGCAAGAGTGGTGCTGCGTTCTTCGAAGGGCTGGCCTAGAAGATCAATTCCGCGCACCGTCAGCGGCAGTGATTCAAGGACGCGTTCACTGCGGCGGCGTTCCGTGCTGGGTTGGTTCGAATCCACTTCCGCCCCGGTTTCCTTGAAGATTGCTCGACGCCGTGCCTGATTCGCTCTGGTGATAGGCGAGAGAATAACACCGTTGCAATCGCGAATCGAGAAAAGAAAGCACGGCGAAAATAAATATTGTGAAAAAAGCAGTGAGACGGCGCCCCGTCGGTTCAGAGTGCCGCCTTCCTTCCAGAAAATGGCTTATTTTTTCTTTCTTTTACCCAGAGAAGTGTCCTGGCCGCCGTCCATGGCCACCAGTCCGTCGAGCGCTTCCTTGCATTGTTTGCCGACCGGATTGTCCGCTCCCAGATCAATGCACTTTTGATACGCGTCGGCGGTTCCGGGCGGGATGATGTAGTTCATCTTGCCGGCTTCTTCCTTGGTGTCAATCGTAGCTGTCAGCGCGCTGCCAAGCATGTACCAAGTCAGTTGATCCTTGGGGTTGGCTTGGCTCGCTTTTTGTAAGGGCGCGACTGCCTCCTTCATACGGCCCTTGTTACTGAGAATGATGCCGAGATTTTTCCAGCAGATTCCGCCGGCGGCGGGGTCAAGCGCGATGGCTTTGTCGCAGGCTGCGCTGGCGTCAGCAAACTTGGCCGCGGCTGCGGTGGCGTCCGTCGTGGATGCCCCGACGTCGGCAAGGTTAGTGGCCAAGCCGGTGTAATAGTTGGCGCTGGGCTTCAGATCGGAGGCTTTCTGAAATGCAGTGGCGGCGTCCTCATGGTTTCCCGCGCATTCGCTGGCCGCGCCCAGGTTTCCCAAAATCATCGAGTGGTTGTTGACGTCCTTCTCACCGACGCCTTCTTCAGCCTGCTTGAAATCGGCCGCGGCGGATTGGCAAGCGGCGGTTCGCTGCGATTGCAGCGTGGCCTTCTGGTCTGCCGGCGCTGTTTTCAATTGCGTCTTCAGGTTGTCGGCGGTGGCCATGGAGGCGACGCCCGCGTCGAAATGCGCCTTCATGGCCTTGAACTTGTTTTCCGCTTCCTCTTTCTTTTTTTCCGCTTCCGGATTTGCCACGGCGCCAGAAGCGACCAGAGCTTTCAGGTCTAGCTTGTAATTATTTTCCTGACCGTCCTGCACCTGGAACTTCTCGGTATAATTCAAGTCTGGCAGCGTGACGGTGTAGATGCTGCCGCGCATTCCCAACTGCACGAATTTTCCGTTCTTATCAGTTTTCTCTGTATAGACCTGTCCGGTATCCGGATCCTTGAACAAAATCGTGGCGCCAACCATCGGCTTGCCGTCTTTATCCAGAACTTCCCCGTTCACTCGGGCCGTTCCCTGCGCGTGCGCAGCGCCGGCGAATATGGCCACCAGCATCCAGGCTCCCAGAATGAAAATCATCTTTCGCATATGTGTGGTTCCTCCAACGCTAAAATTGCGGCGGCTATTATTGCCCAACTCGCACCCGATAAGCGATAGGGTCGGGCAACCCGGCCTCGGCAAACGCCCGCAGGCGCAACCGGCAACTATCGCACATTCCGCAGGCTTCGTCTTCGAATTGATAGCAGGACCAGGTGCGGTCCAGGGGGGCGCCGAGTTCCACGCCACGCCGCACGATCTCGTTTTTTTTCATCGCGATTACGGGCGTCACGATTTCGATGTGTGTTTCCGGCCGAGTTCCTTGCTTAATCAATTCGCTGAATGCGCGGTAATACTCCGGGCGGCAATCCGGATAGCCCGAACTATCTTCCGCCACAGCACCGATAAAAATTGCGGTGGCGCCGATCACTTCCGCCCAACTCACTGCCGCGGACAGAAAATGCGCATTGCGAAAGGGCACGTAGGTGACCGGAATTCCGGCATCGTGTGCGAGCGCGGCTCCGATTTCCGGAACCGCGATGCGCTGATCGGTGAGTGCTGAGCCGCCGATTTGCGCGAAGGAATCCAGGCGGATCGCCAGCCGTTCGCGGACAGAATAGAAATCGGCCACTGCGTCGAACGCGCGACGCTCGCGGCGCTCCGTGCGCTGCGCGTAACTCACGTGCAGCGCCGCCAGGCGATGCGTTTGATTTGCAATCGCTGCGGTCACGCAGGAGTCCATGCCCCCGCTCAACAGGACCACCGCTTTTGGTTTTTCGGCCATAGTCAATTTTCAGCGCGCTAGACGCCCTTCATCGCCGGGTCCCAAATAAATTTGTGCAATTGCAAGCCGAGGCGCACCGGCAAGCCGTCCGCAAGAATCCATTCGGCGAGATCGCGGGCGTTCAATCCATCCCATTTTCCCGCGGGTCGGGAAAGACCGGCGAAAAAAGAACCTGATGGACGCGCGTTGCGAGACCATGCTCGCGCGTGAAATCCCGGGCGAATTCGTAGTCGCGGCGCGTCGAAATCACGAATTTGATTTCGTCTTTCTCATCGACGGCATCCAGATTCGCCATGTCGAATGTGTCCGGCTCGCCAGAATCCGGGCATTTAACGTCCACGATCTTGATCACCTCGCGCGACAACACGCTCACGGGTCGTTCGCCGCTGGTTTCAATCATCACCGTGTAACCCGCAGCCAAAAGCTTCTCGGCTAGTGCGGGCGCTTCCGGCTGTAAAAGTGGCTCGCCGCCAGTGATCTCCACCAGCGCCGTGCGATTTGCGCCGTCGCCCGCGAGCTCCTCCACACGGCCGAGGACTTCTTCGATGGATTGCTTCGTGCCGCCATGAAATGCGTAGGCCGTGTCGCACCAGGTGCAGCGCAGATTGCATCCCGTAAGCCGCACGAAAATACAGGGCAAACCTGCACGGGTGCCCTCGCCTTGAATGGATTTGAATATTTCGGTGATGACCATGGCAGAAATTCTTGTGGCTAGCGGCTCGCGGAGGAATCTCCGGATCCCGGATTTGCCCGCGCGGCCTGACGCCGCGAGATGAAGATTGCGACCGCAATGGTAATCGCAATTTCCACGACAGCCGCCAATCACGGCGGTGTGCCATCCCCAGCCCAGCGTAAGCCAGAAGATCGTAACCACAATGAACGGAACCAAGATAATGAGAAATGCCCGGTTCATTTTCAATCGGCTCTTTCTTTTTTCTGCGCGGCGCTAAGGCCGGTACGTCGCAGCCGTCACGTCCGACTCCCACACCGTGATGCTCGAGATGGCCGCGCCGTTCGGCGTTTCGCGCATCTGCTTCGCGGCCTCATCGTAAATATGTTTCGCGATATTTTCCGCCGAGGGATTCAGCTCATCGAACGGCTTCAATTCATTCAAGTACTTGTGATCGAGCGAACGGATCACGCCCTGGATCACCTGTTTCAAATGGACGAAATCGTAGAGCAGCCCAACTGAATCGAGTTCCGCGCCGGCCAGGGTAACACGCACTTTGTAATTGTGCCCGTGCAGGTCCTCACATTTACCCTTGTAGCCGCGCAGATTGTGCGCCGCTGCGAACGTTTCGTCCACACTGACTTCGTACATCAGCCATCCTTATTGACGCGGTCTGAGTACGCCCGGCCACACTCGCGATGCCCGCGCCCGCTGTCGCCGCAGTGCCATTTCCACGCATCAGTCCGGATGATTTTCCATGAACCGCGCGACTTCGGCGATATCCTGCGTGGTCGTATAGTCGGGCAAGGACTCCAGAAAAATTCTACCATACTGCATTCGCGAGATGCGGTTATCGAGGATGGCCAGAATGCCGCGGTCGGTCTTCGAGCGAATCAGCCGGCCGAAGCCCTGTTTGAGCGCCAGAACTGCCTCCGGCACCTGGTATTCCGCGAAGGGATTGCGTCCATCTTCTTGCAGAGCGCGGACGCGCGCCGCGACGATGGGATCGCTGGGCACGGCGAACGGCAGCTTGTCAATGATCACGCAGGAAAGCTGGGTGCCGGGCACGTCCACGCCCTGCCAAAAGCTGGCGGTGGCGAAAAGCACCGCGTTCGGCGTAGTGCGGAAGCGCTCCAGCAGACGCGGATTTCGGCGCCGTCCCTTGCAGTAACATCGGAAACTTCACGCGGGCTCCAACCAAATCGTGCACCGCGCGCATTTGCGCATAGCTGGTGAAGAGGCAAAAGGCGCGGCCCTTGGAAATTTCTAGCAGCTTCGCGATTTCGTGGGCCGCACGCGTGGAAAATGTCTCGTGACGCACATCCGGCATGGACGCCGGAATATAAAGCAAAGCCTGCTCGCGGAAATCGAATTCCTGCGGCAGTACGGTTTCTTTCGCGGGCATCACGCCGAGCCGCTGTTTCAGAAAATCGAAGCGGCCGCCGACGGCAAGCGTCGCGGAGGTTAGCACCACGGTGTCGAAGCGTTCGAAAAGCTGTTCGCGCAGGATTTCGCTGACGTCAATGGGCGTGGCCGTGAGGATGATTCCCTTGCCGCGGCGCTCGTACCAATAGACGTACCCCTTCTCCTCGCTTTCGAGCAAGAACTCGAATTCGCGGCGCAGTTCGGCGGCTCTCCGCGCGAGCGTGATCACTTCTTCGGGCTTGGGATTCATCGCCGAAAGCTCGGTTTCGATGCGCTTGAGCGCTGCGCATAAATCCTCGAAGGGTTCATGGTTGCGCTCCAGGAACGATTTACGCTCCGCGGGGCCGAAGGGAAAGCGCCCTTCGCGCTCGGGAAAGGTTTCGAAAAATGTGCGGGCCCGTTCGCGGACGCGCATCAGGTGCTTGCGCAATGGCGTGGCTTCGATTTTCAGGATGCGCAGCATCGCTTCGGTGTCGCGCATCAGTTCTTCGAATTGATAGCTCGAAACGCGGCGACCGAAATAATCGCTGGCCACGTCCTCGATTTCGTGGGCTTCGTCGAACACCACGGCGGAATATTCCGGCAGGATGGAGCCGAAATCGTCCTGACGAATGGCCAGGTCGGCAAAGAATAAATGATGATTTACGATAATCAGATCGGCTTCCTGCGCGCGCTGGTGCATCGCGGTGATGAAGCATGTGCTGAACTCCGGACATTTCTGCCCGGTGCAAAGATCACTGCGCGCGTCAATGCGATGCCATAGGTCGGCATCGTCGGGCAGAAAAGTCAGCTCGGAACGGTCGCCCGTTTCGGTGAGCTTTTCCCAATCCTTGATCTGTGAGAACCAGTCCACTTCATCAATGCCCTTCAGCACCGCTTGGCCTTCGATCTGGTGGACTTTCTGCCGGCACAGAAAATTGTTGCGTCCCTTCATCAGCGCGGCTTTCAGATTCGGCGCGAAATGCTTTTGCAGGAATGGCACGTCTTTATTGAACAGCTGCTCCTGCAGGGATTTGGTCGCCGTGGAAATCACGACTCGCCGCCCGCTGCGGATCGCCGGAATCAGGTATGCGAGAGTTTTCCCGGTGCCGGTGCCTGCTTCGATGATGGCGTGCTGGTGCTTCTGAAAAGCGTCGTCCACGATTTCCGCCATGGCCAGTTGCGATGAGCGAAATTCGTAGCCCGGATGCCGGCTTTCCAGCAGTCCACCGGGGCCGAATATCCCCTCGATGGTTACGTCCTCAGGTTTGGTCGCGGCTGCGGATTTTTTCGGCATGACGGTTTCAGCTCGGGCGGATGCGCGAGCTTACAAGGTTAAGATATCACACGGTCATCGGGCGCTGGCTGTCGCGCGGCGCGGAGCCGGTGCTGCCATAAAATTATGTTTAGCCTATTCAGACCGAGTACGGATAGCGTTCGGGCATTCCTCGCGGCACAGAACGATCGGCAATTCTCGTACAAGCAAGTTGGTGCGTCGCGAGCAACTGCGCCAGCTGGTTATGTCGTGGATCACAATCGAGTGCAATTGGGCGTCGGGCGAGCGGTTTTTGAACGCGCGAAGAACGCAGTCAGGCAATGGAAGATGTTCGACATGACTTGGCTCGAGCTGTGTTTTCCTAACGTTCCAATTGAAACGGGCACGACGGTGGCCGTTGTGGTCGATCACTTGGGATTCTGGTCGCTGAATGCTTGCCGAATTGTTTACACGTTCGAAGAAGGTAGTGCGATCGAGAAGTACGGGTTTGCGTACGGCACGCTGCCCGATCATTCGGAGATGGGCGAGGAACGCTTTACTGTCGAGTTTCACGCTGAAAATGAAACAGTCTGGTACGACATTTACGCCTTTTCCAGGCCGCGCCCTTTGGCTCGCCTTGCGTTTCCTTACTCGCGAGCATTGCAGAAACGGTTCGCAGAAGATTCGAAGGCGGCGATGAAGCGAGCGGTAGAGAGCGCCTGAGTCTTCGCATTATCGCGTGAGGGATGATAGAGTAGTCAGCCTGCCCAACGGCACATTTGTGAAATGACCGCGAAACTGCCATCCATCGTAATCGTCGGGCGCCCGAATGTGGGCAAGTCCACGCTCTTCAACCGGCTGACGGGCACGCGCCGCTCGATCGTCACGAATGAACCCGGCATCACGCGCGATCGGATCTACGGCACGGCCCACTGGGAAGGAAAATCGTTCGAGGTGGTGGACACGGGCGGAATCGTTCCGGAGGACAAAGCCGGAATCCCCGGCGAAATTCTGCGCCAGGCGCGCGTTGCCATCGAAAACGCCACGCGTGTGGTGCAGGTGGTGGACGGCCGCACGGGCCCGACGCCGCTCGATCAGGAACTCGCGCTGCTAATGCGCCGAGCCGGGAAGCCGCCGATCCTGGCGGTTAACAAAGTGGACACCGCGAAGCAAGCCGAATTCGCCGCGCAATTTTACGAGCTAGGCGACGAAATTTTTCCGATCTCCGCCGAACACGGATTCGGCATTGATGTGCTGCTCGATGCGCTGACCGAAGAGATTCCGGCTGGCGAAGCGGCGGTCGCGCCGCCGGACGTCAACATCGCCATCATCGGCCGGCCGAACGTCGGCAAATCCACGCTGCTGAACCAACTGGTTGGTGCGGAGCGCTCGATCGTTTCCGCCGAGCCCGGCACCACGCGCGACGCCGTGGATACGGTGGTCGAGCGCAACGGGAAAGCGTACCGCTTCCTCGATACTGCCGGCATCCGCCGCAAAGGCAAAACGAAACTCATCGCCGAAAAATTGAGCGTGATTATGGCGCGGCAGCACCTGGAGCGCGCCGACATCGCGCTGCTCGTGGCTGATTCCGCGATGGGCATCACTTCGCACGACGCCACGATCGCGAGCTACGCCGAACAGTCCGGCCGCTCCGTAATCATCGTGATGAACAAATGGGACCTGGCGCTAGAAGCCGCACAGGAGAAATCTTCGGACGAGAAAAAACGCGGCGGCAAATTCGTCGCATTCAACGCCAATAAGCTGGTGCAGGATTACGAGCCTCTCGTCCGGCAGCGATTGAAATTTCTTTCCTACGCGCCGGTGGTTTTTCTCTCGGCGAAAACCGGTGAGAATATTGACAGGCTCTACAAGCTGATCGACCGGGTTGCGGAAGCTCGCCGCCGGCGCATCTCCACGGGCGAACTGAATCGCTGGCTTGCGAACGTGGATTTGGACAAAGGCACGTCGCCGGCCAGCCGCGAAGTGAAAATTTTTTACATCACGCAAGCCACGACCGCGCCGCCTACGTTCGTGCTGTTCACCAATCAACTCAAGCCGCTGCACTTCAGCTATCAGCGCTTCCTGGAAAATCAGCTGCGCGCGAAATTTGATTTTACCGGCACGCCAATCCGCTTCACGCAACGCCTGAAAAAGCGCGGCTCGCGCCAACGCGAGCGCCGCGACCCGCGCAAATCCTGAGCGCTCGGCGGCGCCGAGAGGCGTGCAGAATGCGGCTCGCGCACAAAATCCACAGGCTGGCAGGGGTTGACACCGCGCGAAATCGGCCTACGATAAGCAAAGAGACACTAGAAGAGACCTGTAAACACATGGCGAGCGCCGCACCAATTCCCGAATCACCTGCAGACGCGGAAAAGAGCCTGTTCCGCATCGGCGAAGTCAGCCGCCTGACGGCCACGAAGACGTTTGTCCTGCGCTATTGGGAAACCGAATTCCCGATGCTGCAGCCGGTCAAGAGTCCCAGTGGCCATCGCCTGTATCGCCGCGAAGACATCGAGACGGTTTTCGAAATCAAGCGCCTGCTCTACGAAGAAGGCTTCACCATCGCCGGGGCGCGGAAATACCTGGAAGGCCACGGAGACGAACCGAATGGAGCGGCCGAACGCGCAAGCGGCGACAGCCGTGCTGAGGCGCGTGCTCATGCCCCCGCGCCACGCCGAGAGCCGGCTTCGCGCCAGCAACGCAAATTCCTTCTGATCTGCACGAAGAACTGCTCGCCGTCTTGACCCTTCTCGAACGCGAGTGATACGCTGCCTACTGCTCGCAAGCGGTCGGGACGTGGCGCAGCCTGGTAGCGCGCACGCTTGGGGTGCGTGAGGTCGCTGGTTCAAATCCAGTCGTCCCGACCATTGTCCTCTCCGCAGTTCAACCGGAAGGGATTCATCGGAAGGCCTGACGTCCGCGCTGAAATTTCATGCCACATATTCTGATTACCAACGATGACGGGATTCACGCGCCGGGCCTGCGCGCGCTCGTGGAGGCGCTGAAGGACGACGCCGAGCTCACCGTCATTGCGCCTTCGCACGAACGCAGCGCCAGCGCGCAGTCGCTCACGCTGCGGCAGCCGATTTACATGGACCAGGTGGCGCCCAACGAATACTCGATTGAAGGCACTCCCGCCGACGCCGTGATTCTGGCGTTCAACGCGATCCTGAAGGAGAAGCCGGACCTAGTGGTTTCCGGAATCAATCGCGGCGGAAATATGGGAGAGAATATCTATTATTCCGGCACGGTGGGCGCCGCCATGGAAGGCGCTATCAATCGCGTGCCCGCCATCGCGATTTCGGTGGCGAATCGCAACAAGGATTTCGATTTCAAGCCGGCGGCGCAATTTGCGCGCACTCTGGTTCCGCTGGTTCTTACCGAAGGCCTGCCGCCGGGCATTTTGCTGAACGTGAATGTGCCGCAAAAGTGGAACGGCGCGGTGCGTTTCACGCGGCAATCATCGAAGATCACGCGCAATTTGCTGCAGCCGGGCACCGATCCGCGCGGCCGCAAGTATTTCTGGCTGCACGAGCAACAATTGGTCGATGGCATCGAACCGGATACGGATTTGGCTGCCGTGCGCGACGGTGCAATCTCCATCACGCCTCTCGAACTCGATCACACTCACGCCGAATCGCTCGATCATCTCTCGCACTGGACCAAGCTTCTGGAATCCGTCGTCCGCAAATAGTTTCGCCGCTTAGTCTTATTCGTTGTTGCTTGCGGCGGATCATGCTGCAGCGTCACGTCTTTGGCCGCCAATCGCAGGGATGGAACGAGCCAGCGGAAAACGAGCGTCGCGGCGATTCCTCCCGCGAATTGCGCCACGATAAACCCGGGAGCATCCGCGGGACGTATTCCGGCGAATGTGTCGCTAAGTGCGCGCGCGATAGTTACAGCAGGGTTTGCGAAGGACGTTGAAGCCGTGAACCAATACGCAGCCGTGATATACGCGCCTACCGCAAAGGCAACCGCGTTCGAGCGGCGCCGCGCGCATCCCCAAATCACAGCCAGCAAACCGAACGTGGCGACGAACTCGCTGAACAATTGAGCTGGACCGCTTCGCGCATGCCGCGATAGCGACACTACGTGGAGCCCGAACATGAGATGTGCGGCGATTGTTCCGCAGATCCCGCCGCTTACTTGTGCAAGCACGTAGTGAGCAGCTTCCCTCCACGCGATCCCGCCTTCCATGGCGTCCGCGACCGTCACGACTGGGTTCAGATGCGCCCCGGAAATCGGGCCAAACGCGAGGATCAGCGCCACGAGAGCGGCGCCGGTCGCGATCGTGTTTGCAAGCAACGCGATGGCCACGTTTCCGCCGGCCAGACGCTCACCCATGATTCCCGAGCCGACCACTGTGGCCACCAGGAAAAGCGTTCCCAGAAATTCAGCGGTGACTCCTGCGCGCAAGCGAGGGAGTCATTGCTGCCCGATGCGATCAATTTCTTTTTTGATCGCGAGTGCAGTCGAGGCTCACCAGCGGCAGCGCCAGAAACAGACTGATTCGGCGATCGAGCATGAGGAATGCTTCGCGGAACGCGCGCTCGATCTGTTCGGGCGTGCCTGCGACCGACGCCGGGTCTGGAACGCCCCAGTGCGCCGTCATGGGCTGGCCCGGCCATAGCGGACAGGCTTCGCGGGCGGCGTTGTCGCAGACGGTGAAGACGAAATCCATTTGCGGCGCGCCGGGTTTGGCGAATTCGTCCCAGCTTTTGCTGCGCAAACCGTCCACCGGCATACGCGCAGATTCGATTTGAGCTAGCGCCTCTTTGCGCACTTGGCCTGAAGGATGGCTGCCCGCGCTATAGGCTGTGAATGTCGGCCGGCCTTTGCGATTCAAAATTGCCTCGGCCATGATAGAGCGCGCCGAATTTCCGGTGCACAAAAAAAGCACGTTGTAATGCGTTTTCATAGTTGCGCCTTGTCAGCTGTTTCCGCGGGCTACAGCACGCTGGTCGGCAGCGGTCGCGCTACGCGGTGACCACTTTTGTGACGGGTTTTTTTGCCCGTACGAACGCGCTGACGAATCTTCCTTCCACTTGCGGAGCGATGGCGTCTACGTCAATGCCCTGCGCCGTGAGGAATTGCCGGGCGTCCTCTATGCTGTAGACGCGCGTCGGCTCGATTTCAATTTCTTCGAAGCCCGCCTCAGCGAGCTTTGTCCGGTATTCTGATTCCGCGAGCGCCCCGGCCACGCAGCCGACCCATAACTCCACGTTCCGGCGCACGTCGGCAGGAACCTCGCCGCGCACCACCACGTCCGAGACTGCGAATCTTCCGCCGGGACGCAGCACGCGAAACGCCTCGCGCAACACGCGGCCCTTGTCCGCCGAAAGATTGATGACGCAATTGGAGATCACCACATCCACCGAATTCTCGGGCAGCGGAATGTTTTCGATTTCTCCCTTCAGAAATTCCACGTTGTTGGCGCCTGCTTTGCGCTGGTTTTCACGCGCCAGAGCGAGCATGTCGTCGGTCATGTCCAGGCCGTAGGCTTTGCCGGTCGGACCGACGCGTTTCGCCGAAAGCAGGACGTCAATACCGCCGCCCGAGCCGAGGTCCAGGACCGTTTCTCCGAGATTCAGTTGGGCGAGCGCCGTGGGGTTGCCGCAGCCGAGCGATGCATGGACCGCCTGGTCCGGCAATCCCGCCGTTTCGCTCTCGGCGTAAAGATTGGAAGAGATAGGGTCGCAGCAGGGGATCGCGCTTGATTGGCATCCGCAGCCGCCCGTTTCATCCGCCGCCACGCGCCTTGCTGCTTCGCCGTACTTGTTTCTGACCACGTCCTTGATATCGTCATTTGCCATTGGCCTTCTCCTTTAATCTAATATCGTCAATGTTCGATACATCAGCACAAATCAATCGGGCCGAGCGTTGTGGAATGTGGCTTATACGTTCATGATCAGGCGCGCCGCATGCGGAAATTCGCCCAAGCATTTCAAGTTCACGCGGTAGTACATAAATGTCCCGCGCCGCTCGGAGTGCACGAACCGTGTCTTCTTCAGGATTTTTAGGTGATGTGAAATCGTCGGCTGGCCGATCGGGAAATGCTTCACGATGTCGCAGACGCACACTGGCTCGCGGTTGGCCGCTAGCAGATTCAGGATGCGGATGCGTGTGGGATCGGCCAGCGCGTTGAACCATCCGGCATATTCGCGGGCGCGCGCTGCTCCGAGCTTCGGTGAAGCGGTCGCGGTGCGGCAACAATCTCCGTTTGCCGCGTTCAACGTTTTGCCTCGAGCCATCGTGAGCAAGCTCCCTTGAGAAAGCTAAAGCGTACGCCATTCATCGAAGAATATCAATGAATGACAGAAAGGCGCCAGCCCCGTTCGAGATCTTTCGTGCGACTCTGGGTCAAGTTTCAGAGCGAACGATGAGAGCTTTACGGTTAGGCGCGTTGCCGAACTTCACGCTTGTGATAGCCTCGAACGCGAAAATGAAACGACGCTGGAAGCGCCTTATCGCTTTGTTAGCTCTCCTTTCGTGCGCGATTGGCGTAGCGTTGCGCGGGTCCGCACAAAATCTCCAAGGTGCTCCTGCCCCTCCTACGTACGCCGGGTTAAAAATCGTGCAGGCGTGGATTCCGATGAAAGACGGGGTTCGCCTCGCCGTCAATCTCTACATGCCGGACGGTCCATTGTCAGGCGCGAAGCCCGGGGAGAAATTTCCCGCCATCCTGGAATACTTGCCCTACCGCAAAGACGATTGGACGCTCGCGCGGGATTGGGATTTGCACTCTTACTTCGTGCGGCGGGGCTACGTTACGGCGCGTGTGGATATCCGCGGCACCGGCGCGAGTGAAGGCACGCCGCCGGATCGCGAATATTCAGATCAAGAACAGCAGGATGGCCTTGCCCTGATTGATTGGCTTTCGAAGCAGCCTTGGTCGAACGGCAACGTGGGCATGATGGGAATTTCCTGGGGTGGCTTCAACGCGATCCAGATGGCGCGGCTGCATCCTCCCGCGCTGAAAGCCATTATCGCCATGTGTGCTACGGAAGATTTATTTCACGACGACATCCATTACATTGACGGGCTGATGCACGCCGACGAGTACGAAATAGGCATGGATTTGCAGTTGGGCATGACGCGCGCACCCGATTTCCCCACGGACGAAAAATCGCTCGCGCCGCGTTTCGACGCGACGCCGTGGTTCCTGCTTTATTTGAGACACCAGCGGGACGGCGAATTCTGGCGCCGCGCGTCCGTCGCGCCGAACCATTATGCCGAATACACCGTGCCCAGCTTCATGATCGGCGGATTCCTGGACGGCTATCGCGACAGCATCCCGCGATTTTTCGAATATTCCAAAGCGCCGATCAAGGCGCTAATTGGCCCATGGAATCATACGTTCCCGCACGAAGCCGAGCCAGGCCCTTCGATCGAATGGCGAGCGGAGGCTACGCGCTGGTGGGATCACTGGCTGAAGGGCGAGCAAAACGGAATCATGGACGAGCCGCGCTTTGAGGTTTACATGCGCCATTGGTACCCGCCCCATCCCAATATAGCGGAAATTCCCGGCGACTGGCGCGCGGAAAAAACTTGGCCGCCCGCGGACACGCACACTGAGACGTATTTCCTCGAACCCGACCACACATTGGGCAACGCGCCTCCGCCGGCTTTGGACATCGGCGGCGACAAATTGCAATATGTGCCGTCGATCGGCCAGGAAGCGGGTTTCTGGTGGGGCGATTTGACCGTCGACCAGCGGCCGATTGACGCCTACAGCCTCGTTTACGATTCCTTGCCGCTCGTGCAAGATACGGCTTTGCTCGGCTGGCCGAAAGTTACTCTGCAGGTTTCTTCGAGCGCGCCGCTCGCGGATTGGTTCGTGCGTCTTTCGGACGTTGCGCCCGACGGCACGGTGACGATGATCACCGGCGCGGGGCAAAGCGGTGCGCAGCGCGATTCCGCAGCGAAGCCTACGGACCTCGAACCCAATCGCATGTATGCGATTCCGATCGAACTGCACGTCACCAGTTGGCGATTCCCGATTGGGCACCGCATCCGCGTGGCGATCTCGAACGCACTTTGGCCGATGATTTGGCCGACTCCGTATCCGATGACGACGTCGCTCTGGTACGGGGGCCCGAATGCTTCGCGCGTGGAGCTTCCGGTCGTTCCGCTGGAGCCGCCTGCGCGCCCACAGTTCGCCGTGCCCGAAAAAGAAGTGCCGCTCGCGGGTGTTTCTTCGGAAGGCGACACCTGGCCGCCGCAAGATTGGACTGTGACACGCGATGTGCTGGCCAGCTCGACGCGCGTCGCTTGGAGCGGCAATGATTCCAGCACATACCCGTGGGGCAAGATGAAGGATCATGAGCAGATGAGTTACGTGGTTGCGGACGTGAGACCCGCGGACAGCACTGTGCATGGCGAAGGCTCGACGACCGTGGAACTTTCCGGGCGACTGCTGGTTTGGAGCGTCGTCCTCAATTTGCGCAGCGACGAAAGGAATTTCTACTATCACTTCGAGCGTCATCTAACCGAAAATGGCAAGCCTGTGCGCGATAAGACCTGGGAGCAAACAGTCCCACGTGATCATCAATAACGCCCAAAGCGTAATCCGTCATCCTGAGCGCAGCGAAGGATCTCTCTTCGATGTGCGGTTTCGCATGGGTCAACGCTCCGCACGCGTTTTCGTTCGGAGCACTGCGTGAAGAACACCGCCATCCTGCTGGTCAGCTGCCCCGATCAAAAAGGCTTGAACGCGGCGATCCATGATTTCATTTATCGTGGGAGCGGCAACACTCTTCATGCCGACGAGCACCAGGACGCCGAGCGAAATTTGTTTCTCATGCGGGTGGAGTGGGATCTCGCAGATTTCACCGTAGATATGCGCGAGTTCGGAAAGCACTTCCAGCCAATCGCCGATCGTTTCGGAATGCAGTGGCGCATCGCGCTTTCCAACTATCGCCCCAAAATCGCGATCTTCGTTTCCCGCTATGATCACTGTCTCGTGGATTTGCTCTACCGCCAGCGCAGCGGGGAGCTGGCCTGTGAAATTCCTCTCATCATCAGCAATCACCCGGACGTGCGACGCTGGGCGGACTTTTACGACGTACCGCTACACGTGATTCCGGTTACGAAGGAAAATAAATCGGAGTCCGAACGTAGACAGCTCGACCTGCTGCGCCCGCACGGAATCGACCTGATTGTTCTGGCGCGTTACATGCAGGTGCTGTCGTCGGATTTCATCCGCCAGTACCCGCCGCACCACATCATCAATATCCATCATTCGTTTCTGCCCGCGTTTGTCGGCGGCAAGCCGCATCAGCAGGCGTTTGACCGTGGTGTGAAATTGATGGGCGCGACGAGCCATTACGTCACCGAGGTGCTGGACGATGGACCGATCATCGAACAGGACGTGGTGAGGATTTCCCATCGTGATCCGCTCGAGGATTTGATTCAGAAGGGGCGCGACCTGGAAAAAGTGGTGCTGTCGCGCGCTGTCCGCTGGCACATCGAGAACCGCATTCTGCTTTATGGCAATAAAACGGTGATTTTCGACTGAGGATTTTGCGCCCGACCGCGCGGGGCGCACCGCTCAGCGCCCGCGATTCGCGCTTATCGCGCGACGGCCACGCGTGTATCCTGCAAATCCGCTGCAAGCAAGCGATGGAACAAATGCTCGCCAGCTTCGCGGCGCACCGAAAGGCGTCCGGACTGATACGCCCGCGAGCTGAGCCCTCTCTGCACGCCGTCGCAGATCACGATATCTTCCTGCTGTACGCGTTCACTGACGCCCATGCTTTCGCGGATGTACGGCATCTGCGATTCGCGCGTATCGCCAAAATAAAAATCAAAAATCACTTCGCAGCGGTCCACGCTGAGAGGAAGCACCAGGTTCGTATCCAAATAACCCTCATACCAATTCAGCATGAAGTTCGGGTATTGCCAGAAATAGTAGGCGCGATCACCCTTGCGCGTGGCGGCGGCGCTCGCTTCCGAAGTTTTATCCACCGCGACCGGGCTGGATTGCACGCAACAGCGGTCCACATTCTCAATCGTATAATTCGTGTAATCGAGGACGCTGTTCAGCCCCTTGTGCATGTGCGGCACGTGGTAGCCCCCGTCGAGAAAATTATCCACGTAGACTTTCCAGTTGCAGTTCAACGTGTAGCTGCGGCGCTCGACAAATTGCAGGCCACCGAAGCCGAGCGGTTTGGCGAGTCCCACAAGGGCGCCCAGAAATTCTTGCAGCGGTCCAGCATGGTCATCCAAATTGACGAAGACAAAGTTCTCCCAGGTCTCCACGCGAATCGGCACCAGCCCATTTTGCGAGCGCTCGAAATTGCAGACGCCTTCGAATTCCGTCATCCCGCGCAGCTCGCCTTCCAGGTTGTAAGTCCAGCCGTGATAGGGGCAGCGCATGTGTTGAGCGTGTCCGCACGGCTCGTTCATCACCGCCATCGCGTGATGCCTGCAGACGTTGTAAAACGCGCGCAGCTTTCCGTCGCTGCCGCGCACGGCGACCACTGGCTCTCCGGCAACGCTAGCGGTGACGTACTGCCCCGGCTTTTCGACCTGCGCCGTGCGGCCAATCGCTTGCCATGCACGCGAAAAGACATTTTGCAGCTCAAGCTGCGCGATCCGCGCGTCGGTGTACCACGAAGCAGGAAGCGTATGCGCGTCAGGCAGCGCCGCGGCTGCGTTATACGAAGCGAGGATTTCCTTCAGCGTCGGTTCCATGCACTGCGCTCCTCAACTATCTGTAGAATTGTCTGGGCCTGAAAACGCTGCGAGGTCCTTTCAAATACCGATCGCGCCGCGCAGCACAAGCAGAAATTGATTAATGCGAGCGTTGTTCTTTTCCGGGTCCGCCGGGTGCGGAAAAAGACCGGGATCAAGCTCTTCGGTCAGCAACGCATCCTGAAACCGCTCCATCGTCCAATCCAGAATGGAAACGATCAGCGCGGGGTCAATATCCGAACGCACTTCTCCGCGCGCGATTCCCAGGCGCACAAACGCGGTGCTGCCGTAAGGATCCTCCGCGAGCAGGAAGCGATTGATTTCGCGCTTCAATGCGAGATCAACGCCGTAGTTTCCCAGCAGCGCGACGCGATACGGAATCCAATCCTCGCGCACCAGGCGCTCAGTGCGCAGCAGCCAGTAACGCAAAGTTTCGAAAAAGCCGCTTTCGCGAATTTGCGAAGGGCAATCGAGATAGGCCGGAAAAGAGCGAACGGCTTTCTTGTAGACTTCGATGAACAGGCCGCCCTTGCTGCCGAAATACTGAAAAATCGAACCTTTGGCGACGCCCAATTGTGCGGAAAGATCCTCGATCCGCGCGGCGTGGTAGCCGTGCTCGGCGAAATGGCGCAGCGCCGCATCCACAATTCGCGCGCGCTTGGCCTCCAGTCGCGGAGTGGCGGCTGGTCGCTTCGCGGATGCTTGCGACGCGAGGCGCAATGTCTTCGTGTGTCCGTGTGACTGGTGGTCATGACTGAAAGCTCTCATTGAAATATTTCTCCCGATTATGCTATTTAGAGCGGGCAAACCAGTCGAAACAAACGCTCATGACTGGCGGTCATACTAATACTTCGTGCTTTCTCAACGCAAGTCCTATGATGCGATTATCATTGGCGCTGGCCACAACGGCCTGACGGCCGCCGGCTACCTCTCGCGCGCGGGTTTTTCCACGCTGATTCTGGAACGTCGCGAAATCGTGGGCGGCTGTTGCGTCACCGAAGAGATCGCGCCGGGCTGCCGCGCTTCCACCACCTCGTACATCGCGAGCATGTTGCGTCCCGAAATTATTCGCGACCTCGATCTCGGCGCGCATGGGCTGCGCATGGTGCCTTGCGATCCGGCTTTGCTCGTTCCCTTTCCCGACGGTCAAGTGGTGCCGTGGTGGGCCGACCGCGACCGCGCCGTCGCAGAGTTTCGCAAACTTTCTCCACGCGATGCAGAAACCTTTGTACGCGTAGACCACCAACTGAAAAAGCTGGCTCGCTACCTGCAGCCCTTTTTCCTGGAGCCGCCTCCTGATCCCGGGCGACAAGGCCCGGAAGGCTGGTTCGAACTATTGCGCGTGGGAAAAAGATTTCGCGGAATGAAGGGCGAAGAAGTTGCGCAGCTCGTTTCGTTTCTCACGGGAAGCCTCGGTGATTTTCTCGACAGGAATTACGAGTCCGAAAAAATGAAGACGATGTTTCTGGCGAACAACGTCTATGGCAAGCACGGCGGGCCTTACGACGCGGGTAGCGCGTTGGGACTGCTTTTTCATTTGCTGAGCGGTGGTGATGGCGAGATTCAAGGCTTTTATGGCCACGTGATTGGCGGAATGGGCGCGATCACGCAAGCTCTCGCTTCATCGTGCCGCAAATTGGGCTGCGAAATTCTGACGTCGGTACCTGTCGCGAAGATTGCCGTGCGCGACGGCGGCACGGGAGGCGTGGTCCTCGAAGATGGCTCGGAAATTTCGGGCCGCATTATTCTTTCGAACGCGGACCCCAAACACACATTTCTCGGCTTGGTGGACGCACGCGAGCTGCCGGATGACTTTCGCCACGCGATCGCCGGCATCAAAATGGACGGGCCGTGCGCCAAAGTGAATTTCGTTTTGAGCGAAGAGCCGCGCGTAAACGGGATGCCCCGCGATTGGACGGCGTCGCAGCGCGCCCTTTTTACGCTGGTTCCTTCGCTGGAGTTTGCAGAACGCTGCTACGACATCGCCAAGTTCGGTGAAATCCCTGAAGAACTGTGGGTTGATTGCGTGGTGGCGTCGAACGTGGACTCGACGCTCGCGCCTCCCGGCCGCCACATCATGACCACGTTCGTTCAATACGTGCCGTATAAGCTGCGCGATGGCACCTGGGACGAGAATCGCGAATTGCTCGGCGATCGCGTGGTGAAGAAAATCGCCGAATACGCACCGAACGTGCCGAACTCGATCGTGGCGCGACAAGTTCTGACGCCGCTCGATCTGGAACGCACCTACGGCCTCACCGAAGGTAATATTTTTCACGGCGATCTTTCGCTCGAACAGCTTTTCTTTATGCGCCCGGTGCCCGGTTGGTCGCAATATCGAACGCCGATCACAGGCCTGTATCTCTGCGGGGCCGGCGCGCATCCCGGCGGAGGAGTGACCGGAGCGCCCGGCTACAACGCGGCGCATCGCGTTCTGCGCGACTGCAAAAGAGGAGAGATCAAGACGGTGCACGCTTGACGTGCAGTCCGGAAGGAAGCGAAATGGCCAACAGCAAAAAGAAGGGGATTCTCGAACGATTGTCCGAGGGCATCGTGCTCGGCGACGGCGGTTACCTGCTCGAACTGGAGAAGCGCGGGCGCGTTCGTGCGGGCCCATTCACTCCGGAGGTGGCGCTGAACAATCCCGAAGCGCTGCTAGAGCTGCACCGCGAGTTTCGCGACGCTGGCGCAGAGGTGTTGCAGGCGCTGACGTTCTATGCCAGCCGGGACAAGCTCGCCACCGTCGGAATGGAAGAGCGCGTGGAAGAGCTGAATCGTGCGGCGGTGCGCATCGCTAAGCAAGCCGCGGGAGACAAATGCCTAGTGGCGGGAAACTTGAGCCTCACTTGGATGTACGAGCCGAACAACAAGACTGCGGCCGATCGCGTACGCAAGACATTTGACGAGCAGCTCGATGTGCAAGTCGCCGAGGGAGTGGACTTCATCATCGGTGAGACGTTTTCTTATTTGGGCGAAGCGCTTCTGGCTGTGGAACGCGCGAAAGCGACCAATTTGCCGGTAATGGTCACCGTCTGCTTTGAAAATGAAGACATCACCACCGATGGAAGCAACGCCGCGAACGCTGCGCGCGCGCTTGCCGATGCCGGAGCCGATGTGGTGGGCATCAATTGCTTACGCAGTCCAGAACATACCTTGCCGCTGATGGCCGAAATGCGCAAAGCCGTGGAGAGCTATATCGGATGCCAACCCGTCGCGTATCGCACCACGCACGACCATCGCGATTTCACTAGCCTGCCTGCGTTCCCGGATCAGCTTGAACCTTACCAACTCACGCGACGCGAAATGGGTGAATACGCGGCGCAGGCGCGCGATCTCGGTGTGAATTATATCGGCGCGTGCTGCGGCGCCGTGGCGACGCACATCCGCGAAATGGCTCGGGCACTTGGCAAACTGCCCGCTGACGACCGCGTGTGGAAGAAGGGCGGCGAGAAACCGATGTCCGCATACGAATACTACAGCCATGACGAAAAAGCCAAAGTGCAGCGGTCGTAGACAATCGCTGCTCCAGTGACGAAAGCCACTCGCTTTTGCACCCGGCTTCGGCGCATGATGGCGACGTCAGTCGGGAATTTTCGACAATGAACGACACTCCAGGTCCTAATCGCCCGCGCCGCGCGATGGGTTTTCGGGATCTGGTGATGTTCTACGTCGTCACCGGCATCAGCCTGCGCTGGATCGCAACGGCCGCGACGGTCGGCGCGAGTGCCGTCGTCATATGGCTCATTGCCTGGTGCGCGTTTTACCTGCCTCTTGCGCTTTCGGTGATGGAACTTTCGGCGCGCTATCCGCAAGAAGGCGGGATGTATATATGGAGTAAGCGTGCATTCGGCGAATTTTCGGGCTTCATGACTGGCTGGACATACTGGACCAGCAATCTTCCTTACTTTCCTGCCGTACTTTATTTTGCCGCGAGTAATGCGCTCTACGCCGGCCCGGCCCGCTGGCTCGCTCTCTCCAACAACAGGACGTATTTCTTCTTGTTTGCCATGCTCGGTCTCGCGCTTGCTACGTTTTTGAACGTGGTCGGACTTTCTGTTGGCAAGTGGCTGCACAACCTCGGCGCAATTGGCACGTGGTTGCCGATCGCGATTCTTTTCGTCATCGCTGCTGCGGCTTGGAATCGCTTCGGTTCTGCAACCAGCTTCACTCCCGCGGCGATGACTCCGCACATGCATTTCCGCGACGTGCTGTTCATGGCCACGATCGTGTACGCGTTGGGCGGTTCGGAATCGGCGTCATTTCTTGGGGATGAAGTGAAAGACGCGCGCAGGAATTTGCCGCGCGGCCTGTTGGCGGCGGGCGCATTCGTCACCACTGGCTACATTCTCGGCACGGTCGCCGTGCTCATTGCCTTGCCCGCGCAGCGAGTGAGTGGCCTGGAAGGCATCATGCAAGCGATTTCAAAATCCGCGGAGCGCGTCGGCTTCCTGGGAATCGTGCCGCTCGCCGCGCTCTTAATAACGATCAGCAATCTCGGTGCGCTAGGCGCATGGCTGGCTGTATCGGCGCGGCTGCCGTTCGTGGCGGGCCTCGATCGTTATTTGCCGGAATCTTTCGCGCGCGTGCATCCGAAATGGGGAACTCCGTACGTGGCGCTACTGGTGCAAGCGATCTGCGGAGCCATTTTTATCCTGTTGAGCCAGGCAGGAACCACTGTTTATGGAGCCTACGAAGTGCTCGTAAGCATGGGCATCGTTACGTATTTCATTCCGTATCTTCTTGTTTTTGCTTCGCTGATTCGTTTGCAGCGCGAACCCGTCGCTCCGGAAACGATGCGAATTCCCGGCGGGCCGCCGGTGGCGACCGCGCTTGCCGCGCTGGGATTCACGACGACGCTCGTCACGATCGTCCTTTCCGTAATTCCCGCTGCGGACGAGCCACACAAATTTCTCGCAATCGCAAAGATTGTGGGCCTCACGGGTATGCTGCTGGCGATTGGAGTGCTGCTATATGTGGTTGGAAAATCGCACGCCGCGAAACCTGTTGGGTGAAAAACTGGGTGTGGGGCGTCAAGTTCGCCGCCGCACATTCACTTAGCTATCGGCGGGTTTGCCATCGGGATTGTGCCAGTCTCCGACGCATGCGGCGAGTTGCGCTGCTTCGGGCGGTCCCCACGATCCAGGCTGATACGGCAGAGCTGGCACCACATTGCCGAGAATGGGATCTACGATGGCCCAAGCCGCTTCCACGGCATCCTGCCGCACAAAGAGCAGTGAATCGCCCTTCATCGCGTCTGTCAGCAGGCGTTCATACGCTTCCATCTCGTTTTTTTCATCTGAAGAGACGGCGGACAGCTCCGTGCTCATTGTTTGCAGTATGGGCCCGGGCTTCTTGACGCGCGCACCGAGACTCAACGACAGATCGGGGCCCAGCCGAAAGCGAAAATAATTTGATCCCGGCGGCAATTTTGTCAGTGGCGGCTGCCGTAGTTTCACAAACACTTCCGTGGCCGTCACGGCCAAGCGCTTTCCGGCACGAATTAGGAACGGTACGCCCGCCCAGCGCCACGAATCAACTTCCAAGCGAAGCGCCGCAAAAGTTTCCACTTGCGAATTCGGAGCCACCCCGGGCTCATGCTGATAACCGACGAATTGCCCACGAACCAGATGCGACGGCGCGATCGGCGGGATCATCCGGAAAATCTTCACTTGCTCATCGCGCAGGGATTCCGGGTACATGCTGGTCGGCGGTTCCATTGCGAGGAAGCCAACGACTTGCAGCAGATGATTCTGGATGACGTCGCGGATCGCACCAGTTTCGTCGTAGAACTTGCCACGCCCTTCGACGCCGAACGATTCGGCCATGGTGATCTGCACGCTGTGAACGTAATTGCGATTCCAGATCGGCTCAAGGAAGGCATTCGCGAACCGGAACAAGAGCAGGTTTTCAACCGCTTCCTTGCCGAGATAATGATCGATGCGAAAAATTCCAGACTCGGGGAACACGGATTGCAGAATTGCATTCAATTGCTGCGCCGAGGCAAGATCGTGGCCAAAAGGCTTCTCGATGATTACGCGCGCGCCGTCCCCACTACCGGACTTTCCCAGCGCTTCGACGACCGTAGCAAAAAGGCTGGGCGGTATCGCCAGATAGTGAGTCGGATGCTCGGCCTTGCCCAGCACCGTACGCAATTGTTTGAACGTAGCGGGATCCTGATAATCACCGTCAATGTATTTCAACAATTGCGCCAGCTTGGCAAACGCCGCTTCGTCCACGCCGCCGCCGAACGTGGCGATGCCGTCCCGGGCGCGCTGGCGCAATTGCTCGATTGTCCATCCTGCCTTGGCGACGCCAATCACCGGAACATTCAGATTTCCGCGCTTGACCATCGCCTGTAACGCCGGAAAGATTTTCTTGTGCGCCAGGTCTCCGGTGGCGCCGAAGAACACCAGGGCATCGGAAGGGATTTTCCCCATCGTGTTGGGCACTCCTGCCGGGTTCGCGGCACTGGTATCGGCTGCCGCCGGGTGTGGAGCAGTTGTATTCGCCATAGGTAAATTCTCCCTCGGAAAAATGCGCTGGGCTAAAGATTAGGATTTCTTCTCGTGGTGTCCGCCAAATTCGAAGCGCATGGCGGAGAGCAGCTTATTGGCAAAATCGGATTCTCCGCGCGAAGTAAATCGCTCGTAGAGCGCTTCGGTGAGCACCGGCGCAGGCGTGCCCTCTTCGATCGCGGCCTGAATTGTCCACCGTCCTTCGCCCGAATCGGATACGCGCCCGGAGAAATCATCGAGCGTCGGCGATTTCACCAGGGCAATCGCGGTAAGGTCCAACAACCACGAGGCGATCACGCTGCCGCGCCGCCACACTTCGGCGACGTCCGGAAGATTCAAGTCGTACAGATAGTGCTCGGGATTACGCAGCGGCGTGGTCTCTGCGTCCTCGGTTTGCTTTGTTTTCCCGACGTTCGCGTGGTGCAGGATATTCAAACCTTCCGCGTAGGCCGCCATTACTCCGTATTCGATCCCGTTGTGAACCATCTTCACGAAATGCCCCGCGCCGGAAGGCCCGCAATGCAGATACCCATCTTCGGAAGTTCCGCCCATCTTTTCGCGCCCCGGTGTGCGCGCAATATCGCCGCGGCCGGGCGCCAGCGCCTTGAAAATCGGATCGAGCCGTTGCACCGTCGCCTGCTCGCCGCCGATCATCATGCAATAACCGCGTTCGAGGCCCCATACGCCGCCGCTCGTGCCTACATCCACATAGTGCAGGCCCTTCTGCGTCAAGTTCCTTCGCGCGGCGAATATCGTCAATGTAATAGGAATTGCCGCCGTCAATCAGGATGTCGTCTTTCTGCAGCTTCGGCGCCAGTTGCGCGAGGGTGCTATCCACCACAGCGGCCGGCACCATCAGCCAAATCGCGCGAGGCTGCTTCAGCTTCGCCACAAAATCATCGAGTGAACTTCCGCCTGTGGCTCCTTCTTTCGCCAGCGCCTGCACGCTGGCCGGCGACATGTCAAACACCACGCATTCATGCCCCGCCTTCATCAGGCGCCGGACCATGTTGGCGCCCATCCTTCCGAGACCAATCATTCCCAATTGCATTTTCGTGCTCCTCTCAAACAGATATGATTCTCGCGGGTGGCGTTAAGTGGCAAAAATGGCGAAGATTGCGTTGATAAGAATTCGCTAACCTTCCGATCCCCTTCGGCGAATTCTCCACATTATTAGGCCACATTTCCTTCCCGCAGCATAATCCCAATCTCCGCGCCTCGCCGCCGGCCCCTCAATCCCTGTATCACATGGAAGTTACGCTTTCAACATGTCGCCGCGCTTGTGCTGCGGATGGGCGCTCCAATCGAAGTACACTTTCTCTTCACGCTTTCTTCAAAGGAATTACGTGCGCCGGCACCGATTCGGATGTGTGGCGTGACGGACGATTCGAGGTTCTTGATTTGAGTATCCAGGTCGAAACGCTTCCCGCAACGCCATCGGCGCCTTCCTCGCCAGCGCAGGCCGTACCGTCTGCGCCCGCGAGCCCGTGGATCTATCGTCCGTGGCTCGATCTGTTGGTGGGTTGCGGCGCATGGTCCGCGCCGCTGCTGGGCGTGGCGATGTGGATGAATCCCACGCACGCGCACGGTTGGGCCGTGGCGTTTTATCTGCTGGCAATCGTTTTCAATTATCCGCATTTCATGGCGACGATTTATCGCGCGTATCACACGCGCGCGGACTTCGAAAAATACAAATTCGTCACGCTGCACGTCACGCTTCTGGTGGCGCTTACGGGAATCGTGCTGCACGCGTCGCCTCGTCTTTTTCCGTGGGTCTTCACGCTCTACATCTGTTGGAGTCCCTGGCACTACTCCGGACAGAACTACGGGCTGCTGATGATGTTCGTGCGGCGCAGCGGCGCGGAGATTACCGGCAGCGAAAAGCGCTGGCTGCGCGGCGCGTTTGTGGCTTCTTACCTGATGCTGCTCGCAAGTTTCGAAACGGGCGGGTCAGCCGATCCGCTGATCCTATCGCTGGGGCTGCCCGCGAAATTCACGCTGCCGATGCGGCTCGCGTTCGGTGTGGCGTTCCTGGTGTTTACGTTGCTGGGCTTTCGACGATTGATCCGCGAAAAAGGCGTGCGCACTTTGGTGGCGCCGCTCACCCTGGCCTTCACGCAGTTCCTGTGGTTCGTGCTGCCGACTCTGCTCGAATTGACTTCCGCCTCGCAGGTGCCGCAGACGCGCTACAGCAGCGGCATTCTCGCCGTGCTGCACTCGGCGCAATACATCTGGATCACCAGTTACTACCAGCGTCGCGAAGCGCGAGCCGCTGGGCAGCAAAGTTGGCACATGGCCCCCTACTTCGCCACGCTCGTTGCGGGTGGCATCGCGCTGTTCATTCCAGGGCCTTGGCTAGTGAGCTACTTATTCCATTACGACTTCACGACGAGTTTTCTGATTTTCATGGCGCTGGTGAATATCCATCACTTCATTCTCGACGGCGCGTTGTGGAAGCTGCGCGACTCGCGAGTTTCGTCGCTGCTCGTGGACCGCAGCGGCAAAGCAACGGCGACACCGGCGTCCCCGGCCGTTTCGGCGCCAACAGCTTCGCGTGCTGCGGACTCTCGCCCGACCATCGGTGCACGGGTCTTCTCCGCGCCCGCATTTCGCATTTCGTTGGCGGGACTGCTCTTTCTTTGGGGCGGCCTCGATCAATTGCATTTCTCGCTGCGCACCGACGATGGCAATCTTTCGGCCCTGCTGCGCGCGGCAAAAATAAACCCGTACGACAGCGCGGTGCAGGCACGCATCGCGCGCGCGGAATCCCAGTCAGGCAGGCGCGATGAAGCTGTCGCGGCGCTGACTCGCGCCATTGAGATCAATCCCAACAGCATCGCGTTGCAGCAAGCCTGCGCGCGCGCCATGATCGAAGACGGCCGCTACGCGGATGCTTATGCGCACTACCAGAAAATGCTCCAACAATTTCCGCGCGACGCCGACTCGCTCGTCAATTATGGATTGCTCGCCGCGCGCCTGGGACATCCGGATGAGGCCATGGACGCCTGGGAAAAGTCCGTGGACGTGAACCCGAGCCAGCCGAACGTCCACTTGTATCTCGCGGAAGCCTTCGACCAGCGCGGCGAATTTGCTGCTGCCTCGCGCCATTGGAGTTCTTTTCTGCAGCTTGCTGGCTCCGGATCCGCTGCCGTGTCGCAGGATCCCGCGTTGGGCGGTGAACAAATGGTCTCCGCCACAATTCAGTTAGCAGACGACGAAGCTCGCACAAATCACGCATCGGCCGCGCTGACGGAATACAACTCCGCGATCGCCCTGGCGGAGAAAAGCAAAGACACGAAGCTGGAGGGCGTCGCTCTCGCTCACCGGGCCGATTTGCAGGACAGATCAGGCGACATCGCGTCTGCCGCGCAGTCCTATCAGCGCGCTCTCGCGGTGGATGCGACGAGTGGAGATGCGCGCAGCGAAGCCTTCGATTGGTTCAACTACGGCCAATTCCTGCGGCGGCACAACCAGCCCGATGAACTTGTTTACGCCTGCTTCGTTCGCGCCGAAAATCTTCTCGCGGGGACCGGCGGCAGTGATCTGCAGACCGTGCAGGCGGCGCGGGACCAAGTGGCGAGCCGGATGGGTGCCAAGGCCGGCATCTCGCAAAAGGAATTGCCGGCGCTTCTCGCGCGAGCCACGAGCCTCAATCTCGCGTCCACCGAAACGAAATAAGCTCGCATTTATCGGTCGCAATCCGTGTAAGATTCGCAGCGAACTATGGGCACCCCACTAGAACGCCAGGATACTCGGTTGATGCGCGAAATGTTCAGCGCCATCGCGCCGAAATACGATTTCATCACCCGCGTCATCTCCTATGGCATGGATCGCCGCTGGAAAAGGCTTGGCGTCAAGCGCGCGGCGCTGCCGGAAAACGCGATGGTCTTGGACCTCGCATCAGGCACCGGCGATTTTTCGCGGCTGGTCCTGGAACATTTGCCCGGAGCGCGTTCCGTCGCCGTGGATCTGACGGAAGGCATGCTGCAATTGGCGCGCGCACACGGGTTGAATGAAGCGGTGTGTGCCGACGCCACGGTCCTGCCTTTTGCGGATGCGTCCTTCGATTGCGTCTTCATCGGGTACGGCCTGCGAAATTTTCCGTGCCTCGGCACCGCTGTGCGCGAAATTGAACGCGTCACGAAGCCCGGCGGCTTGATGGTAGCTCTCGACTTCTTCCTCCCGCGCAACAAAATGTTCAGCCAACTCTATCTGGGCTTTCTCTATGCGCAGGGCGCCTTCTGGGGCACTTTGCTACATGGCAGGCCGCGCACTTACACCTATATTCCGGCCTCGATTCGCAGTTTCGTCTCGGTAGCCGATTTTTCTGTGCTGGTGCAAAGTATGGGTTACGAACGACTGGACGCGCGCGAATTTATTTTCGGTGGCATAGGATTGCACTGGGCAGTGAAACGATAGCTGGCGTGCCGGAACAGCCCTGACGTGTGCCGCGAGGCTAATTCTCCAGCCGGAAGCGGGTCGAAGCCAAATTGTAAAGCCGCCGCCACACCAGCCGGTTGATCGTCACCACCATCGCCGCCATCAGAATCGTCGCCGCCAGCAGCACGCGGAAATTCCCGCTGTCCGTCGCGCTGCTGATCACCGCACCCAGCCCCGTGGTTAGATACGTGTGGCCCTGAAACCGGAAATATTCCGCGATGATGCTGGCATTCCAGGCGCCACCGGACGCGGTCACAAACCCGGTGATCAGAAACGGAAAAATTCCCGGCAGCAGCAGTTCCCGCCAGCGTTCCAGCCTGCCGAAACGAAAAATAGAGCAGACTTCTTTCAAATCCGTCGGAATTGCGATGGCGCCGGCGATCACGTTGAATAGGATGTACCACTGCGTTCCGAGCAGCAGCAGCACGATGGAACCAATTCCCAATCCGCCGCCCGCGCGAATCAGCACCAGCAAAATGATGGGAAAAAGCGCGGTGGCCGGCACCGACGCCGCCACTTGGGCGATCGGCTGCGCGATGGCCGAAAGTTTCGGCTTCAATCCGATCAAGACGCCCACAGGAATCGTCCATAGCGCCGCGAGGAACAAAGTGAACGCGACGCGCAGAAAAGTAGCGCCCGCGCCAAGAAAAATGCTTTTCAGCTCTTGGCGCGTGAGGTGCATGAGCAGCAGGAACATTTTGCCGAACGCATATACGACGCCGACGAACAGGGCCAGCAAGCAGCAGGCGCGTAATCCACTGGAAAATCTTGCGTGCCACACTCTCGGGGCCGGCCGCTGCGTGTTTCCTGGCGAAGTGGAGAGTGAGCGCCTCACTTGCGGGCTGCACAGTGAACCGCGCGAGGAATGGCAAAATTCTCGAGCTACGCAGCAGGTCCAGCACCGCGGAGCTTGGCGCGTCCACCGATTCCACTTGCTCGAATTTGAATTTCTCCGCCCAGGCGATCACCGGCCGCCAGATGATCTGGTCTATCAGAATAATGATCCCGATCATCACGCCGAGTCCCCAGACGATCGCGCGCGTGTTTCCGGCGTTCGCGGCGGTTTGCAGATACGAGCCCAGACCCGGCAGACGCAAATCGCGATTCCCCAGCGTGAACATTTCGCAGGCCATCAGGAAAAACCAGCCGCCCGCTACCGACATCATCGAATTCCACACCAGCCCGATGATGGAGTACGGCAACTCCATCTGCGTGAAACGTTGCCACCAGCTCCAGCGGTACACTTCCGCAACTTCGCGCATTTCGCGCGGGATGCTTTTCAGCGATGAATAGAAGCTGAACGTCATGTTCCAGACCTGCCCCGTGAAGATCAGCAGGATGGAGCCCAATTCGACGCCCATCTGCCGGGTGGGAAATAACGCAACCATCGCCAGCATCACGCCAGGCAAAAAACTCAGCACCGGGATGGACTGCAAAGTATCCAGCAGCGGAACCATGAACTTTTCGGCCCGCGTGTTGTACGCGGCGATGTATCCGTAAACCAATGTGAAAGCGAGGCTGATGACGTACGCGGCGGCGATGCGCAGTACCGAAAACATCGCGTACTTCGGTAGCGCACTGGGTTCCAGACGGATTTCGGCCGGTGGTCCCGCAGGCGAGAGCCAATAGTGCGTCATGGACAGGACCGCGTAGAAAAGCGCCAGGGCCGCGAACAGGACCGGCAAATCGCGGAAAATCGACGGGACGGTCGCGGGAATCGATCCCCAGGTCAATACGCTGGACGACGTTTTCTGTGAGGGCGAGGGCATTAGTGCAGCGAAGCGCTTTCCGCGGAGTTTTCGCCCCGATGATCGGGTTGGTGAAGACGCACGCTGTCTTCCTCGGGATCATAGGTGAAAAGTTCGGCGTAGCGGCCCCAGTTCAGCGCGGTTTCAATTTGCTGCTCCACTTCCGTTTCAGCAAAGCGTTCGTCGAGAAGATCGCGGAAAAATTCCATCGGCATGATGTGATCCGATTTCTTTTCGAGCGCCGTGTACATTTGCTGCAGCAGTGAGACGTTTTCCAGCACCGCCTTGCGGAACAGCTCCTTGCGCGTGGGAATGTCCGCTTCCGCGAATGCCTGGCCGGCGGGCGTGATGCGCACGTCGCCTTCGTGCGCAGTTGCGAAGCCCAGCAGCGTCGCGGCATCCAAAATCGGCAGCAGGTCGTCCACTTCCAACAGCAATTCTTCGGCGACGTGGTAGAGATCCTCTTCGCCGCCGCGATCGTTCAGAAGCTCCACCAATCCCGCGACTCCCCCCGGGCGCGAGTGCGGCAGCATCTGCGTCGACGCTCGTTCTTTCCGCTCGGACTTCGAAGGAGGCGCCAGTTCCAGTTGCGGCTGCGTCATTACTTTGTAGATGTAGTCCACGTACAGCACGAAAGCCGCGGATTTGCGGTCTCGCGGGTGCTGCAGCGGCACGCGAAAATCCGCGCGAATTTGTGCCGGGTTGCGCCCGAGAACGATGATGCGGTCGGCGAGCAGCACGGCTTCTTCGATGTTGTGCGTGACGATGAAAATGCTGCGCGTGGGAATTTTCTTGGCCAGCCACAGCTCCAACAGTTCGCCGCGCAGGTTTTCCGCCGTGAGCACGTCGAGCGCGGAAAATGGCTCGTCCATGAACAAGATTTCCGGCTCCACCGCCAGCGCGCGCGCGAATCCCACGCGCTGTTTCATGCCCCCGGAGAGTTCCTTCGGATAAGCGGACTCGAAACCATGCAGACCCACGGACGCCAGCGCCCGCAGCGCCCGGCGATGACGCTCGAAATGAGTGCTGCCGCGCGCCAAAAGCGGCGCCTCCACGTTGTCCAGCACGGTGAGCCACGGAAAAAGCGCGAAGCTTTGAAACACGATGGCGACATTCGGACTCGATTGGCTCATCGGCTTGCCGTGCCACAGAACTTCTCCTGCGGAAGGAGCTGCGAGCCCCGAAAGAATGCGCAATAGCGTTGATTTACCGGAGCCGGATGGTCCGAGCAGCGCGATGATCGTATTCGGCTCGACCGAGAAGTCCACTGGCGCGATCACCTGGATCTGCCGCCCGTCGGGTTGCTGATAGCTTTTCTCGATTTGCTTGGCCTGGATGATCGGTTCGACGTCCACGGCCGCCGGGCACAATTCCGTGGTTACTTCGCCGGTCCCCGCGCCGGGGACTGCGCAGTACGGTGCGCCGGAACCCGCGGCGGCCAGCTCATCCATCAAGCATTGCCACGCTTCTTCCGGCAGTGCGTCCAGAAAGTGATCGCGTTCGCCCGGACTCATCGCATCAATGATGCTGCGCATGTCTTGCACCGGCCGCGAATGCAGCAATATGTAAGCGTGGTAATACGGCAAGTGAACGATTAACGATGCCGCAAGTTCGATCGGCATCTCGTGGAACAATGCGCGCTGTTCCTCATACGGTACCGTCATGAAAAAGTCAGCAGCGGTACCGGGGCCGAGCTTCTGCAATTGCTCGATGAGCGGCGCCCACTGGCGTCGCGTCAGCAGATTGCGCAGCTTTTGGGTCTCTTGACTATTCATCGCGGCACGCAAGAGCCTACTACGTTTTCGCGGAGACTGCGAAGGCCAGCCGCCCACGAATTGCGCGTGAGTATTACAGAAATGTGACAAACGATCCCGCGCGCCGCGAAGGGAAGTAGCCGCCACTTCGATTCTGCGTCGCCGTCTTCCGCGAGTCGGCGTGTTCCCGCGACCAGAATTTGCGTGTTGGCAGTTCCCAGAGTTGGCAAGGCCGCGTCTCCAGCTATGATGAGCGCTTTGGAGCGACTGAGATGAGCGCGCACATGCAACCGTCGCAACAGGACCAGCGGAAGAAAGAAGCGGGCGAAGCCGCCGCGCAACTGGTGCAGGACGGCATGGTCGTCGGGCTGGGCACCGGATCGACAGCGGCGTTTGCCGTGGCGGCGCTCGGCCGCAGAGTGAAGCAAGAGGGTTTGCGCATCTTCGGAATACCCACTTCGGAGCGCACCACCGAGCAAGCGAATTCGGTGGGAATCCCGCTCACTACTTTTGCAGAGCACACGCAGATTGATTTGACGATTGACGGCGCGGACGAAGTCCTTCTCGGCTCGCTGTATTTAATTAAGGGCCACGGCGGTGCGCTACTGCGAGAGAAGATCGTGGCGGCTGCGAGCAAACGGATGGCTGTGGTGGCAGACGACACCAAGATTGTGGAGCGCCTCGGACAGCTTGTCGCCGTCCCGGTAGAGGTGGTGCCCTTCGGATGGCAAGTGACGGCGAAGAGATTGCGCGAGCTGGGTGGAAATCCTTCGATGCGCGTCGGAACCGATCAGAAGCCCTTCATCACTGATGGCGGGCACTACATTCTCAATTGCGCTTTCGGGCCGATGGAGGATCCCAAGGAGATCGCGCATCACCTCGACCACGTCGTGGGACTAGTCGAGCACGGATTGTTTCTGAAGTATGCTTCGGAGGCGGTGATCGCCGGACGCGATGGAGTGAAGGTGCTGAAGAAAGGCAGTTGAAGATTAACGGTTCAAAGTTGGAAACAGGAAACGCTCCGCGAGATTCCCTTCGAATAACTTCAGAATAGCCACTTCGTCTTGTGTAGGAAAATCGACTGCGGCTGCTGATCTTAATTTTTCGACATGCAGCCTTGCGGATACACCGCATCGAGCGCGCCCCATAGCGCTTTCAAGCTGCGTTCGGCGGCGCAGAGGACGCCTACAGTATCCACATTCGTTCTGATTCGCAAGCCATTCGCGCCACGCGGCTCGGTGACGAACGTCCGCTTCCTCGTGGACAGCAAAATAAGCCAGCGCCCGGCTCGGTGATTCCATAGAAGCGGCGCAGCCCAGAAATTTTTTGCGTGGCGATTTCCGGAACCTGCGCCTCGTAAACGTAGAAAGCGGCGACGGCCTGCGTCTTGGATCCCTGGGAGGCAACTTCGTCGTACGTGTCCAGCAGCGCGGCAATGCCCGGTCAGCGGCTGCGCGCCTTCTAGCGACGCGTCACTTACGCCGAGCGATTGCGCGAACTGGCGCCAAAGCTGCGGGTGCGGCGCCGACGCGTCCAATTCTTCGTCGAGATTTTCTTTCACGATGGATTTTAAGGTGGCGTCGCCATTGGTGCGGCCGGCGAGCTGTTTCAAATTTTCGGGGAAGGAGCGCACATGCTGGTAATACTGCTCGGCGTAAAGCCCAGCTGCTGCTTCGAGAGCCTGCCTTCGGACCAGCCTGGTAGAAAGGGTGCTTGAGCAGGTGGTGCTTTTCCACGAGAGCGTCGAGCGATTCGAGCAGAGTCTTAGGGCCGTTGGGCTTCTTGGGCATCCCGTTTTCCTAACCTTTCCATGAACCATGGCGGTGGAACAAAACCACGGCATACTACCGGAATCGCTCGTAAAAATCCAGTGTGCGCTTGCATGAGTGTGCTGTCACTAGGTTAACGCGGGCTTGTTTACAATTAGTTGAACAGCTTCTTTCAAATTGCGACGGACCTCGGAGAGCGTGCGTCCCTGGGAATTAGCGGCGGACAGCTCTTTGACCGTACCGATGTACCAGTGCCCCTTTTTCTGAATGACAGCGGTGAACAAGCAATCAGCGGCTTTTATCGTGGTCATTTTGTAATCGCAGTGAGGGCTTTGTTTCATAGCGGGATGTTGCCGTGCTTTTTGCGGGGGTTGGTGTCGCGCTTGTTTTCCAGCGAGCGGAGGGCGGTGATCAGTTTGGCGCGGGTTTGGGCGGGCTCGATTACGGCGTCGATGTAGCCGCGTTCGGCGGCGACGTAGGGATTGGCGAAGCGTTCGCGGAAATCGTCGATTTTTTCGCGGCGCAGGTTTTCGCGTTCGGCTTCCGGCGCGCGATCGATTTCGCGTTTGTAGACGATGTTCACGGCGCCTTCCGGGCCCATCACGGCGATCTCGGCGGTGGGCCAGGCGAAATTCATGTCCGTGCGGATGTGCTTGGACGACATGACGCAATAGGCGCCGCCATAGGCTTTGCGCGTGATCACCGTGATTTTCGGCACGGTGGCTTCGGCGAAGGCGAAGAGCAGTTTCGCGCCGTGCTTGATGATGCCGCCAAATTCCTGCTGCGTGCCGGGCAGAAAGCCAGGCACGTCTTCGAATGTGATCAGCGGAATATTGAACGCGTCGCAGAAGCGCACGAAGCGCGCGCCTTTCACCGAGGCATTGATATCCAGGACGCCGGCGAGAAAGGCGGGCTGATTGGCGACGATGCCGACGGAGCGGCCATCGAGCCGCGCGAAGCCGACCACGATATTTTTCGCGTAGTGCTCGTGGACTTCGAAAAATTCGGAGTCGTCGGCGAGCGCGTGAATCACGTCCTTGATGTCGTAGGGCTGCTGCGGATTTTCCGGGACGAGCGCATTGAGCGCGGGCGTCGCGCGGTCCCAGGGATCGTTCGTGGGTTTGCGCGGCGGATCGTCCAGATTGTTCGACGGAAGATAGCTGAAAAGCTCGCGGATCATGGCGAGGCATTCGGCATCGTCGCGGGAAACGAAATGCGCGACGCCGCTGGTGGCGTTGTGGGTCATCGCGCCGCCGAGTTCCTGCTTGGTGACTTCTTCGTGCGTGACGGTCTTGATCACGTCCGGGCCGGTGACGAACATGTAGGACGTGTCGCGCGTCATGAAAATAAAATCGGTGATCGCCGGAGAATAAACCGCGCCGCCCGCGCAGGGGCCCATGATCGCGCTGATCTGCGGAATCACGCCGCTGCGAAAGCGTATTGCGCAGAAAAATTTCGGCGTAGCCCGCGAGCGACATCACTCCTTCCTGAATGCGCGCGCCGCCGGAATCGTTCAGGCCGATGACGGGCGCGCCGTGGCGCATGGCGAGATCCATGATTTTGGTGATTTTCGCGGCGTTGGCTTCGGAGAGCGAGCCGCCGAAAACGGTGAAATCCTGCGCGAAGACGTACACCAGGCGGCCGCCGATGCGGCCGTAGCCGGTGATGAAGCCGTCGCCGGGCGGGCGCTGCGTTTCCATGCCGAAATCGTGGGAGTGGTGGCGGACGAATTTGTCGAGCTCTTCGAAAGAGCCTTCATCGAGCAGCAGGTCGATGCGTTCGCGGGCGCTGAGCTTGCCTTGCTTGTGTTCGCGCTCGCGGCGCTCGGCGCCGCCGCCAGCTTCGGCTTCGCGGTTGAGCTTGCGGAGCTCTTCGAGGCGGTCGTGGTGTTTGCGGTGGGCCGGAGTGGTCACAGGCGCGGCTCTTTCGGAGAAGGGCGTGATTTTTGAGCGGTGAGTGGTGACTGGCGAAATGCGAACGCCCGATTCGTGATCTGCGACCGGTGGCCTGTGAAACGCCGCGCCGTGTGGTTCTTGTTGCGATTAGAATTTGGTTCGGCTTTTATTTTCATGAAGTTAGGTGGGATTTTGAATGCGATGTTGTTGCGGTTAGGAAGGGCGGAAAAGCCGGGAGCTGAGGGATTCGGCTGATTCATTCCTTGTGCCGGTCGCGAGTTTTCGTTGTGAATCACAGGGCACGGTAGCACGTTCGCAAAAAAATTGCGAATCGGGTGTGTGTGCATGTTTCGGATCCCTATTCAGCTCCGGGCGGCGCGCTCGAGAAGTTCGTGGATCAGAGTTTGGTACGGTTTGGATTGCTTGCTGCGAGGCGGCGGAGCCGGGCGAGGAGCGGCGGGGCGATTCGGATGGCGATGAGTTGCTTGGCGTTTCCCGTTTTGGGACGGCCGACGCGGCGGGCGCGCTTGAGTTCTGCGTCGGTGGATTCCGGGATGTCCGAGAAATCAATCCGGCTGTCCGAAATATGCCTTGCGTTCTTTGCGGCTTGCCTGCCGCGCGCTGATGATGCGAATCGTTTCTTGGCCATGACGTAGTTTCCTCACCGTGTAGACAACCAGCAAAACCCTGAATTCAGAAGAGGCACCAAGCCTCTTGTGGCGCGCCTCGCGCTCCGAATGCTCGAGGTCGGACCAGGCCAGCGCGTCGGGATCGCTAAAGACTGTTACCGCTTCTTCGAAAGCGACATCATGTTTCGCGAGGTTGCTGACGGCCTTTTGCGTGTCCCACGAGAACACATTATTGTATATACACTAAGTATGCGACGACGTCAAGCTGTCGTGTTGCCCAACGGTGAAGAAGCGGGCACGGCATGCCGTGCCCCTACGGCCGAAAATCCGAATCCAGAGAGCCGGCGATGCGCCGACGGACTGGTGCCTGTCGATGCAGGGCGGGTCTGAGACCCGCCCCTACGACAACGCAACGACGTTACGGTTGGCAGGCGTCGGCGGACGCGCCGTTTGATGGGGCGGCGGTTATGGACATTACCGTGGCTGTGGGGAGCGCGGCCAGGCTGGATTTGGCGATTGTGGTGTTGGTGGCGGGCACGGCGTTCGCGTCCAGATCGTGCCAGGCGGAGAGGTTTTTGTTTAGTGCGGAGCAGGATTCGTCCAGCGCGGATTTGGCGGTTTCGCTGGGAGCGGCGTCGCCGGATTGGATGAAGAAGGACGTGCGGGCGAGGTCGCGGTTGACGGGGCCCACGCCGGGCGACGTGAACGTTCCTTCCTGAATTTCTTCGGCCTTCTTGTCCAGTTCCTTCAGCGCGTCCGCGGATGCCTGTGCTTGCGGATTAACCGTGGGAGGTTGCCCGGTCGTGCTGCCACCGCTCTTCGCGGTCGTGTTGCTTTGAGCCGCAGCGGCGCCGGCTCGTTTCGCGGCTTCCGCGTCTTTAGCTTTTTCCTCCGCGGTTTTTTCCTTGGCGTTTGCTGCGGCGCCAGAAGCGCTCTCGGCTGCCGGCTTTTCTTCCGGCATCGGACCGAGCGTCTTCAGGCGATCGGCGATGGCGTTGCGGAGCGACGTGATCGAGTCGTAGGCTTTGGCGCTGGCTGCGAGACCGGCGTCTATGCGCTTGGTGGCAAGGAGTTGGGCATCCAAATCCGCTTGTGAGACGTGCACGCGCGGATCGAGTGTGATCGTGAATGGCTGCTTCATCAGCGAGCCATTGCCGATGAGAAAGGCTTCGTATTGGCCGGGAACGGCGATGGGGCCGAGCGTTTGTTCGCGCGGAGTATCGCCGGGAAGCGCGTGGTCGGAGAGCGTGTATTCGACGTAGTCGAGAATCCCACCGTAGTAGCTGAAATTCAAAGCGTGCGGCGGAGCGTAATGCAAGTCCCAGACGAAGCGGTTCAGTCCGACGTTCGTCGAAAGCTGCGGCTCCGGGCCGAACCAGTAGTCTGGAACGTTTTTGGGCGTGGTATCGGGCTTGGGTGGAAGGCTGGTAAAGCGCCGCACGACTTTTCCTTGCGCGTCGTGGATTTCGAGTGAGAGCGGAGCGGTGGGCGCTGATTTCAGGTAGTAATAAAACACGGCGCCGTCGGGAGGATTTTTCGCCGTGGGTTCTTCGGGCGGAAGGGGAGTTTCCTGGTCGTTGTCGTAGCGGACGCGCACGGTTGGGGCGGGCTTCAGAAGATAGGCGCCGGCACTCAGGACTTGCGGACCAGCCTGACGAAGGGGCGAGAGGTCATCGAGGATCCAAAGGCTGCGGCCGTAGGTGGCGGCAACGAGGTCGTCGCCGTGCACCGCGAGATCGCGAACGTCCGACGCCGGGAAATTGAGCTGCAGCGATTGCCAGTGGTCGCCATCATCGAATGAAACGTAGAGAGCGTTTTCGGTTCCGGCATAGAGCAAGCCTTTGCGCACGGGATCTTCGCGAATAACGCGCGCGATCCAGCCGGGATCGAGTCCAGCGGTGATCGGCTGCCAGGATTTGCCGGCGTCGCGAGTGCGATAAATGTAAGGATGCGGGTCCTGACGCGCGGAGAGCACGGCGTAGGCGGTGCTCGCGTCGTAGTGCGACGCTTCGATGGCTTCGATTTCGCTATTTTGCGGCAGGCCGGGCGGTGTGACGTTGGTCCAGGTGTGGGAAGCATCGCCGGTGATTTGGATCAAGCCATTGCTGGTGCCGGCCCACATGACGTCGGCGCTGAGCGGCGAGGGAGTGAGCACGGTGAGCGAAGTGCGGCGCGGGCGTTGGGCGTTTTCTTCGAAGTCATCCTTGCCGCCGGCGTCGCGATCTTCGAGTTCGGCGGCATTTTCATCGTCAGCGAGAGGAGCGTGGCCGTTTGCGGAGCGCGGTGCTGGCGTTGGCGGGAGCCGGCATTGTGTTCTGCGAATGCGGCTGAGCGGCTGGCTGCTCGGTGGCAGAAGTGCGTGAGATCGGGGCTGATCTGCAGCCCAATTTACGCCGCCGTCGGTGGTTTTCATCACGTACTGCGCGCCGAGATAGAGCGTGTGCGGATCCTGCGGCGAAAAAACTAGCGGAGGCATTTGCGACATGCGATCGTTCGCGCGGCGCACGAAAACGTGCACGATTTGCCCGGTGGTTTTATCGAAGCGAACGACTGCGCCGTACCAGCCGCCGGAATAGACGATATTGGGATTCGCGGGATCGGGCGCGATGTAACAGAATTCGAAACCGCCGACAGAGAACCAGTCGCGGAAGCTTATTTCGCCGTAATCGCTGCGGTTGGGCACGGCGACGGTGCCGCTATCCTGCTGCGGCGCGTAGGAAATGTAGGGAAACTGGTTGTCGGTGATGACGTGATAGAACTGGCCGGTCGGCTGATTGTACCAACTGCTCCAGGTGTGGCCTCCGTCGAGGCTAATGGTGGCGCCCTGGTCCACGCCGAGAATCATGCGCTCGGAATTTTGCGGGTCAATCCACAGGACGTGATAGTCGTCGCCGCCGGGTGCGCCTTTATAGGCGATGAAATTTTGGCCGCCATCGGTGGAGCGATAGGTGGTGGTTTGCATGACGTAAACGACGTCTGGATTTTTGGGATCCACGTAGACGCGGCAGATATACAGATTGCCGGTAATACGCGGATCTTTCGTGATTTGGCGCCAGTTGGCACCGCCGTCGTCCGAGCGGTATAGGCCGGGATCCATGATGGCGAAAACGCGCTGGCCTTTCGTGCCGGGAGCGACGGCCAGACCCACGCGGCCGCGCGGCTCGGTGGGGAGGCCGGAATCCGAGACGGGCTTCCACGTAGAGCCTTCGTCGGTGGATTTGTAAATCCATGAGGCCTGAGTTTTGGCGTCGGGCGGACCCGTGCGGAAATCGAAAGGTTTCCAGAGCGCGGCATAGAGGATGCGGGGATTGTTGGGGTCGGCGGTCATATTGGAAACGCCGGCCATGTCGTCTTTGTAGAGAGTTTTCGTCCAGGTCTTGCCGCCGTCGGTGGTTTTGTAGACGCCGCGATTTTCGCTGGGCTTGGAGACGCCGAGGATGGGATGGCCGAGGACGCCGACGAGGATGATGTCCGGATTGCGCGGATTGATGATGACGGTGCTGATGTAGCGCGAATCTTTCAGGCCGATGTTGGTCCAGGTGGCGCCGGCGTCGGTGGATTTGTAAACGCCGTCGCCGTCGGTTTGTTCGCCGGTGCCTGACGATGATGATATTGGGATTCGATGGCGCGATGGCGAGGTCGCCGATGGAGGCGACGTGCTCGTCGTCGAAGATGGGCTTCCAGACTGTGCCGCCGCTGGTGGTTTTCCAGACCCCGCCGCCGGGAGTGCCCATGTAATACGTGGTGGGGTCGCCGGGGATGCCGGCGACGGCGGAGACGCGTCCGGCGCGGTAGGGACCGATTAGGCGCCAGCGCATGGCGGAGTAGAGGCTGGGATCGATCGTGGGCGCGGATGATGCGGAATTTTGCTGAGCTGCAGGCTGAGCTGATGATTGACCCGCGGCTGAGTTGTCGGGTGCGCGGAGAGCGGCGCGACGGCGACGGCTACGGCTGTTGCGATTGCAATTGCGGCGAGGATAAGGACGGCGACGGCTGGCAGGCGCTGAAGTCGAAACAATTTGTCCCTCCGGGAAACAAAAAAGTGTATCACTGCTTGTGCGGCGGCTGCGCAAGATTGGACGCAGGATGGCGTCCATTGGCTTTTCCGCAAATTGCGAAGGGGCGGCCATGACCCGGGAGCGTCAAGCTAGAATCCTGCCGCGCGTTGGTAACTGGCGTGGGAAATCGCTATTCTTGCAATCGGGTCCGGCCCTCGCACTGATTCTCACAGGAGGGCCTCATGCCGCCCATCGAGTTATCAAACGCTTGGAAGTCCGGAGCCAAGATCATCAACGGAGGTATTGCGCTTCTGCCGAACCTCGTCCTGGCGATTGTGGTTTTCGCGCTTTTCTTGATTTTGGCATCAGCGAGCAAATCTCTGACTCGCCGCTTTACCTTGCGACGCCGGACCCACCGAGGAGTGGCGTTGCTGATCAGCCGGCTGGTGCAAACCTGCATTGTCATTCTGGGATTCTTGATTGCGCTTTCCGTGGTGGCGCCGTCGTTCCAGGCAGCAGACTTGATCAAGATGCTGGGAATCGGCAGTGTCGCGGTTGGCTTTGCATTCCAGAATATTCTGCAGAACTTTCTTGCGGGCATTCTGCTATTGGTGAGTGAGCCGTTTCAGCTGGGCGATCTGATCAGCGTTACGGGCATCGAGGGCAATGTGGAAGATATACAAGCTCGCGCAACCGTGGTGTCGACAAAAGACGGCCGCCAAGTGGTGATACCGAATGCCGTTCTCTTCACTAACCCCGTGGCGGTAGCCGCGGCACCACAACCTGGCAGTCAGTGAGTAACCGGGAGTTTCTCAGAACCGGTCTTGGCCGCAGATTGCGCAAAAAGCGCTTGATGCAAGCACTTCGGCCTTGGGGCTCAGTGTAAACCTGACCAGTCGTCGGCCAGGAGGATCGAATTGCTCGGATTCGAAGGGTCGTATTTTACGCTGGCGGTTTGGCCCGCGGCGACGCGTCCCAGGTGCGCGGCTTCTTCCAGACCGGTGATGTCCTGGGCGGTTTCGTAGGTGACGCCTGAAATCGAATAAGTGTAGTAGAGAAGTTTTTGCGTCCCGTTAGAAGAGGCGGCGGAAGCGGGGCGCTTTGGCAAGATGCCGGACTGTTTCGCGCCGGGAACTTGAGTGTCGCCCGGGTGGTGATCGACGATTTCGAGTACCTGGCCTTCGACGATGCGGCCGACGCGGTTGAGGTAAGCGCGGCGCTGGCGTTCGATATCGTTCTCGCTTTCGGGCTTGCGGCGGAGCCAGAGGACGATGCCGACGAGGGCCAGCACTGCGATTCCGGCTAGCGGAAGCCATTCGTGCCAATCGCTGAGAAGTTCTTTCAACTGGTGCCCTTGATCGCTGATCGTTTCGCCGTGAGCCGAGTGCGGACCTGGATTGCAGTTTTCGATGTTCACTCGCACGCGACCGCGGCATCTTGCAGCGCAAACAGCGGGCGGGTCTGAGACCCGCCCCTACAAAACCTCGCACTACGGAATTCGCGCGACGAGAACGGTCTGCATTCGGCGGATCTCCGACCTACCGTGCTCCGACGCAAAACTCACACTCGCTTTGCGCTATTGCGTGGCGATGACTGGATTTCTTAGCGTGCCGATGCCGCTGATGCTGACTTCGACGACGTCGCCGGCGGCCAGCGGGCCCACGCCTGAAGGCGTGCCGGTGGCGATTACGTCGCCCGGTTCGAGCGTCATCACCTGCGCAATGAAGCGAATTATAGCATCAACGGAAAAGATCATTTCCGACGTGTGTCCAGACTGTTTCCTGTTTCCATTCACGAAAGTTTTAAGGTAACGCCGGAGGGAGCGAGTTCGGTTTCGAGGATGGGGCCGAAGGGGCAGAAGGTGTCGAAGCCTTTTGCGCGGGTGAACTGGACGTCGAGTTTTTGCAGGTCACGCGCGGTGACGTCGTTCAGGCAGGTATAGCCAAGAATGTAATCGGCGGCGTTTTCCTCGGCCGGCAATTGGCGGCAGCGGCGGCCTATGATGACCGCGAGCTCGCCTTCATGGTCCACGCGCTGCGAGATCAGCGGCAGGACGATCGGTTCTTCCGGAGCAATGATCGAAGATGGTGGCTTGAAGAAAATCAGAGGCTGTTTGGGAACCTCGTTGCCGAGTTCTTTGGCATGTTCTGCGTAATTGCGGCCGACGCAGACGATTTTGCTGGGCATGGAGGGAGGCAGAAGCTTTACCGCGTTGAGCCGCCAGGATTTTCCGGTGCGCTCGCGGGCGCCCCAGAGCTCGCCCTGAATTTCGGCGATGCGATCGCCTTCAAGGATTCCAGCGCGCGGAGCGGGATGAGTTTCTCCGTGCCCGAGCGGCTTACGTTTTGCGCGTCAAATTCCAGGGGCTGGAAACGGCAGAGTTTCATCGATGGTGGCTGGAAAAGAAATCCGAGCGGCGGCGGCGCGGGGCGATGGGTTGTTGACGCGCTTGCAACGCCATGCTGCCCACCCACGAGCCGACGGCGCAGACGCCGTATACGATCGCTCCTTCAATGAACAACACAAACGGCGTGCGTACGGCCTCGAAAAGATTGTGGAAGAATAATCCGGCGATATTGTAGGCGATCACGAATATGGACCACGCGATCATTGCGGAGGCGAACATTTTGACCGGGCGGTTGAGGAAGCGGCAAATCGGAATCAGCATGAAGATGACGAACAGGCCGTAAGAAGCGGCGTTGCGTTCCAGGGCGCGATTATCGAGCCAGGACAGGCGATTGGCGGCCACGAGCGAGCCAGTCATCACGATGATCAGCAACGAGCCAGTGTACAGACCGGTGCGCAACGCCGGGCTGGCGACTTTCAGCTCGTCTTGCGCGTCGGGCATCGGCGTGGCCGGCTTGCGACGGTTCGGTCATAAAATTGGGCGGAACTTCCACAGGAACTGTCGCAGTTGGTTAGTCAGGAACCGCGGCAGGCATCTCGCCCGATACTGCCGCGCTTGCAGCGCTTTCATTTCCCGCGCGATCCACCGCAGTAACGGTATAGAAGTATCGGCGGCCGGACACCACATTCATATCGCGAAATGAGGGAGTAAGCAACAACTGCGGGTTCAGCTTTTCCCCACGAGCGCCTTGCTGCTCAGTTCTATAGATGTTGTAACCGGCGATATCGTTTTCCGGGCTGATCGACCAGGACAGATCGAGATGGGCAGGTGCCCCATCGTGCGCCGGAACGGATACGACCACCAGTCCTTGCGGAGCCGCGGGAGGGAACATATCGCGGGGAGTAACAGTCACTAAGTTGGAATCGCTCGATTCGAGCTGGACGTCCTGATATTGCGCGACGCTGCGAACGGAATAGGTGTAAGTATTTCCGAATGTGATTTGTGTGTCGCGGAATGGCGGTGCGGATGCGTCGCCGATGCGCACCAAACGGCGAATTCGCCGGGGAATTTGTCTTTGGCGGGTTCAGCGAACCTGATTGCGATTGCGACGCAGGTTCGGAGCGATAGATACGATACGAAGTGACGGGTGGCTGTGATCCAAGCAGGTTTTTTGTGGAGGCGTCCAGTTGAGTACCACGCCTTGGTGCGTGACTTGGGCCTGCAAATCCGTGATAGCGTCAGCGGCAGGTTCGATGCGGAGCGCGGCAACGTTCGAATCTGCCGATTCTTTTTTCGGGGACGTGCGCGTGCGCACGATGTAGAGCGCGTGCGCATTGGGATGCTGCGTGAAATCGTCGGGCTTGAGCGAATCCACGTAACGAATGTGGCCGCGGTCGTCGTACTGGTCCACCATAGCGGACGGAATCGTGACGAGCAGAGTGGGATTCGCGGGCGCGCTCGGCGCGGCAGTGGCGTTTGCTGCTCCGGCGGGGACCGGTGCGAAATCGCGATAAATCTCGATGGCGGGAGATTGCTTCAGCGGACGCCGGTCCACCGTTTCTTTCGGAAGCGTAAAGCCGAGGATTACGTTGTTGCCGTGCTGAGTGGCAGCGAGATCGGCGACAGGCGTCGGGGCATGGGGCTTGCGTTCGATGGGCTCGCCGGGAGCGGCGCAGCCTGCGACAAGAACGGCGAAGGCGAAAATGGAAAATAGAAAATGGAAAATGGGGGCCGGCGCGGCGGCAGATTTCCGAAGCTGAGAAGGCTGTGCCCCATTTCGATTTTCCATTTTTGATTTTCTAGAGGATGTAGCGGCTGAGGTCCTGATCCTTGACGATATTGGCCAGCTGCTTTTGCACGTAGGCGGCGTCCACTTTGAAGGATTTCTTCTTCATTTCCGGAGCTTCGAAGGAAATTTCTTCCAGCACTTTCTCGAGAATGGTGTGCAGGCGGCGCGCGCCGATGTTTTCCGTCTGCTCGTTCACCTTGGCCGCGAACTTCGCGATGGTCGCGATGGCGTCTTCGGTGAAACTAAGCTTGAAAGGCTCGGTATCGAGCAGCGCGATGTACTGCTTGATGAGCGCGTTCTTGGGCTCGGTGAGGATGCGGATGAAATCGGCTTCGGAGAGCGAAGCGAGTTCCACGCGAATCGGAAAGCGGCCCTGCAGTTCGGGGATCAGGTCCGAAGGCTTGGTGGTGTGAAACGCGCCCGGCGGCGATAAACAAAATGTGATCGGTGCGCACCATGCCGTAGCGCGTATTCACCGTCGTGCCTTCGACGATCGGCAGAATGTCGCGCTGCACGCCTTCGCGCGAAACGTCCGGTCCATGGCCGGATTCGCGGCCGGCGATTTTGTCGATTTCGTCGATGAAGAGAATTCCCATCTGCTCGACGCGGTCCACGGCGATGCGCGTGACCTGATCCATGTCGATGAGGCGATTTTCTTCTTCCTGAATCAGGTAATCGAAGGCCTCGGCCACCGTCATTTTGCGCTTCTTCTTTTGCTGGCCGAACATGCCGGAGAGCATGTCCTTGACGTTGATGTCCATTTCCTCGACGCCCTGATTGGTGATGATTTCAAACGAAGGCATCTGGCGTTCGCGGACTTCCACTTCCACCATGCGCTGGTCGAGCTTGCCTTCGCGAAGCTGGGCGCGGAGCTTGTCGCGCGTGCGCGCCACTTGCTCGCGGCGCTGCGCTTCGGTGGTGGGATTCACGTCCGCGGGCATCGGCGAAGGCGGCAGCAGCAGATCGAGCAGCCGGTCTTCGGCGGACTGCTCGGCGCGTTCGGCGACTTCGTCGAGCTTTTCCTCGCGCACCATGTCGATCGCGGTTTCCACCAGGTCGCGAACCATGGATTCCACGTCGCGGCCGACGTAACCCACTTCCGTATACTTCGAGGCTTCGACTTTCACGAACGGGCAGCCGGCCAGGCGCGCGAGTCGGCGGGCGATTTCGGTCTTCCCCACACCAGTCGGCCCGATCATCAGAATATTTTTCGGCAGGATGTCTTCGGCAAGTTCGGGCGCAAGTTTCTGCCGGCGCACGCGATTGCGCAGCGCGATGGCCACGGCTTTTTTCGCGAGATTCTGACCGACGATGTATTTGTCCAGCTCGACGACGATTTCGCGCGGCGTGAGCTCATCGAACGAGGGCAGCGGCTCCGGTTCGGGCGCCTGCGACTCATGCCGGACAGATAGATCACCATGTCTTTCTCCGATTTTTCGGTCATAGCTCTTCGACGTGAATTTGGCGTTGGTGTAGATGCAGATTTCGCTGGCGATGCGCATGGCTTCGGCGGCGATGTCTTTGGCGCTGAGCTTGGTGAACTTGGCAAGCGCGCGCGCCGCGGCCACGGCGTAGGAACCGCCAGAACCTATGGCGCAGATGCCGTCATCCGGCTCGATCACGTCGCCATTGCCGGAGATCAAGAACGTAGCTTTAGCGTCGGCGACGATCAGCAGCGCGTCAAGATGGCGCAGAGAACGGTCGGTGCGCCATTCCTTGGCGAGTTCGACGGCGGCGCGAGCCAGATTGCCGTGGAATTCCTGCAGTTTTCCTTCGAAGCGCCCGAAAAGCGAGAGCGCGTCGGCAGTGCTGCCGGCAAAGCCCGCCACGATTTTATCGTTGTACAGGCGGCGCGTCTTTTTCGCGCTGTGCTTGATCACTCCGTCGCCGATGGTCACCTGGCCGTCGGCGGTGAGCACCACTTTATTATCCTTGCGCACGCACAACACCGTTGTGCCGTGCATCTGTTCGCTCTTCTGCGTTGTTGGCATCTGTTGATTATACTCCGGTAGCCGCCATGCGAATAGCGAAAAACCGCCACGGTGGCACAGAGATAAGGGTGCGGGACACCGAGGCCTGAGAGACTGTCCACTATCAGCTTCGACCGGGACAGGCTGCAATCGAACAGAGGTCTTTCGCTTCGTTCAGGATGACGACAAAAACAGACCGATTCGTTGAACACGGCGGATCAGTTCTTGTCGTTGTTGCTGTTGCTGGGTTTGTCTTTGGATTTTTTGTCTTTTTTGCCGACTTTGGCCCAGCGTTCGTCGAGGGATTCTTTGGTGAAGAGCGCGTCGGAGAGGCCGGTGTTGTACTGGCACTTCTCGAAGAAAACCTGATACATCTTGATGCCGTTGCGTTCGCGCGTGATTTGAAAGGGCGTCTGGACGCCATCTATCGGGTGATAATTGGAATAGTATTCAATTTCCTCGGTGCGCATGCGCGTGTTGGCGTCGCGCGTGTCCACCACTTTGCGAATGGGCAGGTGAGTGTTGCGCGCGATGGCGATGCGGAAGGTGCGATTGTCGCTATCAACCAACTCCACCCAGTCGGCTTCCTGGTAATCCACTACATCGAGGCCGCCGTAACGGAAAATCATCCCGGGCTCGTGGATACGGTGGCGCAGAATGTTGTCGATATCTTTCTTGATGTCTTCCTGGAACGTGGCGATATCGGTGATGGTGGCTTCGGAGACGCCGCCGCGATCGAGCGTCCAGCCCTTGTCGCCATTGTTCACGGAGATGATGTTGCGCTTGGGAAGATTTTCGGTGCGATCTTTTAAAGGAGGCTGGGCGTAATCGATAAAGGTTTCGAAACCATTCAAATCGCCGGAATGTCCGAACTGGCTGAGGCGGCCCTTGCAGGTGACGTCGTGAACATTCAGGTACGCAGGGCCGCCGAGCGCGTCGATGGCCTGCTGGAGAAATCAGCTTGGCTTTCGCGGCGCTCTGCTCGGGGAGCAGGACTTCGTCCTGCGCGCACGTGGCCGCAGGCGAGGCGAACCAGGCGCATGCGAGCAACGCGACAAATGCGACAGCGCGGCGCATGGCCGCGCTGGGAGCGAATATTTTCTCGGAAATCATCCGCAGAGTACGGAACCTCCATTAACGTTGATCACTTCACCGGTGATAAAGGTTGCCAGATCGGAAGCGGCAAAAAGGATCGGCCCGGCGATTTCTTCGGCGGTGCCGACGCGTTTCAGCGCAATAGGAACGATCGCGGACTTCAAGCCATTCTTGGTGCGCAGCACCGAGGCCGACATGTCCGTATCCACCCAGCCGGGCGCGACGCAATTCACCAGAATATTGTGCGGGCCGAGTTCGCTGGCGAGCCCCTTCACGAAACTGATAATCGCGCCTTTGGTGGCGCCATAATGGGTGTGAAACGCTTCGCCGCGCTGGCCTGCCGTGGAGCTGATGGCCACGATTTTGCCGCTCTTCTGCGCAATCATGTGCGGCGCGGTGAAATGAATCACGGAATAAACGCTCTTCAGATTCACGCGGACCATTTCATCCCATTCGCGTTCGGTCAATTTTTCGATGGGCGCGTCGTGTTCGTTCCAGATCCCGGCGTTGGCCACCAGAATGTCGATGCGCCCTAGCCGCTCGCGCGTGAAATCGATGAGTTTTTTGGCGTCGGCCATTTTGCCCAGATCGGCCTTCAATGATTCGATGCGGGTACCGTGCTTGCTGGCTTCCTGCCGACTTGCGTGGCCGCCTCTTTGTTTCGATTGAAGTTGAATACGACGTCCGCGCCCGCCTGCGCGAAAAGCTTTACGGTGGCGGCGCCGATGCCACGCGAGCCTCCGGTGATCAGTGCGGCCTTGCCTGCCAACGAAATCATGTGACCCCCGAAGAGTTTGCAGTTGAAAGCTTAGAGTTGAAAGCGAAAGAAGAACCGCAGGCGAGCGCTGCAGGCTGCCGCATTCGGCCGGTTCTACGCATGTCTGGCGCCTTGCGCGACGCAGCTAGCAGTTCGCGGAACAGTGTGCGCGCCAATTCATCGTTGCCGACCATACGTTCGGGATGCCATTGCACGCCGATAATCCAATTGGCGTCGCCCGACCATTCGACGGCTTCGATCACGCCATCGGGCGCGCGGGAGACGATGCGAAGATTCTTGCCCGGTTCAAGCACGGCCTGGTGATGCGAGCTGTTGACTCGCGCTTCGTGCCCGCCGGCGAGTTGCGCCAGGAGCGAACCGGCTTCGAGCGTGATGTTGTGGTGCGGCTCGGGGCCTTCATGGCCGGTCCATGCATGCTGGATTTGGTGTGCATCTCGCTGGGAACGTCTTGGATGAGCGAGCCGCCCTGAAGCACGTTCATGCTTTGCACTCCGTAACAGATGGCGAGGACGGGCTTTTGCTCGGCGATGGCATGGTCGAGCAGCGCGAAGTCCGTTCGCTCGCGACGGAGTCGGCGTCCGCGGATTTCGGATGGCGCGCGGCATCGAAACGCGAAGGCTCGACGTCTGCTGGACTTCCGGGCAGCACCATTGCGTCCAGTTCACGCGCGAGTTTCAACAGCTCTGGAAGTGCAAAGAGCAGTGAAATTTCGACGGGCTCAGCGCCTGCGACCCGCACTGCCGCGAGATACTTGTCGTAAGCGTCGCGTTTGTTGCTAAGTTCTTCTTTTCGTGTGCGATAGGGGATCCCAACGCGCGGTTTCGGGGCTTGTTCTGGGCTCATGAAGTGCACATCCTACCATTGCGCGTCAGGCGCGGCAATACAGGCGGATTGCGCCGGTAAACGGGTCAGCCGCCGGCGATTTCACGAAGTTGCCCGGTGGCAACGTCGTAGACGAATCCACGAACGATGACACTTTTGGGTATCCAGGGATGAGTGCGCAGCTTTTGCATTTGGTGACGGACATTTTCTTCGAGGTTTTGAAATGCGTAGAAAAAGGCGGGAGCCACTGCCGCCGTTCCCGTGCGATTCTGGATTCTGGCGCGCAAATCCTGCTCGCTCGTGTGCATCAGGCCGCAATCCGTATGATTGATGACCATGAATTCCTCGGTGCCGAGCAGATAGTGCGAAACGATCAGCGAACGCAAAGCGTCGTCCGTGACGATCCCTCCGGCATTGCGGATGATGTGCGCGTCCCCCTCCCTTAGCCCCAGAGTGCGAATCGAGAGGCGGGTGTCCATGCAGGTGAGGACGGCGAGTTTGCGCTCGGGACGTGGCGTCAGATTCCGGAATTCGTGAGTGCGCGAGTAGATTTCGTTGGCGGCGAGAACTTCGTCAATTTGGCTCATGGCCGGCACAGTTTAACCTAGCCGCGTGCGAACCGCGCAAGGCATGCCATCGATCGACTGTCTGGGACGCACCGCGTTCGTCTTGAACGCAATGGCCTAGAGTAGGAAATTGTGTACGCCTCAATTGTGAGCGTGCTGATTCAGGCGCCGATTGCGGACCGGTTGCAGCGAAAAATAGCGAGGATGATGAGTCGCAGACGCGCTAGAAGACTGGCACGGGTCACGCCGTAGAAACAGACAGCAACGCCCGAAAAACCGCTTTCCTAAGGGCGCCGACGCGCGAAGTGATCGCGATCGGCCCCTCTGCGATACCGCAGCTGCGTCGCTAAATGCCTTCGGCGGACATCGAGACGAAACGCCCGGCATGCCCGTGACCCGCGTGGGGAAGGGCGGCGGCGGGGAGGATGCGTCTTGAGCCAGGTCTCATAATTCTGCGCGCATTTGATCGATGTGATGCGGGATGTGGCGTTCCTGGATTTCCACCCAGCGATCCAGGCTGATTTCGCCATCGCGCGGATGAGTGACGGTGCGATCCCACACATGTTCCGGCAGCGCGACGAGCAATTGATACGTCATTTTTCGGAGGCGGCGGATAATTTCCAGCGCCTCGCGCGTGCTCTGATGAAAATATCCCAGCGAACCGGCCCAGCGCGCGGCGTCAAATTGCGGACCTGGCTGCCCGGTTCGGCGATGAAACGGCGGCAATGCATGTAGGCGCTGGCTTCGCTATCGGCGAGATGCAGAATAATTTCGTGGATGCTCCAGCGATCGGCGGACGGCTTATACAGCCACATTTTTTTAGGAAATTGGCGAAGCGCGGCAGACAACAAAGCGGGCGCGCGGCCGAATGATTCCACTTTTTGCCTTCGATCATCGCGCTTCATATGGACCTCCCGGTTCGACTGCTTAGACGTACGAATTGCAAATTTGTTCCGTCTGCTACATAGAATAAACGCAGAAAATGCTCAAGTTGTTCACAAACATTCAATTTCTCCTGAAAGACATTTCGATGCGTGCGAGCGTGGGAAACGCTGTCCGGGGATGGGACGAAGACGTGTTCGCAACCGGCAACGGTGGGCGGTTTTGGGATGCAAGCCCTGCTCAATCGAGGCGATTTTCGCGAATTTGAATCGCGGGCTATCTACGAATTTGCAGGAGAAATCTACAGACTTTCGGAGGGCAAATTGGCCGGCGACCGCGCTCTAGCGTGTTGGCCAGCCGCCTGCGCCAGTAGGCTCGAAGTTCGCCCACAAGATAGAGCGAGCCGGTGGCGAATACCGCGTTCGCTGGGTCCGCCAATTCGATCGCGGCTTCCAGGGCTTCGCCGGGTCGCGGACAACGAGCGCTGCGTTTCGCGTGATGGCCGGTCATTTCCGCGAGCAAAGGAGCGGAGATGGCGCGCGGCTGGCGCGGCTCCGTGAGAATCACGGTGGCCGCGTGAGGGAAAAGCAGGCCGGCGATTTCGTCCACGGCTTTGTCGCGCATGGCGCCGTAGACGAGAATAATGCGGCGGCCGGCATAATTCTCTTCCCAGAATTTCAGCAATTCGCGCGCGCCGGCGGGATTGTGCGCGCCGTCGAGGTAGATATCGGGCTGGGTTCGCGATGCGTTCGAGGCGGCCCGGCCATTTCGCGGCCGCGATGCCGCGCTCGATGGCTTCGTCATCGATCGGAAATCCGCGTTCGGCGAGCAGGCGGGCGGCGATGGCGGCGGTGAGCGCGTTGCGCAATTTGAAATCGGCCCGGCAGAGCGGGAGCGAAGCGATAGCTTTTTGCGCGAGTGGGTGAGCACGGCACTGCTCGGTAAATCCCGTCCTGATCCTGGACATCCTCGAGGTGCGCCGTCGCGTCCACTTCCACCAGACGCGCATCCATTTCGGCGCAGCGCCTGGCAATCACGGCGCGCGCTTCCGGGCGCTCGCTGGCGCTGACCACCCATGCGCCGGGCTTGATGATGCCGGCTTTTTCCGCGGCGATTTCCTCGATGGAATGGCCGAGAAAATTTTCGTGGTCGAAATCAATGGGCGTGATGACGGCGACTTCCGGCTCGACAATGTTGGTCGCGTCCAGGCGGCCGCCCAGGCCCACTTCGTAGACGGCGAAATCCACGTCTGCTGCGCAAAGGCGAGAAACGCCATCGCCGTGACGCATTCGAAAAACGTGGGATGCGCCGCGAGTTTTCCGCACGCCATCAACTCTTCGATCGCAGAATGCACGCGCGTCCACGCCGCGGCGAAATCGCCGTCCGAGATATCCTCGCCGTCGATGCGGATGCGCTCGTTGATGCGTTCGAGGTGCGGCGAGGTGTACAGGCCGGTGCGAAGGCCGGCGGTGCGCAGGATGGATTCGAGCATCGCGGCCGTGGAGCCTTTGCCGTTCGTGCCGGCGATGTGCGCGCAGGGAGCGGCGCGCTGCGGCTGGCCAAGATCTTCGGCGAGCACGGTGATATTTTCCAGGCCGAATTTCTGCACGCGAGCCTGCTGCGGAGAGGCGAGTTCCCGGCCGAGCGAAAGAGAGCGCGCGAACGGATTCTTCGTAGTTCATGCGGGCTAGCCGACGAAAAAGTCGAGGGCGTTGGCGATGTAGGGCTTCAATTCTTTGCGCGGGACGACGGCGTCGAGGAAACCGTGCTCGAGCAGAAATTCCGCGGTCTGAAAGCCTTCGGGCAATTTCTGGCGGATGGTCTGCTCGATCACGCGCGGGCCGGCAAAACCGATCAGCGCGCCGGGCTCGGCGATGTTCAGATCGCCCAGCATGGCGTAGCTGGCGGTGACGCCGCCGGTGGTCGGGTCGGTCAGCACGGAAATGAACGGCAGCTTGGCTTCGTCCAGCCGCGCGAGCGCCGCGGAAACCTTCGCGAGCTGCATCAGGCTGACGGCGCCTTCCATCATGCGCGCGCCGCCGGAACAGGAAACGACGATCAGCGGCTGGCGCTGCTGCGAGCGAGCGTTCGACGGCGCGCGCGACTTTTTCGCCGACCACCGCGCCCATCGAGCCGCCGATGAATCCGAATTCCATCGAGCAGCAAATCACCGGGCGCCCGTTCAAGCGGCCTTCGGCGGTGAGGATGGCGTCTTTCATGTCCAAGCTTGTGCTGCGCTTCTTTCAGGCGCTGCGCGTAGGGCCTCGTGTCGGTGAAATGCAGCGGATCGTTCGAGGCGAGGTCGGCGTCGAACTCGGCGTCCACGGCTCGTCATCGAGCAGCATTTCCAGGCGGCGGCGGGAGCCGAGGCGGAAATGATGTTCGCACTTCGGGCAGACTTCCCAGTTCGCTTCCAGATCTTTTTTCCAGATGATGGCGCGGCAGGAGCTGCACTTGGTCCACATGCCTTCGGTGCGGACGCGGCGCTCTTCGGCCGGCGTGGGATTTTCGATCGGTTTTTTTTCGCGCTTGAACCAGCGTCATAGTTTTCATCGCTCGTCTTCGAGCTTCACGATTGCCGCTAATAATCGATCCCACGCTGCGCCAGGATGCCTTTGGTGTAGGGATGCTTCACTTCGCGCATTTCGGTGACCAGATCGGCGGCTTCGACCAGCTTGGGATGCGCGTTGCGGCCCGTGCAAATCACGTGCACGCGCTCGGGCCGCTGCTGAGCGCTTCCACCACCCGCTCGGCATCGAGCATTTTATAGCTGATCACGTAATTGATTTCATCGAGCACCACCAGATCGTACTTCTCGCTGTAAATCTGCTCGCGGCCGAATTCCCAGGCCTGCTCGCACATTTTCACGTCTTCGGGATCGGTTTCCGCGCCGCCGATTTTCACGAAGCCGCGGCCCATCGGCCGAATTTCGAATTTGTCGTCGCCGAGCATTTTCGCGGCGTCCAGCTCGCCATAGTGCCACGAGCCTTTGATGAACTGCACCATCATCACGCGCAAGCCCTGGCCCACGGCGCGAAAGGCGGTGCCCAGCGCGCAAGTCGTCTTGCCCTTGCCCGGCCCGGTGTAAACGATCAGCAGTCCTTTGCCTTCCGGCATGCGATGAATCCCCGCAAGAACAGTTGAGAATAGTGAGCGCAGCGTGCAGAAAGGTCAAGGCAGTGTCCGCGTAGGCGCCGGCGTCTATTGGTCTTCGCCCGCTACTTCCTGTTCTTGTTCACGACAGTCATTTTTTCATCGGTGCTCGCGGAAGCCAGTCCATCAAGCAATTCTTTCGCCTCCGAGGCGTAAGGGCCGCTCGGGTCGGCATCAATGCACTTTTGAAATGCTTCGGCGGTCCCCGGAGGGAAGACGGCGATTATCTGATTGCCCACCTGATTTGTCTTAACGGCTGAGAGTAGCGCGCGGCCAAGCAGAAGCCATGCTTGGGCGTCCTTAGGATTCAATTGCGTCGTCTTCTGCAATGGCGTGATCGCGTCCTTCATGTCACGCTGGTTGCTCAGAAGGATGCCAATGTTTTTCCAACACCTTGCCGCCGCGGGATCAAGTGCCTCGGCCTTATCGCAGGCTGCATTGGCGTCGCTCAGCTTTTGCTCCCTGTTTTTCGCGTCAGTCTGTGCCAGCGCAGAATCGACCTGCGCCTTGCTCAGATCCTGGTAATAGCTCTGAAAATACTGGGCCTCAGGACGGAGCGTGATGGCCTTCTGGTAGGCATTGACGGCGTCATCAAATTGCCCGGCGTAATCGTAGGCGTCGCCGAGCTGCGCCCAGATCATGGCGTGATTCTTCGTGTCTGTTGGTGGATCGGCCTGCTCGGCCAACTGGAATTCCCTTATGGCGGTCTTGTAATCCGAGTTCAGCTTGCCCTGAAGCGGGCCTTTCTGATCGGTTGCCGCGCTGGCCACTCGCGCGCGCATCGTATCCGCATCATACATGGCACCGATGCCTGCGTTGAGGTGCGCCTTCACGTCATTGAATCTGTTATCTTCTTCCTCTGTCTTTCTTTCCGTCCCCAGGCGAACAGTTTCAATATTCTTACTGAAGTTGGCGGAAACGTCGTTTTCCTGCGTTCCGCGGAGCGCGCGTAGTTCGGAGTAGTTGAACCAGTTGCGCCTGCGGTCGTAAATCGTGATCTTGTAGACACCGGGAGGCAATCCTTGCTGGTTGTACCGCCCATCTTTGTCTGTCTTCACATGAAAGTGCTGGCCCGTGTCCGTGTTCTGGATGATCACGTCCAGATCGACCCACGGCGTGCCGTCGGGAGCTATTATCTGTCCGCTGACAGATGTGTTCTGTGCTGCCGCAGTGGTGGCAAGGACAAGGGCCACGGCCACAATGCTGCAAATGCGAATCAACTTCATCAGCAACATCCGATTTGGACCGCTATCGCACACATCGTACGCTTCCCCCGGGATTCCCCCCATGAATTTGGCCGCCCGAGTAAGCCCCAGAAAAGGACTGTTAAGCCAGAAAGCGGTAGCCTACGCCGCGGACGGTTAGCAAGTGCTGCGGTTTCGAGGGGTTTTTCTCGATGTAGCGGCGGAGGCGGACTATGAAATTATCAATGGCGCGTGTGTCTGTGTCTTCGTGCAGGCCCCAGACGTCTTCGAGGATGGATTTGCGGGAAACGGTGCGTCCTTTACTGCGAATCAGATGGCGCAGAAGTTTTGCTTCCATCAGCGTGAGCTGAATGACGGTGTCGTCCACGCGCAATTCGAGCGTGCCGAAGTCAATGGTCTTGCCATCGAATGAAAATACTTCCGCGTCGGCAGCGGTGTCTGCCGCTGCCCCGTTCGCTCCGCGCGGGCTCGTTTCTTTTTCAGCGCCGTTGCCACCGCGGCTTTTTGGCTCCTTTTTTTCGCCGCGCAGCCATTGATTGCGTCGCAGCAGTCCTTGCAGTCGCGCGAGAAAAATCGGCAACTGGAACGGTTTGGGCAGGTAATCATCCGCACCAGACGCGAATCCTTCGAGTACATCTTCGGGGCGGCCGCGCGCGGTGAGAATCAGCACCGGAATATAATTCCGCGCTTTGCGCAGCGCGCTGACGACGGTGAAACCGTCCTTGCCGGGAAGCATCACGTCCAGCACAACCGCGTCGAAATTTTCGCGTTTGGCGAGCAGGCGGTCTAGTGCCGTTTCTCCGTCTCCGGAAACCTCGACGGAATGGCCTTCGGCCTCAATATTGAAACGCAACCCCTTGGCGAGGTGCGCTTCGTCTTCGACCACCAGCACGCGGCTCATGCGAGTTTCCTGGGCAATTCCATGGTGATGGTGGTGCCGTGACCCTCGCCTTCGCTGGCAGCGTAGACCTTTCCGCCGTGCGCGCGCGCGATGGCACGCACGATGAAGAGGCCGAGGCCCGTTCCCTTCAATTGGAAACTGGCGCGCCCGGGCACGCGATAAAACCGCTTGAAAATGCGCTTCAATTCCGGCGTGGGGATGCCGATGCCGTGGTCGGTGACGCTCAATACCACATGATCGTCCGGAGTTTCGATGCGCACCGCAACGTCCACGTGGTCGCCGGAATATTTCACCGCGTTATCGAGCAGGTTGGACACCGCGGTGCGCAGTTCGGCGGGATCGCCGTGCAGCAGGATAGGTTCGCGATTTTTGCGCGAGCGACCCGCGCCGGACTTTGCGGAATCTAGATGCAGAACTCCAGGCGCCAGGTGATGGCGCACTCGGGCGAGTTCGATGGATTCGCGGACAAGCTCGGTGAAATCCACTTCGATGTGATGGCGTTTGCCGCGCTTGTAGCCCACCTCGCCGGCCTTCAACACCTGCTCGACAGTCCCCAGCAGGCGGTCGGTATCGAGCAACATCAAATTATAAAATTGCTGGCGTTGGGCTTCGTCCACTTCGCGGCGCTGCATGGTTTCGAGGTAGAGGCGAATGGAGGTGATGGGAGTTTTCAGCTCGTGCGTGACTGCATTGATGAAGCTGCCGTGCTGCTCGTTGCGGCGGATTTCGCGCACCAGGAAAATGGTGTTGAGGATCATGCCGGCGATGATGGCGAAGAAAAATATCACGCCGAAGAAGAGCAGGACGACTTCGCGCCGGTTGAGGATGATCCACCCGACGTTCAGGGCGATGGCCAGGGCCACCAGTGAGCTGCCCAGCACGACGAAAAAAGCGATCGTTTTTCTGCGGCTCGCGATTTGCACGGTGTCTAAGGGAATTGTACCGCGAAGCGGAGCTACTTAGAGTTTTACAGCGACAAGGGCGTAAACTCTTCGGACATGTGTCCCGCGACCGGCTACTCGCAGGCTTGCGGGGCGACATCGCTGCGAAACGGCTACAGCTCGACGGAGGCTAGCTCGCGCTGGACGTCCGGCGTGAGGGTTCGTCCCACGATGGATTCGTTCGCGCGCTTGAGCTCGGAGATCTTGGCCGTGTGAACTTTCTGAGCGATACCGATTTTTTCCAGCAGCCAGATCGCGTACCAATTGATGTCAACCTCATACCAGGCCAGGCCATGGCGCGCGGATACCGGGTGCGCGTGATGGTTGTTGTGCCAGCCTTCGCCCCAGGTGACCAGCGCTACCCACCAGCTATTCGTCGAAAGGTCGCGAGTCTTGAAGCGGCGAGTGCCGATGGAATGCGTGGCGGAATTGACCAGCCAAGTAAAGTGCAGTCCGACGACAGTGCGCAGAAAGATTCCCCATAGGACGAACGGAATGCCGCCGACAGCGAGAAGAATCAGGCCGAGCACGACCATCGGGACGTAATGATATTTGGTGATCCAGACGTAAAACTTGTCTTTGGCGAGATCAGGGACGTAACGCGCGAGCGTCGTCGTATCGTGGTGCATGGACTTGCCGGTGAGAATCCAGCCCATGTGCGACCACCAGGTGCCATCCACGGGAGAATGCGGATCACCTTCCTGGTCGGAAAATTTGTGGTGAATGCGGTGCGTGGCTACCCAGAAGATCGGGCCGCCCTCGAGAGCTAAGGTGGCGCAAACCGTCAGAAAATATTCAAACCAGCGGGGAGTCTTGTAGCCGCGATGTGTGAGCAGGCGGTGATACCCCATGCCGATGCCCAGGCTGGTCGCTACCCACCAGAGAACGGCAGCCACGGCAAACGCTTTCCACGAAAAGAAAAATAACGCCGCGATGGCGCCGACGTGAAATAGCCCCATGAATATGGCGGTGACCCAATTCACTTCGCCGTCGCTTTTCTGCGTCTTTTTCAGGACTTCAAGTCGTGGTGTGATTGTCTGGAACGATGGCTGGGTCATCGGGGCCTCTGTCGGAACATTTGCGCTGCTCATCGAGATTAGACTAGCAGTACCGGGCCGAGGTGTTTGTAATAGTTCTGTAATACCGAAAATGCGCGCGGACTATGAGTTAGCTGTCCCAAAAACCGATGGCAAGTCTGTGCGTAATCGGGTCTTATTTTGAGAAGCTAGGGGCGTCTCAAAATCGTTCGCGCGGGCGTTGTAAATTCAACGCTTGCGCTGCCCACGACAAAATTCGGCTATGATATGGCCGCTACACTGGTACGAAAGGACAGGTCGGATTCTTATCACTAGGAGGAAACATGCGGCGAGTTTTCATAGTTTGTAGCGCGATGGCCCTGATGGTGGCGGCGATGATGGCGACTAGCCGCGCGCAAGAGCAGGATAAGAGCAAGCGTCCTAGCCCCGCGGCGCACGCGGAATTTCAATTCACCGACGGCAAGACGATCATCGTGGACTATTCGAGTCCTCGCGCGAAGGGACGCAAGATTTTTGGCGGCCTCGTGCCGTACGGAGAGGTGTGGCGGGCAGGTGCGAATGAGGCGACGACGTTTGTGATCAACACAGACGTGACGATTGGCGGCAAGACGGTGCCCGCAGGCGACTACACGCTCTTCACGATCCCCGAACAGGGTAAGTGGACTTTAATCGTCAGCAAGAAAACGAAAAACGCGAAAGGCGGGCCGTTGTGGGGCATCCCTTACCCGGGCGAAGGCGATGATCTCGCGCGAGTGGATATGAAGGTGTCGCAGCTTCCCGCGCCGGTGGAAGACTTTACGATTGCGTTTGATAAAGTTGGCAACGGGTGCGTCTTGCGGATGGATTGGGAGACTACGCAGTCTTCAGTGGAAATTTCTGAAACAAAGTAGCAGGCGAAAACCCAGAATCGTCCACCGCAGAGACGCAGATGGCAGAGAAAAGACTTGTGAGCGCTACTGGCTCAGTCTTTTCAGCATATCCGCGGAGCCCTCATCGATTCAGGAAAGATTGAATGTCGTGCGTAGAGCTTCTGCTATCGCAGTGACCCGTTGGCGTGCCTGAGCGGACATTTCTTTCACGTCTTTTGCGGCGTCGCGCTCGCGGAGCACTACCCAAATCCCTGGATGGTAGACAGCTTGGTCGTGGCTGATCGCTCCCGTAAGCTGAGTAAGTTCGAGGTTGCTGCCGGAAAGCTCGCGGTCGAGTGTGGCGCGCACCTCTTCGAGCAAGTCCTTAAAGCCTTGGGAGGCGAGGATGGGGTCCACATCGCGCGGGATAGGCGCCTCAACTTTGTCCAGGTCGTAATCTGGCAGCGGCTGGGTGATCATCAGCTCGATGGAAGCAGTCGGCGTGCCCGCGTCTTGCGTGATCTTGATTCCCATGATTCTCTTATTCTCCCACAGTATGGCCCGTGGTCCATTTCAAACCTTAGCGCGAACACGAAAGATAGAAGCAGATCCCTGCCTGCGGCAGGCAGGCCTCGCTGCGCTCGGGATGACAATCGCGGACTGCTAGAGCTGGCGCAGCAGCGGGCACGGCATGCCGTGCGCCTACGACCGCTTGGTGCCAGGATGCGCCGCAGATGCCCTGCGGCGGAGAGCCTGGTTGCTCACTTTGGGTACGGGTGACCTGCGAGGATGGCGAAGGCGCGGTAGATCTGCTCGGCGAGTAACACCCGCGCGAACTCGTGAGGCATGGTCAGCGTCGAAAGCGAGATTTTCTGCTTGGCGCTGGCGCGTATTTCCTCGGGAAAGCCTTCCGCATCTCCGCAGAGAAAAACAAGTTCGCGCGTGCCGCGGTCGCGCAGGTCGCCCAGCCAGCCGGCGAATTGTTGCGAAGTGAATTGTTTTCCGGTGGCATCGAGCAGCACGACGGTGGCCGCAGGATCGGTTTTCAGTTTGCGCAGCGCGGCGGGGCCGGTGTCGCGGAGTTCGACGATTTCAGTATCTGCGTAATTTTGAATGCGATCCACGTAATCGTCAATCAACGAGCGGGCTTCCTCGCGGCGGGTCTTACCGAGCATGATCAGGCGGATTTTCATTTATCGAGAGGACGCCTTGCCAGGCCAGCGTTACAAGAGCCCGTATTTTTTGCGCTTCTCGAGCAATGTCTTGCGGCTGATGCCCAGAATTTCGGCGCAGCGGCCGATTTTGTAATGCGTAGCCTCGAGCGTCGCCGTGATTATTTCGCGCTCGAAATCTTCGAGCGAGCGCAGCTGTCCACCGCCAGCGTGAGCTTTGGTGCCCGCGCGCATAATTTCAGGGAAATCCTCGGAGTGCAGTTGCGGCTGTTTGGCAAAGACGAGCGCATGCTCGACCGCGTTCTTCAACTCGCGAACATTTCCGGGCCACTCGTACGATTCGAGGAGCGACACGGCCGAAGGCTCGAATGCTGCATCGGCGCGCCCGTGCACCGGGGCCGAGGCGCGCAAGAAAATGCGCCGCCAGTTCGGGAATGTCAGTGCGGCGTTCGCGCAACGGTGGAATCACGATCGCCAGCACATTGAGGCGGAAGAAAAGGTCCTCGCGAAAGCGTCCATCCGCGGCGGCTTTGGCCAGATCGGTATTTGTTAGCGCCATCAGGCGTGCTTCCATGCGCAGCGTTTCCGTGCCGCCGAGCCGCTCGAAGGTGCGCTCCTCGAGCACGCGCAGTAACTTCGCTTGCATGCCTGGAGCGAGCGCGGCGACTTCGTCTAACACAATCGTCCCAGTCTGCGCCATTTCCAGACGGCCGAGTTTGCGCGTGACCGCGCCGGTGAAGGCGCCGCGTTCGTGACCGAAAAGCTCGGATTCGACCAGCTCAGCAGGCAAACTGGCGCAATCAATTTTCAGCAACGGCGCATCGTGTCGTGGACCGTGCTGGTGAATCCAACGCGCGAGCTGGTCTTTGCCGGTACCGCTCTCGCCGGTAATCAGCACGGTGGTGGCAGCATTGGCTACTTTATCGGCAAGTTCGAGGACGTGCAGGGAGGCTGGATCTGTCGCTATCCAGGGAATGGTCGCCGCGGCGCTCATGGGTTGACGCTCATTTTTCCGCAGAGCTTACTTAATATTTGCAACCGCAAAGACGAAGTGCACAGCCAGCCTTCGTTCTCGATGCAATTGAAACCTCAGGGCAAGCGGATGGCTGTGCCGCAAGTTCGGTGACGCGGTCATTGCTGCGTCGCGTTGTCTTCGGACTCGCTGCGAGGCTCGTTGTGCGAACCGCCCGGAGATTTTGCAGCACGGCCCTGCGCCGCGGCGGAATTCACCGGCTCGTGAAAATCCACGCGCTCGGCGTTGCGCCACAGACGCTCGAGGTCGTAGTACTGCCGGGCGCGCTCGCTGAAAATGTGCACCACAAAATATCCGTAATCGAGCAGCACCCATTCGGCGCTCGATTTGCCCTCGCGGTGGGCCACATGACGTCCCTGGCGTCCCAGTTTTTCTTCGATGGCTTCGCCGATCGCCTGAATCTGCGGCTGGCTGGAGCCGGAACACAGCAGGAAATAGTCCGCGAACGCGCCGGAGCCGCGCAGATTCAACACGGAAATATCCAGGGCTTGCTTGTCCTGGGCCGCTTCGACGGCCAGCCGGATTTCGGGATCGAGAGAGTTAGGTGTCACCGATAAAGGGCCTGTCCCAGAATGTATTCCTCCACGGGCGCGGGCACAAGCCCATGGATAGTTTGATGGCGGTCGAGCCGCTGGCGGATTTCCGTGGAGGAAATGTGGCTGGAGACGGTGGTGAGCAGATGAATTACGGATTTGCGCAAGACGATCTTCTGCGGATCGTCCACTTTCGTGCGGCCAAGCTTTTCCGGTGGAATAATCAGGCGCAACGCGTCCAGCCGAAAGCCCGGACGGCTGGCGATGATGAAATCGCAGGAATCGAGCAGCGCTTCATAATTCTTCCACGTCGGAATTTCCAGGAATTGATCGGCGCCCACAATGAAATACAAATGATCGTCGGGATGTTCGCGCTTGAAACGGCGAACCGTATCAATCGTATAGAAAACGTGCGGTCCGACGCCATCAGGCGCTTCGGCAAGCGATGGGTGCAGATACGGGTGATTGGCGCAGCCGAGCGCGACCATCGTGTAACGATGGAGAAACGGCGTGAGTGCGGTCTTGTGCTTGTGCGGCGGGCGCGACGATGGCACAAAATAAATGGCATCAATGTGAAAACGTTTTTGCGCAGCCTGCGCGACCGCGATGTGGCCGGAATGAATGGGATCGAACGTGCCGCCAAAAAGCGCAACCGTGCGACGATGCGCGTGCCCATGGATTCTGGTCACGGAGTGGGAAGTCAACTATCCTCCGGGCGAGGCGCGGCGTGAGCTGCCTTCGTTTCGCTTGAGCGATTCTCAGAATCATGCGGCGCGACATACGTTGCCGAATTCGACGCCGTATTGGACTTAAGATGCGCTTCTCCCGTCTCGTCCGGGAGCGCTGGCTTGGGGATGCGGTCGAGCGCGTCGGCCATGGCGCGCACCAGTTCGACGATACCTTCGCCCGTCGCTGAAGATACGGCGTGAAATTCCAAGCTGCGTTTGCCAGCGAAATCGCGCAGTTCATCGAGATGGTCGCGGTTAGTGGTGGCATCCAGTTTGGTGGCCACCACGATCATCGGCTTCTCCGCCAGTTCCGGGCTGAACGATGCCAGTTCGTGCATGATGATTTCGAAATCGCGGATGGGGTCGCGGTCGTTGGCATCGCTGGTATCCACTAGATGCGCGATCAGGCGCGTGCGCTCCAAATGTTTCAGAAAACGTGTGCCGAGGCCCGCGCCTTCATGGGCACCTTCGATCAGCCCGGGAACGTCCGCGACGACGAACGTGCGCCCTTGCCCTGGTGTGGCATCGGGATCGGCGGAAACTACGCCCAGATGCGGTTCGAGCGTGGTGAAAGGATATGCGGCGATTTTCGGACGCGCCGCGGAGATGCGCGAAATCAACGTGGACTTGCCGGCATTGGGAAAGCCGACCAATCCGACATCCGCCAGTAATTTCAGTTCCAAGCGCAGCGCGAGTTCTTCGCCGGGCTTGCCGTCTTCGTGCTCGCGCGGTGCCTGGTGCCAGGGACGCACGAAATGCGGGTTGCCGTTGCCGCGTCCGCCGTGCCCGCCGTGCGCCGCGAGAACGCGCTGGCCGGACTGCGTGAGATCGAAAAGTTGCTCGCCAGTATTCGCATCGAAGACGACGGTGCCGACTGGAACTTTCAGCACCAGATCTTCAGCGGATTTGCCGTGGCAGTTCGAGCCTTCGCCGTGTCCACCGCGGCCGGCTTTGAACTCGCGATTGTAACGGTAGCGCAGCAGCGTGTTGTCGTGCGGATTCGCTTCGATGTAGACATCGCCACCGTTGCCGCCATCGCCGCCCGAAGGCCCGCCGCGCGGGACGTACTTCTCCCTGCGAAACGCGACGCAGCCATTGCCGCCGTCGCCGGCCTTGATTGAGATTTTTGCTTCGTCCGCAAACACGTATCACCTGCTGGTCGAGAAATTAGCTAGAAATCATACGCCAGGGCTGGGAGTAAAAATAAAAATACGCGCCCGGGTAACGAAGCGCGTATCGGAAATTGTTACGTTAGTTGGCTGCCGCAGGCTCGGAAGCGGACGCTGCGCGGTCCGCACCGCCGACCGCGGATTCTTCCGCCGGGAACACGCTGATGAACTTTCCCAGCGCGCCTTTATCTTCAAAGCGCACGACGCCGGTGATGGTGGCGAAGAGGCTATCGTCCTTGGCGCGGCTGACGTTCTTGCCGGCCTTATAGCGCGTGCCGCGCTGGCGAATCAAAATGCTGCCGCCGGTGACGAGCTGCCCGCCAAAACGCTTGATGCCCAGCCGCTGTCCGTGCGAATCGCGTCCGTTTGTGGAGGACCCGCCGCCCTTTTTATGTGCCATTGCAGACCCCTAGGAAATTTGGATGTCGCTGACCTGGACAGAAGTGTAATTCTGCCGGTGGCCGCGCTTGATGTTGTACTGACCGCCGGTCTTGTACTTCAAAACCAGCATCTTCGGACCGCGATCCTGCGCCACGATCTTGCCGATCACTTTGGCCTTGGCCACATCGCCGCCTGATACGAGCTTCTTGTCGTCATTGCGCACGGCGATCACTTCGTCAAAGGTGACCTTGCCGCCGACTTTTCCTTCGAGCCGCTCGATGCGAACCGTCTTGCCCGGCTCGACACGGTACTGCTTTCCCCCACTACGAATTACGGCGTACATGCTGCCTCCTGAGGCGAGTGACAAACCCCTATTATACGGGGCGATAAGGGGATGCGTCAACGAAGTCCTTTTGGATGACTAGCACGGCGGGGGATTTTTCCGTCTGTCTTGCTGATCCACTTCGCGCGTCACTAATTCCTTCATTTCTGGGCCCATGTGCTTCCACGCCTGCCGCAAACATTGCCGCCGGTAAACGAGAGGCTCTAATATCGCGATACCCAGCAGGTCCCTGCTAACATTTGGATCCGGAGATTTGGCCATATCCTCGAAGAAGAGGAATAGTCGGGTTAGCAGAGCTTCATCCCGACCGCTCTCGAGAAGTTCGAGGGTCACTTTCTGAACGACATCCTCAAAAATGGGGTACGCTCCCGGAGTTTTTTCCGGTATTCCCTTCTCTAAGTCATAGTGCGAAGCGAATGTAGTCCAAACCGGTTCCAACAATTCTGGAAACTCAGAGAATAACGCCTCGCGGATACTCCCATAGAGTTAGCTCTCTGTCGCTCATCACTTCTCTCTTAGCGTAGCAAGAATAGCGCACCGATGCGACTAAGTGGCCAGACGCCGCGGCTGGGCGCTATTCCAAATTCAAAAACTCGTGCTAGATTACTGCGCGGAGGTGAGCATGAAAAATGGCATCGGTCTTCTCGCAGTGTTGTTGCTATTTTCCGTTCCTGCTTTTGCGCAAGGCAAACCGAGTGGCGGCGAACATGGTGGTGGCGAGCACTTCGGCGGAGGGAGGCCTCCTGCGCACGGGCCAGCTCCCGTTCATAAAGCTCCTGCAACTCCTCCCGCGGAACACCGCACGTTCAGCGACGCGCCCGGCCATCCCGAAGCTCCGCACGTGCACGCCAACGGCAAGTGGGTCGGACACGACACAGGTCCGAACGACCCTCACTATCATCTCGACCATCCATGGGAGCACGGCCGCTTTACCGGCGGGTTCGGTCGCGGCCACGTCTGGCATCTTGCCGGCGGCGGTCCTTCGCGCTTCTGGTTCGGCGGGTTCTATTTCAGCGTCGCGCCCTATGACATCGGATACTGCGGCCATTGGAACTGGGGCGGGGATGACATCGTGATCTACGAGGACCCGGACCACGTCGGCTGGTATTTGGCGTACAACGTGAGGCTAGGGACTTACGTCCACGTACAATTTCTCGGAAACAGCTAACCAACCCAAAGCTTTATACAAACTAGCAGCAGCGGGAGACGGTGGAATAGCGGCGGCGAAGCGCGTCGAGGTAGAAGTCTGCGCGCGAGAGCGGTTCGCTGCGTGCTTGCAGTGATGCCGGCGAATCGCACGCAGCGGCGCGTTTCATTGAGCGCAAGTAGTTGTCATACGCAGCGTCCCCGGTTACCTGACGGAACCAAGTCCACGCGCCTCGCGCGAATCCAGCGGCATGGTATCGAAGGGCATTCATAGTTTTGGCGTCTCGTTCTGCGGATTTTTTTCGCCGGGACTCGGCCGCGGCGGAGCGATGCCGATCTGCATCGCGGTGTTTTTCGGGAAGGTGAGTTCGGGGCCGCGCGCGACGAAGTTCGTATAGATCGAACGAACGGCGCCGAACGAACCCATGGCCATTCCCAGTGCTTGCGAATGCACCGCGACGCCGAGCGCGATGCCGATCAGTTTATAGCCGCCGGCGCCGCCGGCAGCGCGAGGGCCCGTATCGCCGAAAGTGTCACCGAGGAAAGAGGCGGCGCCAAGTCCGACGGCGACAGTCGTGGTCAAGAAGCGCGTCTTGGGCGGAGCGGCCTGCGCGCCGCCTTCCGCGTCGAGAGTCACATTCTGCGTGCGGCCCGCCTGCACGCTTTCAAGACTCGCCTCGATTTTTTCCTGCACGCCATCTTGCAGCACCATATCGTGGAAGGCGATGCGCAGTTGGCCGCTGCGCGCCAGGTGCGAAGCAGGGCGCACTTGCAAAACCGAACCTTTTAGCCGAGTTCCCTGCGGGTAGATGAGGTGTTTGTCGACGAAAAGCGGCTGGGTGATGATGGCCTCGACGTCATCTCCATTGTGGGACGTCGCCGAGCTTAACGGAGTTATCAGCCGTGCGTGCACGAAACTGCCCGGGGGTGGCGCCGCGCCGATCGAAGCAGCAAGTTCTGGCGTCAGAGGCTCGCTGCCGAAATTCAGCGGCTGCTGGAGTTCGGCGAAATAAACCGTGCCGGCGTCAACGTATTGCGGATGCACGGGAAGCTGCGCCACTGCATAGCGCTCGAAGCGGTGCACCTTGCCTGGCTGCTTCACTTGCTGCATCGCGGCTTGCCACTCCTGCTTCGCGGCTTGCTTAGCCTGCTTGGCTTTTTCCGCGGCAACGTCTTTTGCCCCGTTGGAGTTTTTTGGGCGTTCATCAGCGCTGGAAACGAAATCAAGGACCTGGCCTGAGCCCGGGGTGATGCCGGCTTGAAATGGAATGTGCCGGCCATCGGGCAGAACCAGCTCGTTGAAGTTCACCTGGAATTGCCGCGAAGGCGAAAAATTCGCGTCGAGCGCCGCAGCGGTACGTTTGCCGGCCGAAACCGGATCAATCGCGGTGACCTTGCCATTCACTTCCGTGCCGACTGGGATCACCAGTTTATCGAACGCGTATACCGGCTCGACGATCCGGCCGTGCAGCGCTTGGCCGTTCGTTTTCAGCCGCACTTCCTTGTCTAGCGCGATTTGTAGCGGCGTGTCTTTCGCGACGTTCAGCTGAATAGTAGGCGCTGGGGAAGCCTCAGTCGGCGCCTGTGTGGGCGCGGTCTGAGCATCGATTGCGGCGGGCGCCGGCGCGGCGTCCTGCGCTTGCGCACGCGTGACGCAGCAGAATGCGCTCGCGAGGAGCACCGATTCCAGCGTGTACACCAAAATCTGCCGGCCGTTCATGGCGCAGCGATATCTCCGCGGATGAAAAAAGGGATGCGCGCGCCGAAGAGGCAGCTGCACGTTTCGACTCCGTGAGGGCTGTCTTCTGATTTTAGTCTCCTTCGGCCCAGCGTGTCGCGGTATATGGCGATTCGTGCAGCACGGCTTTTTTGCGGCCGCTCAGAATTACGATCCATTCGCCGATGGCTTCGACGAGCAACACGAGAATCATCGCTGCAAGGACCGCGGTGACCGCCGCATCCAGGCGGTTATTGAAAATCAGGCGTTGCGTCGCCGCGATTTTTTCCGCAGGAATCGCGCCGGAGGCGATCTGCGCCGCCAGCACGCGGGCTTGTGCAAGAAATCCGATGCGCGGGTTCGCGTCGAAGATTTTCTGGTAGCTTGCGGTCATGGTGATGGCCACCAGCCAGACCATCGGGGCGAGGGTGATCCAAATCCACCGCGTGCGGCCCATCTTCAAGAGAATCGTGGTAGCCACCACCAGCGCCACGGCCGCAAGCAATTGGTTGGCAATGCCGAAGAGCGGCCACAGCGAATTGATTCCGCCGAGCGGGTCCTGCACGCCTTGCCACAGGAAATATCCCCACGCACCGACCATCAGAGCGCTGGTCACGAGAATTCCGAAGGTCGAGCCGGATTTTCCCAGCGGCTTCCAGACGTGCCCGCCGAGTTCCTGGACCATGAAGCGGCCGACGCGCGTCCCGGCGTCCAGCACTGTGAGGATGAAAAGCGCTTCGAACATGATGGCGAAGTGATACCAGATGCTGAGCAGCCGTTCGCCGCCTATGGTGCCGCTGAAAATTTGGGCCATGCCGACCGCCAGTGACGGCGCGCCGCCGGTGCGGTCGAGTAAGGTGTGCTCGCCGACGCGCTGCGCGAGCGAGGCCATCGTTTGCGGATCGAGCGCGAAGCCCCACGATCGAATCGTCGCTGCGGCGGCATCGGCCGTCGTGCCGACGATCCCGGCGGGGCTATTGATCGCGAAATAGACTCCGGGCTGCAGCGCGCAGGCCGCGACCATTGCCATCACGCCGACGAAAGATTCCATCAGCATCGCGCCGTAGCCGATCATGCGCGCGTGGCCTTCACGCAAAATCATTTTCGGCGTCGTGCCGGAGGAAATCAGGGCATGAAACCCGCTGATCGCGCCGCAGGCGATAGTGATGAAGCAGAACGGGAATATTTTTCCGGCGAAGACGGGGCCGTTGCCGTCCACAAAGCGCGTGAGCGCGGGCATTTCGAGAGTGGGGCGCACGATAACCACGCCGAAAGCCAGCGCGGCGATGGCCCCGACTTTGATGAACGCGCTGAGGTAATCGCGTGGCGCGAGCAGCAGCCAAACGGGCAAGGTGGACGCGGCGTAGCCGTATGCGATGATGGCGAGTGCCAGTGCGGGCCCCGTGAAGGTGAACGCGCGCGACCATGCCGGCGAACCGTTCACCCATTGGCCTGCGATCACCGCGAGCATTACGAGCGCCACGCCGCCCAGCGACGCTTCCAGTACGCGGCCCGGGCGCAAATAGCGCAAGTAAACGCCCATCAGCAGCGCGATGGGAATCGTCATGGCCAAAGTGAATGTGCCCCAGGGCGATTCCTTCAGCGCTTTTACAACCACCAGCGCGATGACGGCGAGAAGAATAATCATGATTGCCAGTACAGCCAAAAGCGCGATCATTCCGCCGCGCTTCGAAACTTCCTCGCGCGCCATTTGTCCCAGCGATTTTCCGTTGCGCCGAATCGAGCAGAAAAGAATCACGAAGTCCTGGACGCAACCGCCCAGCGCGGCTCCTACAATTAACCAGAGCGTGCCCGGCAAGTAACCGAATTGCGCGGCGAGCGTGGGGCCGACGAGCGGACCGGGTCCCGCTATCGCTGCGAAGTGATGGCCGATCAGCACCCATTTATTTGTGGGCACGAAATCGCGGCCGTCTTCCAGGCGTTCCGCCGGGGTGGCGCGGCTGTCGTCGAGAGCGAGAACTTTCGCGGCGATGAACTTAGAATAGAAGCGATAGGCGACGAGGTACGTGCAAGCCGCGGCTACTACGAACCAGACGGCGTTGAGCGGTTCGCGGCGTTCGAAAGCGATGGCGGCGAGACCGCTCGCCCCGGCCAGCGCGATGGCTACCCACAGAATTATTTTCAAAATTGGTTTCATGGTGCGGCGCGAGCCCCCGTGGAATCTCCGGAATGCATGCGGCGAATCGTACGCAAGGGCAGCGGAAGCGTCAATCGACACTTGCGATGGCTTGCGGCGGCCATGCGCTAGATCTCAGGCGTACGCTTGGCGGCAGGTTTCATGCTCGCGGCAGGATGGAGGGCAATTGGTTTTGTCGATGAGGACGTAATTGTGACAAGTGGAGCAGACCACGCCATAAATCGTTTCGCTGAACTGATCGTGGGTTGTGCTGGCTGTATGTTCCGTACGCGCCTGTTCGCGGCTGATCGCCATCGTGTCGGCTCCGGTTCGCTGACAGAAGCATTCTAGCTCGAATTGCTTGGCGACACGAGAGACTGTGATAGCTGCAGGGTTAAACGGCGCGCACAGAACCTAACTACTTGCCACCTGCACTATCCGGCGCGGACATCTCTCTACTTCTGCCGTGCCGGTGCGCGAGTTCGTCTTACATGCCACTTCCGATGTAGCCTTGCTCCGCCGTGATCAGCCCCATTTTAGGCATTTCGGTCTTCACTTTTACTGGTTCAAGTACCGGCTTTTTTGCACCCTTGGCAAGAAATACCAGCTCATACTGGTGCTTGAGGTTGTAGGTTACGTCTTGCAAATACGGAGTGATATCCACCGGAGCGCCGTATGCGAGGTAGTAAGTCGCTCCGCCGGTTCTTTGAGCAAGTACGTCCAGACCGGTTTGCGCCAGGTTCGTGCGGAACAGACCGCGGCCGAGGCGTCCCGATCCGGGCGCGTAAATTGAATAGACGATAAATCCACCTCGTTGCGCTTGTGCGGCAGCCGCATCGAGGTAGGGATTATTGAATGGGTCGTTGAAAAAGCCCCCGCCGAGAGGATCGGTTCCGCTGGTGAGCATCAAGATCTCGCGACGATCTTTGGTCGCCGGCCACTTCTTCATCAGGTCCGAGAGCGCGAGGTAAGGGCTCGTGTATCCGGCCGAAGCCCCGATCGGCAGCCGCAGCGACTTTGCGACCAGGGCGCGATCTGTCGTCAGATTTTGAGCCGCGAACACCGCGCCATTCCGCATGTAACCGACGCCGATAGCGGTTGAAGCCGGCTGCTCATCGATGAAGTTCTTGATGCTGCTGAATTGCAAGGCAAGGCTGTCTCGCGAAGTATCGTCAATCAAAATGAAGAGCTGCAACCCGGCGCGGTCTCCCTGCAGTGGGACCCAACTTGTTACCGCATCCAGCTTGCCCTTCTGATACACCTTTACATCATCCGCCGCGAGCGCCGGAGCTTGCGTGCCGTGGTGCGGCTTCGCCGTTACGACCATGTGCACGGGCACATCGGTTGACGAGCTGGCTTGCTGAGCCGAGGCCGGTGTTGTTGCAATAATCGTGCCGAGAACCAGACCGAACATCGCTCCCAAGGTTACGGCGTGTTTCGTCAACACGGTTTTTGTCTTGTTTGCGTTTTGCATTCGCTTCATCCCTTCTCTCGAATCCGAGAGCTTCAGCTGGCGTTGGTCTCATTCGTGCCGAGGCCTAGGTGTCGCCAGGCTGACTCACAACATCGCCTCCCCCAATTAATAAGACGCTATGTCGGAGGTGTAGGGTACGTCTGTGCATGGCGCTAACTAACAGATTATAACGAACTTGTGAGAGATATACTTTTGGGTCAACAATGGGTCAACGCGTTCAGGCAGTGCATGGAGAAGTTTGAGCGTGCGATGCCGCGACGATCTCATGTGCTGTAGGTACGATTATTGATTCGCGGGAGTTCTTGGAACCGTGCGTTTCTGGCCGGTGATCAGCAAAGGAAGATGAATCCGGTAGTCAGAACGTCGCTAGTCGGCTAGCCCTGATCGACAAGTCTGTGCTAATTTTTCGCCTGCCCGCACAGGAATTTGGGATTCAAAGGACCGTATGAAAAAGATCGCGTGCATGATGCTCTTATTCGCGTTTGCGGTGAGTGTGCATGCCGCCGCTGGTGATGAAAAGAACGGAGAGACCGCCAAGAAAAATCAGTGGACGCCGGAGGACGTCGTCTACCAGGAGGATGCCGGCCAATTCCGCATTTCGCCCGATGGGAAATTTGCGCTGTGGGTGAAGGGCACCGCGGATAAGGACAAGGATTTGCGCGTGGGCAATTTGTATCTTTCGAATTTGAGCGATGGAAAGGTCGTGCAACTCACGCGCGGAACGGACGAGATTTCAAATCCGCGGTGGTCGCCTTCGGGAGAAATGATCGCGTATCTCAGCAGCCACGCGCTGCCAAAGCCCAAGCCGGACACCGGCTCTACGCAAATCTGGTTGATGAATAGCGCCGGTGGAGAGCCCTGGCCGGTGACGGAATCCGAGCGCGGCATTCAGCACTTCGAATGGCTGAACGACGACACGATTCTTTTCAGTGCGGAAGAAGATTTTTCGCTTTACGAGCGGCAAACCAAGGAGCGCAAGGACGATTCGAACGTGGTGGATGATACGGCGCACACTGCGCCAGTGCGCCTGTTCAAGCTCTCGGTGAAGGACAAGAAAATCACGCGGCTGACAGACAACGACGATTGGATACTGGATTTTGCGGTGTCGCGCGACAAGACCAAAGCCGTGGCAGTGGCTCGCCGGGAACTCAGTTATGCGTGGGACCAGAAGATTCCGCCAGCCACGTACATCGTGAATCTGGCGACCGGTGGTCGTACACAAGTCTTCACGAATGAGCGAATCTATCCGGACACGATCGAGTGGGCGCGGGATAATTCCGGTTTTTATGTCGTCGCCCCATTTTCCACTGACCCGCGCTTTCTGGTCGCCACGGTACAGAAGGTCTATTTCTACGATTTGGCGGCCGCGAAAGAGGCGGAAGTGAATCTGGACTGGGATCGCGGGCTTGCGCGTTCGCTGCAGGCAACGAACGATGGTTTCATCGCGCTGCTGGCGGACGGCGTGTACACGAAACCAGCGCGCTTCACGCGCCACGGCGCGACCTGGTCGCGCAAATCAATCTCCAGCGACGACGAGCGGCACTATTTCAGTTTTGAGTTGGGTGACGACGGCAAAACGCTGATTTATGAATATTCCACCGCAAGCGTGCCGACCCAATTCTTCCGCGCGCGGCTGGACGGCACGAAGATTTCGGCATCGCTGCAAGTTACGGACCTGAATCCCGGATTCAAGAATAAAACGATCGCGAAAACCGAAGTGCTGCACTGGAAAGGCGCGAACGACGATGACGTCGAAGGACTGCTCTATTACCCGGACAATTATGAGGAAGGCAAAACCTATCCGCTGGTCGTTGCAACGCACGGCGGCCCCGCCGGTGCTGACCATGACCAATGGACCGAACGCTGGGCCTACGCGCCCAATCTGATGACGCAGCGCGGCGCCTTCGTGCTGAAAACGAATTATCACGGCAGCACAGGATACGGGCTCAAGTGGGTCGAATCCATCTGCTGCGGCAAATATTACGAGCAGGAAATTCCAGACATTGAACGCGGCGTGGACAATTTGATCTCGAAGGGACTGGTTGATCCGGACAAGATTGGCGCGCAGGGGTGGTCAAACGGATCAATTTTATCTATTCAATTGACGGTGACGGATCCAGATCGCTACAAAGCCGTGTCGGCCGGCGCAGGAGACGTCGAGTGGTTCAGCGACTGGGCCAACGTGGATTTCGGCGAATCGTTTGACAACTACTATTTTGGGAAGTCGCCGCTGGAGGATCCACAGCTTTACCTCGAGAAGTCGCCGCTCTTCAAGATGGATCGCGTGAAGACGCCCACGCTGATTTTCTTCGGCACGATTGACCGCCAGGTTCCTACCGAAGAAGGCTGGTCGCACTATCGCGCGCTGTATTCGATTGGAAAAGCGCCGGTCAAATTAATTTTGTTTCCGGGCGAAGCGCACGGGCCGCGCAAGCTTACACACCAACTGCGCAAGTTGAACGAAGAGGACGCCTGGTTTGACTTGTATTTGTTCAAGACCAGCAAGCCGGAAAACGAAGCGCTTAAGAAGGATTCGCCGCTGGATGTCGCGCTGAGACGCCGCGACGTGCAAAAGTCCGGCGCGCTCTACGGGGCGACGTTTCATTCGCCTGCTGCTGCGGAAAATCCCTGCGCCCGACGTGCTGATTCCCGAGACCGTGAAGCGTGGAAGCATCGAGATTGGGCGGTTCGAGGTCACGCGCGCGCAGTACGCGGCGTTCGATAAGGACTATAAATTCGCTGCCGGAACGGAAAATTATCCGGCGGATGGAATCACTCTGGAACAAGCACAATCCTATTGCAAATGGCTTAGCGAATTCACCGGCGAGACATACCGGCTCCCGAAGGAAAGCGAAGTTGCGGATTTATATAAGTCGCGCGCAGCGGGAGAATACTCTCGATTACTGGGCTGGCTACTCGCTCAATCCCGACGATGCGCAAAGGCTCGAAGATAAAATCAAGGAATTGCCGGGAGACGCGCCGCTGCTGCGCGAAGTGGGAAGTTTTGCGGCGGAAGGCGACGAGGGCGAGGAACTCGTCTTCGATCTTGGCGGCAACGTCGCCGAGTGGGTGGTCGCGGCGGACGGCGCAGGCAAAGCTGAAGGCGGCAGCGCCGATCGTCCATCCGATAATAAGGTTGGGTACCGCGCTGCTGACGCAGCGTACACAGGTTTTCGAGTGGTGCATATCGCGCCGCCAGCGTCTGTGCCGGGGCCCACTCCCGCGCCGCCTGCGCAGTAGTCGGCGCTGGGCCAGATTGGCCCTTGCGGCGAATGCCTGCCGCGACATACGCTCGACGCATGAGCGAATTCACTCCCACCAAGCGCACGAAAGTGCAGCGCCTGCCCGATCGCGGCAAGTACGACCGCGAAACGGTCTTCTCAATACTAGATGAAGGATTTGTGTGCCACGTGGGCTTCGTGGTAGACGGCCAGCCATTCGTGATCCCGACGAACTACGGCCGCGTGGACGAGACGCTGTATCTGCACGGCTCGTCGGCCAGCCGGATGCTGCGCACGATTTCAGAAGGCGTTCAAGTGTGTGTGACGGTTACGCTCGTGGACGGACTGGTGCTGGCGCGATCGGCGTTTCATCATTCAGTGAATTACCGGTCAGTGGTTGTGCTGGGCCGCGCGATGCCAGTGGAAAGCGCCGATGAAAAGATGCGCGCGCTCGAGGCGTTCACCGATCACGTGGTGCCCGGCCGCTGGAAAGATATTCGCCACCCGACCGAATCGGAACTGAAGGCGACTTCCGTGCTGGCGCTGCCCCTCGAGGAAGTTTCGGCGAAGGTGCGCGTGGGGCCACCGAAAGACGACGAGACAGATTACACTTTGCCGATCTGGGCGGGCGTGCTGCCGCTGCCTGTGGTGGCTGCCGCACCCATTTCAGATCCGCGTTTGGTCGCGGGTCTGGAACCGCCCGCGTATCTCCGGACCTATTCGCGCAATGGCAGACACGCCAAATAAACCGCGCTCGCGCTTTGAATTAATAACCGGTCATCTCTCACGATCCAGCGCATTGTCTGGCGTTGTTCTCTCCGCTTTGCTTCTTTCGCTTCTCGCCACGGCTGGCGCCGCGCAACAAGAAACGCCGGATACCGCAGTAGCGGGGTTCAGCGCCGGCTCCTACCGCAGCCCGAGCGGCGAGGCGATGCAGTATCGCTTGTTCGTTCCTCCCGGTTACGACACGAATAAGAAATATCCGATTGTTTTGTGGCTGCACGGCGCGGCGGGGCGCGGGTCGGACAATTTTTCGCAGCTATCGGGCGGAAATTTCGCGGGGTCGCATCTGTGGATGACGCCGGAAAATCAGGCGAAGTATCACGCCTTCGTGCTGGCACCGCAGGTGGACGTGACCAAGGGCTGGGCGCGTCCGCACACCAACACGCCGCCGGTGGCTATACGGCTGGCGCTCGAAATTCTGGATACGGTGGAGCAGAAGTACAGCATTGACCGCGCGCGCGAATACGTGGTGGGACAATCCATGGGCGGCGAAGGAGTGTGGGCCGCGCTTTCGATTGCGCCTGCGCGCTTTGCCGCGGCGATTGCGATCTGCGGGTATGGCGACGCGTACATGATCCCGCGCGTCGCTAAGGTTCCAGTGTGGATATTTCAAGGCGAGGAAGACCCTGTCGTGCCCGTCAGCCGCGCGCGAGCCTGGGTTGGAGAGCTGCGCAAAGCCGGCGGCGCGCCCAAATACACGGAGTACCCGGGCATCGGACACAATGCGTGGGACGTTGCGTTCAAAGAGCCGGAATTGGCGGCGTGGTTGTTCTCAAACGTGCGAGTGGAATCAGACAGAGCGCGGCTAGGTTTCTAGTGGCAGCCGCAGCCACCGCCTCCGCAACAGCCGCCGCCACCTCCGCCGCCATTGAATCTCGAAGGGGTGGATTTAGCGCCGTTGGCGGGCGCGGCAAAGACTGAAAGCTGGATCGTGTGTTTCGAACTCGCGCATTTCGGGCAGGAGATCGGGCTATTTTGGTTCATCACGATGCGCTCGTAGCGCTCGTTACAATCATCGCAGACATATTCGTAAATCGGCATTATTAGGTCCTCTGCTTAGCCATCAGGGAATCGTGGCCGAGTCAATTCCAAAAACACCGAGAAAGAGCATTATACCGGAGGAAAACAAGAGTATTCTTCCCGCGCCCTTGCCAGCCAATGCAGCTGCCAGACCGACCAGCCACAGCAAGATGCCTATCCAGTTAAAGACGAGCCAAATGCCTTGTGCCGGTTGTTCCGCGCCGAGCAAATGCAGACAAGCCGCGAAGAACCATGCCGTGGATCCTGATGCCGCAACTAGTCCCCATCTGAACGCTTTAAGACGCCACTCCTGAATCGCCGTGCGTTTATTGGCAGTCCAGTCCAGCCATGCGAATACGAGCAAAACTACGGCGGGCAGGAGGACAATCGCCACGAAGGCGAATTCCCCGAAATTGGAATGACCTAGCATTCCCCACAATTATAGGTTGCAAAACTTCCGGAGCAAAATAAAACAGCCCCGGTTTTGGCCGGGGCTGTTGACATAATCACCCTGCGGAGGTGGTTGATTAGTCGCCGGCGACCGCGGCTTCGGCTTCAGGCTTTTCAACCTTGGCAGCGCCGTTGCCGTTCGAATGGCCGTTACCATTTCCATTGGCTGGAGCGATCTGCACTGGCTTCACGTTCGCGCCCGGCACGGCGCTCAGGATCTGCTGCATGGAGCCGATCTGCACCACAGGCTCGCTGGGCTTCTTCAGCACCATCTCTTCGTAAATCTTGCGAACCTTCGCGGCCTCTTCGAGCGCCTTCTTGCGGCGGATGCGGTCTTCTTCGGCCGCGGTCAGCGGAATGTCGTGCTCGAGGTGGCGAACGCGGGCGGCATCTTCGGAGTCAATCCGCAGCGAGTGCTCGTAGCTCTCCAGATTGACCTTCTTGCCCTTGGCATAAATCTCGTGCTTGCCGTGCTCCTTGTACCACTGCGCGACGGTCGCGTTCTTGTACATGTTCTCGATGATTTTGCGCCAGCCGATGCCGGTGTTGTACGCGCAGAAGGAAATTTCGCCCTGCTGCGTGGCGTACGGAATGATGCACATTTCGGTGCGGCGGAAATCGTAGTTGAAAAGATCCTGGAACCACATGCCGGCGATGAACAGGAAATTCCAGGGATCCTCGCTGCGGCGCTTCATGGCGTCTTCGAACGTGCGGTCCGGACTGGACTTGCCGTACTTCACTTCGGCGTTCTTGGAAAGCGCCCAGGTCTTGTCGAACTTCCTCCAGAGATCCATCAACCGCAAGCTCGGCGGCGCCTGGAACGGACTGTAGTTCTTCAGCAGCGCCAGGGCCATCATGAAGTTCGAGAAGTTCTTGCTGCGGGCCGCGTCGGTGATAGCCTTAACGTCCTTGACCAGTTGCTGTGCATTGAGGAAGCGCGGAACCGGCGCCCACTCTTTCGTTTCCTTGTTGATCATCAGCGCCGTGCCCACGCCGCAGTTCGGGTGGCAGCCGCAGGACACCGTGCCCCACTGCGAATCGGGACCGTGGACCAGATCGGCGAAGCCCGCAAACGTGCTGATGAACGAAATCGGGAACCAGTCGCGCGTCGGCTCCACTTTGCCCACCTGCGCGCTGACGTCCTTGGCAAGATGCGAAAGCGTGTAGCGCTGGCGCATGCGGCGTTCCGGAGTGATGTCCTCGTCGCGTCCGGTGAAAGAAACCGGCTGGAAGGCCACGAAGGAGATTTTCTTCGGGTTTTCCATGGCGAACTTCACGATCGGGCCCACCTGATCGTTGTTCACGTTGTTGACGATGGTGGTGACCAGCACGATTTCGATGCCCGCCTCGTGCATGTTCTCGATGGCGCGCAGCTTCACGTCGAACAGGTTGCCCACCTGGCGATGGCTGTTCGCGTCGTTGCCGATGCCGTCGAATTGCAGATAGGCGTAGCGCATGCCGGCTTCGAAGGCCTTCTTGCAGAATTCCTTGCTCTTGGCGAACTCGATGCCGTTGGTCGCCGCCTGCACGCTGTTGTAGCCGACTTTGCGCGCGATAGCGCATCGCGTCCAGAAAACGCGGATGCATCGTCGGCTCGCCGCCGGAGAACTGCACGGACATCTGCCGGCGCGGCTTGATCTTCATGGCGTTGTCCAGAATTTCCTGAATCTCCTCCCAGCTCAGCTCGTGAACGTAGCCGACCTGGTTCGCGTCCATGAAGCAGGGATCGCACATCATGTTGCAGCGATTGGTCAGGTCCACCGTAAGCACGGCGCCGCGGCCGTGGCGAACGGTGCTCGAACCGTGCTGGTGCAGACCTTCGTCGTTGTGCGCCGGAATATCGCGGCCGGGGAAATTCTTCTCGATCCACTCCAGGAACTTCGAGTCCACGGCCATCAAGTCTTCGTACTTGCCGTGGATGGGGCATTCCTTCACCATCCAGACCTGACCGTCGCGCTCGATGATCTGCGCCTTGATTTCGCCGACCTTCTCGTGCACCAGGTCGGTCCAGTCCTTCTTGCCGTTCATGATCGGATCGCGCGCCTCTTTCACGCAATCCGGGCACAGCGAATCGGTCGTGCGCGGCCAGCCGAGCGTGGGCTTCGACTTCTCCCACGACTTCAGCAGCGGCTTATCGGACCATTTCGGAGTGAAGGAAGGATTCGGATTGTACTTATTGAAGAACTGAATGGTGTTATAGGTGACGCCCGCCGTCTTGCACAGCGCCCAGTCAAACGATTTCCAAACTTTTGTGCCTGCAGAACTCGCCATAAATGCACCTTTCCCTTTCGAGCGTCGCGTCAGATTAAGCTGATGAATCCCCCGAGAGCCCTGGCCCCAGCGAGCGAATAGACGCCCGCAAACGGTTACGGTACCAGAGTTTGCATGGGTTAGGTGGGGCCGTCCAGCGGGGTGCGTCTAAAGGTACATTTTGGGGGTTAAACGGTATCCCAGTGCAGGCAACGGGGAGGGTTCGGGGCGAAAGTACTGGCCCAAAACGGCGGGTTTAGAGAACCTTTCGCGACCGCCGGCTGTTCGCCCGCGCCGCTTTGAACTCCCTCAAGGTGCCGGTGTTCAATCCAGGTTCAACGGCGTCCGCAAGACTCCGATGGCGAAATGCGCCAGGTGTGGCGCGTCATCGTCTAGCTGGATCCAGCGGACTACGCAGTGGTCTTTCAGATATTGCGAGACTTTCGCTTCGCCGATGCCGAGATGCTCGGCGAGTTTCGTCTTCAGGCCGCTATCGAAAGCAGGACGTCCGCCGCGTGCAACTTTAGTGGTGCTCCGTCCGCTGCCGCGCGCGAGATTCCCCAGGCCGACGCGGAGCGTCTGGCAGGCTTCAACGTAGTAAGAAGTGATCTGATCGGAATCGGAGAGCAGGAACACGCCCGGGCCGGCCGGGGCGGCTTCCAGTTCGTCCAGGCGATGCAGCGGGCTGGCGACCAGCCTGCGCAGCATGGACTCAAGCTTGGACATGCGCGAAGCGAGCGCCGGATCGCCGGCGCGACCGTGCGCGGTCCGCTCGGAAGGTAGCATTGGCGCGGTAGGTTCGCTCCGCGCGCTGCGATCCAATTCTGGTTGGGACGCAGCAGAAACAGCTGACGCGGGCTCGAACGATTCCGTGCGCGGTGCCGGACTTGGAGTTTGCATTCGCGGTGATTGCGGCCGCGGTTGCGCCGCGTGCATCGATGGCGCAGACGTAGAAGTAGAATTCGCAAAAGCTTGCGATGGCAAACCTGGAGCGGCTGGACCTTTGCGACGGCGTCCGCGGCCGCCACGTCGCCCGCGGCGCCGCTTTTTCTTACCCGTGGCGTCGCCGGCGTCAGCCGCATTCGCGGCCTCATGCGATTCCGCACCTGACGATGGCGCAGCGTCCGCCTCGTCATCGCCTGCAGAGTCTTCCGGGGAGATTTCCCCGAGCGCCAGTTGCGTTTGCGCGTCAGCCGGATCGTGCGAGTGTTCACCCGCACGGCTTGCTGCCGGTTCAGCGGCGTTTTGCGGCACGAAGATTGGTTCCGCGCTGGGCTTTGCTCCGGGTATGGGCAACGGAGCGCCGAGGCGCGTCAATGCTTCTTCGGCTTTTTTCTTCCAGTCCGCGCGGCGGAATCGTTCCGCGGCGATCGTGAACCACTTCACGGCGTCCTCATTTCGTTCGGCTTTCTCTTCGACGACACCGAGCTCCCAGGCGACCATCGCGTCGCGGGTGCGTTGATACAGCTCGGAGAGTTTCGCTTTTGCGTCGGCGCTGTTCTTCGCTTTGCGAATACGCGCCTGAATTTGCCGCCAATCAGCCATGGCGGGCATTGTAGCAGCCGACTGCGGGATAGGCCAACGAAACCGATGTTGCGCGCCAGTGCGGCTGCGAAGCGCGGTTAATGGCATCATGGCGGCATGGATTTGGCCGCACGGACGCGATGGGTTTGCGAACAGGCGCGGGAATTGGGGTTCGATTTGTGCGGCGTCGCGCCGGCAGACGCATTCGCTGAGCTTGCAAATCACTCCGAGTGGCTCGAACGCGGATACGCCGGCGAAATGGACTATCTACACGATGCTCGCCGCGCCGACCCGCGCCAGGTGCTCGACGGCGCACGCAGCCTGATTGTTGTCGCGCTCAATTACAATTCCGCTTACCCGTATTCCACGGAACAAGCCGCCGTGGCGAACGATGATTCGCCGCGCGGTTGGATCTCGCGCTATGCCTGGGGAGACGATTATCATGATGTGCTGCGCGAAAAGCTGAACGCGCTGGTGACTGGGATGCGCGGCGAGTGGCCGGAACCGTTCGAGGCGCGCGCGTATGTGGACACTGGGCCGGTTGTCGAACGTGTCGCGGCAAAATATGCCGGTCTCGGCTGGCTTGCGAAAAATACCTGCCTGATCAACGAAGAGCTTGGCTCGTGGCTTTTTCTTGGCGTGATTATCACCACGCTCGAGCTTGCTCCTTCTCTCGCGCCGGGCGATCCGCCCGCGGCAGATTTGTGCGGGAATTGCCGCTTGTGTCTCGATGCATGCCCCACGCAGGCGCTTGTAGCGCCGTACGTCCTGGATGCGCGCAAATGCATTTCGTACCTCACGATTGAGCTGCGCGGAGCGATTCCAGAAGAATTGCGGCCGCAGATGGCAAATGCCGTGATCGGCTGCGACATCTGCCAGGACGTCTGCCCGTGGAATCGCAAATCGCCCGTGACGAAGCTTGCGGCATTTCAGCCGCGCGCCGTGGAAGCGAAAAGTGAAAATGGAAAAGAGAAAATGGAAAACGCCGCGACGTTGTTTGCGCCTGAGCTGGAGTGGCTGGCGGCCCTGTCGCAGGAAGAGTTCAGCAGGATTTTTCGCAGCAGCGCGATCAAGCGGGCAAAATGGCGCGGGTTGGTACGCAACGCTTGCGTCGCGCTCGGGAATTCGGGCGCGGCACAAGATTCCAAGTCTCGCGCGCGCGTAGCGCCCCTGCTCGAACGTCTTGCTGCTTCTTCAGACGAAATCATCGCCGAGCACGCTCGCTGGGCGCTGGCGCGGCTGCGCGCGTCGCTTACCTCCAATGGTTGACTTGCAGATTCGCATTCCTATAGCTTAGCGGCGCAACACCTCTTCAGGTTCGCAGGAGGCAATCGCATGAGTTTCTCTCTCCTTGCAACGGCCGCGCACGCGCTTGAGCCTCATTTCAGCTTTCCGCAAGGACCCGTGACGGAACTGATCATGCTGCGCTGGCTGCACTTCATTTTCGGAATCATCTGGATCGGGCTACTCTATTTCTTCAATCTGGTCGGGTTTCCCACGATGAAGCAACTCGAAGCGCCGGTTCGCGCCAAAGTGTATCCGGTGATGATGACGCGCGCGATGAACTGGTTTCGCTGGTCGGCGCTGATCACGGTCCTCGTGGGGTTGCGCTACTACTTTACGATTCTCGCTGCCGACGCGCACAATTCCGGAAACCCATCGCTGGCGCTGCGCTGGTTCGGCTGGTGGCTGCTGGTGTGGCTGGTTGCGTACGCGCTGATTTATCCGTTCCAATTGCCCAGCAAGGGAATCCTGAATAATCCGTGGTTACGCACGATTGCGATCGCCGCGATCGTGGTCGCGGCCTCCTGGCTCGTCCTCGATCTGAATAGCGGTTCGGAAGTTTCCAACGCGCATTTGTGCATCGCCGTTGGCGGCGGAATTGGGTTTCTGATGCTGATGAATACCTGGGGCGTGGTTTGGCGCGTGCAGAAGCGGCTGATCGCCTGGACGCGCGCGAGCGTCGAGCAGGGCACACCAATGCCGCCTGAAGCAGAACGGTTGGCGCGTTGGGGATTCATCGCCTCGCGCGTCGGCTTTTGGCTGTCGTTTCCAATGCTCTTCTTCATGGGCGCAGCGGAACATTATCCGTTCCTAAGCAGCATTGGCCGTTAACGTTCCGATGGACGTGTAATGTACCCATTCGTTAGCGTAACGCGTCCTTACTAGCAGCACACTGGAGACCGCCATGAACTCACGCTCCCGGTCTGTCCCCGCCACGTCATGCATCGCGCTCGCTACTACAACGATTAGCGCCATCACCATCGCGTTGCTGGCTGCACTGCCGGCTCTCGCGTATCAGTATCCGCTTTCGACTACAGACATTCGCAGCGCCTACATGCTCGGCAATCGCAATGATTTCGTGACAACGGATTTTCTCGCGCGGTACAAGCACGAACTACCTATGCCTGAGAGTGGCCCGCACGTAGCGACGATTAGCGTGGAGACTCCCTACACCCAAGTGATAGCGCTCGGCAAGATCGCTCTAAATCCAGACGCACAGCAGGCTGAGCAGGACTTTGTCGAAAAAAAGTTCCCCTTCATTTTGCGCGTGGTGTGGATTTGAGCGACACCTATCCAGGCCCTCCTCCGTGGGATCCCACGGCCCCTGGTTTGCCTTTGCCTGACTTCCAGCGGGACTTTGAAATCCAGCTCGTCCAGCACGGCAAGGTGATAGACTTGGAATCTACGCAAGTGTATTTGCTGACATCTAACGCCGTGGCGAATATTTATCAGATTTCCGGCGCGATTATCGAATTGCGGTTCGACACGGACAAGATTGATCCTTACGAAGAAGCGACTGTGAGGGTCCATACTCCCGACGACCAGGACGTAGAAACCACTTTCGACCTCGGGCAACTCAGGTAGGAACTACGAGCGCCAGCGCAGGGTAACGGGGCCGGACATCGGATGACGCATCGGGACGCCGCTGCGTTGTGATTCTTGGTAGGCAGCTTTCAGCTCGAAATACCAGCGCGCCTGCCGGTCAGCGTCGTCAATCAACATCATGCGGTCCTCGTACTGCAATCCCATCGCTTGCTTTTCAATCACTTCGGTGTCTTGCCGGATGAAGCGCGGGCCGAACACATTGATGATGAACGAGACGACGGGAAACCACGGCAGGATGTTCCATGCCGCGCAAAAATCCAGGCGGCAAAGATCGCGGCGAATGGGCGTCACAGTCGTGCGACTCGAAAGCCAGTAACGGCCCACGCGGATTTGTTCGAAGCGCTGATTGGGCAGCACGAAATCGATCATCGTAGTGGCCGGCTCGCCGGTAAGAAATTTCAAAAGCTTGTACGGCGCGCTATTCGCCGAAGGTGCGTGCGGGCTCATGCGGAAGCCGTTGGGAATCGGCTCGAATTTTTTCTCTTTGTCGCGAATGCTGTGCCGGCTGCGCCACCACCAGGCCTGGTGGACAAACGGCCCGTGCGCGGGATCCATCAAGCCGATGATGGCCTGGTCCACGCCGCACGGTAAATCGGCATAAAGGTGCGCGATTTTGTAGCTTGCGCTGAACGTCGGCAATTCGGGAGGCGCGGGAGGCAGTTCGTTGAGCCCGCGGCCTTCCGGATTCGCCATGAACGCCCATACGTAACCGTCGCGCTCCTCGCACGGAAAACTGCCTGCGTAAATGCGCTCGCATTTCAGTTTCGAATCTTCGGTGAGCGAAGGAATCGCCTGGCATTGGCCTGTGTGCGCATCGAATTGCCAGCCGTGGTAGGCGCACTCCACATTCTTGCCGTCGAATTGGCCGAAGGAGAGGGGGAAAGCGCGATGCGGGCACACATCGCGCAAGGCGAACGGCTTACCGGCAGCGTCGCGGCCCAGCACCAGCGGCACATCCAGGAGCATCGCGCGCACCAGTTTGTGACGCCGCACTTGTTCCGAGCGCAGCGCGGGATACCAGAAGCCCCACAGCATGTCGGTCGAGCGCGCGCTTGAGCGCGAATTTCCGAAGTCACTCATTGCCGTGGCCCATCGTAGTACACACCATTCCTAACGCAAAGGTCTTGGAAGTGCGCGTGGCAGGAGGCCTATGCCGGCGACTAATTGAAGTTATAGCCAAATTCCCAGAGGAACTGGTGATTGCCCATCGTTACGCCGGAGTTTCCGATCTGGTACGCGGTATACAGCGTGAATTTTGCAGTGATTTTGAAGATGGCGCCAGGGTCCACGTACCCGCTGGCTTGCTTGCCGGTGTACCACTCGGCTGCGATCGAGACCCGATTTGAAATGCGCTGCTCGAATGTGAACTGGCCGCCGGCGCGATTGGCGTTCGCGACCAAGTGGCGCGTGAAGTCGTATCCGCCAAGACCGATGCGCGTGCCGTGTTTCCACTCCTTCGCGAACGACACATAAAAATAATTTCCAGCGTTGTAGGTGCGCTGCCGAACAGGAAAGAACAGATTATCCCCGAGATAAAAAGACCAACCCGAGGGATCACTTTTCCAGGGGCGCCATTTCACCGTGGGAGAGACATCGAGTTCGCCCAGCATGGGCGAACTCAGCCCGTCGAAATTCATTCCGATTTCGATTTGGTGCCCGATACCAACGACGACGCGCGGCGTAAACGTAGCCAAGGGATCGACCGGACGCGCAGTTCCATCCAGCTCTCCGTACACCTTGCCCTTGTCCAGGATATCGGCGCTCGGTACATCGAACACGGTCTCCTGTCCATACGCGCGCGCCGCCGGGAAAACGAGCAGCAGAAACACGAGCATCTTCAACGCGCAAATTTTTCGCAGCGGTAGCAAGGGCGCTCAGGATAACTTGACTGGACGGACGTTGCCCACACATCTCCGTTCGGGTTTTGCGTATCCCCTTGCCGTTCCGCCGTCCAAATTGACACGATCACTTTTTGCCGCTATTCTTACGTGAGTCACGACTGCAATGTTCGCCTCCTTCTATTAGCGATACCCCTCGACCCCGTCCGGGGTTGCGCTTCCGCGAAGCTGTACCCGAATTTCCAATTTCCGTTTTCAATTTTCTGCATTTCCGAGGCATCGCCATGGCGAACTTAACGCTGTTTGAAAAACTCGAAAATATCGAGACGAAGTATGAAGAATTGACCCAGCAGCTTTCCTCGCCCGAAGTCCACAACGATTCGGCTCGTTTCCAGAAGCTCGCGAAGACGCATGCGGACATGGCGCAGATGGTGGCTAAATACCGTGAGTGGAAGGAAATCGAAAAGGGCCTGCAAGGCACACAGCAATTGCTGATGGAAGCCGAAGACGCGGACATGAAGCAAATGGCGCACGACGAAGAACGCGAACTCACGGCGCGCCGTGAAACCGTGGAGCGCGAACTAAAATACCTGATGCTCCCGAAAGATCCCAACGACGATAAGAACGTGATCGTCGAAATTCGTGCAGGCACCGGCGGCGATGAAGCTTCGCTCTTCGCCGGCGAACTTTTCCGCATGTATTCGCGCTACGCCGAATCGCAAGGTTGGAAAGTGGAAGTTCTGGAAAGCTCGCCCTCATCGATCGGCGGAATGAAAGAAGTCGTGGCGGCGATTCAGGGCAACAAAGTTTATTCCAAGCTGAAATACGAGAGCGGCGTGCATCGCGTGCAGCGCGTTCCGGCCACCGAGCAGCAAGGACGCATTCACACCTCCGCCGCTACGGTTGCCGTGCTGCCCGAAGCGGACGAAATTGACATCAAGATCGAAGCCAAGGACCTGCGCATCGATACTTTTTGCTCGTCCGGTCCCGGCGGCCAATCGGTGAACACCACGTATTCCGCCGTGCGCATCACGCATATTCCCAGCGGCCTGGTGGTATCGCAGCAGGACGAAAAATCGCAAATCAAAAATCGCGCCAAGGCCATGCGCGTTCTGCGCGCGCGTCTCTACGAAATGGAGCAGGCCAAGCAGCACGAAGCCATCGCCGCCGAGCGTCGCGACCAGATCAAGACCGGCGACCGTTCAGAAAAAATCCGTACGTACAACTTTCCGCAGAATCGCGTTTCGGACCACCGCATCGGCCTGACGCTGCATCAGCTCGATCAAGTGATGGAAGGCAAGCTCGGTCCGATCGTGGACGCGCTTTCGGCGCATTTCGAATCCGAGCGCTTGAAACAGGAATTGGTCGAAGCTTAACAGCCGCGCGACTTCCCGACCGCGAGATTGTTCGCGGCGCATCACAACCTTGTTCGCATGCAAAACGCCTTGGCAAATCAAAACCAACCAGACATTCGGGCGGCGTTGAAGGAAGGCATGTCCCGCCTGCGCGCGGCAGACACTCCTTCGCACACGCTCGCCACCGAATTGCTTGTTGATGCACGCGCTCGGCCGCGATCGCGCGTGGATGTACGCTCACGTGGAAGAATCCCTCGAGCCCGCAGAATCCGAAAAGTTTTTCGCGCTGATCGCGCGCCGCGCCGCCGGCGAGCCCACGCAATATCTCACCGGCAAGCAGGAATTCTGGGGACTCGAATTCGAAGTGACGCCCGCGGTGCTGATCCCTCGCCCGGAAACCGAGCACGTGATGGAAGTCGCGCTCGCTCGCCTTGGTGAACGCGGAATCAAAATTCACATTGATACCGGCGCGCCGCGCGAAAAATTGCGCGTAGCCGATGTCGGCACCGGCTCCGGATGCCTCGCCGTCGCGCTCGCGTGGGAACTCCCTCACGCGGATGTCTACGCCACAGATATTTCCGCGGCAGCTCTGGAAGTAGCCCAGCGCAACGCCGGCCGCCATGGCGTCGCCAGTCGCGTCCACTTCCTGGAGTGCGATCTTCTTGATGCTCTTCAACAAGCCAAATCACAGGCCGTAGGGGCACGGCATGCCGTACCCGGGGCCAGCAGCGCCTCCGCGGCGCCCTCTTCCACATCCCCCGAATCGCTCTTCGATGTAATCGTCAGCAATCCTCCCTACGTCGCGCTGGTAGAAGCGCGCAACCTGCAACGCGAAGTCCGCGACCACGAGCCGCATCAAGCTCTCTTCGGCGGGCGCACCGGCGTCGAAATTTATGGCCGGCTCATCGAACAAGCGCGCGATTTGCTGCAAGATCGCGGCATCCTCGTCATCGAACTCGGCCATGATTCCGCGGAATACGTCCGCGGAATTTTCGACGAGCAGTCCGGCTGGACCAATGTTGCCATCACCATGGATTTGGCAGGCATCCCGCGAGTCCTGGCCGCCGAGCGCGTGCGCTAGTCCGCGCCAAACAATGGTTTCCACTTCCTGGCCGCGCTGATTTAAGCTCAGTTTTGCCATGCCCAAGCTGGCGCAGTATCGCGCGAAACACGACGCCCCGCTGGCCCCCGCTGCGGATTCCTCCGCTGCGATTTTGCACATTGATATGGACGCGTTTTTCGTGTCCGTCGAGCTCCTCGCGCGTCCCGAATTGCGCGGCAAGGCGGTAATTGTCGGCGGGCAAAGCGACCAGCGCGGTGTGGTCACGTCCGCGAGCTACGAAGCGCGCAAATTCGGCGTGCATTCGGCGATGGCGCTGCGCACCGCGGCGAAATTGTGCCCGCATGCGGTTTTTCTCGATAGGCACCATGAACTCTACGAGCAATGGAGTGATCGCGTCGCCCAAATTTTGAGAAGGTACTCACCGATCGTCGAAATGGCTTCGATTGACGAAGCCTATCTCGATCTCGCGGGCACCGAACGTCTTCTCGGCCCGCCCTTCGCCGCCGCACACAGACTGCTGCAAGAAATTACCGCGACCACCAGCCTGCCCTGCTCGGCCGGACTCGGCGCGACGCGTCTCGTCGCAAAAATCGCAAGCGAACAGGCGAAGCCACGCGGCTTGGTTTGGGTCCCGGCCGGCAGCGAAGAAGCGTTTCTCGCTCCGCTCGCGGTGCGGCGCGTTCCCGGGATTGGCAAAGTGACGGATACGGCGCTGCAAGCCCTGGGCATCCAAACCATCGCGCAATTGCAGGCCATTCCACTCGATCGGCTGGAAGAAACTTTCGGCCAGTGGGGCACGGCGCTTTTCCGCAAGGCGCGCGGAATCGATTCCTACGAATTTTTCGTGGACGCCGAACCAAAATCCATTTCGCACAATCAGACTTTCGGCGAAGACACGCGCGATCGCGACACGCTCGAATCCACGCTCAGTTATCTTTGCCAGAAAGCCGCGAAGCGTTTGCGCGACGCGGGCTTGCACGCGCGAACCGTCACGCTAACGATGCGTCACGCGAATTTCACCACGATGACGCGCAGCCACACGCTAGCTGAACCTTCAGACCTCGACGCCGTCTTTCTGCAGGCGGTGCGCGAACTTTTCCATCGCGCTTGGGACGGCAAGGCCATGCTGCGCTTGGTCGGCGTCGCGTTTACCTCGTTTTCCGCAGGCTCCGCGCAGATCGATCTGCTCGACCCGCAGCGCCGCGAAAAACTGGAACGTCTGGCGCAAGCCACCGACCGGCTGCGCGACCGCTTCGGTTTTTCGAAAGTGCAATTCGGCGGCTCGCTTCCAGTTCGCGACGATCGAAAATAGATCAACGCAAATCGTCCCCTAGTGTCCTGCGCACTTACGGAGAAAATCTGTTGCCCACCGCCTGACGTCCCTGTAATTTTTCGGAGCTTGCCCCTATAATCGCGTTTCTCCATGGCCACCCCGCAAAATCCCGCGCAAACCGTACGCCAGACCAAACGCGAGCGCGTCCGCAGCTTTTGGGAACGGGTCACCGAAGGCCTTCAGCTCAATGAGCTCTGGGGCCAGTTCAGCGCCGAAGCGCGGGAAAGCTACGGCCTTTATTCCAAGGACGTGGATTGGGAAACCATCGGCAGGGAAAAATCGAAATTCAAACGCGTGCTGCGCTCGGGTTGGGCGCTTTTTCAAGCAATGCTGATGAAGTTGTCGCCCGCGCGCCGGGTGCTGCTGCTGGCCGCGGTCATCCTGTTTGTATTTAACCCCCAGGTGCGATTGAAAAATGGCACCGAGGTTGATTTGGGGCTTGCGTGGATTGCCACCGTAATTCTATTTGTCCTGCTGGCTCTGGAATTGGGCGACCGCGTCACGATGAAGCGTGACCTGGAGATTGCGCGTGAAATTCAGCAGTGGCTCGTGCCGAACGAACCTCCGCAAATTCCGGGCGTGGACATCGCATTTGCAACCCGGCCGCAAAACACAGTCGCAGGCGATTACTACGACGCGTTCCTGCGGCCCACGCCGGATGCCGCGTCGCAACGGCCGTCCTTGCTGATCGTTGTGGCCGACGTTGCGGGCAAAAGCGTGCCGGCAGCTCTATTGATGGCCACATTTCAATCGGGTCTGCGGGCGCTTTCATCCACGCCGGCTTCACTCGACGAAATCGTGACCGGGCTCAACCGCTACGCCCGCGCGCACAGTCTCGAAGGCCGCCGCTTCACCACCGCGTTTCTGGCGGAGTTGGATACGGAGACGCGCGTGATGCATTACGTGAACGCGGGACACAACGATCCGATTTTGCGCCGTGCTACTGGGCAAATCGAACGGCTCACCACTGGCGGCCCGCCCTTCGGCTTGCCGCGACTTACGGATGCGGAAATTACCTACGCGTCCGGAAGCGTGCAGCTTCAGCCCGGCGATCTGCTTTTCATTTTCACCGACGGAGTTGCCGAGGCCGTCAATGAAAAGGGCGAAGAGTTCGGCGAAGGCCGCATCATTCCAGCCGTCACGTCCGTGTCGAGCGGAACTGCGGCCGCAATCCTGAATCGCGTAATGAGCGATGTAAACACGTTCGTCGGCTTTGCGCGCCAGCATGACGACATCACCGCGCTCGTCCTGCGTGTCACAGCGTAGAACTCGCAAGGATTTCCGCAAGGAATCGGCCGCTGCGGCGCCAAACCCAAAAACTTCCCACCCGGCGGCGTTTCCCGCATAATTGCGTTATGACTCCTCGCGAATTCGCGGAGCGAATCTGCAGCACGCTACGAGCCGCGGGCTACCAGGCCTATCTCGTCGGCGGATGTGTGCGCGATATTCTGCTGAACCGCGAGCCTGCCGATTACGATGTCGCGACGAACGCTACTCCCGAGCGCGTCGAGCAGATCTTTCCGAATAGCCTGACGGTAGGCGCCCAGTTTGGCGTTGTTGTGGTCACTGCGGAACCGACCGTTGGCGATCGGCTGCAAGTGGAAGTCGCCACGTTTCGCTCGGACATCGGCTATTCCGATGGCCGCCATCCCGAACGCGGTGGTCTACACCAAATCCGCGGAAGAGGACGTCACGCGGCGAGATTTCACCATCAACGGTTTGCTCCTCGATCCCCAGACCAACCAGGTTCTCGATTTCGTCGGCGGGCGCGAGGACTTGCGCGCCGGAATCATTCGCGCTATTGGCCAAGCCGAGGAACGCTTCCGCGAAGACAAGCTCAGGATGCTTCGCGCCGTGCGCTTTGCCGCGCGATTCGGCTACACCATCGAGCCCGAAACTCTGCGTGCGATTCAGAAACTCGCGCCGGAAGTCACGCAAGTTTCCGCGGAACGCGTCCGTGACGAACTCACGAAGCTTCTAACCGAAGGCTCCGCGCGGCGCGGCTTCGAACTGCTGGACGAAACAGGTTTGCTGCCGCAAGTGCTTCCCGAAATCTCACGAATGAAAGGAGTCGAACAGCCGCCGCAATTCCATCCTGAAGGCGACGTGTGGATCCACACGCGGATGATGCTGGCGGGGCTGAAGGCGGGCTGCTCTCCTACTCTCGCCTGGGGCGTCCTGCTGCATGACGTCGGCAAGCCGCCAACCTTTACGCCTCCGACGGAGCCAAATGGCAGGATACGCTTTGACCGCCACGTGGAAGTTGGCACGCGCATGGCTGAAGACATTTGCGCGCGGCTGCGCTTTTCCAATGCGGATTCTGAACAGATCGCCGCACTAGTTGCAAACCACCTGCGCTTCAAGGACGTGCCACAGATGAAGCCTGCGACGTTGAAGCGCTTTGCCCGGCTGGATCGCTTCGACGAACACCTCGAACTGCACCGCCTCGATTGCATGTCCAGCCACCGCAACGTGGAAAACTACGAATTCATGCGCCGCTTTTTGGCGGAGACGCCGCCCCAGGAGGTCCATCCCGCGCGCCTCCTTACCGGGGACGATCTCATCAGCCTTGGCCTGAAGCCAGGACCGAAATTCAAGGAGATCCTCGAAACAGCCGAAGACGCCCAACTCGATGGAAAAATCGCCACGCACGACGAAGCGCTGCGATGGGCCAGACAACATCTAGGCGCGTAACAGCAATATTTGCAGTAGCATACGGAACGACCAAACCTGAATCCTCCAGGCGGCTCACGCGTCCACTGTCAAGCGATTAGCCTTAGTGCTACGTTGTCAGGTTTTATGCTATAATCATGCGTAACTCGCCGCAATCTTTTTGACCTATTCACGCATCTAAGCTTAACAGCCAGCCGATTACCTGGCTGTAGTCGTTGTAGGGTCTTAACGGCTAGGGGGACAAAGTGACTAAATCAAACAGAGTAATACCGCCGGAACTTCCGATCCTTCCAGTTCGCGATACGGTGTTGTTTCCGGGAGCGGTGATGCCGCTGCCAGTGGGCCGCGAAAGTTCGCTGGCCCTGCTGAATTCGCTGGAAGGCACGGAGAAGATTCTGGGTGTGGTGGCGCAACTCGATCCGCGGATCGAGGCGCCGACGGGAACCGACCTGCACAGTGTGGGTACGCTGGCAAAGGTTCATAAAATGGTGCGCATGCCAAACGGGAACGTGGTTGCGTTCCTTGAGGGCATCGAACGAATCCGCGTGATGGAAGTGCTGGGTTTCAAACCCTTCCTGAAGGCGCGCGTGGAAGCGCAGCCCGATCTGGAAGACCAGCGCGACGCGGAATTGACGGCGCTGGAGCGGAACGTTCAAGAGCTGTTTCGCGAAGTCGTGGCGCGTTCGCCGCAGCTTTCCGACGATCTGCAGACCGAGGTCATGGGCATCGATTCGCCGGGCCGCTTGGCGGATTTCGTCACCTCCACTCTTCCGTCGCTCAGCACCATGATCCGGCAGGAACTGCTGGAAACTTTCAGCGTGCGCAAGCGCCTGGAAGCACTGATCAGCGAACTAACCAAGGAGCGCGAAGTTCTGGACCTGCGCAACAAGATTCACGATCAAGTGCAAGAGCAGGTGAACCAGAGCCAGCGCGAATTCCTGTTGCGCGAGCAAATGAAGGCAATTCAGAAGGAACTCGGCGAGTCCGACGACGGACAAGCGGAAATCGAAGAGCTGCGCAAGAAGGTGGAAGAGTCCGGCATGTCCGCGGAAGCCAAGAAGGAGTGCGATCGTGAGCTAAAGCGGCTTGCGAAAATGACTCCGGCTTCGGCGGAATATATGGTCGCGCGTACGTACCTGGAATGGATGACTTCGCTGCCCTGGAACAAAACTTCGGGCACCGAGGACATAGACATTCCCAAGGCGCAGGCCATTCTGGATGAAGACCACTACGATCTCGTCAAGATCAAGAATCGCATCCTCGATTACCTGGCCGTCAAGAAATTGCAGCCGGGCATGAAGGGACCGATCCTGTGCTTCATCGGACCTCCAGGCGTGGGCAAGACTTCGCTTGGAAAATCCATCGCGCGAGCGCTGGGCCGCAAATTTGTTCGCATCTCGCTCGGTGGTATGCACGACGAGGCGGAAATTCGCGGACATCGGCGCACTTACATCGGCGCATTGCCGGGCCAGATCATTCAGGGAATTCGCCGCGCTGAGACCATGGACCCCGTCCTGATGTTGGACGAGGTGGACAAGCTCGGCCGCGATTTCCGGGGCGATCCGTCGGCAGCACTGATGGAGGTGCTCGATCCGGAGCAGAACGCCACTTTCCGCGACCACTATCTCGATGTGCCCTTCGACCTTTCGAAGGTGCTCTTCATCGCGACAGCGAACTGGCTCGATCCGATTCCCGAGCCGTTGCGCGACCGCATGGAGATCATCGAACTTTCCGGCTACACGGAAGAGGAAAAGGTCCACATCGCGAAAATGTTCCTGATCGCTAGGCAAGCCAAAGAAAACGGCCTGGCGCTAGGCGAACAAATTGAATTCACCGACGAAGCGTTGCACGAGCTCATCCGCCACTACACGCGCGAAGCGGGCGTGCGCAACCTCGAGCGCGAGATTGGCACACTGGTTCGCAAACAAGCGCGGCGTTTGGCGGAAGGACACACGGACAAGCTCGTCGTTACGCCCGAAGTGATTCGCGAGGTCCTCGGGATCCCCAAGGTGCACCTTGAGAAGGAAGTCGAAGAGCGCGTTCAGAAGCCGGGCGTTTCAGTAGGCCTGGTTTGGACTCCGGTCGGCGGCGACATCGTCTTCATCGAAGCGAGCAAGATGCGCGGCGGGAAGACGTTCACGATGACCGGCCACCTGGGCGACGTGATGCAGGAATCCATGCGCGCGGCGCTCACGTGGGTCCGTGCCAACTCCGAGCGTTACGGCATTGATCCGGACTTCTTCCGCAAGCAGGACGTGCACATTCACGTGCCGTCTGGCGCGGTACCGAAGGACGGTCCTTCTGCCGGGGTCGCGATGGTCACGGCGCTGGTCAGCTTGCTGACTGGCAGGCCGATTCGGCCGCGCGTCGCGATGACGGGAGAAATTTCGCTCTCCGGCATCGTGTTGCCGGTGGGCGGAATCAAGGAAAAAGTCCTCGGCGCCAAGCGTGCGGGAATTCAGGAAGTCATCCTTCCCTCGGAGAATGAGCCGAACGTGAAGGAAGACTTGCCGGAAGAGATGCTCGACGGCATGAAGGTGCACTTCGTGCGCACCGCGGAACAGGCTCTCGAAATTGCCCTCGGCAAATTCGAGAAGGCGGTTCGGCCGGTGCCGGGCGGCCCGCGCGGCGAAGATCATCCGCCGGTCGCCGGTCCGATCCACTAAAGAGCAATCAGGATAGAGACAGCCACGAAGGCCCGGGATTATTCCCGGGCCTTTTGTTTTTAGCGCACAAGCAGCGTTTCCCGTTGCGGCAGAAGGCGCAATCGCGTACAGCTAGAAAGTCTCCGATGCCCTATCGTCCACGAGAACTGGCGGTGCGAGCGCGCGAAGCCGCCACGCTGCTGCTCAATACGCTCGACCACGATGAAATGGTCCAGCGTTTCCTAGATATTTACGCGGCGGAAAATCGCCGCCCTGGACGCGCCGACCAGCCCGCGCACTATCGCGAACAACTTGAAACCATTCGCCGCGAAGCTCTACTCGCAATGGTGCTGCGCACTGAAGCGGCATTGCCCACGCGCCTGAAAGTCCACGTCACGGTGCGTGAGACGAAGCGGCGAGTGAAACCGAAAAAAGGGAAGAAGTCCGGCAAGCGCGGACGCGAAACGCGCAAGAGGGCAAGCAAGCCGGGCCTGGACCTTGCGATTCCGCTGCTCGATCTCTTTCGCGAGGAATTTTTTGTCGCGCTCGGCCAAGCACTACGATGGAGCAACGAAGACGCGCAGGAGTTCTGGCACGACCTCGAGCTATACGAAAGCCTCACCGCACATGAAGCACGGCGCCAGCAAGGCCGCAGCGCTCGTGCCATCACCTCCGGACCATTCGTGGACCGCACTGCGCTGCTGCTCGATCCATCCTTGATGGAGCAAGCGCGCCGCGCCGCCGGCAAATTTCAGATGGAGCTCAACTCCGCAGCCGACCGGGTGCTGCGCCGCACGTTCTTGCGGCGCCGCGCGAATTGATCCAGCCTCTTGCTGAATTCCTATGGCCGGGCTTCGAGCACGATGTTGAACGGCGTTTCCGCAGCTCGCCGCACGCGCGCGAATCCGGCTGCGCGCAGAATCTTTGAAAGTCGTCCCTCGCCGGCTTGCGCGCCCAGCCCTAAACCGACTTCCTGCGAAAAGAAGCAGGTGTGCACAGCATCGTCGAAGCCGCGTAAAACACGCGTCCGATTGGATTCAGGTTGTCTTCGAGCTTATCGTGAGCGAAGGGTTCGACGATCATCCACGTTCCGTTAGGCTCCAACGTTGCGTGCACGTGCCGCGCCGCACCTTCGGGATCACCCATGTCGTGCAGGCAATCAAAGAACGCGACGAAGTCATAACCTTTGCCCGGATACTCTTTCGCGGAAGCCACCTCGAATTTCACGCGATTCGCTACCCCTGCCTTTGCCGCCGCTTCCCGCGCTAGTCCGATAGATCCCGCATGGTAATCGAATCCGACGAAATTCGACTTGGGATACGCTTGCGCCATCAGAATTGTGGACGTTCCTAATCCGCAGCCGATGTCGGCCACACGACCGCCAGCCTTCAGCTTTGCTTCGGTGTCGCCCAGTGCGGGGATCCATTCCTTGATCAAGTGGGCGCGATAGTTGGGCCGGAAAAAGCGCTCCGTACCCGGAAAGAGACCTGGATCGTGCTCGTGCCAGCCCACGCCGTTTCCCGAGCGAAATGCGTCGGTGATTTTCGGCACGCTCTTCAGGCTGGCTTCCACGATCTGAAAGTATCCGGGCAAGAAAACCGGGCTGTTCTCGTCGGCCAGCGCCATCGCTTGCTCGGGAGGCAACGTGTACCGGCCGGTGGCAGCGTCATAAGTGACAAACCCGCCGGCAGCCTGCGCCGCAAGCCATTCGCGAACGTATCGCTCCGTGGTGTTGGTCTTGGCGGCGAGTTCCGCGGACGTCATCGGTCCGGAACCGGCCATGGCTTTGTAGAGGCCGACTTTGTCACCGATCAAAATAAGCGCCGTATTCATCGCGGCTCCCATCTCGCCGATGGCTTTCATCATGAATTCCTGCAATTTCGCTTCGTTTAGGGGCTGCTGCGCTGCGGTGGACATCGAAGAACCTCCAAGCTAAACGTGAGCCGGGGGCGTTCCTGAAATTGTGTCGAGTCTATCTTTGCGTGATAGGACAAGTCAATCGCCGAACCTTATGCCACTCTCGTTGCGTTTTTGCTATTCTCGCGCCGGTGCTGATAATTTTTTACATTCTGGTGATGGCACAGATCGCCTTCGGGGTCTATTCCCTGTGGGATGGTCTGTCATGGTTTCGTCTCGTGCGGCAACGCCTGTCTTCGCACGCCGGATTTTATGCGCCGACCACCGCGCTCATCTGCCCGTGTAAAGGCAACGAACGCGGCCTGGAAGAGAATCTCCTCGCGCTCACGCGTTTCGATTATCCGAACTACGAAATCTACTTCACGCTTGCCACCAGCCTTGACCCCGCGCTAAAAGTGATCGAGCGCGTCAAAGCTGCCAGCCAGCGTCCGGTACACATCGTGATCGCCGGACCGCCGTCCGATACCAGCGAAAAAGTTTACAACCTGCAACGCGCCGTGGACGCTCTGCCCGCCGACAAATTCGAAATGCTGGTCTTCACGGATTCCGACGTTCGGCTACCACGCGGCTGGCTCACCAAATTGATCGCTCCCCTGCAGGACGCGCGCATCGGTGCCACCACCGCATATCGCTGGATCATCCCCAGCGGCTCGGGAATGGATGCGTTGCCGAGCTGTTTCGCGTCGGCGTGGAACGCGGCGATCGCCACGATGTTAGGGAAGCCGTCTGGCGATTTTTGCTGGGGCGGCGGCACGGCGATTCGGAAGAAAACTTTTGATGATGTAAATGTGCTGGAAGCGTGGAAGGGTGCGGTCAGCGACGATTTCGCGATGACCTGGGCGCTCGAGCAAGCGAACAAGCCCATTGTGTTCTGCCCCGAATGTCTCGCGGCCACGTTGCATCCTTGGACCTTTGCCGATTTGCTCGAATTTACGAACCGCCAAATTCTGATTACGCGCGTTTATTCGCCGAAGCGCTGGCAGATGGGCGCGATCGTGCATTCGACCTACGTCGTGACGATTTTGTACGCGATTTACGTGATTCTTTACAGTATCGCGGACGTGGATCCCTGGGGACAGCTCTTCCTCCTGCTGCTCGCGATTCCGCTTCTCGCCGCGATGAAGGGAGCGATGCGCACGATCGCCATCGGCGAAGCCATGCCCGAGTGGCGAGGGAAATTGCAGGAATGGAGCTGGGTCTATCCGGTGCTCGCGCCGGTGATTCCGTTTCTATTCACGTGGAATTTCATCATGTCGCTGGTCACGAAATCAATTCGCTGGCGCGGTATCCGCTACGAATTGGTAGCGCCGAATATGACGCGCATCCTTAAGCGCTAACAGGCGGCGTGGGCGCCGCGCTCGCCGCCATTGCGAATGCGCGCTGAATTCGTCCTAAATAATAAGCGGTTGCGGCACCCGCCGGGATCGTCAGCCACCATCCCACATGCAAAATCGCTTCCGCGCCCACGAGTGGAAATAATAGCGATGCATATTCCCGCGGCAGCACGAGCGCTGCACTTCGATTCCCATAGCCGAGCGCGACGATCACCACCGGCGCCAAAACTGCGCCTACAATGGCCCAATGTAGCGGAGTCTTGCATTTCAGCGCCACCATGATTCGCCGCAAGACAAATCCATACAGCAGCGCGATGGGCGCGCCGAACAAATATCCGTACATCATCAAAAGCAGAAATCCCTTGGCGCCCTCGCGCAAAAAATCCTGGGACGGCACATCGATCATGGCCCGGCACCAAACGACCGCGACCATGAAAAAGCAGCCCAGCGCCCAAGCCGCCAGATAATAAATCAGGCTGCCGCGACGGGTCATATCCGCCGTTGGATGTTGGGAAAATCAAGCCAGACTTTCACACCGCAGAAATGTGAGCCTTCGGTGCAGATGGGAGTGGAGATTCCAGCGCGGAGATGGCACGGAGGGCCGATGTAGCGCGCGAGTTCGGGAAATACCCCACGCACCTGTTCCACTTCTTCGATGGACGACTGGTAGATCTCTTCCTGCGCGTTGAAGCACGTCCGCATCGTCCATTTGTGCAGCAGATGCAGCAGCGAGCCGGACTCCACCAGGCGTATCGCCTTTGCATTCGGCAATAGATACAACGCAAATTCGCGTCGCACCCCTCGGTCGAGCAATTCATTTTTCGCTGCCCATGCTTCCGCCATCGCTTGTTCGTAAATTTCCAGAGCTCGCGCGTTGCCGCGAATCAGCATCGGCGTGACGTAATCCGGCGAGCGGGTATCGGCAAGCGTCAGCAGTGGCCGCGAGCCGGGAACCATGCGGTGGCGCTGGTCCTGGCTGTCGGCGGTGTGGCTGATTTTTTTCGCAAACGTGAAATTGGCGTGCTGCAATGGACGCATCAGCGGCGCGTGTACGCCAATATTCAGCGTCTCGCGTCGGTAGGGATTACGCGCCGGATTCAGCATTCGATCGAGCGCTTCCGCGTCGGAACACTCAGCGGCGGTCAAACCGACGACCGCGCGAAAAGCGTCCGCCATTACTCGTAGCGCGCCCGGAGAATAATCAACCAGCGTTGAGGTCTTTCCTGCCAGCTTGCCATCGAATTCACGCGCAAATTCGTCGCCATCGTGAACCGGCTCGCTCCATTCCGGCGGCGAATCCATCGGCTCGTTGTCGAAGCGATCGAAAAATTGCGGATCGTGTTCGCGCACGCGCGCCACCATCCCGCCGATCACATGCCGCGCTTCGCTCGGTGTGTCGCTCGCCGCCAGCATACGATAAAGCCGGTGCAGCACGATCCCCGAAACCGTGTGCACCATGGTGGTGAACGCAGCAACGGGAAGAACGTAGCGCGCCACTTCAATCGCACGTTTCTCGGATTGCCGCTGCACTTTTTGCACGCGTTTCGGATGGGACATCGAGCTGACGTGCCAGATGTCCGCGAGAATTTCGTGCGCCGTCGGCTCCAACACGCGCGTCAGTTCGCGATAGTGTTCCCAAGCACGCGACACCGCGCGTTCGTAGATGGCTCGTTCCGCGGCGCCAAAATATTCGCTGGCTGGTGGGACGTACGCCTGCGCGCGATCCAGTCGGACGTAACGCTGGCTCTGCTGTTCCGAGTTATAGAAGGGATGTGCGTGCAGGAAAGACCATACAAATTGCCGGCTGATATTCTCCAGGCCGAATTCGAAATGCGCGTGTTGGTAAACCGTGTGATGGCCGCCGAAAAAAGTCGCCGAGCCGATCATAATGCGCTGCTTGTCGGTGACTTCTTCCGGGGCGATCAGCCGCGGCGAATAACAAGTGCGCGCCGCCGCGATGGCCGAATCGAACGCATGCGCGAAATGGTTGCGCAGGGTGACTCGCGGCGCGGCAGTTTCCACATGTGAGTCTGGTGAAGAGCCGGGAGAGGGAGACAATTGCGTGGCCATTTCTAACCGGCATTGTACACCGGGGGCGAGCGGGATTCACTGCAGAGAGAGATAGGCCACAAAAAAGCCCCGGGATTGTAAACCCGGGGCTCGTGAAAAACTCGGCGGTGGCGCCGACCGGAGGACCGCTACTTCTTCATCGAAGCAGCCTTGTCCGCGTATTTCTTCTGGAAGCGCTCGACGCGGCCGGCCGTATCAATTAACTTCTGCTTTCCCGTGAAAAACGGGTGGCAGTTCGAGCAAATTTCCACGCGAATCATTTGCCCTTTGAAGGTCGAGCGTGTGTCAAACGTATTGCCGCAGGCGCAGTGCACTTTCACGGCATGGTAATCGGGATGGATTCCTTCTTTCATAACGCTCCTCTTGGCCAGCCGGTCTGCGTGACTCTATTAGGCAGCACTGCACGGTCGCGTCGCTAGGCTAGCGGGAAACTTTGATTATAGCGCAGCTGTGGCCGCTTTTCAAAGCGCTCGCGCGCGCAAAAAGCGTGGCTTCGCGCTGCTCAAATTGGATTAGGAAACGAACGCACAGCCGACGCGAGCGCGGCCCGCACCAACCGGCTGTGTATAAGCTTTGCGAAGAACCACGCGAACGGGCGGCAGGATCGGCACGTGCAGAACGGCGTTGAACTGATTGGGAATTTCTTCGGCCTTTTCCAGAAGCAGAGCCACGCCACCATAGCTCAAGTCCATCACGCTGGCTGTCTTTTGGTTGATGTCCGTGAGAATTGCGTATGCCTTGGTTCCGGCCAGAGAAACGCGCTCCCACTTGCGGGCCTCAGGTTGAGCCGCCCGTGGACGAATTTCGGTGGGAGGTTCTTGCGGTGCAGAGGTGCCTCGCAGCGGGACCGACGGCGCGGTCGGCGTGGTACCAGCTTGGCTTGGTGCGGGGGCTTCTCGCTGTTGCTGCGCTGTGGCCGAAGAGGGTTCGCGCAAAGGCCGCGTCTCTAGCGGAACCACCCGCGGCGCGGTGCGGCTCGAATTTTTCAGTTGATAGAGCCGCTGGTCTGCGAGGCCTAACAGAGCGCTCTTTTGATCTCCGTCTTGCGGATGCACCGCAACACCAAAATCCAGCGTTATGTCCACTTCCATCTTCAAAGGGTGAATGTCCGTCTCATACTGCGTGCGCACGCGGCGGCACAGCGTGGTCGCCTGTTCGGGATCCGTTTGCGGCAGCAGCAGCGCAAATTCATCGCCGCCGATGCGAAAGGCGAAGTCGGAAGCGCGCAGAGTTTTGCGCAACGTTGCCGCCGCGAGCTGCAGCACTTGGTCGCCCTGCAAATGCCCGTGCCGGTCGTTTACTTCCTTCAGCTTGTGCAGGTCCAGGATCACAACTGCGAGTTGTTGCCCGTAGCGTTTCGCGCGATTCAATTCCTTGTCGAGATATTCGTCGAAGAGGCGACGGTTGTAGAGACCCGTCAGCGCGTCGGTGGCCGCGTTGATTTGCAATTTTTTGAAATCGTCGTACTCCATCAGGATCGGCACGCGCAGGAATTTCGTCGAAGCCAGCACGTCCACCATTGCCGTCTTCAGCGAAACGCGTTGTCCCAGATTTTCTGCAAGTTCGCGCCGGCGCACGAGTATGCGTTCCCAATAGTCGTTGCTCTGCGCATCGGTCAAATCAATTTGCGCAATGGTGCGGAAGAATTGCCGCAAAAATTGTCCTCGCACCGAATCGTCCAGACCGTCCAGGGTCTCCACAAGGAGATCCAGGAAAGAGTCTTCGACCGAGGGCTGCGGCTGTGAAGCGTCGCCGGGCTCAGGCATCTATGGGTTCCGCAATAGTTTTATTGTTCCCTGTAAACAGGGACACGCGGGGGCAGTAAAGTACTAGCACGAGACAGTCCAATCTCAAACAAGAAAGCAACTGCTAATGCATGTCGCAACAGGTTGCCAGGAGTGGGCTTACGCTTCAGGCAAGGAGCAAGAACGACGAACGTAGTTCGGAACATTCATGCGGGTATACAAAGGGTTTCACATTTCGCCTAGAGTGCTGCCCCAAGGGGCTTCCAACGAGGGAAAAGCCCTATCCAATCGGCTTGAGAAACTCGACGCCGACCAGGTAAACGTCACCCGCTTCCTGTTGGCGGCGAACCTTTGCTTGAATAGGCGGCATCCCGGCCGGCACCAATGCGGAGGAAGTGATGGATGGAGCGGGGATCGTCAGGGTGACCACGTCATTCACGGCGAGCCGGCGCGGACAGGTAATAAACGCCCCTAATCCACTTATGTCCAATGTCTTAGCTAGCTCCAGAAACTGCTCACCCTGCGCGTCCTTGCCACGCACGAAAAGCGGTACCTGCAGTCGGATGCGTTGGAACCGTCGGCGTTCATCGGAAAGGGGATCCGTAGCCACGCGGTGGTGTTGTAAGACACTTTCTCGAAGCGCCATCGGTACCCCAGTATTAGTACTGCCACCTGATGGCAATTTAAGGGCAAGTTCGCCGGGCAACTTGCATTACAGTAAACCCTTCATTGCCATTCAATTAGAGCGTCTCCCGCCTGACACGCAGTCGTGACCGCCAGTCGACTGTGCAAATTAACTCCCTAACATTTCCAACATTGTGCAAAGTAGGACGCATTTACCATTGACACAACTTAGCGGCTTTGCGAGCATTGTTTTCCTTGAGCTCAACCCCATCTGTGCCAGCCCGGGCTCGCGACTGGTGTGTTTTTAGATGCTGCTGCGGCATTTAGGAGCGTCATTTGCCAAATGGTACGGCAGTCGACCAGCAGGCCAATAACCAGCAGGTCTTCCAGCTGGTCGCGAGCTTGCTCGATGCCTTCGACCGTCCGCTTGTCGTCAGCGACAGGCTTGGCAAGGTTTTGTTCACGAATTTCCACGCGCAGGACCGGATCAATAATCAAGGCCTCGGCTCCAAGGCCGATCTGAACCTTTTCGCGGATATTTTATCCACCGACCGCAAAGATATCCTCAAACAACTGGAAGCCGGCCAGCAAGAGTTCACTGTTCCCATTGATTCCGGCGTCGAAAAGCATCGGGCGCGAGTTCGCTGGCTGCCGGAGCCTGACTGGCTCGTCGCGTCCCTCGAGCCCGCACCCGCCGAGACGTCCGCTGACGAAGCTGAAATGCGGCAGACCGTTCAGGAGTTGATGCAGGAACGCGAAATCACCTACCGGAATTTACTGGCCGCATATCTTCGATTGCAGGAAGTGAACCGGCAGAAGACGGTGTTTCTGGCTTCCGCCGCACACGAATTGAAGACGCCGCTCGCGGTGATGAAGGGCTACTACGACCTCTTGCTCACCGGTTCGCTTGGCAAGCTCGACGAACGCCAGCGCGAGATATTGCTTGAGTCCAAAGAAAGCTGCGATCGCCTGGTTCGCCTAGTCTCGATGTTCCTGAATTACTCGGCTCTCGAGAGTGGCAAACTAGTCCTGCAGCTCCGCGAAAACGATTTGCGCGATTGCATCAAGGACATTACCTGCCGTTGGCAAGATGCCTTCCAACGCGCTAAGGTCCGCCTGGATGTTAAGATTCATCCAGAGCTGACTCCGTTCAAATTTGATTACCAGAAAGTCCAGCAGTGCATCGCGAATTTCATAGACAATGCGTTGAAGCACACGCCCACGGATGGCTGCGTCACATTGATAGCCGAGCCGCATTTTTGGGAGAGGCGTGTATCGGAAGCGGCGCCCTCAGCAGACCGCCGTCGCGGCCGAGGCGTTCGCCCGAATAGCGTGCTGGTTTCCGTCTCGGACACGGGCAGCGGCATTGCTGCGGAGTTTCACCAGGAAATTTTCGAGGAATTTGTGCGTGTGGATCCCTCCTCGTCCGGGATGGGATTAGGCCTGGCGATCACCAAACGCCTGATTCAGGCGCATCGCGGGAAAGTTTGGGTGGATAGCGTCGTCGGGAGCGGTAGCGCTTTTTCTTTCCTTTTGCCGATGAACGTCGAATAATCACCGAATCAATCGGAGCTGCTCTGCGCGGCTCTCTAGGAAGAAAGATGGCAGACAAAGAGAAGATTCTGGTCGTAGATGACGAACCGAGCATTCGAAAATATCTTCAGACGCTGCTGGAAGTGGACGGCTTCGACGTCGAAACGGTCTCCAGCGGCAAGGACGCGCTCGAGCGCATCGGTTCCGGCGAGCGCCCGGAATTTGTGATTCTGGATGTGCTGATGCCGGAGATGGACGGCCTGGAGACCTTGCGTCAATTGATGCAGGTGGACCGCAGCATCAACGTCATCATGTTGTCGTGTTCGAACGAAGTCACCACCGTGGTCGAGGCGATCCGCATAGGCGCGCTCGATTACCTCACCAAGCCGTTTGAAAAACCCGAACTGGACGCCGCCTTCCTGAAGTGCCGCCAGAAACAGCAGCTGCGCTCCGAAAATAAGTCACTGCGCGAATATTGTGAAGCGCTCACGGAAGATCTCTCTTTCCTCGCCGCCAGCCCGCAGATGCTCAAGATCCGCCAGCAGATCCTGCAAATCGCTCCCGTCGACGTCCCCGTATTCATCAGCGGCGAAAGTGGAGTAGGCAAGGAAGTGGTGGCGCGCATGATTCACCTGCGTTCCACCCGCCGCGTGCAAGCGTTCGTCAAAGTGAATTGCGCTGCGTTGCCCGGAGAACTGCTGGAATCCGAATTGTTCGGTTACGAGCAGGGCGCATTCACCGGCGCGGTGCGCGCCAAGCCCGGCAAATTCGAAATCGCGAATAAGGGCACGATTTTCCTCGACGAAATCGCGGAAATGAGCCCGCACTTGCAGGCCAAGCTGCTGCACGTTCTGCAAGATGGCCAGTTCTCGCGCTTGGGCGCGCGCGCCGTCGTCAATGTAGACGTCCGCGTACTCGCTGCCACCAACATGGATGTGAAAGATGCCATGCGCACGGGGCGATTCCGCGAAGACCTCTATTACCGGCTCAACGTGCTCTCTATTCACATTCCCCCACTGCGCGAACGCACCACGGAAATCCCGCTGCTCTTCAGCCATTTCCTTGCGAAGTACAGCGAGAAATATGGCAAGCCGGCGCCGGATCCTTCGAAGCACTTGCTCGAAGCGGCGCTCCGTTATCCCTGGCCCGGCAACCTGCGCGAGCTCGAGAATTTCGTGAAGCGCTACGTGATTCTGGAAGATGACGAAGGTAGCTTCCGCGAACTGCTGGAAATGACCGGACAGCAACATCGCACCGCTCCACGCGAGGAAGCAGCGCCGCCCAAAGAGCAAGGCCTCAAAGCTTTGGTGCGCGGGCTGAAAGACGAAGCGGAAATGGAAGCGATCGCCGACGCTCTGGAGAAAACGAATTGGTGCCGGAAAGATGCCGCGCGCATGTTGGGCATCAGCTACAAAGCGCTGTTGTATAAAATGCGCCAATTCAATTTGGATTCCGGACGCGGTGCACGTTCCGCTGCGGCAAGAGCTGCCAGAGAAGTTGCGGCGAAGGAAACCGCCGCGAAAGAAGCGGAAGTAAAAGACGCGGTCTTAAAAGAGTCCGCGCCGGCGATTCGCGGCTCGTAACCAAAACGCTTCCGCATCGCGACATCAACGGCAATAGTGATACGAGCGAAGAAGGTCGCACGCCGTGCGAATGCCCCGCACGAAACATCGAGAACTCGTAAAGAAGACCTAAAATCGTACTAGTCCTATCCCTGTTGCAAAGAGTTGCATATCTAGAGCACATTCAGTGAAATAGCACTACCCTTCCGTCCCGGCTTGGTCTAGTATTCGCTCCGAAATGGGGGCTCCCGCAAGACTACCCGCGGGAATGTCTGGCTCTAGCCCCCCGGCCGATTTCTCGACTCAATGTTTCGTCGCTGTTTTCAAAGGGTTTGCAACCTGTCCTAGGTTTTGCTGCGGATAGGCTCGGGGAAAGTAGCATCGTTCGACACAATCGGCAGCACGCTGCAGAGTCGGTAGCCTTTGGAAGAGGGATTGCTACCCTGGTTGACGGGGACGTGTTGCACTTCAATCTTTCCTTGGAGGAGCAGTGGGGATGACGGAGCGTCGCTTGGCACGCCGGTATGATCTGTCGCTACCGGTAAACGTCCGCCTGCCGATCACCAGAGAACCGGGCACGCACAACGGTCAGACCCGGGATATCTCAACGCGCGGCGTTTACTTCACCATGGAGAAGGACTTGGCTCCCGGCACTGAAGTTGACTTCACTCTCACCTTGCCGGCGGAAATCACCCGTGGCACCGAAGTGTTTGTTCGCGCGCACGGCCGTGTGGTTCGCGTGGATAAGCAGGAAGAAGACAGGCCGGAAACGATTGGCGTGGCGGCCGTCATCGAGCGCTACGATATTATTCGCGGCGAAGCTTCGCAGATCTAGATTTTTCTTTTGCTGGTTGAGAATCATTTGCCGCAGCTCCCCGCTGCGCTACCTCACTTCGCGCATGCCCCGTTGGTGGGTGGCGTGTGCGTTCTTGCAACGGGCAATCACGTTTCCCGCCGTGCGCGTGCGTTCCGCGCAAAATCCGTTGCATTTCCCGCCCAAATCGGCCTACCATTCGGCGAGTGTACAAACGAGGAGGGTCCGATGAGAGTTGCGGACCTGATTAGCACCCGCCGCGAAGTCTATTTCGTCACAGAAGACGTCACCGTATATGATGCGGCGCGTTACTTGCGCGAGAAGCAAGTTCGCGCCGCCGGTGTGTGCGACCACCAGGGAATTCTCCTGGGCGTCGTTTCGCAAAGCGATGTTTCGGATAAGGTCGCGGCCGAAAATAAATGCCCCGCGTGGATGCGCGTTTCCGAAATCATGACGAGGCAGATCGTCAGCGCCACCCCAGACACTTCACTGGAAGATTGCTTGCGGCTGATGGAACAGCACAGCATCTACCACTTGGTCGTCCTTGATCACGAAAAAGGTTTTCGCGGGATGATCTCTGTCACCGACCTGCTGCAGTTGTTTGCGTCGGATCAAAAAGCCCGCGCGGACATGCTCGAATCCTTGATTTTTCCACAGCGCTGACGAGGTATGCACGGATCATCGACGCGACATTTCTCACGCACGAACCTGGCAACGCGAAATCCATCCATTGCGCAAAAGCGGTGTGCAGCGGGGGAAGATGAACTCCCACTAGGAAGGTCAATTCCCGAAAGTGCCTAGGATTTTCTGACGAACGTACTACTTATCGCTCCTTCCCCGTCTTTCAGTACTAGGAAATCGTCCGCGGTATGCCCGTCTAACTTGCTCAAACAAAAAGCATTGTAGGAAATATTGATTTGAGACGCTTCCCGGCGCAGTACTACGCGCGCCAAATTGTTTGGCGTTGTGTGTGCAATACTTTTCATGGGGGCACGCGATACGCCTCACTTCAGCAGACTGGAAATCAATGGCATCTGCCGCGGAAGCAAGAATCGCACCTTTGACCCAGCCGGTTGAAATACCTCCTCCACACGTCTATTTTGGTCCGTCGGAGGCGATGCAAGCGGTCCGGCAACGCGTCGAGCGCGCCGCCGGTCTCAATGTTCCAATTCTGGTCTTGGGCGAGAGCGGCACTGGCAAGGAAGTCCTCGCACGCTTCATCCACGAGCGTTCCCCGTGGAATCAGGGTCCCTTTGTCAAGGTAAATTGTCCCGCCATCCCCGGAACCCTTATCGAAAGCGAGCTGTTTGGATTCCAAAAGGGCGCCTTCACCGGCGCGCATGCGGCGAAGCCAGGGCGCATAGAAATGGCGCAGGGCGGAACGCTGTTTCTCGACGAGATTGCCGAGATAGACTCCAGCCTGCAGGCCAAGTTACTGCACGTTCTGCAGGACGGCCACTTCACGCGCATTGGCGATCACGAAGAAAAGCAATTGGACGCGCGCGTGATCTGCGCCACCAATCGTTTGCTCCATGAAGAAATCGCGAGCGGCAGTTTTCGCGCCGACCTTTTTTATCGCATCAACGTAATCACCATCACGCTGCCTTCGCTGCGCGACCGCCGCGACGATATCCCCTATCTCGTGGAATATCTCCGCGAACAATTCAATCGCCGCTTCCAGCGGGACGCTCCGCCGGTCTCGCGCGAATCGCTACACCTGCTGCAACAACGCGATTGGCCGGGCAATATTCGCGAGCTGGAAAATTGCATGGCGCGTTACGTGATCCTGGGCTCGGAAGAGGCTTTCCATTCGGACCGCGATCGCGGCGCCGAAAAAAAGCCCCTCGCAATTTCTTATGAAATGAACGAAGAGGGCAACATACCCCTGAAGCGCATCGCGCAGCAGGTCACGCGGCGCATGGAACACGACGTAATCCTGAAAGTCCTGCAGGCCAATCACTGGAATCGCCGCCGGACCGCCGAGATTCTGAAAATCAGCTATCGCGCTCTGCTTTATAAAGTCCGCCAAGCTGGCTTGCCCGCCAAGCGTCCGCGGCGCGACGGGCAAACAGACAACGGCCTTCCCGAACATCCCTAGCACGAATCAATCGCGAACACAGTTTGAATCAGCGCTCCCGCAAGCAGTGCTGCGGTTTGCCCCACCGCCTGGTCTCGATATGCCCGTCTTAAACCCCGCAAGCACCCGTGTCTGGTATGAAATCACCCTTCCCATCGGTCTTGCCCCTGTGCGTTAATTCCGCTAGCCTTGACTGCGATGGCAAAGGCCGCCACAAACTCAAAACTAAAAGTTTGCCTTCTGTCTCCTCACCCGATGGTGCTTGAGGAGTTTCGGCGTCTTTTGACGGACACGACCTTCCAGCTCGTCGCCAAGCAGCTTGACTCCATGCTGGCGCCGGATCTGCGCAATTTGGAAGTGCCGCGCGCTTCGGTCTACGTGATCGACGCTCATGCGGCCCGCCAGGCCACCGGCGCGCTTCTTGGCAATATTTTGGACCACAACGCCGCCGCGCGGCTTTTGGTTGTGGGCGATAACCTCAAGGAAACCGATAGCTACACACTTCTGCGCCAGGGCGTGAAGGGGATTTTGAATTACAAAGAAGCACGCGAACAGCTGCCCCGCGCGTTGCCTCTCGTTGCCTCGGGCGGCTTTTGGGTGCCACGCGAGGTTCTCTCCCGCTTCGTGGATTCGATTCTTAGCACTACGCAAGGCCGCCGTTTGCGAGGCGATTCTCCTGCCGAACTCAGCCGCCGCGAGCAGGAAGTTCTCGCCGGGCTGCTGGAAAATCTGGCCAATAAGGAAGTTGCCGACCGCCTGCACATTTCTGAGCGCACCGTGAAATTCCACGTTTCGAACCTGCTCGCCAAATTTGGCGTTCGCCGTCGCGCCGATTTGATCTTGCTGTGCTACCAACGTCGCGGAGCTGGAGCTTAGCCACAGCGTCATTCATATGGCTTGTTGGCAGGCTCCGCGTTGAATTCCTCTCCGGTTTCACTGCTATAATTGCTTACTCAAAGCTTTCGTGCCCGGCTTTGATCTCCATTTTATGGCGACATTTTCCCTCGAGAATTTCGGCTGCCGCGCCACTGAAGCAGACGCTGCTTCGCTGCGTCGTTCGCTGCGTGCCGGTGGGCTCGAAATGCTCGATGATCACGCCGCTGCCGATGTCGTGGTGCTGAACACCTGCACCGTTACAGCCGCCGCCGATTCACAGGCGCGCGACACTATCCGAAAGATTCATCGCACGAATCCCTCCGCGCGCATCGTAGTTACCGGCTGTTACGCCCAGCGCGCTCCCGAAGAAATCGCCGCGCTCGAAGGCGTCTCCTGGGTGATCGGTAATTCGCATCAGACGGAAATCCCGCGCGTCGTTCGCGAAGGCTTGCTGCCCGGTGCGAATACTGCGGCTGTGAAAGCGGCAGCGGCTGCTGCCTCAACATGCGCGCCTTCGCCAAATTTTATTCCGCTGGCGCGCCTCGATGACGATCCCATGTCCCTCGCGCGCGGCCCGGCTAAAATTCTCACGGGCGATATTTTCGCGCAAACGTCCGTGGCGATTGCCCCAGTCGAAGGCGCCACGGGTATTCCGGGCGATCGCACGCGCCCCATCCTCAAAATCCAGGATGGCTGCAATAACCGTTGCTCCTACTGCGTGATCCCTTTCGTCCGCGGCCGCAGTCGCAGCCTGCCGCCGGATGTCGTAATCGCGGAAGTTCAACACCTCGTGGCGGCCGGCGCAAAAGAAATCGTTCTGAGCGGCATCAATCTCGGCGCCTATGGACGCGATCTTGTGCCGCGTGCCGACCTGGCGCTAGCTGTGCGTCGGCTTCTCGACGAAACGGAATTGCAGCGACTGCGCTTCAGCTCCATTGAGCCGCAAGACGCCACCGAAGACTTCGTCGCGCTCGTCGCCTCATCGTCGCGCATCGCGCGCCATTTCCACGTCCCGTTACAATCAGGCTCGAACCGTATTCTCCGCGCCATGCATCGCTGGTATCGCGCGGAGCATTACGCCGAACGGATCAAGCGGATTCGCGCCACGCTTCCGGACGCCGCCATTGGCGCGGACGTAATCGCCGGATTTCCCGGCGAAAGCGATGAGGATTTTCGCACCACTTTCGAATTCATCGAGCGGCTGCCGTACACCTATCTGCACGTATTCTCCTTTTCTGCGCGGCCCGGCACGAAGGCCGCCGATCTCGGTGCGCCCGTGCCCCCTGCACTCACGCGCGAACGCACGCGAGCGCTGCGCGCGCTGGGCCAAGAGAAAGCCGTAGCGTTCCGCAATCTTCAAGCAGGGAAGAAGGTGCGAGCGCTTACGCTAAAGCGCGGCGGAGATACTTGGACCGAGGCGCTGACCGGCAATTATTTGAAGGTACGCGTAGCAGGCCGCCATCCCGCGAATCTCTGGCGTGAAACGGAGATTGGCGGCGCAGACGAAATCGCCGAAGCTGCGCTGGAAGTGGAGATCAGCTTTCGAAGATAACTTCGGCGAGCGCAAGATTCCCGCTATGCGTGATCGTTAGCGAAATAATTTTCACGCCCAGCCGCTCGGCAAATTGGCGCGCCGCGCCTTCTAGATGCAACGTCGGTTTTCCGCTCGGCTCACGCACCACTTCGATATCGCGCCAGCGCACTCCCAGCCGCCACCCGGTCCCCAACGCCTTCATCGCCGCTTCCTTAGCCGCGAAGCGTCCGGCGTAATGTTCGAATTTATGGCGATAACTCTCGCAGTAGGCGACTTCTCCCGGCGTGTACAGCCGTTCCAGAATCGGCGCGCCGTGCCGCGTCAGCGCCGCCTCGATCCGGTCAATCTCCGCGATGTCCAGTCCCAATCCGACGATCAAATGCGCTCCTGGCTCTGGCGCGAACTGTATCAGAAAATCCAAGATTCACGCCGCCGCGCGATTATACCCACTATAATTGAGACGCGCTGCGGTTGACGCACCGTGCGCACCATCATCCATGGCCACAACAATCACTAAAAAAAAGCCACAGTCGCGAGGCGTCTCGCAAACAACAGCAACGAAACGCCCGCGAACCTGGCAATTGCGGCGCAGAAACGGCGTGCAAATCCTCGAATCCCCTGCGTTTGCGCGCCTGAATTGGCTGGTGCACGGGTTCAGCACTCGTCCCGGCGGCGCAAGCGAATTTTCGGCTCAGAGAGAGAGCGGCTCGGCATCCGAAAAAGTCCTGAACCTCGGCTTCACGGAATGGGATTCGCCGGAGCGCGTCCTGGAAAATCGCAAGAACTTTTTCGCATCGCTCGGCGCGGCTAAAATGCGCATCGTAGGGCTGCGCCAGATTCATTCGGACATCATTCACGTCGTCGGCGCCGAAGACATCCTGCAAGGCGACCAAGCTCCCAACGGCGATGCGCTCATCACCCGCAAACCCGGCGTTCTGTTCGTCGTGCAAACCGCGGACTGCATTCCTATCCTGCTTGCAGACACGAAGCATCGCGCCGTCGCTGCGATTCATTCCGGCTGGCGTGGCACGGCCCAGCGCATCGCGGAGAAAGCTCTCGGCCGGATGCAAATGGAATTCGGCACGCGTCCGCGAGACGTCATCGCCGCCGTCGGCCCCGGAATCGGCGGCTGTTGCTACGAAGTGGGACACGAAGTAGTGAAAGAATTCGCTGCGAAGTTTGCAAACGCGCGCGAATGGTTTGCCGGGCCTTTCGACGCCCTCGAAAATGGCGACAGCGATTCCAACTGGCTGCCGTGGCTCACGATGCGTCCGCCGGGCCACGCGCCGCCCCCGCCGCGAGTGCAGCTCGATTTGATCGCCGCGAACCGCGCCATGCTCGTGTCCGCAGGCATCGCTCCGGACAAAATCCAATCCAGCGGTCTGTGTACGTCGTGCCGCACCGATCTCTTCTTCAGCTACCGCCGCGAACGCGCGACAGGACGCATGATGACGGCTATTGGGATTCGCAGCGAAAACTAAATCGAAGGAGAAATCTGCGCCAGCGGCGCAGTTTCCTGCGGCGCCGCTGATTCCAGCAACGCCAGCTGCCCGCAAGCAGCCATCACGTCCTGCCCGCGCGAGTAGCGCACGAAGACCCGTACATCCTTATCCGCAAGAATCCGACGGAATTCCTCGATTCGACCCGCATCCGGTTTTTCGTAAGGCAGCTTGCCGGGATTCCACGGTATTAAATTCACCTTGGCGCGCAAATTCCCCAGCAATCGCGCGACCCGTCGCGCATCTTCCGGCGCATCGTTGAATCCGCCCAGCAACACATATTCAAATGTCAAATGCTCCCAAGGTCGAAGCGGATAGTGCGTGCAAGCCTCCAGCAACATCTCGATCGGATACTTCCGATTGATCGGCATAATCTTATCCCGTTGCTCGTTCGACGATGCGTTCAGCGAAATCGCAAGCTTCGGACGCACTTTCTCCTGCGCAAGGCGCTCAATGCCGGGAATAATTCCGCTGGTCGAAAGCGTCGTGTGCTTCGGCGTAATCGCCATCGCATTCGGATCGAGCAGAATTCTCAGCGCCGCCATCACCGCATCGTAATTTAGCAACGGCTCGCCCTGGCCCATCAGAACGACGTTCGTTTGCGGCTTTAGCGTCGCGCGATTTTCTTCGAGGGCAATCAGTACCTGCCCGATTATTTCCGCCGCCGTTAGGTTGCGAATCAATCCCAGCGTCGCCGTCAGGCAAAAATGGCAATCCACCGCGCAACCCGCTTGCGTCGAAATGCAAATCGTCTGGCGATTGTCTTCCGGCATGAAAACCGTTTCAATCGTCGCGGGCTTGCCCGGTCCCGATCGCGCCCCGCTGGCCGCCGTTTCCGGCGCATCCATCGCAAGCACGTAACGCACCGTCCCCTCGGCCGACCAGTAGCGCCGCACGATTCGCGGCAGCGCCACACAAGCCTCGCGAGCCAATCGCTCGCGCAGGCTTGCCGGCAAATTCGTCATCGCGCCAACGTCGAACCGCCGCTCGGCATAAAGCGCGTGATAAATTTGCCCGCCGCGATACGCAGGCTCGCCGAGGGCCTGCACAAAAGCGCGCAGCTGCGCCGCGGATTGGCCCAGCAGATTCACTGCGCCGCCAGCCGCAGATCCGCGCTCTGGTTTGTCCGGATGCATCTTGCCATCATGATAACACGCGGCCCGCGCGTGATTTCCCGCTGCCGAGCCGCCCGCGCGGCGATATAATGGACGTTAACGAACTAGCGTTCAGCAAAAAGCTTAGGAGGCGCACCGATGGCAACTCTGACGCCCGTAGACCACAAAACTCCGATGGAAGTGATGACCATTGACGAGTGGGTGAAGCAGCTCTGCGCCATCCCAGAAAAAGAATTCACCATTCCGCGCGTTTTCGAATTCACCGCGCGCAAAGGCATTGATCCCGAAACCCTCGCACCCTACCTTTTCTATGCCAAGAGCCATTACACGCGAAACCTGATTCACAAATGCGAGCTTTTCGAAGTGCTTGCTATTTGTTGGGATATAGGCCAGGTCAGCCGCATCCACAATCATCGCGGACAGAATTGCTGGATGGTTACGCCCGTCGGACGCCTGCGCGTGCAGAATTTTCGTGTGGAAAGTCGGGATGCGGCTCACGGCAACTGTAAATTGATTCCTTCGGACGCTTACGACATGAACCCCACGCATCCTGCCGTGGTGCAACCCGAAGAGCCGGTGCACCAGGTGCTGAATCTGCGGGACTTCAATCAGCGCGCGGCCAGCGTGCACATCTACTCGTATCCTTACTCATCCTGCGAAGTCTATTCACTCGATAAAGGCGAATACGCCGACGTTCCGCTGCATTATTCCAGCGAGTACGGGAAACTCGACCCCGACGAAAAATTGATGTAGCGTTCCCCGCGCCTCCCGCCACGCCTTGCTAGCGCTCAATAGAAACTTTTCTTGCTCGCATATGACATTTACTGCTGCGCCGTGCCACAATACCAAGATACATGCCAGACACGAATCACAAGGTGCAGCAACACGTGTTTCCGAACGGCCTCGTCGTCATCACCGAGCCGATGGAACACGTCCACTCCGTTTCAGTCGGAATCTGGCTGCGCTCCGGCTCGCGCTGTGAGCCTGCGGGCGTCAACGGCATCTCGCATTTCATCGAGCATATGGTTTTCAAGGGCACGGCGCGGCGCACCGCCGAAGATATCGCCCGCGAAGTGGACAGTGTCGGCGGCATGCTCGACGCGTTCACCTCGAAGGAAATGGTCTGCTTCAATACGCGCGTACTCGACGAACACCTTCCCAAAGCCTTCGACGTCCTCGCGGACATGGTTCTCGAGCCGAAATTCGCCGAAGATGAAATTGACCGCGAAAAATCCGTGATCCTTGAAGAAATCCGCATGACCCAGGACAATCCCGAAGATCTCGTCCACGAACTCTTCACCCAGAATTTCTGGTCGCCGCACGCGCTCGGCAAGCCCATCCTCGGCACTCCCGAAACTGTTTCCGCTTTCAGCCGCGATACGTTGCGCGCCTGGTTCAGCCATCGCTACGCGCCGAACAATATGGTCATCACTGCCGCCGGCCATTTGACGCACCAGCAGCTTGTAGATCTCGTCGCGGAACGTTTCGCGAAACTCGCATCTACCAGCGCCGCCGAAGCCGAGCCAAAGCCCGAAGCCGCGCCGCACGTCACCCTGCGCACCAAGCACGAACTCGAGCAGGTGCACATCTGCATGGGCGTTCCCGCGCTCCCCATGACCGATCGCCGCCGCTTCGCAGTCGCTGTTCTCAACAACGTTCTCGGCGGAGGCATGTCCTCGCGGCTGTTCCAGAATATTCGCGAGCGCCAGGGTCTCGCCTACGCGATTTTCAGCGAGTTGAACTCCTACCGCGATGCCGGTGCGCTTTCGGTTTACGCCGGCACGTCTCTCGAGAACGCTTCACAGCTGGTTCGTTCCGTGCTCGATGAATTCCGCAGCCTGCGCGATGAGCCTTTAAGCACCGAAGAACTGCGCCGCGCCAAGGATCATCTGAAAGGCGCGACTTTGCTTTCCCTTGAAGGCAGCGGCCAGCGCATGAACAGCCTCGCTCGCTACCACATGTACTTTAATCGCCATTTCACCGCCCAAGACCTGATCGAACTGCTCGAAAGTGTCACCGTCGAAGACGTTCAGCAGCTCGCTCGCGAATTTTTTCAGCCCGGCCGCATCGCGGCTTCCGTCGTAGGTAACCTCAACGGCTTCGAACTCACCCGCGACCAGCTGGCAATCTAATCAACTCGCAATTCCGGATGTTGACGCCAGCTCTGCACTTTGCCATTATCTTTTCCGGCGTGGCGTGCGCGCGATTCACGGCGTAAACGCGGCACGCGGGGGGAAGCGCATCTCGTTTCGTGTATCCATTTTGGCGTCGGGCAGCACGGGCAATTGCACATTGCTCGAATCCGGGTGCACCACTCTCCTTATTGACGCCGGCATCGGCAAGAAAGAACTGTTGCGGCGGTTTGAAACTCTGGGCCGCGCGCGCCCTGAAAATGTAGACGGTATCCTCGTCACTCACGAGCACAGCGACCACACCAACGCTCTTGCCCAACTCGCGCGCGACTGGAAATGTCCCGCGTATCTCACCGAACCGACGCACCGCGAAATCCGCAAGATGTATGAAGACGGCCCCAAGACCAGAATCGAGCGCATCAATTACATTCGTCCGGGAATCAAGTTCATCATCGGCGATATCGAAATCACCGCGTTCACCATCCCGCATGATGCCGCCGATCCCGTAGGCTATGCGTTCTGCGCCAACGGAAAAAAAGTCGCCATCGTCACCGATCTGGGTTACATGCCGGAGTTAGTGAAGCACCACCTGCGCGAAGCCGATTTTCTGATTTTGGAATCGAACCACGATCTGGAAATGCTTAAAGTCGGCCCGTACCCCTGGTACATCAAGCAGCGCGTCATGAGCCGCACCGGCCACCTTTCGAATACCATTGTCAGCGAATTTCTGGCGGATTCGGAAGTATTCGACGGACGCGCACGCCATCTTGTCCTCGCGCACATTTCCGAGCAGAACAATACTCCTGACCTCGCGCGCATCTGCGCCGAAGAAGCCCTCGGCCGCCGCCCCGGCGAATTCGCCTTTCGCGGCACACTCCACATCGCCTCGCAACGCATCCCCCTCGGCCCATTCGACCTGTAAGCGCACGGCAATTCGCCGCGGTCTGGCTGTCTAGCGCGATTCCTCTCTCTTCGTCAAACTGCCGTAAAACACGTCGTGCAACAACCGCGTTCGCCCTGTCTCAAGGTCCACATCGCGCACGATCGCGACGCGCGCGTCAAACAAGTTCTCCGCGTTCATCGCCACTCCAGGCGCCACTTCAATTTGCACCAGTTCCGGCCCGTGATGCCCGTCCGGCGCCATCGTCTGCAAACCGCTGCACTGATAGCACAGTCCCTCTTTATTAATCAGCGCGCAAAGCCCCGCATAGTTTTCGGTCATCTTCGCGCGCGCCGCTGACAGCCGATGCCGGAATACCGGCTCCGAAACGCCCGCGACGCCAGCAGCTTCCTCGCTCGTAAATCCTAGAACTTCCTTCAACATCAAAGCCGCTTGCTCTTCCGGCGGCAGCGTGCGCGCGATGCACGAAAAACAAAACGCGATGTGTTCGCGAATTTCGAAGCTGAAATCCGGCTGCGCCATCAACTGTTGCAATTCCTCAAACTGCCCCGGAGTCGCTTTGCTTTCCCGCTCGCCGATCAACTGCGCTTCCACACGCCAGCGCTTCTTCGAACGCAGATGATCCAGGCACACATGCGTGGCAATTCCAAAAAGCCAGCTTTTGAACCGTGCCTCGCCGCGATACGTCCGTATGCCTTCCAGCACGCGCACCAGCACGTCCTGCAGTAAGTCCTCCGCATCCTGCCGCAGAGTCACCATCCGGTAGATGTAACCGAAAAGCGGTTTGCGCCACGGTTCCACGAGCGCGCCAAAAGCGACGCCGTCTCCCTCCCGCGCCTTTCCTACCAGCTGTGATTCTTCCTCCGGCGCAATTTCCGGCACGGCGTATAAAGCCATCGCATCACCTCGATGAAAAGATCGAGCCGCGCCAGTTTACAACGGCACGCCAAACCGGCGCGGCTCCTCGACTTGAACCACCACGACCGACTACTACCTCATCAGCGCCTGGGCCAGCTGCAAGCGGTTGCCGTCGAGATCGCGAAACGTCGCAAGCCTGACGATTCCCGGAATCTCCTCGGTCTTGCCTTCGAATTTGACTCCCGCCGACTCCAGCCGCTTCCGCTCGCGCTCGATGTCCGTCACGTCCAGCACCACGGTCGCTCCCGGCTCCTTTCCGGCGTGCGGATTCCCCGCGATTCCGATGGACTCTTCGCCTTCGGCTCCGGCGAACTCCGCCCACTGCGGCGCCTCGAACGTCTTCTTCAATCCCAGCACTTGCCCGTAAAACTTCTTCGCGCCTTCGAAATCTTCCACGCCAAACCAGGAAACTTTCACTTTCATTGTTTTGCTCCTCGCATTGAATTGGCACTGCTGTGTATTAAGTCGCTTCAGCCGCAAAATTCCGCCAAAGACATGAAATCACGAGCTTTGATCGAAGGCGGGCCCCCGCCGGCCCCGCGCTTCGCGCCGCCGCAGAATTTCGGGTATGATGAAACAGGGAATTTCCCCGCCGTTCATTCGAATGCATCAGGCGCTCGCGTGCAGGTCTTTGCCCTGCGAAATGCTAGCGCCGCCAAGGGAGTCAGTTTTGATTTCACGTTATACGCGCCCAGAAATGGGCCGCGTCTGGAGCGAAGAAAACCGGTTTCAGAAATGGCTCGAAGTCGAGCTGGCCGCGGCCGAAACGCTCGCGGAAGCTGGCGTCGTCCCCGGCGCAGCCGCCGCGAAATTGCGAGAGCGCGCTAGCGTGGACGTCGCGCGCATCAATGAAATCGAAGCCAAAGTCCGCCACGACGTGATCGCCTTCACGATTGCCGTGCAGGAATCAGTCGCCGATCCCGAAGCTGCGCGTTGGCTGCACTACGGGCTCACCTCCAACGACGTGGTGGACACCGCGCAAGCGCTGCTTGTCCGCGAAGCCTCGCACCTGATCGAGAAAAAAATCGAAGCCCTCGGTGAAGTTCTCGAGCGGCGCGCCTGGGAATTCAAGGACACGCCTGAAATCGGCCGCACCCACGGCATCCACGCCGAGCCAATCACATTTGGCCTGAAGATCGCCAATTGGTACGGCGAGAATCGCCGCGACCTCGCGCGCTTCCAGGTCGCCGCTCAGCAGCTCGCCGTCGGCAAAATTTCCGGAGCCGTCGGCACCTGCACCCATCTTGGTCCGGAAGTCGAACAAAAGATTTGCCAGCGCCTGGGCCTCGCTACCGCGCCGATCACGTCGCAAGTGATCGAACGCGATCGCCACGCGCAATATCTCTCGACGCTCGCTATCGTCGCCGCATCGCTCGAACGCATCGCGCAGGAAATTCGCCATCTGCAGCGCACGGAAGTTCGCGAAGTCGAAGAGCCCTTCGGCGGAGAACAGCGCGGCAGTTCCGCCATGCCGCACAAGCGCAATCCCGTTGCGAGCGAACAGATTTGCGGCCTCGCGCGCGTCGTGCGCGCAAATTCCATCGCGGCCCTCGAAAACGTCGCCCTCTGGCACGAACGCGACATTTCACACAGCTCCGTCGAACGCGTGATTCTTCCGGACTCCACAATCCTCGTGGATTACATGCTGCATCGCACCACGGAAATTGTCGCCAATATGAAAGTGTTTCCCGAACGCATGCTGCGCAACCTCAACGCCACGCAGGGCCTCGTCTTTTCCGGACAGCTTCTGCAAGATTTGGTTGAGCACGGCGCGCCGCGCGAAGATGCCTACAAATGGGTTCAGGCGCACGCGATGGCGGCGTGGGAATCGGACTCAAGCTTTCAGGAAAGAATCACCGCGGATTCCAACATTCGCAAATTTCTCGACGAAAAATCCTTAAATCACGCGTTCGACCTGCGTCGCCAGCTTCGCGCCGTGGACGCGATATTCACCCGCGTATTCGGCGCAAAGACGGCCGTAGCTGTCTGATTCGCACGCCTACCGATTTTCCGTGGTAAATATAAAGTCTACGGATAGTACGGCCATGCCGGGGACTTCATCAGCAATTTTGCATAGGGAAGTTGCCCGGGCTTTGGATCGGTCGCGGCACCTTGCGAATTCGCAGCAGCGGTGATGCGCGCCAGCTCGTCGTGCGCCTGCTGGAAATCCGGTTTCGTCTGCAACACCGAACTCAGGTTCTGCGCCGCCAGCCTATAATTTCCATCCTGCTCGGCCGCGACTCCTAAAATGAACGACGTCTCCCACGGCTCCACTTGGCTCTTATCCACCATCTGCGAAATCTCGTTCACCGCAGCCTTCGCTTGCCCGGCGCCCAAATACGCCAGCGCCAGATTATTCCGGATCGCTGCGGCGTCAGGCACCAACTGCCGCGCCTGCTCCAGGTAAGGAATCGCCGCGGCAGGATTATTCTGCAGCAGCAGCCAGTCGCCCACGAACATTTGCGCCAACACGTTCTCAGGCTCCATCGCCGCGGCCTTTTTCATCTCCTCAATGGCGGAATCCATTTGGCCGGCGTTCGCCAGCCGAACTGCCCTCCCGTACTGCGCGGTCGGTAAATTTCGCGCGCGCACGAAGTAAAGCCCAACGATCAGCGCGATCGTGCATCCCGCTGCAGTCAAAAAAAGCTTGCGTTGCCGTGAAGCCGTCGCACTGACTGCATCAAACGGCACACCCGTCAGCCGCGCATCCAACACCGCGCTAAAGCGCGCAGAAACCGGCACCAGTGCCCCCAAAATGAACCCCGCCACCAAGCCGCCCAAATGCGCCGAATTATCAATATGCGAATTCGCCGCACCGAACAAAAGATTATAAAAAATGAAAAACCCCATGCTCCGCAAATTCTTCTGCACCAGGCTTTTTTCGATCGGCAGCTTCTTCAGCAGAAGGAAAGTCACAAACGCGCCCGCCAAACCAAAAATCGCTCCTGAAGCTCCGGCACTCGCGCGCCACGGACTCCACGCAAGGCTCGTGGCGCTCGCAGCCAGCCCGCTGAAAAGATAAGTCAAACTGAAACCCACAGGCCCCATCAGCGGTTCGAGAGCGCTCCCCAGGTTCCACAGGCACCACATATTCAGCAAGATGTGAATAATGCCGAAATGCACGAAGATGCTGGTGAACTGCCGCCACCATTCACCGCTGAACGTCAGTGGTCCGAAATCCGCTCCCCAACGAATCGCATTCAATACGCTCGGCTCGGTCCACGAAACGCCGCTCAAGCCCATCGCCACATACACCAGCACGTTCAAACCGATGATCGCGCGAGTCACCGGCGGCACACGCCGCAAGATCATCCATGCGGACGTCCGCGGGACGCTTTGTCTGGGAACAACCTTGCTCACCGCAGCTTGCATTTTTGCCTTCCGGCAATCCGCGCATTCTGTCGCGGTCTGCGACCCGATCGAAAATCCACTGAACGATTTCCCGCAGCTAGGACAGATCGGCACGCTGGCAATTCCTTTCAACGCGCACGGATATCAATTCAATACTATCATCAACAAGCTCAGCGGAATGTACCACAGCGTGAATCATCCCGTGATGAACTCCTCGCGAGAGTGCTATGTAAATAACTATTTCGGCTTTTGATCCACCGGCGCGGAAGTGCCCAGTTTTATCTCGGAAGAGAATTTCTTGTAATCGCTGTAGCGGTCAATTTGATTGGCCTTCACCTTCACGAAAACCAACCTCGCGGCGGCATGCACTTCGTCGTAAGACGGCAGCCATACTTCGTTGTTCACCAGCGTCTGCTCGAAAACAAAGTTCGAGCCTTTCGAAAGGGAAGCCACCAATCCGCCGCCGATCTTGAAGTTATCGCTGAATCGCGCCTCAAGCCTCGCCACGTCGCGCGCCTGCTCGTCCACCCAGATCACCCCCACCAGCTTTTGCACCAAATTCTCAACCATATTTTTCGGCTTGTACGCCGGGTTTGGCCCGAAATCGAAGACGATTACTTCCTGCCCGCGAAAAATCTCGCGCCGCGGGTTCGTGAAGTTTTCGGCGCTCAGGAAATCGGAAATCTGCGCTTCGTCGCGCTCTTCTTCTTTCTGCTGCTTCTTCGGGTCGTTTGCCAGTTCCGCCTGTTTGTTCTTGGCCGCGTCGAATTCCTTGTTGAAACGCTGGTCTTCCTTCTTCTTTTCGTCGCCTTCGAGTGGTTTGCCGTCCTTGGCCAGCAAATGCCGGATCTCGTCGTCACCCACGTAGAAAATGTCGTAATCCTTCACCGAATGCGAAGTCACTTCGCCGTTCGAGCCGGTCTTTTCTTCTTCTTCCGAAAGATGACAGGTGTACTGCTTCACGATTTCTTCCACAGCTTTCTGATTCTTCTGAATATCGCGCAGCAGTTGCGCGATATCCGGCAGCGGACGGCTATCGGCGCGCGGGAAGTCAAAAATCGTATCCTTCACCGCCGCATTGATTTCCACGTGCGTCACGGCAATCTGATATTCGCGGCCTCCGCGCCGCAATTCGATCTTGCGCGGCTCCGGAATCCCGTTTACCGGCTGATAGTCGTCGTAATCGAATTGTTCGATCGCCTGAACCGATTCCGTAGGCGGCGCGGTTGCGCTAGCCGAGTTGGAGCTCGGCCGCGCCCCACCTGGCTCCGGCGCGTTTACGATTTCCCGCAAGATCAAGTGTGTCTGCGCGTCAAAAAACACGTCGCGCGTCACGCCCGGCGCAAAGGTAAATACCAAATGGTAGGCGGGATGCCCGTTAACGCTATCGATCCCCACCAGCCGCATCGCGATTTTGTCCTTCTTCGCATTCAGGAGCCGGTCGTTCAAATAGCGCGCTGTGGATTCCCACTCCACCGCGTCGCGCCCCGTAAAAGTGTGCGGCGCGCCCGAGCCGTCCTGGCCCCACGCCGATTTGCCGTTGTACGCAGCGACGATGTGTTGAGGTTCGACGACAATCTCGGAATAAAGTTTATTCGGTGCCTTGGTGATCAGCGAATACGAACTGGAAGGAGAAACCGCGTCAGCATCCGCCTGAGAATCGGATTGTCGCGAGGAATCGCCCGACGACACTTCGTGCAAACTACCTTCGATCATGAGGGATTGAATTCGCGCCAGCGCACGCGCGCCGCCTTCGGCGTGAATGTAGTCAGAAATGATTTTCTGTGGAGTTTGCTCGCCGGCGCCAGCGGCGCCATCAGCGCCCGCCATCGTTCGGGCGCCAATAAATGAAATCAAGACAGCCACGGCACCCAGCAAGAAGCGCCTAACGATGCGTCGCCTGCCGCTCATGGCAAGCCCTCCACGCTACTGCACTCGCTGGATGTAGCGCGCCTCGGAAGTATCCACCTTGATCTTATCGCCGTTGCCCACAAACGGCGGCACGTTCACCACGAGGCCCGTCTCCAGCTTCGCCGGCTTCATCACTGAACTGGCAGTGGCCTTCTGAATGGTCTGCTCGGTCTCCACCACCGTCAAATCCACAGTGTCCGGCAATAGCACGCCGATCGGCTTCTCGTCGTAATATTCGATTTTCACCGGCAAATTGGGAATCAGGTAATCTCGCGTGTCGCCGACGATATCGTTCTGCAGCGCCAACTGCTCGTAATTTTGCGTGTTCATGAAGTGATGCTCGTCGCCGTCGCTGTAGAGATATTCGAATTCGATTTCGTCCACCACTACCTTCTCGACGAATTCTTCCGCCCGGAACCGGTAATCCAGCATCGAACCGTTGCGCAGATTGCGCATTTTCGTCTGCATCGAACCGCGCTTGTTGCCCGGAGTGCGATGGTCCACGCTGTAAATCACGCACAAATCGCCCTCGTGCTTGATGATCATTCCGGGGCGCAGTTGGGTTGCCTTTAGCATTACCAGCTCCTGAATTCCTGTGGGAAGTTTCTCCGCTCAGGGAGTTTTCAGTCATCGAAAATCAGAAAATCCTAGGACGACCGAGCAGACGCCGCGGGACACGCACGCTGCTCTCAACGCAGATTTTGTGCTGCGCGGAAACCCCTATTATAGCGGCCCGCCAAGGCCACGGTCAAACGGCGCTTTGCGCGAACAATATGGCTCTTGACCGCAACTCGTTTTCGCGTAGTCATACTAGCGTATGGCAGCCGAAGCTCATCGCCCCGCGTGGAAGACCCTGCTGGCCTTCTCCATCATCTATTTCGTGTGGGGCTCCACGTTCCTCGCCATTCGCGTGGGTGTCCGCGAAGTTCCTCCATTGGTTCTGGCGGCGATGCGCTTTGTGATCGCCGGAGCGGTTCTCTATGGCTGGATGCTCGCTCGCGGCGAACGCTCGCCCACCGCGCGCGAATGGAGATCGGCGTCCTTGCTTGGATTCATAATTTTCGTTCTCGATTATGGAATGCTGTTCTGGGCCGAGCAGCGCGTGCCCTCCGGAATTGCCGCGGTCATGCTGGCCACCATCCCGGCTTTCATGGCGCTGTCGGAAATTCTTTTTCTGCGCACGCAGCGTCTCACCGTCCGCTTGGGCGTGGCGCTTCTGGTCGGGCTTGCCGGAGTCGCCGTGCTGGTCAGCCGGTCGCTCAACGTAGGCGGCGCACCGATCGAAAAACTTGGCGCGGCGGGCTGATCTTTGCCTCGATCAGTTGGTCAATCGCTTCGATTCTCACGCGCAAGTTGCCGCTGCCGGAATCCAAAGTCATGAGCTCCGGCGCGCAGATGCTCGCCGGCGGAGTGTTTCTGACTCTCACAGCAGCTGCCTTTGGCGAATTTCGCAATTTTCATCCGTCGGCAGTCTCGCGCGAAGCGTGGTTCCGCTGCCTACCTGATTGTCGCGGGCTCCATCATCGGTTTCACCGCGTACGTCTGGCTGATTCATCACGAATCACCCACGAAAGTCGGCACCTATGCGTACGTGAATCCGATTGTGGCCGTGCTGGTGGGATATTTTCTCGGCGGCGAAGCGCTCAGCCTGCGAACGATTCTAGGCACGCTATGCGTTCTGGTCAGCGTGATCGTGATCACCACCACGCGTGCGAAGAAAACGGAACCGTCGCTTCTGGTCGAAAGCGCTCCAGAAAGCATCGGCTCGTAATCTAACTTCACCTTCCATGATCCGCATCATCTCGCAACCCGAGTCACTGCAGGCATCTATTTCGATCTGTGTGGCTAGCGATCTGGAGAACAGCCAAGGAAATAATTTTGGTTCGTCGTAAGCTCTGTCCCAGGAGTCATGCTTAACGCCCGGAGTATTCGGTGTAGCGCACATCGGCGCCGGCCGCTTTCATAGCCGCATACATCCGCTGAGATTCCGTCACTGGGACAATGTCGTCGTCCCCGCCGTGAAATATCCACACCGGAATCTTGCCGATTTTCGACGCCGCGTCGGCATAGCTCTTCGGACTGTCCGGCGGGTACCATTTGGCAAGTTCGGGATGAGCCTTGAGCGCGGCCGCGGGCAGGCGAATGCCGCCACAAATCACGACGAGGGCCGCGAACCGGCCGGGATATTTTTCCGCCAGGCGCCACGTACCATAGCCTCCCATCGAGATCCCTGTCAGATACGTACGCCTCGCATCGCCGTGGAACTCCTTAGCCGCGGCGTCCAGCGTGGCGATGGCCAATTCGTCCATCGGCGGCTGGGTCCACCAGAGATTTTTCGAGCATTGCGGCATCACCACGATCGCAGGCATGACGTTGCGATTGAGCGGATGGCCACACCGATGCCCACGTCGGTTTGTTGCAGACCGTCGTCGCCCCGTTCGCCGGCCCCATGGAGAAACAATATGATCGGCCATTGCTGGCGAGGCGTCCAATTCTCCGGCACGAAAACTTGATATCGGTAAGCCGCTCCCTGCAGGGTAATGCTGCGGTCGAGGAAGCCGGTTTCGTGCTTCTTCGCGTGAGCGGGCACCGTGATTGCCAGCGAGAGAATTACGAATGCGGCCAGTCTCTTCGGTGAAAAACCCACGAATCCCCCTGACTTTAACTTTAGCATGACACTACCGGTCCGCAGCCCGGCAACTCTACACCTCTGATAAGCTGTACGAAGCAGGCGTTCGACGATGCTCACTCAGCAACCGGCGATTATGGCTGGGCGTCTAACGTTGCATGGCGATGGAACGGCGGCTCGAACTCGACGCAGCGCGCGGACTGATGCTGGTGTGGATCACGCTCACGCATTTGCCCACGGCTGCCAGCGCGTACGTCAACCAGCCATTTGGTTTCGTCTCCGCGGCAGAAGGCTTCATTTTCCTTTCGGCCCTGTTCACCGGACGGATTTACTTTCGCTTGGCTCAGCACGACGGCTATCACGCCATGACCCGCAGGTTGTGGGGCCGCACGCTCCGCCTCTATTGCTACCACGCGCTCTTGCTTGCTTTTGCGTTTCTGGTCGCGGTACCCATCGCGTCTCGCGGTAATCGTCCCGGGCTACACAATCTTCTGGATTTTTACTTCATGGCCGGCGCGAAACAGTCCATCACCGAAGCAGCTCTGCTCATTTACCGCCCGCCGCTGCTCGATATCCTGCCGATGTACATCATCTTTCTGATGTTCACCTCCGCCGCGCTGCTTCTTTCCCGCAAGATCGGATGGAAGCCCATACTGTGGACAGGTTTCGTCCTCTGGGCGCTCGCGCAATTCGGCCTTCGCGACATTTCCTATACATTCTTGACGCGGTTTATCCCCATACGAATTCCGCTGCACGAAATGGGTTCCTTCGATCTTTGGGGCTGGCAATTCCTCTGGATCGTCGGCGTCTGGTTGGGCGTGCGCTGGGCCAAGATGATCTGCCGATCGAAGCGTGGGCGAAGCGATTGGTGATCCCCGCTGCCGTCATCGCTTCTGTATTTTTTATATTGCGGCGCGCCATCGAGCATGGGTTGCAATTGGGTCCAAGCGAATTCCTCTTCGACAAGTGGCATCTGGGACCAGTGCGTTTGCTCGACTTTGCCGCCGTGGCGATCCTGCTGATCGTTTCCCAATCCCTGTGGAAGTTGCTGGCGATCCGGCCGCTCGTCCTGATGGGGCAATCTTCGCTTCAGGTTTTTTGCATGCACCTGTTGTGCTGCTTTGGGGGACTCACCCTGCTGGGCAATGCGTCTATGCTAAGCGGGTGGCGGCAAATCGCGCTGTTGACCGGCACATTTGCGGCGATGCTGGCCACCGCGAAAATCTTCTCGAAGAGCGAGGCCAAGCAGGAACGTCAGCCCAAACCGGAACTTGTGGCCGGAACGCGCACCCTAGTTGCTCCGGTGCGCTATGCGTTTGCGGCAAATCAATCCGAGGGGTCCGATCACCGTTCGAAAGGAATGAGCTGACTCCCCTTTAGTCGCATAGCCGACAATACTTGTCTGCTGCTGAGCGCGACAATTCGTACAAATCTGCGGGCAATGCGCGCTGGCCGCTAGATCTGTTCCCCAAACGGAACTTCACTTTCCGGTATAAGCAATCCTCCAGATCGAATTCGAACCGTCATCCGTAACCAGCAGCGATCCGTCCGGCGCCACCGTAATCCCCACAGGCCGTCCCCACACTGTGCCGTTCGGTGTGACGAATCCGGTCACAAAGTCTTCATACTCGCCGCTCGCGTGTCCCGTCTGGTGCCGCGGCACGCGAATCACTTCATAACCTGCCCGCGCCGCCTTGTTCCATGATCCATGCTCGGACGCAAAAATATCGCCGCGATATTCCGCAGGGAATTGTTTTCCTTCGTAAAATGTGATTTCCAGCGATGCGTTGTGCGGTTGCAGCAATACGTCCGGCGTGATGACCTTGTCCTTCAACTCCGGATGTTTCCCCTCGTGCCGCGGATCCTGGTGCCCGCCCATGTACCACCACGGCCAGCCGTAAAATCCGCCTTCCTGTACGTGCGTGATGTAATCCGGAACGAGGTTGTCGCCTAACCCATCGCGCTCGTTCACCGAGCACCACAACTCGCCATTCTCCGGATCAATCGCGATACCGCCTCCCGCGTTGCGTATGCCGTAAGCATAGACGCGCATGTCCGACCCGTCCGGATTGAATTCCAGAATGTCCGCGCGATTTTTCTCTTCCGGATGCGTGTCCGGATCGTCCACGTTTGATCCTGAACCTACCGCCACGAACATTTTCTTCCCGTCCTGCGAGAACTGCACTGCCCGCGTTGAGTGCCCGGGCTCGCCCGGCAGATCCGCTATGTGCTCCGCGGCGCCGCGCGCCTTCAAATCGCCGTTGCGGTAAGGAATCCGCTGCACCGAAGTTTCGCTGCCGATATAAACCCACTGCGGGTCGTTCCCGGGCGGATAGAACGCGATGCCGTAAGGATAGTCGAAGCCACGTGGCAAACGTCCCCACCTGCTCCGGCTTGCCCTCCGCGGTGATTCCGCGAAAAATCTTGATGTCACCCTCGTCCATTTGCGCCACAAAGAAATCTCCATTCGGCGCAGTCGTGATTAGTCGCGGATTGTTCAGGCCACTCGCGTAAAGCTGCACCGTAAATCCCGGCAAAGCCTTCGGCCAGGTGCCTTCAGGACGCGGCTGCACCTTCGGAGCATTTCCAGCCGACTTCGTCGCAAACGGCTCCGGAAGATCCTGCACTGTAATCTTGCGAACGGTCCCTGGCTTCTCGTAGCGATAGTCGGTAAACGGCGGTGTTGCGGGCGGCAACGCGGGACCGCTGTCAGTGTTCGCCGCCGACTCCGCATTCGCTGATTTCGGCTTGGGAGCTTTTCCGGTTCCAAGCGCCTTCACATAAGTGACCACTTCCCAGCGCTGCTGCGCGGGCAGCGTGGCCCACGATGGCATGCCATTCCCCGGATCTCCCTGAGTAATGAACCAGAAGATCGCGCCGTCCGGTGCGGATTGTACGGCTCCCTTCGCGAGCGCCGGAATGTTACCCGTTCCTTGGCCGCCTACCCCGTGACACGACTGGCATTTTTTCGCATATAAGTTTGCCCCTGCCTGTGCAGCCGACGCTTTGCCCGCGTAGGGGTTCTTTGCGGCAGCGTCCGATGCGGGCGCGCCATGAAACGAAGTAGTTTGCGCCTGTAAAAATGAAGCTTCAAAAATGGCGAGTAGAGCCAACAATAGAATGGATCCGACGAATATTTGTGCTCGGTTCTTCCAGATTTCGTTTCTCACGGCGCTCAAAATCTCCTAGGCGAAGATAGATACAAATTCCGCAACGCAAACATTCTACTTTACTTCCTCGCAGCTTCGCGCAGAAAGCCCGGGCAATCAGCAAAGCGCCGGCAGATTTTGCGGAACCCCCTGCCCTCGGCATCGTCTAATGGAAATGAAACTTCGCGAGAGACATCATGAAGTGCCGGCCAATTCATCCGCAGCACCAAATCTTCAGGTCGTCCGACAGCTCGTGGGCGCGCGTACCGCCGGCTTTTGTTATCTATTGGCTGTGTCTGTTGGCGCTTGGAGACAAGACCGCGCGCGCCCAGTCCACGGCCCAACCACACGCGACCGTCAAATTGGTTCCGAGCGAAACGCATTGCTCCCGGCGGATCAAGCTGGATCGGATTGCTCTTCCACTTGGATCAAAGGTGGCACATCTATTGGGAGAATCCGGGTGATTCCGGCGAGCCTCCGAAAGTCCAGTGGACGCTGCCGCCGGGCTTCAAAGTCACGCGCTGCGCTGGCCCACTCCCATTCGACTCGGCGCCCCGCCCGTGGTGGATTACGGATATGAAGACCAGGTGCTGCTGATGTCCGCCCTCACTACGCACAAGCAGTTCGCAGAACGATTCGCCTGTCGACCGCTGTCCGCGGACGTGCGCTACATCGTCTGCCGCGAAATCTGCGTGCCCGGAAAGTCTCATCTGACGCTCTCTGCTTCCCGCAGCCGCGAACTCATCCGCTCACATTCTCCCAATGGCGCCGACTTTTCAGCAAACCAGAGCGCAACTCCCACGGCCGCTTCCGCGGGCTGGAAGATTTCATCCAATCGCGCGGCAATCAATTTATAATATCGGTTCGTACTCCAGCTTCCTGTGCAAACCGCTGCATTCTTCCCGTCCGAGCCCGACGTGATCGAAAATGCGGCGCCCCAGACGTTCGCGTCTTCCAAGTCAAGGATTCCGACTGACGCTGGAGAAGTCACAACTGCTCGTAAAGCCGCCCACGATTTTGAAGGGCGTAATAGTGCTGAATTCAGGCGCGGCCTATTCGGTTTCCTTCCCGGTAATTCCGGGGAGCCACTGACGTTTCGGATGGCCGTCGCTTGCAGCGAACAAATACGGCAAATCCGATGTCTCGAGGCAGGAGGCCATCATGAAGATCGGCGATTAGAAAGCTACGTAGATGGATGCTGCTTGCATATCTTGCAGGTTCGCGTCGCTGCTCGCTTGCACCGTTGCGTGGGCGGCACGAGTCGGTGAGCGCGCCCCGGACTTCACGGCAACAGATAGTAACGGCCAAACTCACAAGCTCTCGGAATATGCCGGGAAGTTCGTGGTTCTCGAATGGCACAATCACGGGTGCCCTTACACGCAAAAGCAGTACAACAGCGGCAATATGCAGCGACTGCAGCGCCAATGGACCAGCCGCGGCGTCATTTGGCTCACCGTAATTTCCTCTGCGCCCGGACAGCAGGGCTACATGACTGCGCCGGAAGAAAACGCGTTCCTGAAGCAGTCGAATGCCGCTCCCACCGCCGTCCTGCTGGATCCCACCGGCGTGGTGGGCCGCCTCTACGACGCGAAAACCACTCCGCACATGTTCATCATAGATCCTCATGGAAATCTGATCTACAATGGCGCGATTGACGATAAGCCGACCACCGACCTCGCCGACGTGAATGGCGCCAAGAACTATGTTTCCCAAGCTCTGAACGAATCCATGGCCGGAAAGCCTGTAAGCGAGCCGACCACGCGTCCCTACGGCTGCTCGGTGAAGTACGCACGATCCGAATAAAAAGCGAGTGTCATCCCGCGCGCAGCGAGAGATCTGCTTTTCGCTGAACTCTACGGAGAAAGCAGATTCCTCGGGCCAAAAGCGCCCTCGGAATGACACCCCTGTGGGTTTTTGCCCAACTGTTTGGCCGCCGAAACGAAAAACCACCGAGTTGTCTCTCTAAACACTTTTCGCAACGGGAAAACACGAAGCCGCGTTATTTCCTGTGCAATCTCAGCCAATTGTGCTATGCTGTTTTTGCGCTTAATACCTCGGTTGTGTTGTGCGGCCTCTGGTGAGCAGTTGATCTGAGATTACCCGCCCTTCAGTTCTCTCCGTAAGTCTTCAGCGTAATTTAAAACAAAGACTGGCAAGACCAGTTTGCTGTGCCCGCACCAGTAGTGTGCAGTATGTGTGTGCGCGCCGCGACGGCTTCCGCCAGATAGAAGGCAACACCAGATGGATAGTATTACCGAAACATTTTCACAAATGGCGATCTCCGCTTACACCAAAGAGCGGCTGGCACACGCCAAATTCTCGATCCCGACTCCCGTGCAGTCCGCGGCAATTCCGCAAGCGCTCGCAGGCAAAGACGTGCTGGCCACCGCGCAGACCGGGACCGGCAAGACGCTCGCGTTCTTGATCCCCGTGATCGAACGCCTGCTGCAGGAGAAAACGCCTGGAATCGCGGCGCTCGCGCTCGTTCCCACGCGCGAACTGGCGATGCAGGTCGTGGATCAATACAACGCGCTGCGCGGCAAGCAGCTTGGGCCGGCGGCGCTGGTCGTCGGCGGCTTGTCCGAAGGGCTGCAGCTCACGACCTTGCGCAAAGGCGCACGGCTCGTAGTCGCCACTCCCGGACGGCTCGAAGATTTTCTCTCGCGCAAGCTCGTGCATTTCCGCGATCTGCGCGTCCTGATTCTCGACGAGGCCGATCGCATGCTGGACATGGGATTTCTTCCCGCGATTCGCAGGATCGCATCCGTGCTGCCGAAAGACCGGCAGACGATGTGCTTTTCCGCAACGCTGGAAGCTTCCGTCGCGCATCTCGTGAAGGACTACATGAAGAACCCGGTGCGTCTCGCATTCGGTTCCGTGCTGAAGCCTTCCGAAAATGTGCGCGTCCAGGCTTTCGAAGTCGCGACGGATCGCAAGCTGCCGTTGCTGCATCGCTTGCTCGCCAAGGAAACCGGCCGCTGCCTCATCTTCGCGCGCACCAAGCGCGGAGCCGAGCGGCTGGCCATCGCCTTGAACCGCGACGGATTTGCCGCAGCCATGATTCATGGCGGCCGCACGCAATCGCAGCGCACCGCCGCCCTCACGGGATTCCAGCAAGGTCGCTACCGCATTCTGGTAGCCACCGACCTCGCTTCCCGCGGCATTCACGTGCGAGAACATCGCGCACGTGATTAACTACGACCTGCCGGACATCGCGGAGAATTTCATTCACCGCGTGGGACGCACAGGCCGCGCCGGCGGGCACGGCGTCGCTTCCACTCTTTTCGGTCGCGAACAGCGCGCGGAGTTGATGGCTCTCGAGCGTACGCTCGGCATCAAGATGGAGCGCATGCGCGCAGAAGGCGACCCGGGCGAGAAGCAGCCGCCCGCGGTAAAAAGCGCGCTCGAACGTTTTCAGTCCAACACCAAATCACGCATCGGCCAGCTTCCAGGAGAAATCCTGCAAGCCCAGGTGTAATACCGGCCCCAAATCGGTGAGCAGCACGCAGTTTCACAAACGCGCCTGCGTCCGGAGACAAAGCAAGGTTTTGATTTAGAAAGTTGCAGACAGAAAGCAAAACGGCGGCCATCAGGCCGCCGTTTTCATTTCTGGGAGTGCGGAAGCTCGCTTCCGCTTATACAAGGCGAGGCTTGCCTCGCCGCTGATAGCAGTCGCAGGCTGCTAAAACCCCGGCGCGCCGGTCGAGGCCGGCCGCACCTCGCCGGACTCCACGCCAAATCTCAATCGTTCAAAGTAAGTCTGCGCCAACGACATCAACCCGGTGTACATGTATCCCCAAACAAAAAGCAGCAAGAACGGCACAGTAGCGTAATTCTCGTTCTGCAGCGCGTATCCCACCGCCGCCGCAAAATATAATCCCAACGCCACTTCCGCAAACGGCATCCACCCCGCGCCCTTGCGATATTTTTTCTTGGCCCACGTGCCCCCGCCGTGCGCACCGGCTTCCACGCGATATTTCGGCGTCCGCACGAATTCCGACTTCACTCCGAAAATCGCCTCAATCACCGCCAGCGCATTGCGCACCGAAAGCCCGATCCCCACCGCCATCACAAACGGCAAATACAAAAACGTCCGCTTCCACGTTTTCGGGTACAGCGCGCGCTCCGCCGCCAGATAAAACGACGAAATCGAGCAAGTGGACGCCAAGAACAAGGGCAAATCAATCACCAAGACCTGAAACCATCCCTGATAAAACCGCACAATCATCGCCGGCAGCAAAATGATGGACATGAACACCATCAACGGATAGCTGATGTTCGCCGTCAGATGAAAAAACGCCTCGGCCTTCACGCTGCCCGGAACTTCCGAACGCAGCACGCGCGGCAGAATCTTCTTCGCCGTTTGCATCAAGCCTTTGGCCCAGCGCGCCTGCTGCGATTTAAACGCGTTCATCTCCACCGGCAGCTCCGAGGGGCACTCGATCTCCGGCAAATATACGAAATGCCACCCGCGCAATTGCGCGCGATAGGAAAGATCGGTGTCTTCCGTCAACGTGTCATGCTGCCAGCCGCCAGCATCTTCAATCGCTGCCCGCCGCCAGATTCCCGCCGTCCCATTGAAGTTAAAAAACAGCCCGGTGCGGAAGCGCGAGGAATGTTCAATCACGAAGTGGCCATCCAGCAAAATCGCTTCCACCTCGGTCAGCGCCGAATAATTCCGGTTGATATAACTCCAGCGCGTTTGCGCCATCGCCAGCTTGCTGTCGGAAAAATACGGCACAGTCCGCCGCAAAAAATCCACCGGAGGAATAAAATCCGCGTCGAAGATCGCCACAAACTCGCCCCGCGCGGACTTCAATCCTTCCTGCAGCGCCCCCGCCTTGAACCCTTCGCGGTTATCGCGATGAATGTAGGAAATCGGAACGCCCAGTTGCTGGTAACGCTCCACGCAATCGCGCGCCACTTCCTGCGTTTCGTCGGTGGAATCGTCGAGCACCTGAATATCGAGCAGCTGGCGCGGATAATCGAACGCCGCCACCGCTTCCACCAGCCGCTCGATCACGTAGCGCTCGTTGTAAATCGGAAGCTGCACCGTCACGCGCGGCCACGCACTCACTTCCGGCGGCGGCCCGGCCACGCGCTTGCGGTTTTTATAGTAGTTGTAAACCAGTGCGTAGCGATGGATGCCATAAGCTGCCAGAATCACCATCACAAAAAAGTACGGCAGCATCACGGCCAGATCGAAGGAATTGAGCTGGTAAAGTCCGCGAAAAGGATTCAACTCAGCGTCGGTATTCCGTCGCCAGTAATCCGCAAGTGGATTACTCGCAACCGCCAGCCGCGCAATCGCGGATAGGACCGCGTGCGACGCCACATTGTAAAGACTTGTCACAGCTTACGAGCCTCCAGGATGGGCCTGCGGTGCCATGACGCGTAAACAGCTGATCAGCCTGCGATGGCTGGGGTGTCGCGAGGCTAAGCCAATGATTATACGGGCGTAAGCCACAGTGTCAACGAGGTTAATCCTGTATCCCCTCTGGTTCGCAGCTCCGCAAGCTTCGCCGGCGCACGGCCTCACCAGTTGCCAAAAACCCAAGCGAGTGTCATCCCGAGCGCAGCGAGGGATCTGCTTTTCGCTCAGCACCAAGGTGCACGCCAACTCGTGCGCCCACTGCACCCTCGCGCGCGTTGACATCCTCAAGCGCGCCTCTTACCATACCCACGCACGCGCCGCTCCCACTGCGCGCGTTCACCCGGAGAAAATTGCCGATGAGAAATTCGCGTAACCGTTTGCCTTTTGCGCTGCTGCTGGCCATCACCATCGGCGCTGGCTTGGCTCTGCTCGTCGCGCAATTATCGGCGTTGCGCGCAGACCAAACCGCGCAAGCAGCCGGCCTCGCGCTCTCTCACGCAGGCTCCGCTTCCGCGCGCAAATCGGATGACCCGCGCCTCGCCAAAGCATACCGCTTCGAACGCAGCGGTTGGATTTACGTCCATCTCGAAGGCGCTCCGCACGATATCGGCTACCAGCACGGCTACCTTCTCGCGCCGGAAATTGCCGACGCCTTCGCCGCAGTCAGCCTGGAAATGACTCACGAAACAGGCAAAGACTGGAATTTTTTCCGCCGCGCTGCCCGCCAGATGCTCTGGCCCAAAATTGACGAGGAATATCAGTCCGAACTGCAAGGCATCGTGGACGGTCTGCAAGCTCGCAAAGTGAAACTCGATCTCGACGATATCGTTGCGATGAACGCCTTCATGGAGCTTCCCGATTACTACGTGCCCTGGCTCAACGAGCAGACCAAAACCGCTCAGCTCTCGCCGAAGACCGAAGGCGATCATTGCAGCGCGTTCGTCGCCACCGGCAGCTACACCAAAGATCATCAAATCGTGATGGCCCACAATAATTGGACGAGCTATCTGGAAGGCGCACGCTGGAAGATCATTTTCGATATCGTTCCGCAGAATGGCTACAGCATGTTGATGGATGGCTTTCCCGGCGTGATCGCCAGCGACGACGATTTCGGCGTCAATTCCGACGGCCTGATGATCACCGAAACCACCATCACCGATTTCCATGGCTGGGATCCCAACGGCAAGCCGGAATTTGCGCGCGCTCGGAAAGCCATGCAATACGCAGGCTCGATCGATGAATACGTGAAGATTATGCTGGATGGAAATAACGGCGGCTACGCCAACGATTGGCTGCTCGGCGATCGCAAGACCGGCGAAATCGCGCGCTTCGAACTCGGCCTGAAACACAGCAAGGTTTGGCGCACCACCGATGGCTATTTTGTCGGCTCGAATTTCGCCAGCGATCCCGATGTGCTCAAGGACGAAACCACGTTCGATCCCAACAATCTCGCTGCTTCCGCAAATGCCCGCCACGCTCGTTGGGACGAACTCATGGCCGCCAACATAGGCAAGATTGACGTCGCACTCGCCGAATCTTTCCTCGGCGATCACTACGATACCTACACCAAAAAAATCGGCGCGAACCGCCGCACCCTATGCGGCCACGGCGACGTCGCCACCCCCGGCGATCCCGGCTTTGCCATCTCGCCCTACAAACCAACCGGCGCCGTCGAAGGTAAGGCTATGGACAGCCACATGGCGGAAACGATGACCTTCGTCGCGCGCATCGGCCATCCGTGCGGCACCGATTTCAAAGCAGCGCCGTTCCTCGAGCAGCATCCTGAATATCAATGGCAAAGCCCAGCCTTAACAGACATGGACGCGGGACCGTGGGCCCAATACCACGCCGGCGAACACAATCCGAATCCGTAACATCTGGGAGTGCGGCAGCTTGCTGCCGCCTTCACAAGGCGAGGCTTGCCTCGCCGCTCACAACATAACCTCGCGGCTGGCCGACAACAGCCATTGTCGTTCGCGCATTGCGGACGAGGCAAACAACAACGTGGAGTGCGGCGTCGCGCTGCTGCTTTCTCTTTCGATTCGCGCAACACTTCCACTACACGTTAGCCATTCCCAATCCACTGCTATCTGATTGAGCGCACCTCTCTTAACCGTGATGGAATTCCCAGTTCGAAAATGCTAAAAAATTAGAGGTGTTGAACAGGTGTGTCCGTGCCGGAGAATTGCAGCGCCAAAGGCTGTAAGGTCAATGTCCCTGCGGGTTTAGCCGCCGAGCATCTCTGCGTCATGCACTTCACACTTTTCATCGAAAATGAATGCGCCGAAATGCGCCGCGAGTCGGCTCTCGGCAATACCCCCCACGAACGCCAGATGGAATTCATCACCAAGATTTCCGGCCGCGGCGAAGCTCTCGTCAACGTCGCCACCAGCGGTTTTCCCATGTCCGACGAACTCAAGGCCCGCGTCCTCAGCACTCTGCTCACGTTGATGAACACCCGCGAAAATATGGACCGCGCCGCCATGCGCCAATCCGCTCTGCGCCGCTTCGTAGGCTAATCTCCACGCTTCATTCGGTGACCTGTTCGCGAGGGAATCCGCGCACGCACACCACGATGCGCCGCAGCGCGAATCAAACTGCGTAATCGGCGATCGCCTTTTCCGCTTGCGAGAAATTCCTGTTGCGTTCCTACGTTCCAGCCGGTGGGATTCCAGTCCAGACGTGCTGCACGATTTGCCAATTTCCGTTCGCCTGCTGCTTGTAGATGATCACGTAGCTGCCTTTCGACGCAATCTTCGCGCCGTTGGCAATATTCGTCAGGTTTTCCTCGAAGTTACCGCTGTCGTACGCAAGATCTCCCGACGTTTCGAGATTCAAGCTGTGCAAGGTGAGGTCGCTGTTGAAGGTCGTCATGATCATTTGGAAAAGATTACGCAAAGCGGCGGCGCCAGTAATCCGCTCGCCGCTCGGCTGCAGAAACGCGGCATCCGCAGCGTAGAACTCCAGAATCGGTTCGAGCTGTTTGGTGTGTAGAGCCGTCACCCAATCTTCGCGAAGCTTCACCAGCACAGCAAGAGTCGCGTCCTGCGACGCGCCCGCTCTCACAGCTGAAAAAGCCGGCGCAGTAACAGCCGCCAATGCAAGAGACGCCATGGCCGCGCGCCGCGAGCAGGGAATTACCGCCGATTTTTCCGCAGTCGCAGAAAGGACGTTCATGGCAGCTCCTCGGAATCGAGATGGTTCACTCGCCCTCATTTTACGCGCCGATATTACACCCGTCCTTCTGCCCGCCGGCAGCGCGCGAAAGATTTTTTGTGCGGAATTCGTTGCCTTGCGGGATTACGCCCCGATATACCGCGCGTAAAGCGAACGCGCCACCGCCGGATCCTTCGTTCCTTTCACAATCGCGCGGCCATCCGTGAAGACCGTCAGCTCATAAGGCGCAACGCGAAAACGCAAAAGAAATTCATTGTGATGCAAACCATCCGCCGGCCCCTGGGCAATCCGCCGACCCAGTTCGTCCAGATCGAGCCTGCGCCCGCGCTCGTGAATCTGCACCGAGTCGCGTCCGCACATCGTGATGTGGGGCTGCGCGTCTCCCTCCAGGTAAATGAATTCCTGTCGCACGCACGCGCGGCAATCGGGATTCCGCGCAATCCGTATGGATTGAAACCGCCCGCTCCACACGTCGCAGGAAATCAATCGCTGGTTCAACGCTTCCGGCCTTCCCGCCAGCAACTTCATCGCTTCGGCCGCTTCAATTGAAGCGATCACGCCCACCGCAGCATTCACCACTCCCGCCGTGTCGCAAGTGGCTTCCGCGCCCAGCGCCGCGCTGTTCTCGTCGCTCTCCGTCAGGCACGCGAGGCAAGCCGTCTCGCCCGGACGAATCGTCATCGTCACGCCGTAACTTCCCACCGCCGCCGCATAGATCCACGGAATATTCCGCGCGATGGCCAAATCGTTTAGCAGCAAACGCGTTTCAAAATTGTCCGTCCCATCGAGAATCAATTCGAATCCGTCGAGAAGCTCCTCGCTGTTCTCCGGCGTCAGATCGGCGACCACCCCTTCCACGCGCCCGTCCGAATTAATTGCGCGCAAACGCCTTTCCGCAGCCGTCGCCTTCGGCAGCGCCTCGCGCGCGTCAGCTTCCTCAAAAAGCGTCTGCCGCTGCAGGTTGGACGCCTCCACAAAATCGCGATCGATAATCCGCAATCGCCCCAGCCCCGCGCGCACCAATAGATTGGCAACCACGGTCCCCAGCGCTCCGCAACCCACCAGCACAGCGCTAGCGCCGAGCAGCCGGTCCTGTCCCGCCTCGCCAATTCCGGCAAAGAGTATCTGCCGGGAGTATTTGTCGCGTTGCTCGCTGTTCATCGTCACGATTCGCAATCCGCCCTATTTTCAGCCGAATCTAGCCATAATAACCCCTTTTCGCGACCGGCAGCCAACCCGCCTGTGCTAACCTTTGCTCTTATCTTCTGGCGCATGAGAATCCCGTGGAAATCGTCATCCCCGCGAGCCTGCTCTTCTCACTCGAGCGGGACTTTAGGGCGATTTTTGGTCTTCGGAGCGCTGGCCGGCAGCCTCCTCGCGTCCGCACCTCTGCGCGCGCGGCAACCTCAAGTCGAGGGCCAAGCGCAAGTCGAAGGCCAGCGCGTCGCCGAAATTCGTGTGTTGGACGATTCCGGTCATACCCTGGAAGGAAACGCCACCGCGCTTCCTCTCACAGTCGGCAAGCCATTCGACTTCAGCGCGGAACGTGAAAGTCTTCGCGCTCTCTACCGCACCGGCGATTTTGCGAATATCCGCGTCGTCGCCGCTTCCAGCGCGCAAGGTCTTCGCGTGGATTTCATCGTCCAGCGCAACTATTACAACAACGTAGTTCGCGTCGAAGGCCTCAAAGAGCCTCCCACCGAAGCCGCGGCGCTAGCCGCCATGCGCCTCGGCCTGGGCGAACCTTTCCGTGAAAGCACGCTGCGTGAAGCCATCGGCCGCCTTAAGGACACGCTCCGCACTGAAGGCCTCTATGAAGCCGACGTCAAATGGACGCTCACGCCCCACGAAGATACCCGCCAGATGGACGTCCTCGTCACCGTAACACCCGGACCCGCGTGCTGTAATCGGCAATTTCGACGTAAAAAATCAGACCCCGTACAAAGACCCGGAACTCATCGTGCGTTCCAAAATAAAATTGAAAAACACGCTGACGTCCGCGCGCCTCACCCGCGCCTCGCAGCGCTTGAAAAAATATCTCGTCAATCAGGGCTATCTCGGCGCCGGAATACTGATCACCGCGGGCACCTACGACCCGAAAACCAATCTCGTCACCTTGAACTATGAAGTCACTGCCGGCCCGCGGGTCAGCGTAAGCCTTGGCGGCGCTCGTATCAGCACCGGCAAGCTGCGCCAGCTGCTACCCATCTACGCGGAAGGTGCGGTAGACGAAGACCTGCTCCAGGAAGGCCGCCGCAATATTCGCGATTATTTTCAGCGCCAGGGATATTTCGATGCGGACGTCCAGGTTTCCTCGCATGACGATCCCAAAACCGGATTGCGCGTCATCAGCTACGAAGTTTCCCGCGGCGATCGTTTTCGCCTTGCCGGCGTCGCCTTTAGCGGCAACAAATATTTCAGCAAAGATCTCCTCGAAGGCCGGCTCACTCTGCAGCCCGCTTCCTTCGCTTCCAGTGGACGCTTCAGCCAAAGCCTGGTTCGCGACGATGGCGATTCCATTCGCGCCCTCTATCTTTCCAACGGGTTTCTCGACGTCAAAGTCACTTCCACGGTTGACGACAATCACCAGGGCAAGAAAAACAATCTCTTCGTGACCTATCAGATCGTCGAAGGCCCGCAAACCCTGGTCAAATCCCTGAAGATCGAAGGGAATCAAGCGCTCAGCCTGGATACCTTGCTCAACGTCGTCGGCTCCTCACCCGGCCAGCCCTATTCCGCTGCTTCCGTCTCCAGCGATCGCAACAATATTCTCGCGATGTACTACAACGAAGGTTTTCCCGAAGCGCGCCTCGACGATACTGTCTCTCCAGCCGACGCTCCCAATGAAGTGGTCGTCAGCTACAAAATCACCGAAGGCGAACGCATTGACGTCGCCAAAGTCTTGCTCACCGGCTACCAAATCACCCGCCCCGGCATCATCGCCCGCCAGGTCGTAATTAAACCCAACGGCCCGCTTCGCGAAGGCGACGTCGTCGAAAGCCAGCGCCGTCTCTACAATCTCGGCGTCTTCACCCGCGTGCAAATCGCGCCGCAAAATCCCAACGGCACCGATCCCGAAAAAGTCATGGTCGTAGACGTCACCGAAGGAGGCCGCTACACCATCGGTTACGGTTTCGGCTTCGAAGTCCTCGAGATCGGCAATCCTTGCCCAACCAGCCCGCCGCCTAATTCGCCTCCTTGCAATCCGAACAACACTCGCATTGCGGCAAGCCCGCGCGGCATTTTTGAAATTTCCCGCGCCAATATGTTCGGGCGTGCGCAGACCCTGACGTTCAAAGTGCGGGCCAGCACGCTGCAATACCGCGCGTTGGCGTCATACTCGGCGGACAACTTTCTAGCCAAGCGGTCTCTGAGCGCGGCGCTCACCATCTTTGCGGATAAGACGCTGGACGTTGCCACGTTCACCTCCATACGTTACGAGGGCCAGTTCCAGATCTCCGAGAAGCTTTCGCCGTCTAGCTCGCTCCAGTACCGTTATTTTTTTCGCCGCGTGGTGGCCACCAACCTGAACGGCACGATTTCCGAAGATCAGATTCCGCTCTATAGCCAGCCCACTTTGGTGTCTGGATTTGGCGTCACCTACGCTCGCGATCGCCGGGACAATCCCAGCGATCCCAAATCCGGCACCTTCAACACCGCCGACCTGAGCTACGCTGCGACTGCGCTTGGTTCCAGTGCCAGCTTTCTGCGCGCCTTTGTCCAAAACTCCTCCTACCATCCCTTTGGCCGCGACTTCGTCTTCGCCCGTTCCACGCGCTTCGGAATCGAACAGCCGACTGGCACGACTACAGGGAACGCGCCTACGAATTGCAGCCAGACCACTACGACGGGCGAGATTATTCCGCTGCCCGAACGCTTCTTTGCCGGCGGCGCACAGTCGCTGCGGGGATTCGGCCTCAACGAAGCCGGCCCGCGCGATCCCTGCACGGGCTTTCCCATCGGCGGCCTCGCGCTGCTCATCTTCAATCAGGAGTTGCATTTCCCGATGAGGCTGCCTTTCATCGGCAACCGCCTGGGTGGCACTCTCTTTTACGACGGCGGCAACGTCTACAGCGACGTGAATCACATCACGCTCGCCTGGAAATCCGCTTCGCCTACGAACCTAAATTATTTTTCGCACACCATCGGTTTCGGTTTGCGCTATCCCACTCCCATCGGCCCGGTTCGCGTGGATTTCGGCTATCAAATCAATCCGGCGGCCTATACAGTCACGCCCACACCGCCCACGGTTCCGCCAACGCAAAGCTATTCGCATCTCGCATTTCGGATTTTCTTTCAATATAGGACCGGTTTTCTGATGAGACGCGCGCTCCTCATCTTCGGCTTTTCGTCAGCGCTCCTTGCGTTCGGCGCCATGCCCGTCGTCCGCGCAGTTGCAGCCCAGCCCCGGACCCCAGAAGCCGCCGGCATCCTTCGATAATGGCGCCCAGCAGATTGATGCCGTCGCCGCCCGAATCGAAGACGACATCATCACCGAAAGCGAAGTCCAGGAACTTGCCGCCTTTCAAAAGCTTGTGGATGGGGAATCCAAGCCCCGCGCAGGAACTCCTTCGCGAACTCATCGACCAATGGATGATCCGCAACGAAGCCACCGCCACGAAATACGGCCAGCCTTCCGCCGAAGACGTGGATCGCGCTTACGCAGAATTCGTGAAGCAATTTCCTTCGCCGGAAGAATTCGAAAAGCGCTGCGCTGCCGCTGGATTGACGGAAGCCGCCGTCCGCCGCATGGTAGCTCAGCAGTTGTATCTTTCCCGCTTCATTGATTATCGCTTTCGTCCCTCGGCGCAAGTCACTGACGAACAGGTCGAGGCTTATTACCAAGACGAATTTGCGCCGCAACTGAAAGCCCGCAACCAGCCCGTGCCTCCGCTCGACGATGTTGACGACACCATCCGCGAAGTGCTGATCCAGCGCGCCATCAACGAACGCGCCACCAAGTGGCTGGATGATTCGCGCGACGGCTCTGCGGATCGACGTCATGTCGCAAGGAAGTGGCTCGTGAAGCGCCTGTGGCGTTGGCTGGCGGCGATGCTGCTCCTGGTTGCCCTCCTGTGTGGCGCCGCCTTTCTCGTACTCCAGTCCGGCGCCTTGAATCGGTGGATTCGCAACGCGCTCGTCCGCCAGATCGAGGCACGGACCGGCGCGCGCGTCGAATTGGCGCGGTTTTCACCTTCATCTCCTGCATTTGCAAGCCGAACTCGATAACCTCACTCTGCATGGCCTTGAAGGTCCCACCGAACTTCCGTTGTTTCACGTCAACCGCCTGGATGTCCGCATCACCATCCTTTCGTTTATTCCACCGCGAGTTCAAAATCGATCAACTCATCGCGGAGCACCCAGCGCTCTACGTTCGCCTCTCGAAAGCTGGCGCCAGCAACATTCCCACTCCGCAAGTTCCGGCCAGCAAAAACCCCTGGCAGGAAACGCTCTTCAATCTGCGCATCGGCCGCCTCGAATTGCGCGACGGCAGCGCCACCATCAATGACCAGCGCATCCCGCTCGACGTCAAAGGCCAGAATCTCGCATTCCTCTTGCAATATGCGGTTCCTTCCGCCGGCAACGAAGCCTACGTCGGCAGTCTCACCTGGGATCAGGTCGAGTTGGCCCTGCAGCGCGATCTCCCTTTCCGCTTCGATGTCGCCGCCAAATTCACCCTGCATCGCAACGCCTTCGAGCTAGACGACTTCATCTGGAAAGGGCCGCACTCCGAACTGAACCTGCGCGCCGAGCTTCCCAGCTTCGCAAGATCAGACTGGAATCTGCATTATCGCGGCCGCCTCTCCCTGCAAGATATCCGCACCATCTTTCGCGAGCCGCTCACTCCCGACCTCATCGCCGATTTTTCCGGTCAGGGCCGCTATGCGTCCGGCGATTGGTCCGGCAGCGGCCATTTTGACGGTCACGACATCAAGATGCCCTATCAGTGGTTCCACGCCACCAACCTCGAAACCTGGGGCGATTACGAATTCTCGAAAAATCTCCTCACCGTGCAGAATCTTTCCGTCCGAGCTCTCGAAGGCGCTCTCGATGGCCATCTCGAAATGGACATGAAGACTCTCGCCTTCCGCACGCAAACCCATTTCCATCACGCCAGCCTCGCCGATGCGTTCACCGCGGTAAATAACACCGACTTCCCTGTGGACACGCTCCACTGGGACGGTTCCATTGACGTTGACTCCTTCAATTCCTGGACCGCCAATTTCAAGCATTTCCGCACCAAGGGCGATATGCGCTGGTCTCCTCCTCCCACTCTCGCCGCCGGAGTGATTCCCGTCACCGCACACATTATTTTTGACTATGTAGAAGATGCGGAAACCATGCTGCTCACGCAAAGCGAAATCACCACGCCCAACACGGAAATCGAAATGGACGGCCCGCTCAGCGGCCACGACTCCGCGATCGAATTGAAGCTAAAAGCGAAAGACATGACCGACTGGGACGATTTCATCAATCGCGTCCGCGGTCCCGATGCCGTTCCCACGCGCACCGCCGGAAACGTCACGTTTCGTGGCCGCATTCTCGGTCCCATCCAAGGGCCCACTTTCGACGGCCATCTCGACGCCACCAACGCGCAGTACGATACCTACCACTTTGATGAAATTGATACCGATCTCGACTACTCGCTCGATGGTTTCAAGCTCACCCACGCCACCGTAAAACGCGGCCAAGCCACCGTCGCTCTCGACCTCGCCATGCGATTTGACGGCGACTGGAGTTTCGCCCCCGAAGATACCTGGTCGCTCGAAGCACAAACCACGCGCGCTCCCAGTGAAGACGTCCAGGCAATCCTCGGCACCAGCTATCCCATCAAAGCGTTGCTCACCGGGACGTTTCGCGGCGGCGGTACCAGCAACGCGCCGGTGCTCGATGCCAATGTCACCCTCGACGAGATCGAAACCAAAGGCCTGCGCTTCGATCAGCTCACTGCCGAATTGCATCTCGCGCACGATGAAATTCGCCTGGACCGCGCCGTGCTGCGCCGTGAAACCGGCCGCGTTAGCGGAGACGTTCTTTACCGTCCGCAGGAACAAACCGCGGACTTCAACGTCACCGGCACCGCCATTCTTCTCGAGAAAATTCAGATCTTGCAGGGCTCATCGCTTCCCATCGGCGGCCAATTCGATTTCAATCTCCGCGGCAGCGGACCCGTCCGCAGTCCCACGGCGCAGGGAGATTTTCGCGTCACGAGTCTCATGTTGGGAACGGACCATCAGGGCGATTTTCGCGGCAGGCTCGATTCCGATGGCAAAACGGTTCGAATGGCGCTCAGTTCCGAACGCGCCAACGGCCAATTGCGCGGCCAGATCAGCATCGTTCTCTCCGGCGACGAAGAAATCTCCGGCCAGCTCACCGTAACGCAGTTCGATCTCGATCCGCTGCTCACGGCCGGCCTGCACCTGAAAAATCTCACCGCCCACAGTGTGGTGGACGGCAAATTCACCCTCGATGGCTCGCTTCGCAAACCCGAAACCATCGCAGTCAACGCCGACATTTCACGAATCACTTTCGGCTATTTGTTTGTTTCGCTCGCAAACGACGGCCCGGTCCAGTTCACTTATCGCCGCAACGAAATTCGCATCACGCAAGCGCATCTCCACGGTCTCGATTCCGACTTCAAAATCAGCGGCTCGGCCCGCTTCGACCATGAACGGCCCATCCACGTAAATCTCACCGGTGAAATCAATCTCGCCTTGCTCAAGGGTGTGCTGCCGGAAATAAATGCGCAGGGCAATGCCATCGTCAACGTCGCCGCCGAAGGCACCATGTCCAAGCCGCGCATCACCGGCCGCGCCACCGTGCGCGATGCCTCCGCAAACTATTCCGATTTCCCGGTCGGCCTCAGCCACTTGAATGGCGATCTCGTATTCGATACCAGCCGCCTGCTCTTCGAAAACGTCACTGCGGATTCCGGCGGCGGTCAACTCACGCTCACCGGCAGCGTCACCTACGGCGAAGCCGGCCCGATTCGCTACGACATCACTACTAAAACCACGCAGGTCCGCATCCGCTACCCGCAAGGCATGAGCTGGCTCATGGGCGGCACGCTACAACTTTCCGGCACCAGCGATCGCGCCGTCCTCAGCGGCACACTGGAACTAAAGCGTCTCCTGTTCGCGCCCGGCGTGGACATCTCCTCTTTCTTCGGCTCCAGCTCGCAAATCTCCAGCGGCACGTCATCGCCGTTCATGCGCAATCTCTTGTTTGATATCGCCGCTCACACCGGTCCCGGCGCGCGTATCGAATGGACGGGCGCCCAGGTCGATATTGATAGCGACCTGCATTTGCGCGGCACCTGGGATCGTCCCATCCTGCTCGGCCACATCCACCTGCTCGGCGGAGAAATGAATTTCCGCGGCAACACCTTCACGCTCACGCGCGGCGACGTGAATTTCGCGAACCCCTTCCAGCTCGACCCCGAACTCAATATCGAAGCCACCTCCACCATCAGCCAGTATCAGGTCACCATCAATTTCTCTGGCCGCGCCAGCAAACTTTCCCTTAGTTATCGTTCCGATCCTCCGCTTCCGGATTCCGATATCATCGCGCTGCTCGCCGTCGGCAGCACCGGCCAGGAAAGCGCGCTGCGCTCTTCCGCCGGCAGCGGACAAAACTACGGCGCCACCGCGCTGCTCTCCGAAGCAATCTCCAGCGGCTTAGGCGGGCGCATCGAACATCTTTTCGGCATCAGCCACTTCCGCGTGGACCCCTTCCTCGCCGGCACCGCCACCGAATCAAACGCCTCGGCACGCGTTACGATCGAGCAGCAAGTCACCCGCGATCTGACCATCACCTATTCCTCCAACGCCGCATCCGATCAGGAGCAGTTGATCCAAGTCGAATACCATGTAAAACGCGACCTCTCGATCGTCTTCCTCCGCGACGTCAACGGCACCTACGGCCTCGATATCAAATTCGTAAAGCATTTCCATTGAAGTTTTGACTCGGCAAAACTGAAGCGGGTGTCATCCCGAGCGCAGCGAGGGATCTGCTTTACGCAGGAGTTCGAACAAAATGCGCATACACCGCGCCAAATTCTATTCGTCCATCAAAAACAACAATTCCGGCGCCAACCGCACATGCCAGGGAAACGGCCGCTCCCGAAACCGCAGCCACTTTTCCTTGAACACTTCCGCCTGCAACTGATATCGGGCCGCCGCTGCATGCGCCGCGTCCACGCTCAAAAATAACGTAATACGAAACGGCGACTCTGAAGTCCGGGTCACCCAACAAGGAAAAACGTTCTCCGCTTCCCCCTCGCCGCCAGCCGATTCCAGAAAATCAATGTGATGCGCCCGAATCCCAATAAACTTCGGCGCCCTCTCGCCAGGCGCAGCCGCGACCCGTAACCGGCAATCCCAATCCAGAGCCTCGATCGTACCGTCCGCATTCGCGCGCGCCCGCGAAATATTCTTGCAGCCTGTCAATTGCGCCACTTCCACGCTCGGAGGGTGTCGGAAAATTTCCTCCTTCGCTCCAAAAGCAGCCACGCGTCCCCGCGAAAGTACCAGCAACTGTTCCCCCAGCCGGTACGCTTCCTCCATGTTGTGCGTCACCAGCAATGCCGGACGACGGTATCCGGCGAATGTCTCCTGCAACTGCGCTTCGACCTGCGACCGCAAGTGCGTGTCCAACGCCGCCAGCGGTTCGTCGAGCAAAAGCGCCTCCGGCTCGATCGCCAAAGCTCGCGCCAACGCCGCGCGCTGTTGTTCCCCGCCCGATAATTCCCGCGGATAACGCTGCTCGAGTCCCGCCAGATGCGTGCGCTCCACCACCGACGCAATTCGCGCCGCCTGTTCCTCCGGCGCCAAACCATTCAGTCCAAAAGTAATGTTTTGCGCCACAGTCCGATGCGGGAACAACGCATAATTCTGAAAGAGCAGCGCGATCCGCCGCTCGCGGGCCGGAATCCGTATCTTCCGCTCCGAATCGAAAACCACGCGCTCATTCAATGCAATCCGTCCGCGCCCCGGCCGCTCCAGTCCCGCGATGCAGCGCAGTAACATTGTTTTCCCCGCGCCAGAAGCTCCCAAAATACTCAAAGGTGCCGCAGGAGCGCGAAACGACACATCCAACGTAAAGTCCGCAAGCTTTTTCTCGATTTGCACTTCCAAGGTCACGTCAGCGCTGCCCCCAACGCTCACGCCGCAGCCGTTGCGCGTGCGTCCAGTAATAAAGTCCGCCCAGCAGCGCGATCGAAATTCCCACGTCCGCCGCGCACCACCCAAGCGCTTGCCGGATTTCGTTTGACTCCACAGCAAAGTAAATCGCGATCGGAATCGTCTCCGTTCTTCCCGGAATATTTCCCGCCAGCATCAAGGTCGCGCCAAATTCTCCGAGCGCCCGCGCGAAACTCAGAATCGTCCCAGCCAGCACGCCTGGCCATGCTAGCGGCAGCGCCACCTCGCGAAAAATTCGCCACTCCGAAGCGCCCAAAGTCCGCGCCGCTTGCAATAAATGCGGATCCACCTGCTCCAAAGCCGCGCGCGCCGTCAGATACATCAGGGGAAACGCCACCACTGTTGCGGCAATCACCGTCGCAGGCCACGAAAACACCACCGTCGCGCCCACTTGCATCAAGAGTTTGCCGAGCGGTCCGTTACGTCCGAAAAGCAGCAAAAGGAAAAATCCCACCACGGTAGGAGGCAGCACCAGAGGAAGAAGAAAAACACCATCAATTAACGCCGCGCCGGCGCCCGTGCGATTCTCGCGCCACGCAGCCGCGGCCAGCCCCGCGACCAGCGTCACTGCTGTCGCCGTCAGGCTCGTCGCCAGCGAAATCCACAGAGGAGACCAGTCCATCGCGAGAGGGATTGTAGCTGGATCAGTTCTTTACGGCTGATTTTTCCGCAGGCTCGAATCCACATTTCTCAAACACCGCGCCGCCGCACAGCCACAAAATAAAACGAGGAGGCCCAGTTAAAGAGCCTCCTCGTTTTCATTCCCACCTTCAGGTCCGATCGCGAAGCAATTCCTCTTCAACGCTCCGCGCAAGCCACCCACTACTGCTGCGGCGGCGACAACTTCGGCGCATTCGGGGTCGGAGCTGGTGCCGGAGCAGGCGCCGAATTGGGAGCGGGCGCCGCAGCCGGGCTATCCGGCGGCAACATCTGTTTCAATTGCGGATACTCGTCAGACATGCTTCGCAACGTTGCGATCGCCGCCTTCTGGTCAATCCGTGCCCCCGCCGCCTGCGATTCCTCCGCCACATCGGGCATGGATTTCACCACGCGTTGCCCCAGCGGCGTCTCGTAGAACTTGGTCAGCGCCTGAATATCCTCCATCGAAAAGTGTTTGGCGTAGATCGGCACGATGGCGTCGGTCACAGCGCTCGTGGGCGCGCTGGCCGTGTATTTGGGCGTGAACTCGTCCATGAATTTTGCCACTTGATCCGCAGGAATCGCCCGGCCCATCACCTCGCGCACTCGGACGACCATCGCACTCGAAATATTGTCCCCCAGCTTGGAAACTTCTGTGAGTCCGATCAAATGCCGGATCGCAGCTTCCTTCGCGGGATCGATTTTTTCCGTGGGCGCCTCGGATTGCGCTTGCGCGCTGGCTTGTCCGGGCTGTGCCGGAGTCCCCGGCGTGTGCTGTGGTGCTTGTTGCGTGTTGGGCGCGGATGTTTGCGCCAGCGCCGGGCCTGCCGTGGACAGCAGGGCGGCGACTAAAATGGCTCCTAGCTTCATTGGATCTCTCCTGTTCTTCGAGTGCCGGTCCCCATGTCGCGCTTGCCCGACAAGCGAATCTAGCAATCGTACCGAACGTCAGCCATGGATGCAATTCCACGATAAAGTTAATTCAGCCGGCTCAATCCCTGCGGCCACGGTACCTCGCGCGGGTCCCGAGTCCTCTGCGGCTGCCAACTAGCAACGCCGCTCGCCGGTATGATAACTTCCACATTTAACCCTTCGCCGCCACAACGCACAATATCGATGAACGCACACGCCAATCCCGCAATCACCGCATCCACCAGCAACTTCGCGGCCGCCCGCAACGAAATGGTAGCCCGCCAAATTCGCGCCCGCGGCATCCGCTCGCCCCGCGTCCTCGACGCCATGCTCTCCGTCCCGCGCCATGAATTCGTTCCGCCCGAATCGGCCGCCTCTGCCTATTCCGATGTGCCGCTTCCCATCGGCGGCGGACAAACCATCTCGCAACCCTTCATGGTCGCGGCCATCGCCGATGCCGCCCAGCTCAATAGCTCCGAACGAGTTCTCGAAATCGGCGCAGGCTCCGGTTATCAAGCCGCCGTCCTCTCTCTGCTCGCGCAAGAAATCGTTGCCGTTGAATTGCAGCCAGAACTCGCTCGTGCTTGCCGTGAACGTCTCGCTCGGCTCGGCTACTCGAACGTCCGCGTCGAAGAAGGCGATGGCTCGCTCGGCTGGTCGCCGCGCGCGCCCTACGACGCAATTATCGTTTCCGCCGCCGCTCCCTCCGTGCCAGCTCCACTCGTCGAACAGCTCGCCGAAGGCGGTCGCCTCATAATCCCCGTCGGCAACGCGGAGCAGCAAGACTTGCTGCGCATCACCAAGCGCGCCGGCGCCCTAAAAAAAGAATCGCTCTTCGTCTGCCGCTTCGTGCCGCTTCTCGGATGTCACGGCTGGCCCGCCAGCCACCAAGAAACCGTCCCAGGAATCCCGCGCGGATGACCGAGCGCGCGCCCGAACTTTCCATCGTCATTCCCGCCTACAACGAAGAAGCTCGCCTCCCGCGCACTCTCACGCGCATACGCGAATATTTTTCCGCCCGCCGCGTCCTCCCGGATTTGTCCCCGGACTTCACACTCGCTCAAATTGAAATCGTAATTGTGGACGACGGTTCGCAGGACGGCACGGCGCGCATCGCTGAAGAATGGGCGCGCGAATTGCCTCAAGTGCGCTTGATCTCAAACGGTGATAATCGCGGCAAGGGTTACAGCGTCCGCCATGGCATGCTCGAATCGCGCGGCCGCGTCGCTCTGTTCACCGACGCCGACCTTTCTTCCCCGATCGAAGAAATCGAAAAGCTTCTAGCCGCCCTCGCCGCCGGCAACGACGTTGCCATCGGTTCCCGCGCTCTCGATCGCTCGCTCATCTCGATCCACCAATCCGTACTTCGTGAATGGGCGGGAATCATTTTCAATGGTTTCGTTCGCGCCATTACTGGCCTGCCGTTTTACGATACGCAGTGCGGTTTCAAAATCTTCCGCCGCGAGCCTGCCCGCGTCGTCTTCGAGCAGCAGCGCATCGAAGGCTTCGGCTTCGACCCTGAAATCCTGTTCCTCGCGAAGCGCCACGGCCTGCGCACCGCCGAAGTTCCGGTCCGCTGGGCCCACGATCCCGCCACAAAAGTTCACGTAATCCGCGACAGCTTCATCATGTTCTGCGATCTGATTTACATTCGCTGGAACTGGCTCCTAGCCCGCTACCCAACGCGTAAATCCACCTGATGCCGCTTCCGGCTTTAAGGTTTTGCCTATGTAGCGGCCGGTGCGTCCCGCGCATTTCGGGACGCACCGGGCACTGCCAACGAAGCAACATCAATCGTATTGGTGCCCAGGTTTGGAATTTGTAGCAGCGCCCTTCAGGGCGCCATTGTTGCGCCGATACAAACGCCAAAATTCCGCCACGCAGCCGCGAGTCCGCAGCCACTAGCCACTCATCACTAGCCACTGCCTTTTTCACCAGCCAAGCTCCGGCGCCTCCAAGTCCGCGCCCCGCAAACATGGCTCAATCCTTATGCGGCTGCGCCGTAGGCGGCAACAATCCATTCAACCGCAAATAAATCGCCGCCGCGCTATAGTGATCCGCGAAATCATTCGTCAACGCAATCATCGCCCCCGCGCGCGTGAAACTAAAAGTCCCGCGCGTAAGCACCACCTCGCCCAAATTCGAATCGTCCACTTTCGCCAGCGCCTGCGTGCAAAAATCAAACGACGACTTCAGCGCCCCCGCCAGCTTCTCCTTCGGATCCGTTTCCTTCAATTCGTCCATCTTCGGCATCCCCATCCCGGAGATCACCGAACACAGCCGGAAATTTGATCCCGCCATGTGCATTACCAGGTGTCCAAATGTGATCTGCTCCGGCGTCGGCCGGTACCCGAACTTATCCGCGGGCATTTCATCCACCGCCGCCACGATGTTTTTCGAATTCCGCTCCAGGTTGCTGCGCACCGCCGAAGACACCGGGTTCGGCTCGACCTTCGCCGCCTCCGGCGCTGCCTGCTGCGCCGCTGGAGGCGCCGCTTGTGCCGCCGCATCTCGCGCAAAAACCGTCAACACCAAATATCCTGCGCACATCATTAAAATCGCCAGTCGCTTCATTTCCGTATTCCTCCCTGTAATTTTCTGCCCGACCCAGCATAGTCTCGCCGCCAGTACCCAACAAGCCCAACCCAAAGTCACTTTACAACACAAAGTACTTGACAGAACGCTCCGACATGCTATCGTCTCATCATGGCGCTTCCCGAACCCCTCCGCCCACGCAACTCCGCTCCCGTCGCCATTGACGATCACGCTCGCGACAATCTTCGCTTCATCCGTGAAACCATGGAACGCGCCGGTTCCTTCACCGCCGTTCCAGGTCTCGGCGGAGTCGCCATGGGCATCACGGCCCTCGGCGCCGCTGCCATCGCTTCACTGCAAACTACTCCGCTCGCCTGGCTGATTACCTGGGTCGCCGAAGCCTTCATCGCTATCGGCATCGCCAGTTGGACCACTTACTCCAAAGCGCGCCAGGCTGGAACCGCGCTCTTCACTGGCCCGGGCCGCCGCTTCGTTTATAGTTTCGCGCCACCTCTTTTCGTCGGGGCGCTGCTCACCATCCTGCATCTGCGCACGAGCGAAATCGGCCCGATTCCCGGTCAATGGCTCTTGCTCTACGGTACCGGCGTCGTCACCGGCGGCGCTTTCTCGATCCGCATCGTTCCCTTGATGGGCCTGTGCTTCATGGTCCTGGGAACCGTCGCCATGTTCTGCCCCTGGAATTGGGGCAACGCCTTCCTGGCGGCCGGCTTTGGCGGATTACACATAATTTTTGGGGGCGTAATTGCGAGGAAATATGGCGGGTAAATCATCAGCATATCGCCGCGAGCACTCCGAGAGCGACGAGCGCGCCAAGAAGAATTCTGCGTCCGCTCGTCCGCCGGAAAATTCGGCCACCAATCTCGATCGCCTGATTCACGAACGCACGCGTCTTGCGATCGTCAGCGCGCTGGCCGTGAACGAATCGCTTACCTTCAATGAGCTTAAGCAGTTGCTCCGCGCCACTGACGGCAACCTCAGCGTCCACGCGCGCAAGCTCGAGGACGCCGGCTATCTCGGCTGCACCAAATCGTTCGACGGGCGCATGCCCAAAACCGAATATCGCCTTACGGCTGCCGGTCGTCGCGCGCTCGAAAAATATCTGGACCACATGGAAGCTCTGATCCGCGTCACCCGCGAAGCTTAGTCTCCAAATTTTTTTGCCCGGACACTCTATGAACAAAAGTACTTTGAAAATGGTTCCGTCGTCGCAACAGCAGGCGCAACCCAAACTCCACGTCGCCATCCTTCTCGATGGTAATGGACGCTGGGCCTCCGCGCGCGGCCTGATTCGCTCCGAAGGTCATCGCGAAGGAGTCGAAGCCGTTCGTCGCATCGTCCGCGCCGCTCCCGGACTTGGCATCGGCACCCTCACCCTCTACGCCTTCTCCTCCGATAATTGGGGCCGTCCGCTCGGCGAAGTTGCGGCGCTGCTCGTCCTGCTCGAGGAATATTTCCGCGCGGAAGCCGAAGGCTGCGCCGCCGCCGGAGTCCGCCTGCGCGTCATCGGCAGGCGCGATCGCATTCCGCCGTCTCTCGCCGAAGCGATCGAATTGGCCGAAAAGCTCACCGCCGCCGGCCGCACGCTCGAATTACGCATCGCCGTGGATTATTCGGCGCGCGAAGCTATCCTGCGCGCCGCCTGCTGGATGGTTTCCAGTCTCGAAGTCTCGCAACGTGAATTCGCCAAGCGCCTCGGCGAAGTCACGCACTCGAGCGGCCCCGCTCTCGACGTGGACTTGCTCATCCGCACCGGCGGCGACCGCCGCCTCAGCGATTTCATGCTTTGGGAATGCGCCTACGCCGAACTATTCTTCACCCCGCGCATGTGGCCCGAATTCGAAGCTGCCGATCTAGCCAGCGCCGTGGATGATTTTCGCGGCCGCGAACGCCGCTTCGGCCGCCTCCCCGAAGCCGCCGCCAGCTGACGCCGCAAAATCTGCCACAGAGGCACAGAGAAAATAAGACAAAAGTCAAAGTACGGGAAAAGCAAGCAGGTGCAAGCGAAGAATTTTCCATTCAGTTCTCTGTGTCTCTATGCCTCCGTGGCGTTTTTAATCCCCGCCACATCTCAAACGCCCGCTTGATCACCCGCGTAGCCGTCGGCGTCAACGAATACGCCGCCAGCTCCTCCTCCCGCGCCCAAGCCACATCCGTCACGTCACTGGCCGCCCGCGCCTCGCCGCTCACCGCCTCGCACAAATAATCCAGAATCACGAAGTGGTACTGCGTCCTTCCGTCGTCATCCAGAAAAACTCGCTCGAACACCTCAATCAAATCCAGCACATGCACTTCGATCCCCGTCTCCTCCGCCAATTCCCGCCGCACGCCCTGGTCGAGCGTTTCCCCCAATTCCAGCATTCCGCCCGGAATGGACCACTCGCCTGCCAGTGGCGGCCCGCCCCGCTTGATCAAAAGCGCCCGTCCCTCCACAATCACCACGCCGCCCACGCCTACCAGCGGCCGCTCCGGATATTCTCTTTGGCCCGTCACCTTTACACATCCCCTCTCGCGTTTGCTTGACAGTGGCGGTATATAATAACCCGCCAGTAGTCGTACACTCAGGAAGGAGAGAATTACCGTGACCCGATGTCCCGAATGTGACACTGAAATAGACCTGGACGAAGACGAAGTCGAAGAAGGCGAAATCCTCAGCTGTCCGGAGTGCGACGTCGAGCTGGAAGTGACGCAAACTCATCCCGTCCACCTCATCGTCATCTCCGAAGATGAAGATGAAGACGAGGATGACGACGAAGAAGAAGGCTCCGTCGCCAAGGAAGAAGACGAGGAAGAGGAAGAGGAGGCTGAATAGTTCCGCCTCGTTCTTCACGCTCGCATCTTTTCTCCCACAGGCATCATCTTAGAGTTGTTGTGCCGGTACTTGGGCCGTCGCTTTCGACCTCCCTGCACAATCGGCCGCAGGTTTTGCCATTCCAGCACAAGCTTTGCGTGCTGGAAAGAATAGGACCCCGTGAAGACTCGCCAAATTCCCACGATTTTCGCAGCATTATTTTTGATTTTCTTCGCAGTCACAGTCGTTCCGTCGCGCGCTCAGGAAGAAACGAAAGCCCAGAAGAAAGCCGAAGCTCAATTAAAGACGCTGCACGGCAGCGTGGTCGATAAGAACGAAAACCCCGTTCCCTCCAGCGTCGTCTACCTGAAGAACGTGAAATCGCAATCCGTAAAGACCTATATCGCCGACGAAACCGGCACCTATCGCTTCAGCGGCCTAGATCCCAACGTGGACTACGAAATCCACGCCGAACACGACGGCCTAACCTCTTCGACGCGCACAGTAAGCAGCTTCGACAGCCGCCGCGACATAGAAGTAGTCCTGAAACTAAGCAAGAAAAAGAGCGCCTAGATCCCTAAGCGCCGCCAGCACGCTCGCCCTGAAACTCTCGAAGCAAACCGCGCCCAGCCCAATATGGAGTGCGGCGGCGAGCCACCGCTTTGCCCAATGCAGACTCTCCACCCAAATTAAATGCGAAGCATGCCGCTCAATCCGCATCGCTACGTATTCCGAGGGTGTAACGAGACCGCCGCAAACCGAAAGTGCCCGCGTGCTCGGTTTTCCCCAAGAATTGCCTTTATCTGTGTCAATCAGTGTTCATCTGTGGCGCCGTTGAATTAAGCCATCACCCTCACCGCCCCCGGAACCACCTCAAACTCCGCCGGCGACACCCCCAACTCCTCCCCATCCCCATGCACCATCGCCGCGCGATCCGCCCGCAAAGAAATCCTCCGCCCCCGATGACGCATCACCTCCGGAAATCGGCGCAGATCCCCCGAACTCAACACAATCGGAATCGCCTCCACCAAACGCAGCAAACTCACATCTCCCACGATCGCCACATCCAGCAAACCGTCATCCATCTGTGCATCCGGCGCAATCCGCACGCCTGATCCATAACTCGATGAATTCGCCACAGCCGCGAAAAGCGCCGGACCGCTCCACGCCAAATCATCAATCTCCGCCGACAACTCCAGCAACGGCTCGCGAAAAAATACCGTAAACATCCCAGCCATATAACGCGACACTCCGGGCCACGCCTTAAATCGTGTGTTCGCTAGATGCGCCGCTTCCGCGTCCAGTCCCATTCCGCCCGCGCCGATATAATGTGCCACGCGCCCATCATCAAATCGTACGCGGACCAAATCCACCACACGCGGACGCCCCCGCAAGAACGCATCCGCCGCGCGCACCGGGTCGCAAGGAATCCCAAGTGCCCGCGCAATATCGTTTCCACTCCCCGCCGGAAAAAATCCCGCCACCAGATCCGTCCCGCGCACGCCTTCGATCAAATGATGGAAAGCTCCATCGCCGCCCAAGGCCACCACATACCGAAATCGTTGCGCAGCCGCACCAGCCGCAAGCGATCGAATATCCTCAGCGCTCTTCGAACGCACAAATTCCGCGCCGCATCCGCGCTCCGCAAGCAAACTCCGGACCGCAGGCTCCGCGCGCAAAGCCCATCCGCCCCCAGACGACGGATTAACAATCACCAATGTGTCGGATTTCATGCGGAAGAAAATCTCAAAATCTTTCTGCACCGCCCGTCCCTCACGAACCAGCGCCGGAGGCGCGGCAGAAATTAGCCCAGCGCGTGAGCGCTGGGAATATCGCGAGAAAACATCCGAGCGCCGTAGGCGCGACACATCTCATCTTTATATTCGTCCGCGCCTGTCTCATCTCCTACCGCAACGTCTCACTCTTTCCCGATCCGGGATCTTCTAAAAACCTCGCCACAATCGGCCCCACCGAAATGCACGACGGGCTGTTATGCCCGCACGCCGACTCCAGCGTCACCACCGGCGCCCCAATCGCCCCCGCAAACGCCAGCGCTGGCGCCGGATTCACCGTATGATCCTCCGGCGAAATAATCACCAGCATTTTCGCGTGGACACGCCGCGCCACCCGGTCCAAAGGCACGCCAAATTCCCCTGCCACATCCAACGCCATGATCGCCTGCCTCTGCCGGATCACGTCGCAAGCCCCGCCCGCATCCGAAGTTTCCGATCTCCGCGTCTCGGCCAAAAACGCCGCGAATTCCGATGGTGATGTTTTCGCCACGCGAAATGCCGGCGAGCTGTTAGCCATCGAACCGATCTCACTGAAGACGCCAAATCCGGCGACCATCGGCTTCGTCCCGTTTCCGTCGCGCCACTCCGGATCCATTTCCAAAGCGTCAATCTGCGCCGTCCACAATAATTTGTCGTAAGAAGTGGACTGCGGCGAACCCATCATCGGTATCGCCACGTCCATGAAATCCGGATACGCGACGGCCCACTCAAAAGTCTGCATCCCTCCCATCGAAACTCCCACCACCGCGCGCAGATGTTTTAGCCCCAGCACCTCCACGGCGAGCCGATGCTCCGCTTCCACCATGTCCCGGATCGTGAACTCCGGAAATTTCAGCCGCGCTTGAGTCCTGCTGTTCGATGGCGAACTCGAAACGCCATCCCCAATCGCGTCCACCATCACCACAAAATATTTCGCGGTATCCGCCACGTTGCCCGGCCCCGCGAATTGCAGCAGCTTCTGCGAGTCGCCGCCCAGCCACGTAGGCCACAGAATCGCATTCGATTTTTCGGCGTTCAAAGCCCCTGCCGTCCGGTAACCCAATCGAAAATCGCGAATCACCGCGCCGCTCTGCAATTTGAAATCGCCAAATTCGGCAAATTGCTGCGCTCCCTCCTCGTCTCGCGCCTCCGCAGCCCCCTCTTGCCCTCGCGCCGGCGTCTGTCCGCGCGCAAACCCGGCCGCGCCAAGCACAATATAAAGGACGCAGCCCGCCCCCAGTTTTCTCGTCATCTCCCTCCTTCAATCTTCAAATCGCCGCGTCACATGAATCACGTGACTGGAAGGGCGGGCTTCAGCCGCTGAAGCCGTCCTTGGGGTTTCGATGGAAGGTTCGTGGCACGGCCGCGAGTGATTCGTCACACCATCATCTCGTCCACATAACACCATCTCCAATCCTCCCCCGGCTCGAACGACCGCATAATCGCGTGATGCGTCGCGTGAAAATGTTTCGTCGCGTGCTTGTTCTTCGACGAATCGCAGCACCCCACGTGCCCGCAGAAAAGACATTCCCGCAAATGCACCCAGGTGTCGCCCATCTTCAAGCATTCCTCGCATCCCTTCGCGCTGGGCTTCACGTGCTTGATCTGATCCATATGACTACACTCTGTCGCCATCGCATTGCCTCCAGAGAAAATCTAACTCTGCTCCCACCCGCCCTTCCGGTCAACCTCCGCTGCTCCTCGCGCATTGACGTACCGATTTTCCCGGAAGTATCCTCATAATTTCTTGGAGGTCGCTCGATGAATCTTCGTGCCAGACTACTCCTTGTCGCCTTCGCATTTCTGATACTTGCCGGCGCCGTCGCAATCCTGAAATTCCGCGCCAAAGGAACAAGCATGCACTCACCGCAAAACGTTTCAATACCGGAAATGACCGACGCAATCCAGGCGCGGCTGCTCATCCAATGGGAAGCCTGGAAACACAAAGACGCGCCATCGAACGACGCGGTCATCGCCGATGATTTCCACTCCTTCGGGCCCGATGGTTCCTTCCGCGCAGGCCGGCCTACCGTGCAGCAAATGATCGAAGAGCCCATCACCGGGTACAAGCTCTCACAGTTTCGCGTCATTCCGGTTGGCGCTGACACTGCCCTCGTCACCTACCTCGCCGACGTCACCCTCCCTGGCGATAAGCCGGAATTTCACATGGCTGTCGGTGAGGTCTGGATAAAGAGCAAGGGCCAGTGGCTGATCCACGCCTTTTCCGGCACGCCGCTGAAATAGCGAAGGCGTGTTTACGTCTGCACGAAACTAAAGAGCCGCGCAAACGCCGCCATGTTGAAGATTCCCGCGCAAAATGAGATGCTACGTTTCCTTCGTCGCAAAGGAGACCCTCGCGATGTCCATCATCCGCGCGAATAAAATCGCAATGGTTCTCAGCATCGCCACCGCGCTCCTCGTCTCCGCGCATCCCGCCTCACCCAAGCACACGCCGACCACGAGCCTCACTGGAGCTATTCCGGCGCCGACGGCCCCGACCACTGGGGCGACCTCTCTCCCGATTTCGCCACCTGCAAAACCGGCCAGCATCAGTCTCCGCTCAATATCGTGGACGCCGCCCCAGCCGACCTCGCACCCATCCATTTCGATTACCAACTCTCCCCGCTGAAAATCCTCAACAATGGCCACACCATCCAGATCCAATACGCACCCGGCAGCAGCATCTCCGTCAACGGCATCGCGCTGCCCCTGGTTCAATTTCATTTCCATCACCCCAGCGAAACGGAAATCAACGGCAAAAAATACGATATGGAGCTGCATCTCGTTCACATCGACTCCGCCGCCGGGCGCGCCGCCGTAGTCGCCATCCTCATCAAGAGCGGCAACGAAAATCCGCTCCTCGGCCAGCTCTGGAACTACATCCCCACCGAAGTCGGCAAGCCAGTCGAACACAAAAAAATGGTTTTCAACGCCGCCGATTTTCTTCCCGGCGATCAGAATTATTACGTCTTTGACGGCTCGCTCACCACTCCGCCCTGCAGCGAGGGCATCAAGTGGTACGTCCTGAAAACTCCCATCGAAGCTTCCCCCGCGCAAATTGCCAGGTTCGCCAGGCTCTACCCAGATGACGCCCGCCCCGTTCAGCCGCAGAACGGCCGGAAAATCGAAGAAAGCCATTTCACAAAATAGCGAGTCGAATTCTTGACGAGCACCCATGTCGCGAACGCCTTCCGTAAGGCCACGGCTTTGCACCTTGCCGAAAAAGTAACGGAAAGTCATCCCGAGCGCAGCGAGGGATCTGCTTTTCGCTCGCGCACCTCCGCAGGAGACTGCGATGAATCGTAATTTTTCGGAAACACCGAATTGCCCGTTACACAACACCCGCCGCCGCTTCTTGGCCCTGATCCTCGCCCTCTGCGCTGCTGCCGCGTATCCCTTCGGCACCCCGCTGCAAGCCCAAGTCTCCTCCGCCTCCGACCAGCTCCTCCACCGTATGTACGCTTCGCCCGACTTCGAAGTGAAATACTTCGGCCCAGCCCGCTGGCTCGATGACGGCTCCTCTTACACCACCGTCGAGCCTTCCGCCGCCGTCAAAGACGCGCGAGACATCGTCCGCGTTGAAACCGCCACAGGAAAGCGCGAAGTCCTCGTCTCCGCCTCCCAGCTCATTCCGCCGAACGAAAAATCCCCGCTCGAGTTCGAGAACTTTTTCTTGTCCAAAGACAAATCGAAAGTCCTCCTCTACACCAATACCGCGCAAGTCTGGCGACGCAACACCCGCGGCGACTATTGGGTCCTCGACCTCCACACAAAATCCCTGCGTAAACTTGGCGGCGACGCCCCGCCATCGTCCCTGATGTTCGCGAAATTCTCGCCCGACGGCTCGCAGGTCGCCTACGTCCGCGCCAATAATATTTACGTCGAAAATGTCGCCACTGGAACGATGACCCAAATCACGCGCGACGGCTCCGCCACCATCGTCAACGGCACCTCCGATTGGGTGTACGAAGAAGAACTCGACGTCCGCGACGGTTTCCGTTGGAGTCCCGACGGCAGCCGCATCGCCTATTGGCAATTCGATACCAGCAACGTCGGAATTTTCAAACTCATCTACAATCTCGGCGCGCCCAAGGAAATCGTCACCGGGTTTCCCTATCCCGGACTCGGCGTCTATCCCTCGGTCCTCAATATTCCGTACCCGATTCCCGGCACCACCAATTCCGCCGTGCGTGTAGGCGTCGTCAGCGCGCAAGGTGGCGAAACAAAATGGATGTCCGTCCCCGGCGACCCGCGCAACAATTACATCGCCCGCATGGAATGGGCCGAAAGCCCTAACGAACTGGCCATCGAGCATCTCAATCGCCTGCAAAATACCAATGACGTTCTCCTAGCCGACGCCTCCACCGGCGCCGTCCAGCAAATTTTCCGCGATCAGGATCCCGCCTGGGTAGACATCAACGACGAAATCAAGTGGATTCACAACGGGAGGGATTTTCTCTGGCTAAGTGAACGCGACGGCTGGCGCCACGCCTACCTAGTCTCGCGCGACGGTAAAACCGTCCAGCTGCTCACGCCCGGCGCCTACGACGTCATTAGCATCAGCGGCGCAGACGAAAAAAATAATTGGCTCTACTTCATCGCTTCGCCCGAAAACGCGACGCAACGCTATCTCTATCGCGTTCCGCTCGATGCGTCCGCCGCAAAAGCAGCAGCCGCAACCACCCCGGAACGCGTCAGCCCCGCCGACGCCCCCGGCACTCAC
>CAWIAM010000012.1:0-322462 GCA_963834215.1 uncultured Acidobacteriota bacterium | reverse complement strand
GTGTTGGGTAAGTTTTATGGTTAAGCTACTAAGGGCGTACGGTGGATGCCTTGGCGCCAACAGACGAAGAAGGACGTGGCAAGCTGCGATAAGCCTCGGGGAGCCGCAAGCAGGCTTTGATCCGGGGATTTCCGAATGGGGAAACCCATCCTGGTAAAACCAGGTTACGGCCGACTGAATACATAGGTCGGTGCGAGTCAACCCAGGGAAGTGAACCATCTCAGTACCTGGAGGAAAATAAATCAAACGAGATTCCGAAAGTAGCGGCGAGCGAAATCGGAACAGCCCAAACCGGGGTATTTATACCCCGGGGTTGTAGGACCGCGTGAGTAGAGTTACCAATCCGGAGGCTAGGTGAACCTGCTGGAAAGCAGGGTCAAAGAGGGTGAAAACCCCGTAGCCGAAAGCTTACCGGACTCGAAGCGGTATCCTGAGTACCACGGGGCACGAGAAACCCAGTGGGAATCCGGGGAGACCACTCTCCAAGGCTAAATACTCGTTGGCGACCGATAGTGAACTAGTACCGTGAGGGAAAGGCGAAAAGCACCCCTGCGAGGGGAGTGAAATAGAACCTGAAACCGTATGCTTACAAGCAGTCAGAGGGCTATGCCGGGTCTTCGGATCCGGAAATGCCTGATGGCGTGCCTCTTGCTTAATGAGCCGGCTAGTTATTCTCACACGCAAGGTTAAGCGAAAGCGAGCCGTAGCGAAAGCGAGTCCGAATAGGGCGCTCAGTGTGTGGGAATAGACGCGAAGCGGGATGATCTACCCTTGGCCAGGTTGAAGGTCGCTTAACCGCGACTGGAGGACCGAACCGGTGTGAGTTGAAAATCGCTCGGATGAGCTGAGGGTAGGGGTGAAAGGCTAATCAAATTCCGTGATAGCTCGTTCTCCCCGAAATGCCTTTAGGGGCAGCCTCGTATGATTTGCCACGGTGGTAGAGCACTGAATGGACTAGGGTCCCATCCAGGATACCGAATCCAATCAAACTCCGAATGCCGTGTACAACAGTACGGGAGTGAGACTACGGGGGATAAGCTCCGTGGTCGAGAGGGAAAGAACCCAGATCGCCAATTAAGGTCCCCAACTGCAGACTAAGTGGGAAAGGACGTGTGAGCGCACAGACAGCCAGGAGGTTGGCTTAGAAGCAGCCATCCTTTAAAGAAAGCGTAACAGCTCACTGGTCAAGTGTTCACGCACCGACAATCCAACGGGGCTAAGTCTGCGACCGAAATTGCGAAATTAACGACACCTCCGGGTGGCGTTATTTGGTAGGGGAGCATTCTGTTGTGTTCGACGGTAGATCGAGAGAACTACTTGACGCAACGGAAGAGACTCTGCCGGCATAAGTAGCGATAAACACGATGAGAACTCGTGTCGCCGAAAGTCTAAGGTTTCCTGAGGAAGGTTAATCCGCTCAGGGTTAGGCGGGTCCTAAGGTGAGGCCGAGAGGCGTAACTGATGGACAACAGGTCAACATTCCTGTCCCGCCATTTGAACGTTATACGATGGGGTGACGCAGAAGGATAGGGGAGTCGGGTGATGGATGTCCCGATGTCTCGGTGCAAGCTGGATCCCGCAGGAAAATCCACGGGGTCATTCAACAGTCAGACCGGGTCCGAGGCCACACGGCCGCAAAGTCTCTGATTTCACGCTGCCAGGAAAAACCTCTAAGGAGTTCAGATGGTGCCCGTACCTCAAACCGACACAGGTAGACAAGGTGAATATCCACAGGCGCTCGAGAGAACGCTGGCTCAGGAACTAGGCACATTAGCCCCGTAACTTCGGGAGAAGGGGTGCCCCGCTAGGGTTTATAGCCCGAGGGGGCCGCAGTGAAATGCGTTCGGCGACTGTTTAACAAAAACACAGCTCTCTGCTAAGTCGAATACGACGTATAGGGGGTGACGCCTGCCCGGTGCCGGAAGGTTAAAGGGAGGGCTTAGTTGCCGCAAGGCAACGAAGGCCTGATCTGAAGCCCCGGTGAACGGCGGCCGTAACTATAACGGTCCTAAGGTAGCGAAATTCCTTGTCGGGTAAGTTCCGACCTGCACGAATGGCGTACCGATCGAACGACTGTCTTGGCCAACGGCTCGGCGAATTTGTGGTTCCGGTGAAGACGCCGGATGCCCGCATCTAGACGGAAAGACCCCGTGCACCTTAACTGCACTCTGGTCATGATTAACGGTACTGCCTGCGTAGGATAGGTGGGAGCCTGGGATCTCCTGGTTTCGGCTGGGAGGGAGGCAACGGTGAAATACCACCCTGATAGTTCTGTCGCTCTAACTTGCACCCCTAGACGGGGTGGAGGACACGGCCAGACGGGTAGTTTGACTGGGGCGGTCGCCTCCTAAATGGTAACGGAGGCGCTCAAAGCTCGGCTCAGGCGGATTGGAAACCCGCCGTGGAGTGCAAGAGCATAAGCCGGGTTGACTGCAAGACACACAGGTCGAGCAGGCACGAAAGTGGGATCTAGTGATCCGGTGGTCCTGCGTGGAAGGGCCATCGCTCAACGGATAAAAGGTACGCCGGGGATAACAGGCTGATCTAAGCCAAGAGTTCACATCGACGCTTAGGTTTGGCACCTCGATGTCGGCTCATCGCATCCTGGGGCTGTAGAAGGTCCCAAGGGTTAGGCTGTTCGCCTATTAAAGCGGTACGTGAGCTGGGTTCAGAACGTCGCGAGACAGTTCGGTCCCTATCTGGTGTGGGCGCAGGAAACTTGAGAGGAGCTGTCCCTAGTACGAGAGGACCGGGATGGACGGACCTCTTGTGATCGAGTTGTCACGCCCGTGGCATAGCTCGGTAGCGAAGTCCGGAAGAGATAATCGCTGAAAGCATCTAAGCGAGAAGCTCGCCTCGAGATAAGGTTTCCCAACCCTCCTGCGGGGGGGTAAGAAGGCCAGTCGAAGACTACGACTTTGATAGGCGGGAGGTGGAAGCGCAGTAATGCGTGTAGCTAACCCGTACTAATCGGCCGTTCGGCTTAACCATAAAACTTTCCCAACGCGCGATTATCCGCAAAGATAATCGCCCTGAGGAGCAACGCGACGAAGGGTTCCTTCCCTTCGCGTCCGCGCTTCAGGGTCACACGCCGTGGAAAGAGTTAAGCAGCTTTTCCACATTGCAATATTCTCAAGTGGAAAATTAGCGGTTTGTTGTTACCAACTTCCTTCAGTTGCTCATCGAAACTCTGAGCATCGCTTCGCAGCCAGGCCTTTGCGTCCCGCTGCGAATTCCGATCTCGAGTTTCGATTACAAGTTTCCTGGTGGTCTTACCGCAAGGGTCACACCCGTTCCCATCCCGAACACGGAAGTTAAGCCTTGCCGGGCCGATGATACTGCGCTGGAAACGACGCGGGAACGTAGGTCACCGCCAGGATTAAATTTAAAAGGCCGCAACGCCAAAAGCGTTCGCGGCCTTTTTTGTTTCTGTTGACGAAGGACCCACGCGATGCCCTCACGGGCGCACAAATTTCTCGCGACGATTTATAAAATCTGGATGATGCGCCACGTGGACGTGCCGCCAGAAATCGCGGACGCGTTGGCCAAACAGCTCCACGCCAGCAAGCACGCACCCGCAAGCGCGAAGCGCAAGCCACCAAAATCATCAAAACCCGCCAAACCAAAATACATTCCCGTCGTCGCCATCGTGAATGGACGCACCGCGCGCGTCACGCTCACGCCCGCCGGTGGCGGCCGTTATCGCATTCAGATCAACACGGCTCTGCGCAAGGCCGCACGCGCCGATGCGGGCGAAGTCGTGAGCGTCGAGCTCCGGCTCGATCTCGCCTCGCGCGAGCTGCCCGTCCCCGCCGACCTGCGCGCCGCGCTAAAAGAACATTCCAAAGCGCGCCAAGCTTTCGAGGAACTCCCGGCCGGCCATCGCCGTCATTTCATCGCCTGGTTCGACTCCGCGAAGGGGACCGACACGCGCATCCGCCGTCTCGGCCGCGCCATTGATTTCCTGCTCGAGCGCGCTCTCCTGCGCCCGTCAAAATCTCGACGCGCCCGCCGCAAATAACCGCGCCAAAATTTCCGAGCCGAGCCGTGCCACAAAAAACAGCTCAGAAGTAGGTGCCCGCCGCAGACATCTGAGATATCGTAATCGTCCGACAAAGGCATGTACGGGCAAAATATCCAACGCGCCGAGCCGATCATTCTGTTGCTGTTGGTCTGCGTGGTCACTCTCGCCGGTACTCGCCAAGCGCTTCAAGACGCCCTACCCCATCGTCCTGGTAATCGCCGGCCTCGTGCTAAGTCTGTTGCCGCGCATGCCGCACATCGAGCTGAATCCCAACGTCGTCTTCCTTCTCTTCCTCCCGCCGCTGCTTTTTTCCGCGTCCGCGCAGACTTCCTGGCGCGATTTTCGCTACAACCTCGTAAGCATCTCGATGCTCGCGCTCGGCCTAGTGAGCTTCACGGTTTACGGCGTAGCGATCGCCTCGCGCTGGATTCTCCCGCACTTCACCTGGCAGCTCGGCCTCGTTCTCGGCGCGGTCGTCTGCACCACCGACGCGATCGCCGCCACCTCCATCGGGCGCCGCCTCGGCCTGCCGCAAAGAATCACGGACATCATCGAAGGAGAAAGCCTGGTCAACGACGCCAGCGGCCTGCTGGCGTTACAAATCACCATAGCGATTGTAGTCACCGGCCACACGCCCCCGTTCTCCGAACGCATGCTGCGCCTCTTTTATCTGATCGGCAGCAGCATTCTCATCGGATTGGCGCTGGCGGCGTTCGTAGCTTGGGTGGTAAGCCAGATCGAAGACGCGCCGATCGAAATCACGATCACGGTGATCACTCCGTACGTAGTCTATCTGACCGCCGAGAGCCTGCATTCTTCCGGCGTACTGGCAACGGTTGCCTGCGGCATCTATCTCGGTCATCGAAGCTCGATTTTCTTCTCCACGCGAGCACGCCTCCAGGGTGCCGCCGTCTGGGAAACTCTCAGCTTCGTCCTGAACGGAATCGTTTTCATCCTCATCGGCCTGCAATTGCCCTACATCCTTGCCGAAATCCGCACGATAAGCCTCAGCCGCCTGCTGGTCACCGGCCTGCTGTTCAGCGCCGTCGTGATTTTACTTCGCCTGGTCTGGGTTTATCCCGGCGGCTGGGCGTCCAATTGGATTCGCCGGCGGCTTCTGCACCAGCAAGAATCATTGCCTGACCCCCGCTATATCTTTGTGCTCGGATGGACCGGCATGCGCGGAGTAGTGGCGCTGGCGGCCGCGATTTCGCTCCCGCAGTTCCTGAACGATGGCACGCCGTTTCCCGAACGCAACGTCATCATCTTCCTCACGTTTTGTGTGATTTTTGTGACGCTCGTTCTCCAGGGGCTTACTCTGCCGTTCATCATTCGCCGCCTGGGCTTGTCCGGCTCCGTCGCGCGGAATCCGGAGGAAGAGCAAGCCCGTTACGCGATGATTGATGCCGCGCTTGCTTATCTCGAACACGCGCGCGACACGGATCTGCCGGAATTCAAGCCGGTCTACGACGAATTAATCCGAGTGCAGCACCACCATTTGAATCTTCTGCCGGGTGATCATGCCGTTGACACCGGGTACCGCCCGCAGGATTACGAGCGTTACCGCGAACTTTCGACGCAAATCCGGGCCTTGCAGCGTGCGGCGCTCCTCAATCTGCGCAATCACAATAAAATAAACGACCAGGTCTTGCACCGGCTGGAACAGGAACTGGATCTGTTTGAATTGAAGTTCGCGAATTCTCAGTAGGGCGGAAGGAAGAGGAAAACTTCGCCAATGAAAATATTCGTCACGACAGTGATTTCAATCTGCCTGGCGCCGGCAATCGCCGCGCAAACAACATCTCCCCGGCCCAAACCCGCCGAACCCGATCGCCTCGGCCTCACCTGCGCGCAAATACTTCAGAAGACCTCACAGGAGTGGGTCACGTACTTCAACGAGAAATCCGCGCACGCCGCTGCGGACAACACGCTTCGCGCCATCGCAACCTACGGAAAATGCTACGACGCGCGCACCACCCATCTCGCAGCGGTTCTAGGCAAGAGCGGCAAAGGCCCGCTGATGGGCACGCGCGGAAATTTCGGTGATTTTCAAAAGGCGCTGGACGATTTCACCGCCAAGGCTCTCGCCGCGTCGGATAAAAAGCCGGGGACTCCAGAATCCGCTTACGCCGCGCTCTACGAAAAGCAGTTCCGTTACGAGTTCTACCAAAGCTACACGCAGAAAAGCCAAACCAAGCGTCCGCTGACTCCCGAGGAATCCGACGAATTCTCCAAAGCCAAAAATCGCTTCGGCGAACTGCTCGGCCTGCTGCCCGAAGACCAGGCGCACATTGTCCACGCCGCATTCAGCGAAATCTTCGTCACCGGTGCGGTCAACGACCTCACTAAACTCGAAGTCTATCGCTACGCCATCTTCCTGCTCGAATCGCCCAAAGACAATCCTTTCTCGCCTCCGCCATTTTGACCGTCGCCCCCGGGTCTGCTAGTCTCAAACGTTCTTTTCCTGGGAGAACAAATGAAATTTAGGGCCCCCTTCGCGATCGTGGTGCTGGTGTGCATTTTCAGCGCCAGAACATTGCCTGCGCAGGTGAATGACGCCACCAAGCAGCTCTCGCACGATATTTTCAAGCAGCTAGTCGAAATCAATACCACCGATTCGGTCGGCAGCACGACGGTTGCCGCCGACGCCATGGCCAAACGCCTTCTCGACGCCGGTTTTCCCGCCGACGACGTTCACGTCTTCGGACCGAATTCTCGCAAAGGCAATCTGGTCGCGCGCATTCACGGCACCGGCGCCCAAAAACCGATTCTCTTCATCTGTCACCTCGACGTAGTCGAAGCGCGCCGCGAAGACTGGTCCATGGACCCCTTCCAATTCATCGAAAAGGACGGCTACTACTACGGCCGCGGCACGGGCGACATAAAAGACGGCGACGCATTTCTCGTCACCACCTTCATTCGCCTCAAGCAGGAAAATTACAAGCCCGACCGCGACCTGATCCTCGCACTCACCGCCGATGAAGAAGGCGGCACCTCCAACGGCGTTGACTGGCTGCTCAAAAATCATCGCGAAATGATTGAGGCCGAATACGTCATCAATCCGGATGCCGGCGATTTCGAACTCGATAATGGGAAACACATCCTCATCGGCATTCAAGCCAGTGAGAAGCTTTATCAGGACTACGACCTGAGGGTCACCAATCCCGGCGGCCACAGTTCGCTGCCCACTTCCGAAAATGCAATCTACGAGCTCGCCGAAGGACTCACGCGCCTCGAGCACTATCAATTTCCATTCGAGCTGAATGAAGTCACGCGCACCTATTTCGCGCGCGAAGCAGAAATTCTCGGTGGGCAAACCGGTGCAGATATGAAGGCTATCCTCCGGGATCCGCCCGATCCCGCCGCAATCACCCGGCTCTCCGCAATCCCGTTTTACAATGGCCGCATGCGCACCACCTGCGTTGCCACTCGCCTCGAAGGCGGCCATGCCAATAACGCCTTGCCCGGCATGGCGCGCGCCAATGTGAATTGCCGCATCATGCCCGGTCATTCTCCAGACGAAATTCAAGCCACGCTGGTGAAAGTTCTCGACAATCCGAAAATAGTCGTCACGCACGCCACGGGCCTCGCCTCCGGTGGCATTCCCAACCCGCCCTCGCCCCTGCGCCCGGACTTGATGAACGCGCTGCAAAAGGTATCGAGTCAAATGTGGCCCGGCGTTCCGATCGTGCCGGTGATGGACGCCGGCGCAAGCGACGGCGCAATTTCCCGCGCCGCGGGGCTGCCCACCTACGGCCTCCCCGGCTTGTTCATGGACGTGGATGACGACCGCTCGCACGGCCGCGACGAGCGCATCCGCGTCACTTCGTTCTACGATGGCGTGGATTTCTACTACCGGCTGATCAAAACGCTTTCATCACCACAATAATCAGCACCCGAAAAGGGGCATGTGAATGGGTCTGCTGCGGCGCGGAATTCTGATGGCTTCACAAAGCCCGTGGATGCGCGAACACGCTCCGCGTTTCGGGTTCATGCGCCGCACCGTCACGCGCTTCATGCCCGGCGAAGACGTGCACGATGCGCTCTCTGCCGCGCACACGCTCGCCGCCAGCGGCATTCAATCGGTGCTAACTCATCTCGGCGAAAATATCACGGACCGCGACGAAGCTACTCACGTCACGCAGCACTATCTCGACGTCACCAATCGCATTCTCACCGCGAAACTTCCCACCGAAATTTCCGTGAAGCTCACGCAGCTCGGGCTCGACCTCGACCCCAAATTCTGCTACGAGAATCTCTCCGCGCTCATCGCCAACACGCCTCCCGAAAAAGTTCTCTGGATAGACATGGAGCAAAGCCCGTACGTGGACGCCACGCTCGAGCTCTATCGCCGCGCGCGCATGGTTCACGCCAACGTCGGCGTTTGCCTGCAGGCCTATCTCTATCGCACAGAAAAAGATTTGGACGCGTTAATCCCCATGGGCGCGGCCATTCGGCTGGTGAAGGGTGCCTACAACGAACCGGCGGAGATCGCCTATCCCGTGAAGAAAGACGTGGACGAAAATTACCTTCATCTCGCGCAGCGCCTTACTTAGCCCCGAAGCCCGCCGCGCGCGCGTGCGCGCAGCCATCGCCACTCATGATCGCGCGCTGATCGCAAAAATTACGGAATGGGCCGAATCCCAAGGCGTACCGAAAGCTCAGCTCGAATTCCAGATGCTTTACGGAATCCAGCGCGCCGAACAACTGCGCCTGGCGCAGGCCGGCTATCGCTCGGCGGTGTTGATTGCTTATGGCTCGTTCTGGTATCCGTGGTTCATGCGGCGCCTCGCCGAACGCCCCGCCAATGTTTTATTCCTCGCGCGTAACTTTTTCTCGAATTAAACGCTAGAATAGTGCTCCCAGCCAGCGTCGCCAGGAAGACACTCGATGCCCCAAACTCCACTACATCTCGGCGTGATTGGCCAAATTGCCGTTCCAGTGACGAATCTCGAGCGCGCCGTGCCATTCTACCGCGATACGCTGGGAATGAAATTCCTGTTCCAGGTGCCTAATCTGGCGTTCTTCGATTGCGCCGGCGTGCGCCTGATGCTGGATGTTCCCGAGGACCCATCCGGTGATCGCGTCGAAGCCGTCGGAAGTTCGGTAATTTATTTCAAAGTGGACGACATCCACAGCGCCTATAGCTCTCTCTTGTCACACGGCGCCGACCTCGTCGAAAAACCTCACCTCATAGCCAAAATGCCAGACCACGATCTCTGGATGGCCTTCTTCCGCGATCCAGACAAAAATCTCCTCGCACTAATGAGCGAAGTCCGCCCCGGCTGACGTCAGTTGCCGACCAACACAAAAGTGTTGTGATCCGCGTCGTAAAATTGCGCCATCATCCCGCCCCACGGCTGCTTTTCTGCCATGTGTTTGAACTCCACTCCACGCGCGGCCAGCTCTTTGCACGTTTGCGCGATGTCGTCGCAACCGAAAACAATCCCTGAGAACGTTCCGATTCGGCTTTCCTGCCCCGGAGGCGTGAAAGGCACCAGATGAGTTTTCGCGCCGTCCGGCGCCACTTCAATCCATCGCGCGCCCGGACCCATGGGTTGATCGCGCAGCACTTTGAACCCGAGCTTGTCCCGGTAGAATTCCAATGCCTTCTGCTGATCGCGCACATAAACGCTCACATTGCCCACATGTGTGATCATGTTTCTCTCCTTATTGAAGTCCCTCCATGGCAACCTGGGATCACGCCGTCCGGTGGTTGATGAAATCCCTCGTCATCCACAAATTCCAGCACCGCCGGTAAATTCCGCGCCAGAATTCTGGATTTCCATCCGTTCCTAAGCATGCGGCTCACCATCAGACCCTTCAAGCCTCGAAATCCGGAATGATCGAAACCAAGCCGCGTCCCTTCTGGCGCCGGCTCGAGTAGGTAGGTGACCGTGGTATCTAGCCCGCCGCCTTTCCACGAATAAACCAGCTTGCGCGGCGGCTCGAGTTCCAGCACCTCGCAGTTCACGATGCCGTCAAAACCCGGCCGGCGCTTCGTGCGAAATTGAAACTTGTGACCCACTTTTGGTTGAAAATCGTTCGGCATCAGCCACTTCGCAATCGCCGCGGAATCCGTCAATGCTCTCCACACTCGTTGCGGAGGGTGCGGATACACAAACTCAAAGTGCAGGTCGCGACTCATTCCGTTTCCTCGGCAGCCTCTCCATCCAAATATGCACCCAGCGCGTGCAACTTCTCGTTCCAGAAGCGCTCGTAATGCGACACCCAATCGTAAACCGCGCGAAGCCGAGCGCCGCGAAGTCGGTAACGTCGCTCGCGCCCCACGCGGCGAACCTGCACCAGGCCCGCTTCGCGCAAGATCCGCAAATGTTGTGAGATGGCGGGCTGCGACATCCGGAACGGCCGCACCAGATCATTCACGGAGCGCTCCGACCGCAAGAGCAAATCCAGGATTTGGCGCCGCGTCGGATCGCTAATTGCGAAAAAGATGCGGCGCGCCGCTCGGGGTGAGCCGGCATTCATCGTCACTTGCACCACGCCAGTGCGATTCATCGTTCCCCACAATACATAAGCTACAGCTTATGTGTCAAGAGCGTTTTCCCCGCGCCGGAATTCACCCGCGCGCGAATACTGCGCACGAACAATTCGCCCACAGCGCAGACTGTTCCTTTAGAAAAAAATCAAATCTGGGAAGGGACTTCCGTATCCATGAAGATTTTTGTGGGGAAAAACGCAGCGCCTGCAAATTCCCGCCGCGTCACAACACCAAAGCCTATCTATCGCGTTCGTTCGTCGCGTTCCACTTTGCCGTCGCGTAACCGGATCACGCGATGCGCGTGCGCCGCGATATCCGATTCGTGCGTCACCAAAATGATCGTATTGCCCTGTTCGTGCAAACGCGCAAAGAGACCCATGATCTCTTCGCCCGTTTGCGAATCAAGATTTCCCGTCGGCTCATCCGCCAGCAAGATCGAGGGATTGTTCACCAACGCGCGCGCGATCGCCACGCGCTGCCGCTGTCCGCCGGAAAGTTCGTTGGGTTTGTGCATCATGCGCTCCGCCAGATCCACTTGGGCGAGCGCTTTCTTCGCGCGCCCCAGCCGCTCTTCGGACGCAGTGCCGTTGTAAATCATCGGCAGTTCCACATTGTGCAGCGCCGTCGCGCGGGGCAATAGATTAAACGTCTGAAAAACGAAGCCAATCTCTTTGTTCCGTATGTAAGCGAGTTCGTCGTCGTCCAACTGGCTCACCAGCCGGCCAGCCAGCCAATAACTCCCCTTCGTCGGAGTGTCCAGGCATCCAATCAAATTCATCAGCGTGGATTTTCCCGAACCGGAAGGACCCATGATCGCAACGTACTCGCCCTTGTGAATCTCAATGTTCACGCCGCGCAGGGCGTGCAATTGCTCCGCGCCCATCTCGTACGTCTTCCACAGTTCCTGCGTCTGAATTACGATGCCCGTGTCAACGAGGTCCTGCCGGTAACCTTGCGGGGCGCTGACGTCTTCCACGGCCATTGGCATGTGCTCCTCGGTCTCCTCGCCTAGGTTACCGAATCTTCGTGTTTCGGCGCGGAATTATCTACTTTCACGCTGGCGCCCGGCCGCAACGTGCGCAGCGCTTTGTAACTTCCGATCACGATCTCGTCGCCATCTTTCAAACCGCTGGTGATCTCCAGGTCCGTCACGCCCGTGATTCCCGTTTGCACCGGCACGAACTCCGCTTTCTTGCCGCGCACCACAAAGACGCCTTGCACATCGATCTTTTGCTGTGATTCTCCCGTGGCCAGCGGCTTGGATGCCGCCAAAGTCACGTCGCCTCCATGTCCTTTCTCCGCCTCTTCAATGTCCGCCTTCGTGCGCACCGCCAGCGCCTGAATCGGAATCGTCAGCACGCCGTTCTTGTGTGCCGTTTGGATCTTTGCGCTCGCCGAAAGTCCCGGTCGCAGCCCGTCCGGCGGATTATCCAGCGTCACCACTACTTTGAAATCGCGCGCTTCCTGCGTATTTGCAGTGGTCTGCGTGGTAGCCGCCAGTCCCGAGGAACGCAAAATGGCCTCGTCGCCCACTTGAGTCACGCGCCCCTTGAACAGTTTTCCAGGAAGCGCATCAATCGTCACATCCGCCGCGTCGCCGTCTCTCACGTTGGTGATGTCCGTCTCATCCACTTTCACTTCCGCGCCCACCACGCTCATGTCCGAAATCGTCATCAACATGCTGCCTTCGGTGTTTTGAATGCCGGGCACCACGTTTTCTCCCACGCGCACTGCGATGTAACTCACAATTCCGTCAATGGGCGCCACGTAAGTAGTCTTGCGCAGCACATCCTTGGTGTGCTTCAGCACGGCAGTCGCTTGATTCAGGTTGTACCGTGATTGCTCCCGCGCGGCGCGAGTCTGATCCACTTGTGCTTTGCTGGCGCTCAGCGCGGCCACCGCTCCGTCGTAACTCGCCTTGGTCGCGTCGTAATCGGACTTGGCGATCAGCTGCTCCTTGTAAAGCTGTTGGCTGCGCTGCCAATCAAATCGCGCCTTCTCCAGATCCGCCTGCCGTTGCGCCAGGGTAGCGACGGCCGAATCGTAATTCGCTGCAGACGCCCGCACGCCCGCTTCCGTCGCGTCAATCGCCGCTTCCTGGGCCGCCACGTCCGCGCCCGGTTGAATGTTTTCGAGCTTCAGCAGCACGTCACCCTTTTTTACTTGCTCGCCTTCCTTCACCACAATCTGCGTAATCTTACCGATTCCTTCTCCCTCGACGTTCGTATAATTCCTCGGCCGAATCTCGCCCGATGCAGTCACGATGGACGTGAGGTCTTCCTTCACCACGCGGCCCGTCTGAACCGTCACAACACCCTTGTTCACCTGATATACGCTGAACCAGGATATCCCCCCCAGTACCAGGACGACACCCGCACCTATCCCGACTTTCTGCCATGTTTTCATTGCTTTAACCCTTAGACCTGCTCTTCGCGGGGTGACAAACCTACCCCATCTTCGCTAATGAATACGTGCCATTGGCCCTAAATGTTTCCCGGTTAGACGCGTCTGCACACAGAATGGCAGGTGTCAATATGATAATTCGGAGGTCCGTGTCGTCAGATGCTCGCAACTCCCTGAATGGTCGCTCGGATCGCCCCGCCGAGACCTGCCCGGCGGCAACCAAGGAGCCGCAGGCTATTCTAGACCAATCGCAGTTTATCAGAATAGCGGCAACGCTGCGCATCGGGTTCCAACCGAAAATTCACTATGCCGGTCGGCAGTGCCGGAAATCGACCCCGAAATCTCCCACATCAAAACCAAAACCCGTCGGACCGCCGACCCCATATGCTGATTGGCGCACTTATTCGAACCTCCAAGGCAACCCGCCGCTAAGTCCAGGATTCCAATGGACCAAGTGGCCACGGGGGAAAGTTTGGTTGACCTGTACCAGCGGACAGGTTAGAATTTTGGCCCTCGGGGAAAAGGCGTAAACTATGCGTTTTGGGGTCAAGGTGTTTCTTTTCGCCGCGTTAGCTTGCGGCTTGGTGTGCGTGCCCGGTGCATTCGCACAGGGCGAATCTCAGCAAAATCCGCAACCGGACCAAAACGACAAAAAAACCGCGAAGCAAGCTGCCAAGCAACGTTCCAAGCGCGATAAAGATCTCTTCAACGAACTCGATTCCCAATATAAAAAGTGGCTGAACGAAGATGTCGTTTATATCATTTCTCCCGAAGAGCGCAGCGCCTTCCTTCATCTGCAAACCAACGAAGAGCGCGAACAATTCATCGAAGCCTTCTGGCAGCGCCGCAATCCCGACCCCGACTCCGCTGAAAACACTTTTAAAGAAGAGCACTACCGCCGCATTGCCTACACCAACGAACACTATTCTTCCGGCATCCCCGGCTGGAAGACCGACCGCGGCAGAATCTACATCATGTGGGGCCCTCCCGATGAAATTCAGTCGCATCCATCGGGCGGCAGTTACGACCGTCCCGCGGAAGAAGGCGGCGGCGAGACCTCCACCTATCCATTCGAGGATTGGCGCTACCGCTATCTCGAAGGAATCGGCGAAAACGTTGAACTAGAATTCGTTGACCCCACGATGAGCGGTGAGTATCACCTCACCATGGACCCCAGCGAAAAGGATGCGTTGACCTACGTCCCCGGCGCCGGCCTCACCGAAATGGAAGCCATGGGTCTTTCCAGCAAGACCGACAGGTTTAACAATACGGACGGCACGCACATGGCCGCGCCGCTAGGCGGCATGACTCCTGAAACGATGCAGGAATTCTCGCGCCTTGACCTCTACGCGAAAATCCAGCAAGCGCCGCCCGTAAAATTCAAGGACCTCGAAGCATATTCCACTTCGCGCCTGGTTCGCGATCAGATCAAGTTTGAGTACCGTACGGATTTCCTGCGAATCACTTCGGACACCGTGCTCGTCCCAATCACCGTTCAAATTCCCACACGCCAGCTCAGCTTCCAGGAAAAAAATGGCGTGGACTCCGCCTCGGTAAATCTTTTCGGCCGAGTCACCAGCCTCAGCGGCCGCATTGTGAACACCTTTGAGGACACCGTCCGCCGCGATGTTCCGGCCGCGTTGCTTCAGCAATCTTTGGGAACCGCATCTATCTATCAGAAAGCGATTCCACTCACTCCCGGCCTCTATCGCTTGGATATCGTGCTGAAAGACATCAACAACGGCAACGTTGGCGTCGTGAATACTCGCCTGGCCGTCCCGCGTTTTGAAGACGACAGCCTTTCCTCCAGCACGCTGATTCTCGCCGACGAAATCCTCCGCGTTTCCTCGAAGGACATCGGCCTCGGCCAATTCGTCCTCGGCGACGTGAAGGTCCGCCCGCGCATTGACGCCATCTTCACCGCCAATGATCACATGGGCGTTTTCCTGCAAGTCTACAACCTGAAAGTTGACGACAAGACCCATAAGCCTGACGCCACCGTGCAGTACCGCGTCATGAAGGATAAAGACACCAACCCCGTGCTCAAGTTCGATCTAGGCGACGACAAGCTCCCCCAGCACGGCCAGGAACTCACGCTTGAAAACGTAATCACTCTCGGCTCGCTTTCGCCGGGGAAGTACAAACTGGAAGTAGCCGTCACCGATAACCTGGCAAAGAAAACCATCACCCCGGTGTCCGAATTCACCGTTCGCGCCGCCGGCTCCTCGCCACAACCGCAAGGGAGGTAAAACTCCGTGAATCGCTCGATGATTCGCGCATTGGGCCTCGGGATCATTCTTTGCCTAGGCCTGTGTGCGATTCCGGCGTCTCTGCTTGCTGCGCCGAACACGGGCAAAATCACGGGTGTGGTGGTTGATTCCGCCGGCACACCGCAGATGGGCGCTACCGTGGTGATTACCGCCGACCAGCTTGTCAGCAACATTTCGTTTGAGCTTCTCACCAACGATCGCGGCAGATTCTCCACGGTCACGCTGCCTACCGGCCTTTACTCAGTAAAAGTAACCCTGGCGGGCTTCCTTCCCGTCATCGAACCGGATATCCAAGTCAGCAACCAGCACACCACGCTGCTCGAAATCGTGCTCGGCTCGGTCTTCACTTCTTTCGAAAAATTACGCCGCCAACCGGACCAGCAGGTTTCTTCTGACGAGTGGAGCTGGGTGCTGCGTGCCTCCGCCGCCACGCGCCCGGTTCTGCGCTGGCAGGATGGCGACGTAACTCTCGGCGTCCGCTCCGACCATTTCGATAATTCGCAGAATCAGCAGGACCGCACCCGCGTGGAATTCTCCTCCGGCGGGGACCATCCGGGCTCGATTTCCAATGTTGCCGATTCGCCGGGAACGGCGTTTGCCTACGACTACGGTCTCGGTGATCTAGGCAGCCTCTTGATGGCCGGCCAGTTTAGCTACTCCGGAACGTCCGAAGCGGGCGGCTTCGTGACGCAATGGCTGCCTCCCAGCGATTTCGGAATGGGCTCCGGCTCTGTCACCACTCTATTGCTCCGCGAGTCGCGCCTCGGTGCCGCAGGCCCTAGTTTCCGCGGCCTGCGCATGTCCCACGATTCTTCGTTCCAGCTTGGCGACCACGTCAGCATCCGCTACGGAGCCGATTTCATCGCTGCGGGCTTGCAGGGAACCACCACCAGCTTCCGGCCCCGTGGCGAGGTTGCTGTACGCCTCGGCCCCACCTGGCAGGCTTCCATGCTGGTCAGCACTAACTCTTGGCAGGATTCCTCGGGCGCCCCTGGAGATTTGCAGTCAACTCTGAACCAGCTCGACGCGTTTCCGACCCTGCTGCTTCACGGGAACCGGCCCGTCCTCGAAGACAACATGCACGAGGAACTTGCCGTCGAGCATGACCTGAACAAGAAAGCCAGTATCACCGCGGCCGTATTCCACGATCGCTCCGCGAACACCGCGGTCTTCGGACGCGGCAACGTTTCCGGGCCCGACTTCCTCCCGGACTACTTTTCCGATGTTTTTGCCTACGATGCGGGCGAATTGAGTTCCGTTGGCGCCCGCCTCGTCTACCAGCAAAAACTCTCCGGCAACCTCGATATGACGATGATCTACGCCTACGGCGGGGTTCTAGCTCCGAATGAGAGTCCGGTCGAGGCCGCGCTGCGCAACGAGTTGAACACACAATATCGAATCAGCGCCGCGGCTCGGTTTACTGCGAAGATCCCGCGCACGGGTACCAAGATCGTTTCGGGCTACAAATGGATCAGCGGCTCAGCGGTTTCTCAGCAGGATTCCTACGGTGAATCCATCTACCACCTCGATCCCTACCTGAGCATCCAGATTCGCCAGAAGCTCCCCGGCTTCATCCCCGGACATGCCGAGATTCTAGCCGATTGTGGCAATTTGCTGGCCCAAGGCTATGTCACGCTTGCCACCACCGACGGCCAAGTCGTCCTAGTGCCCACGTATCGCTTCTTCCGAGGCGGTTTGAGCTTCCAGTTTTAGATAGTTCGCCCCATACGGTAATCGGGACGCCATCTTCCACAAATAGGATTCGGTCGGATTCGGGATTGGTGTCCGTCCGTAATCGAAAGCAAATAAGCGTCTTACGCAAATTGGAATCTGTGATTCGCTGGAACCTGACGTGCTAACATATCCTGCCTGAAGGATACTGGTGTACTTGCATGAACGATAGCTTGCGAATGCGGCTCGGAGCGGTTATTTTGGCGCTCCTCACATTGGCAGCTGTCGTTTTCGCCGATTCTCAACTACCAGCAGCGTTCCAACTTCGTTCTCCCCGATGACGGCGTCACCTGGATGGACTCTGCCCAGGGCGTCACCGCCTGGCACGTAGTCGCTGATTCACCTGCCGCCAAAGCCGGCATCAAAGAAGGCGATATCGTCGAATCCGTCCGCGGCATGGCCATCCATCGCTCCACGGACGTTACTCGCGTCCTGTTCCACGTCGGCCCCTGGACCGAAATCCGCTACGAATTGCGCCGCGACGGTCGCACCTTCGAAACACCGCTAGTCACCGCGCCGCAGGAAAACCCCTCGTCCATTGAAAATTATTTGCGCATCACCGCGCTGCTGTACTTGTTCATCGGCTTGTTCATCTTCGTGCGCCGTTGGAACGCGCCCCGCGCGATCCATTTCTACATTTTCTGCCTGGTCTCCTTCGTCTTATACAGTTTTCATTACAGCGGCAAACTGAACTCCTTCGATTGGATTATCTACTGGGCCAACGTAGTCGCGCTGCTGCTGCAGCCGGCTCTGCTCGTGCATTTCGCGCTCGTCTTTCCGGAGCGTCGTGGCCGGCTCTGGCCCAAGCTTTTGGCCGTGTACAGCTTCCCGTTCGCGCTTTTCGTTCTTCATCTCTTCATTGCTAACGGTACGCTCGATTTCCTGCCCTCCATAGGGACGCGCTACTGGCTCGATAAAATCGAACAGGCCAATCTCGGAATTTATTTCGTCATCGCCGCGTTCATTTTCCTTCTCAGCTTCCGCCGCGCGCCCAGCGGCGTATTGCGCCAGCAATTGAAGTGGGTGACCGCGGGCGCTTTCGCTGGCAGTCTGCCTTTCGCGCTTTTCTATATCGTGCCGTACGTCTTCGGCCTGGTCCCGCCACCGTGGATGAAATTGTCGGTGTATTCGCTTGCGCTGATTCCGCTCTGCTTTGGCTACGCCATCATCCGCTACCGCCTGATGGATGTGGACATCATTTTCAAGCGCGGCCTCTCTTACACTTTCGCAACGGCAGCCGTCGTCGGCATTTATTTCGCGATGATCGCCCTGATCGGCGAACTCTTCCATCGCCCAGGGCTCTCGACCGGCCCTGCCGGCGGCATCATCGCCATTGTCGTAGCCGCCTTCCTCATCGAGCCATTGCGCGAATGGGTGCAAACGCGCCTCGACCGCTTCTTCTATCGCGATCGTCTGGACTACCGTCGCACGTTAATCGAGTTCGGCCGTGCGCTCACCAACGAAGTTCGCCTCGAGCCTCTCGTCGGTTCCGTGCTCGACCGCGTCTCGCAAACCCTGCTCGTGGATCGCCTCGCGATTTTCCTGGAAGACCCCTCCGCTCCCGGCCGTTTTGTCCTCTCCCGTTCCATGGGATTGCGCCCGGAAGGCCCTCTCGATCTATCGTTCCTGGACCCAGCCCGCCCAGCCTTTGAACGCGGCTGCCTGTTCTTCGAATCAGCCCGCGCCGCCACCGAGGAGTCGGAACCCGTCCGCCGCACCCTCGAAGAACTCGACCTCAATTATTTCATCCCCTGCCGTTTCCGCGAACGCTCCGTCGCGATTCTCGGTCTGGGCAAGACCGTGGACGGCGACTATCTCTCGAGCGACGACCTCGAGCTGCTTTTCACCATCGCCGGATACGTCGCCATCGCCATCGAAAACGCCCGCCTCTACCACTCGCTCGAACAGAAAGCGATGCAAATCGAGCGCCTGAAGGACTTCAGCGAAAATATCGTCGAGTCCCTGAAAATCGGCGTCGTCACAATAGATCTCGAAGATTGCATCGAGTCCTGGAATCCGCAGCTGGAAGACTTGCTGGCCATCTCACGCTCCGAAGCGCTGCACCGCAAGCTGCACGACGTTCTCCCGCAGGATTTGGTCGCTGAAATTTCTTCGCGCGCCTCGAGCGATCACGTCTCGGGCATCTACAAATTCCATCTGAATACGCGCGCCGGCCACCATCTCGTCGTCAACGCCTCCATCGCGCCGCTGGTCGGCAAAAGCGGCGCCCGCCTCGGCCGCTTGATCCTTCTCGACGACATCACCCAGCGCGTCCGCCTCGAAGAACAGATGGTCCAGACCGAGAAACTCACCTCGCTCGGCTTGCTCGCCGCTGGCGTCGCTCACGAAGTGAATACGCCTCTCGCGGTAATCTCGAATTACATCCAGATGCTCGCCAAGCAGATTCCCGCCGACGATCCGCGCCAGAAAACCATCGAGCGCATCGTGAAGCAAACCTTTCGCGCCAGCGAAATCGTCAACAACTTGCTGAATTTCTCGCGCACCGGCGCCGCCGAATTTATCGAAGTGGATATCAACAATATCCTCGAAGAAACCCTCACGCTGGTGCAGCATCCTTTCAAAACCGCGCAGGTCAACGTCGTCAAAAATTATCGCGAGCAATTGCCGCCCGTCCTGGGCTCCATCACGCGCTTGCAGCAAGTTTTCCTGAATCTTTTCATGAACGCGCGCGACGCCATGCCGCAGGGCGGCATGCTTGAAGTCCGCACCGCCGCGCAAAATGGTTCTGTTGAAATTGAAGTCACAGACACAGGCTCGGGCATTTCACCCGAGCATCTCCACCGCATTTTCGATCCATTCTTCACAACCAAGGCCACCGGACGGGGCACCGGGTTGGGTCTTTCGGTGAGCTACGGCATCATAAAGGAGCACGCCGGGAAAGTAGACGTGCGCTCAACACCGGGTAAGGGGACGTCGTTCCGCCTGGAATTTCCCGTAGCCAGGAAGCCAGTTCATGCCTAGAGGTTCTATTCTTGTTGTTGATGACGAAGTCGAAATCAGAGAAGGTCTCGAAGCGCTCCTAACTTCCGAAAGTTTTGAAGTGACTCTCGCCGAAACCGGAGAGGCCGGCCTGCGGCAACTCGAAGATCATCCGTTCGATCTGATGCTCCTCGATGTCAGCCTGCCCGATCGCAACGGCCTCGAACTGCTCCGCGAAATTCGCCGCCGCGATCCGCAGCTCTCCATCATCCTCATCACCGCCTTCGGCTCGATTGATATGGCCCGCGCGGCCTTCAAAGGCGGCGCGCAAGACTACATCACCAAGCCGTGGTCCAACGACGAACTCATCGCGCAAATTTCTCTCGCCATCGAAGGCCGCCGCCTGCGCGATGAAAACGTCCAGCTCAAGCGCGCCCTCAAGCAGCGCTACAATTTCCCCAACATCATCGGCAAGAGCGACAAAATGCAGGCCGTCTTCGACCTGGTCACTCAGGTCGCGCCCTCGCGCTCCACCGTTTTGATCTCCGGCGAAAGCGGCACCGGCAAAGAAGTCATCGCCAAAGCTATCCACTCCGCCTCCGCGCGCGCCGATAAAGCTTTCATCCCCGTCAACACTGGCTCCATCCCCGTGGACCTGCTCGAATCCCAGCTCTTCGGCCACGTGAAGGGCGCTTTCACCAGCGCCATCGCTTCCAAAAAGGGCCTCTTCGAAGTCGCCGATCAAGGCACGATTTTCTTCGACGAAATTTCAACGGTCAGCCCGGAAACCCAAGCCAAGCTCCTGCGCGTCATCCAGGAACGCGAATTCATGCGCCTCGGTGGCACCGACACCATCAAAGTAGACGTCCGCATCCTCGCCGCCTCCAACGAAGATCTCACCAAGCTCGTTCGCGAAGGCCGTTTCCGCGAAGATCTCTTCCATCGCTTGAACGTAATCTCGCTTCATCTCCCTCCGCTGCGCGAGCGCAAGGAAGACATCCCGCTTTTGATCAGCCGCTTCCTCGAACAATTTTGCCGTGACAACGGCAAGCCGCCGCGCCTCTTCACTCACGCGGCCATGAAGCTTCTGATGGACTACGATTGGCCCGGCAACGTGCGCGAACTCGAAAACGTCGTCGAACGCGCCGTGGTCCTCTCCACGCAAGAATCCATGGACGCGGACTTGCTCCCCGAACCCGTCCGCACGCGCGAAATCGTGCGCGGTGTCCGCCTGCAGCTCGCGGAATTTTTGCCGCCGCTTCCCGGACAGATTGGCGGCTCCGGGCCCGCTCCCTCGCTCTTTGAAATTCTCGAAGAAGTCGAGCGCCGCATCATCGTGGACATGCTCGAACGCACCAACTGGAACCAGACCGAAGCCTCCGAGCGTTTCCAGGTCCCACTCTCCACTCTCAATCAAAAAATCAAGCGCCTCGGCATCGAAACCCGCCGCCGCGCCCTCTCTCCCCGCGGCGCAAACGCCTACGGCGAAGACCCCGCAGAATTCGCCACCGGCAAATAACTCTTCGCTCGATTCCGCGAACGCTCGCCGGGGGTTGTAGCGCCAGCCTGCCTGCCGGTAGGCAGGCGTCTCGCCGGCTCTTAGCATTTAATCTTGTGAATCGACCTGCAGGGCAATTCACCCTGAGTTTCTCCAATCCCAAATCTCAGGGTAGGGGCACGGCATGCCGTGCCCGCGTCAGCCAGTGCGCACAAACGCATTTGTAGCAGCGCGCTTCATTGCGCCATTGCGATCGCCCAAAACCATCACCGTCGGGCGAACTCACCGAAACTCGTCCGTTCCTCCATCCTCTCGGCTTATCGTCGCTGCGCGTGTAATATAAACGCCGCCTAACCATCCATCACTCGGCGCAAACGCAATCGCACTCTCGCGCCTGCAACAACGGGAGAATCGCCACTGGCCCACGTCGTCTCATCCAGCGCGGGAATCGCGCCACCACCCGACCAAGAACTCCGCCGCCAACTCGGCCTCGGTTCCGCAGCCGCCGCCGTCGCCGGTGAAGCCATCGCCGTCGGAATATTTCTCACTCCTGCCGACATGGCCAAATCTCTCGGCTCGCCCTTCTGGCTGCTGATTGTCTGGCTAGCCGTCGGCGCCATGTCGCTCAGCGGTGCGCTCTGCTTCGGCGAACTCGCCGGGCGCTTTCCCAGCGCCGGCGGCGCGTACGTCTACTTGCGCGAAGGTTTCGGCCCGCGCCTCGCGTTTCTCTACGGCTGGATGAGTCTCCTGGTCCTCGATCCCGGCCTCACCGCCGCATTCGCCACCGGCCTCGCCGCTTATGCCGGCTACATTTTTCGCTGGTCGCCGCTCGGCGTAAAATTCGCCGCGATCGCCGCCATCTGGACCGTCTGCATCATGAATATTCTCAGCACGCGCATCAGTGCAGGCTTCCTTCGCTGGATCACTTGGCTGAAATTCGCGGTCCTCGTCACTCTTACCGTCTGGGCGCTCGCGTTTCGCCTTGGCTCTTGGACAAATTTCGTGCCCTTCGTCGCACCGCATCCCGGCGCGCTTGCTCTGGTTCCAGCGCTCGGCGCCGCTACGGTCGGCGCCTTCTTTTGCTTCAGCGGCTGGTGGGACGCCACCAAAATCTCCGGCGAAGTCCGCGATCCCGGACGCAACGTCCCTCGCGCCCTAGCTTTCGGTGTAATCGCTGTCACCATCGTGTACGTCGCCATCAGCGCGATCTTCATCTATCTCGTTCCCATCGAAAAAGTGGGCTCCAGCGCCACTTTCGTCGCGCAAGCCGGCGAAGTCCTCTTCGGCCCCGCCGGCGGAATCGTTTTTGCCGCCATCGTGGTCGTCTGCGTGGGAGGCAGCCTGGCGGCCTTCATGATTTCCGCTCCGCGCGTTTATTTCGCGATGTCTGCCGACGCCGTCTTCCTCAAATCCGTCGCGCATATTCACCCGCGCTTTGGCACGCCCGCGCGCGCCGTGCTCGTGCAGGGAATCGTCGCTACAATTCTGGTCGCGCTCGGCTCGTTCGAGCAAATCATCGCCTACTTCTTTTTTGTCACCGTACTTTTCCTGGGAATCACAGTCGCAGGCCTCTTCGTAATTCGCCGCCGTCCAGAGCAACTCCCATCCACGATTCTCACTCCGGGCTATCCGGCTACGCCCGTAGCGTTCCTCGTTCTCGTAGTCGTTATGCTAGTGCTCCTAGCCGTCCGCAGCCCCCGCGAAGCAATTCTCGGCTGCGCTGTAGTCGCGGCAGGCTGGCCCATGTACAGTTGGATTAGAAAACGCTAGCCTTAAGAATCCAGATCAAGTGAAGTGGTTGTCATCCCGAGCGCAGCGAGGGATCTGCTTTTCGCTTGAACGCTAAGGAAGTCGAAACAAAATGCCCAAAAGGATTTACGCATGATGATGGACGACAAAGAGAAACTGAGAGGCGCGAATTCCGATCCCGCTCCGGAAAAGCCTCACACCAAAATCCGCATCACCGAAGACGCCGACGCCACCGGCGACCTCGCCGCCGCTCACGATTTCTGGCGCGCCGGCTCCGGCCGCCAGCAAGTTCCCGGCATCATCAAATGTTTCGGAGCGCGTCCCGATTTCCTTCGCCAAGTCGTTGAATTCTCCAATAAAGTTCATTTCTCCGAAGGCCATCTCACCCGCCGCCACAAGGAAATGATCGCCAGTTACGTTTCCTTTCTGAATCGCTGCCCGTATTGACTGGACAGCCACGCTTACTTCCTGCGTGTTCAGGGAGCCACCGATCAATGCGTCGCAGCAATCCTCGAAGGCAAGCTCGATGAAGCGCAACTGACGCCAGCCGAGCGCGCTCTAATGGTTTACGTCGAATTGATCACCAAAGACGCGGCACGCTCCACCCACACAGACGTTCAGAAATTGCGCGATGCCGGATGGAAAGAAGATCAAATCGCGGAAGCCGTCTACATCACCGCTCTCTTCGCATTTTTCAATCGCGTAGCAGACGCCTTCGGCGTCCCGTCGCAGGATTATCTAACTAAAGGAAGAATGACTCCGTAGCATTTGTCAGCGCCGCGAAGGCGGTCCATATATCGGCGCGTTCCATATGGAGTGCGGGGGCGCGCCCCCGCTTTCGCCCCGCGAAGCGGCGTCACGGCTCAATCCACCTCTGAACCACGGTCCCCAAAACTACTCGCCTGCTCGCATTTGAATTTGTAGCGGCGGTCTTCAGACCGCCATCGCTGCAACACTAAAATGTGCCGCCACGAAGACATCCTTGCGAATTCCACCGCCTCTCGAGCTATATCGCCGTCCACGCACACCGTTTTGGATCCGTCGCAGTAAGGCGAGGGCGTTTCACGCTGCGGTCGTACTTCCCAGCTCGCCACGAAAGGTTTCGGATTGTTCAGGGTTGTATTACGAAACCAGCGGCCTTCCAGCAATTTCTTCCAGAATCCGAAACGGCGCCGCCTCCGGCGCAACCAACGCCCGCGGCGGAATCAGAAACGTCTGCTCGATCGCATACTGTCCGGACATCGCCGCATGCGCCACGCCGTCCGTAAAAACCACCCACGTTGCCAAAGGAGGAAATTCCAGCCGCGTCTTCGGGCAATTCTCCTGAAACGCCGCATTCTCCTTCAGAAAATCGTGAAAACGCAGCATAAACATATCGTACGGCGTCCGCCCCGCCACACCGAATCCCAGCTTAGCGCCAAGACTCTGCACAGTGCGGCCCAGAAACGAATCGTCCTCTGCTATCTCCTGAAGCCCCGCAGCCTTCGCGAATTGCCGCGCCAGCGCCGCGAAATCTTCGGTTGTATTCCATACCCGCGGCCGCGAGATATTCAGATTCGTGAACACCCGCAAAATGCGTCCGCCACGCGTCGGACGGCTGGGAAAGGCGTCCACATGCAGCAGGTCATTGCGCTTGTGCAACGGCAAATCGCGGTCTTCTTCCTCCATCGGCCGAAAACTCGCGAAATCCAGGTTCCATTTTCCGTTATACGGAGCAAGAAATTTCCCGACGAACTCGATGATTCGCGCGCTGTAATTCCGCATGATCGAATGCAGCCGCTCCACGGTCGCCGCGTTCCCCGATACGCCGCGTAAAATATCTTCGCTCGGACGGTACGAGACGTTCTTGTGCATCCGCAATTCGGTCCATTCCTGCTCGCGCAGAAATTTCTGATCCTCCAAAGGCAAATCGAAGGGAAGTTCGCGGAAAAAAAGAATCTGCCCGCGCTCAGCCATCTCGCAATACGCCCGTGCGCGCGCTTCGTGCTGCTCGGCCCCGACCCAACCGCCGGGCATTTTGTAGTCTTCCACAAAAATAAAAGGCTGATTCGCCATCGCTTTTCGCTTTATCTCGACGCCGAGAACGGACGCGCAACGCGCTGGAGTCGCACGCGTCTTCCTCTGCGCACTCTGCGTCTCTGCGGTAATAATTCCTTTAGGGTCTTCGTGCACTCAGCCGTTAACTCTGTGAACTCTGTGTTAAGTCCTTTGAAGTTTCGTGGGGACAGAATACCGTAGCCATCGGAAATGAAGCAGATTTCGTACGCCCGCTGCCGCGTGTGCAGCAACGCGAAGGCCGGCGCTACTTCTTGGCGCCCGCCGCAACCTGGTAACCGGGCGGCAGTAGGGTCGTGCTCAAATCGAGGCCCGAAAGGTCCACGCCCTCCAGATTCGTCTCTCGCAGGATGGTCGTTTGCAGGTCCGCCCCCGTAAAGTCCGCCCCGCGAATCTCCGCGCTCCGGAAATTTGCCGCCCCGAAATTCGCGCGCCGCAAAATCGCTTGCCGCAAGTCCGTGCGAAAAAGCTCCGCTCCTCCCACCTGTGCTTCCGTCAGATCGGCTCCGCTCAGGTTAGCCTCTGTCAAATCGGCCTTACGCAAGTCGGCGCGCCGCAGCTTCGCCTTGCTCAAATCCGCCGACGAAAGCCGCACATTATAAAGCTTTGCGCCCTCCAGGTTTGCTCCCTGAAAATTGATCAGGTCTAAATTCATGCCTTCGAAATTCACGCGCGACAGATCCGCACCCACCAGATCCGCTCGCGCGCCGCTTTCGTCTCCGCGCACGAAGCGCTGGTGCGACTCGATTATTTCCGCTACCGCTTTGCCCTTATGCTTAACGCTCTTCGGGGATCTCAGACCCCCTCCTTTTAATGCGCTCAGAATTCCCATTGCCAGTTTCCCAACAGGTTTGTTCTTCTACTCTCAGATTTTACTAGAATCTGGCGCATTGTGACACTGATGCGCCCGGTTCCGTCGCCGACCGGCGCCCCAACCTTGCTTCATTTTGTGATACCGTCGAATTATGCTGTGGCTTCCTCAGCACCGTAATTTTTCGCGCAAATGGCTACGATCCGCAGCACTGTCAGCGCTGTTCCTCGCCCTACTAATTTTGGCCCAACCTGCAGGCGCCCAGGACGTTTCCGAAACCCCCGGCGAAGAAATCGTAGTCAATCTCGCCACCGGACGCGTAATTATCGCCGTAGTCAAAGACGCCATCCTGATCGCCACCATCGAAAATCCCATCGAGCCGCAAACTCATCCTCCCATCCCCGTGGAATTGAACACCAAGCGCGCCGGCGTCATGCTCGGCGCGGTGGATTGGTTCTCGCCTTCATCGCAACTCGAACTAGCCCGCCTCGATAGGGAATTGCCGCGTCTGCGTGGTCATTTTGCCAATCAAATCGCTGGTCCGCATCTCGATCAAGCGGGTCCTAACGTCGAGGCCACCGACATCGAATCCGTCGGCCAAGGTCTATTCGAACGCCTGAATGTTGTCGCTGGCGATCTTCACGCCAAACTCGAGTGGCCCCCCGATGAGCCCGTAGCCGAACTCATCGTCGCCGACTACATCCAGGGATACGGCCCGGAAGTCTGGCAGCTCACTTATTTACTGCAGCAGGAAATGCAGCGCATCGATTTTTACGACACGCACGTCTCTCATCCGACCTACTTGCAGGTTTGGCCGCCCGAGAAGGGCCAGCCTCACTCCCTGATCGAATTTCAGTATCCGCCGGATAAGATGCTTCCCACTCTGCTCGACTTGCTTCGCCAGAAAGATCCGCGCATCGAAAAAATCTGCGACTCCGACGCAAAAATGCGCGACGTCGCCGATCAGTTTCTCGCGGGAGACAGCAACAAAATTCTCTCCGTGGACGCCACGCAATTCCTTCGCGCTGCACTCGCGGCAATGTCGCCGTCAAATGCCCGCCAAACCATGGCGACCATCAGTATCGATAATGGTTTTGACTGGATTCTAAAGCCGCCTGCGGAACCAAAGCGGCCTACCACCGCAAAAAAGGCTCCGGAACAGCAGCAACAGCAAGAAGAAGCCCCGTCGCTACTGAAACCGTCGTCCCCCGACTGAACGTCACTCCGCAAAGAAGCGAGATGTCACTTTCTCTTCTCGGCCAGCGCCGCCTGTAATCTCGCGTTTTTCTCTTCCACCGATTTCACCAAGTCCTCTTTATGTTCCACAAGCTTCCGCGCAATCGCCGGATCCGACAACGCCAAAATCTCCGCCGCAAAAATCGCCGCATTCACCGCCCCCGCCTTATCAATCGCCATCGTAGCAACGGGAATCCCACCAGGCATCTGCACCGTCGCCAGCAAAGCGTCCAATCCATTCAGCGAACTCGTTCCCATCGGCACGCCGATCACCGGCAACGTCGTGTTCGCCGCGATCACCCCAGCCAAATGCGCCGCCGCACCCGCCGCCGCGATAAGCACTTTCAGCCCGCGCTCCAGCGCCGTAGTCGCGTACTCATGGGCGCGCGCCGGCGTCCGGTGCGCCGAAACAACTTCCATCTCATACCCAATCTCGAATTTCTCCAGCACTTTTGCCGCTTCGCTCATCACCGGTAAATCCGTGTCGGACCCCATCAGAATCCCTACACGCACATCCGTCCTCTTCTCTTTTGACGCCACCAGGAAATCTCCTATTTGAATTAGTCTGCTGCCGCCGGCGATGCGCCCACCGCAGCAGTCTCCTCGGCCATCGCCATCACTTCAATCCGGTCCCCGCGACGCACTCGCCCGCCCACCGTCACCTTGCACAACCAGCCGCGTTGCCCGCGCAATTCTTCCTGCAACCCCATCCGAATCTCGTCCATCCGCGGACAAGGATGGCACGGACCGGTAATCTCCAGCACGCACTCTTCGCCAAGTCGCAAAATCTGTCCGGTGCTCAGCGCCTGAAAATCCATGCCGCGCGTAGTGATGTTCTCCTTCACAAGCCCCGGCGCTACGCCCAGCTTTTCCAAAGTCTCGAGGTCCATTAACGAGATCTGTCGTTTGCTCCCCGGACGTCCGTGAATACAGCCCCTGAATCCCTTGTCGGCCACCGCCTCCACTTCGGAAAGCTCCTCCATGGGAAAGCGGTGTACCAAGCACCTGAATAGATGCGCCACCTCACCCATTCAAAGCCTCCGCCACCGCCTTGCTCTTATTGCCCGTCGACGTCCCTATGTCGCGCCGATAATGAGCACCGGGAATTTTGATACTACTAGCTGCGTCGTAGGCCGTCCGACTCGCATCCGTCAGCGACCCCGCCGTGGCTCCCACCCCGAGGATTCGTCCACCACTCGTGTAGTAGCAACCGTGTTCCAATCTGGTGCCAGCGTGAAACACCGCAGCTCCGCGAACTCTCGCCGCATCCTCTAGCCCCGCAATCTCCGCACCCAGAACCGGCTGTGCCGGATACCCCTCCGACGCCATCACCACGCATACACTCGCACCGGACAGCCACTTCGCCTGCGTCGCGTCCAATTTTCCTCTCGCCGCTTCCGCGCAAGCACGCGCAAAATCAAAATCCGCGCGCAACAAAATCGATTGCGTCTCCGGATCCCCGAGCCGGCAATTATATTCAAGAACCTTCGGTCCATTCTGCGTAAGCATCAAGCCAAAAAATATAAATCCCCGGTACTCCATATTTTCTTTTCGCAATCCCGCGAGCGTCGGCCGCACAATCGTCGCCAAAATTTCTCGCTCGAGCTCCGCGCGTCAGCATTTCGTCGCTCGAATACGTTCCCATTCCACCGGTGTTCGGCCCTTCATCATTATCAAATGCGCGCTTATGATCCCGCGTCGGCGCGAGCGAAATAAAATTCTCTCCGTCCGTCAGCACAATGTAGGAAAGCTCTCGGCCAGCAAGCCCTTCTTCGGCCAACACGCGCGCGCCCGCATCGCCAAATTCCCGTTTCACGATAAGCCGCTCAATAAACGCCGCACCTTCTCGCGCGTCCGACGCGACCAGCACGCCCTTGCCCGCGCAAAGTCCGTCTGCCTTGATCACCAACGGCCACGCGCCAGAATCAAGCCCCGCATAAGCATCCGCAGCCGTTTCGAAAACTCCGCGCACTCCCGCCGTCGGAATTCCGTGTCGCTCCATGAATTGTTTCGCAAAAATCTTGCTGCCTTCGAGCCGCGCCGCGGCTTTGCCCGGACCCAAAATCGCCAGCCCGCGTCGCGCGAATTCATCTGCAATGCCATTAACCAGCGGCAATTCGGGCCCCACGATCGTCAAATCAGCGCCGAGCTGCGAGCCAAATCCGCCGCCGCAGTCACATTGCCCGCGTCCAGCGGCACGCATTCCGCTTCGCGGGCGATGCCGCCATTTCCGGGCGCGCACCAAATCTTATCCACACCAACGCGCTCTGACGCAGCTTCCACGCCATCGCGTGTTCGCGCCCGCCGCCGCCAATAATCAGAATTTTCATCTTGTTCGCAGAAACAAGAACGATACGGCTCTGCCTCCGGCGGTGTCAACATCTAGCGCTAGCCAATCGCGCGTACAACTTGCTTCCGCCGACGTGAATAATGTTTTCATTTAGCGCGATGCATTGGGACTTCGCCCTCATTCTCTTGTTTCTCGGAATCGCGCTGCCGCTGCTCGGCCGCCGCCGCGTTCGGCAATTGATGCAATCGCCGAGCACCACAAAATTGGACCGCCTCTCGCTCTACGCCTCCACGCTAGCGTTTCAATGGGTCGCCGCGGCCGTGATTCTCTGGCGTGCCGCCGCGCACGGCCTGCGCGCGGCGCAACTCGGCTTCGTGATCGGAAATCCATCTCTCACAATTACTGTCGCAATCGCTCTTGCGGCGCTCGTCCTGACCAATCAACTTATCAGCCTTCGCCGCCTCGCCGCGCGTCCTGCCGAAGCCCAAGCATTGCTCCCGCAACTCGCGCTCAAATTATTTCCGCAAGACGACGTCGAGCGCCTCGCATTCTTCGCACTGGTCGTTACCGTAGCGATCTGCGAGGAACTAATTTATCGCGGCTTCGTCCAGCGTGTGTTTCAGGACTGGTCGAATGGAGCCGTCCTTGCCGGCGTTTTGGGCTCGGCAATTTATTTCGCGATCGCGCACCTGTATCAAGGCCGTCGAGGGCTCGCTTCCACGTTTCTGGTCGGTTTGATCTTTGCCGGAATCCGCGCGTGGACCGGCAGTCTGCTTCCACCAATCGTTGCGCATTTTGTGGCTGACATTACCGTCGGCATCCTGGCTCCCAGTCGAATTCGATCCGCAATGACGCACGCTGTAGAGCAAGGTCTTCCATTGTAATGGGTTATGATTATATCCGCTTATAACTATCAATGTAGTATAACGATGAAAAGACTAAACGACTCGCAAATCGCCGAATTCCTCAGGCCGTACTACACTCACGACCTTCCGGATGCTTTCTGCGACCAGGTCCGTAGCTACATCGACCTTCTTCTGCGCTGGAATCGTCGCATGTCATTGACGACAGTCACTGATCCACTCGAAATCCTGCGCCTCCATTTCGGCGAAAGCCTCTTCGCAATAGCTCAAGCTCCCATACGGTACGGTCGGCTCGCCGACGTTGGCTCAGGTGCCGGCTTCCCAGCCGTACCCATCCGTATGGCACTCGGAGGCGTTAGCGTCACTTTGATCGAGGCGAACCGAAAAAAATGCGCATTTCTTTCCGAACTCACTCGTGAGTTGAGGTTAACAAACGTCGATGTGCACCCGGGGCGTATGGAGGACATGAAAGGCAATCAAGAAGAATTCGATTTTGTTACTGCGCGCGCCGTTGCGGTTGGTGACGCATTTCTGGACTGGGCGTCGAGTAGTCTGAGGCGAAGCGGAACTGTTGTGCTATGGCTCGGAGAAGACGATTCGAAACGAATCTCTCTCTCGGAGACCTTCGATTGGCGCCCGGCTCTCCGAATTCCCGATTCTGAGAGGAGAGTGTTGCTTGTTGGCACGAATCGCATCGATTCTCCCTGATGTTCCACGTGAAACATCGGAACCAACGCGCTCATTCGTAGCACTACATCGTCTATCAGTAATTGTTTCACGTGAAACATCTTGTATCCAAACAAAACTCTCTGCTACATTGCTTTCGCACTCGGGGGAAGTTACTGGTGGCTCGCGTTATCGCAATCACAAATCAAAAAGGCGGCGTAGGAAAAACAACCACAGCCGTAAATCTCGGCGCTTCTCTCGCAGCTTCCGAACAACGCACCCTCATCATAGACTGCGATCCCCAGGGAAACACCACCAGCGCTCTAGGCTTCCCAAAAGATCCATCGCGTCGCACCCTATATCAGTCGCTCATCCTGGACGAGCCCATCGAGCGGGTCACCCTAGACGCCCAGGTCGAAGGTCTGGACTTAATCCCATCCGACAAAAATCTCGTGGGAGCCTCCGTCGAACTAGTTTCGATGGAAAACCGCGAGTACAAGCTAAAGGCTGTAATAGCCCCCGTCCTTGCAAAATACAACTACGTCCTATTGGATTGTCCTCCGTCGCTCGACCTCCTCACAGTTAATGCACTGGCCGCCAGCGACGCGGTCCTGGTCCCGATTCAATGCGAGTACTTCGCTCTCGAAGGTGTCTCTGAGCTACTCGATACTCTCATGCGCCTCCGTCGCACGATCAACCCCTCTCTCGCGGTCGAAGGAATCCTCCTCACGATGTACGACGACCGCACCACGCTGTCAAAGCAAGTCGCCGCCGATCTGCGCAGCTTTTTCGGCACCCAAGTCTTCGAAACCGTGATCCCAAGAAATGTACGCCTGGCGGAAGCGCCAAGTCACGGCATGCCAGTAATGTTCTACGACATACATAGTAAAGGTGCGGAGAGCTACATCCAACTCGCCAAGGAGGTTATCGCAAATGCCCAGAAACGCGTTGGGCAGGGGATTGAGCGCGCTAATTCGGGAGCCGGAGCCGACGCCGCTCCAAACTCAGCCGCCGCAGCCGCCACTGCAGGAGCCGGTACAACAGGCGGTGCCCGCAGGCTCGACCGATGGCGCCATCAACGACGGCGGTAGCGACGGCGGCAGCGGTAGCGCCAGCTCTCAGTGAAGGTCTATTCCAGGTCGATATTGACCTGATTGATCCGAGCCCTTACCAGCCTCGAACCCGCTTCCGTGAAGAAGCGCTCGACGAGCTTGCACGCTCGATTCGTTCGAGTGGAATCGTCCAACCCCTCGTCGTCCGCCGCATCGCCAGTCGCTATCAATTGATTGCCGGCGAACGTCGCTGGCGCGCTGCCCAAAGAGCCAGCCTCAGCCGCGTGCCGGTCGTGGTCCGCGACGTACCCGAAGAAATGGCGATGGAGATGACCCTCGTCGAAAACCTCCAGCGCGAAGATCTGAACCCCATCGAGCAAGCGCACGCCTTCCAGCGCCTGATTGACGAATTCCATCTCACCCAGGAACAGGTAGCCGAACGCACGGGCAAAGATCGCGCCACCATCGCCAATGCCGTCCGCTTGCTGAAGCTAGAAGATCCAATCCAGGACCTGCTCGAAGAGGGCCGCCTGACCGCCGGCCATGCGCGCGCACTTCTCGCCGTCGCCGATTCCCAAGAACGTCTCACGCTTGCTCGTCGCGTCGCTCGCGGGGGCATGACAGTTCGCCAAGTCGAGCGCCTGGCCTCGCGTGGAACAAGGCCTCATGTCGGCGCTCCGACCTTTTCCCCGGACCCCAACACCAAGGCCGCGCTCGAAGAGCTCCAGAGAGAGTACGGAACCCGCGTTTTGCTACATCCGCGACACGCCGCCAAGCCCGGCCAGTTAGTCTTTGAATACTACGACGATAGTGATTTGTCCCGCCTCTACGATCAGCTCATGCGAAAATAGTGCTAAAATAGCTGGCCGCGCATGGGGGACTCGTAATGGGTTTGGGTTGGTTTGACCGCAAGCGACACGATTCCGGTGAATGGACCGGCTTTCTCGAGCAAGGCGTAAAAATCGAGGGCCGCCTCGAATCCACTGGAACGTTCCGCATTGATTCGGCGATGAAGGGCAATCTCGTCTCTCACGAAACGCTAATCCTCGGCGAACACTCGAAAGTCGAAGGCCAAATTGACGGCAATTACGTCATCATCGGCGGCCATTTCGACGGCATCATAAAAGCCTCCGGCAAAGTTGAAATTCAAACCAAAGCCATAGTCACCGGCGAGATTCACACTCCGTGCCTGGTCATGGAGCCTGGCGCCATCTTCGACGGCCGCTGCCACATGCTCTCCCCGACGGCCGCTCAAACCGCAAAACCAATCACTATCCCCATTCGCTCAGCAGCCGCTCACGCATAACCCGTCCTCGCCCCGCAACCTAATAATCGCAGCATCACCGCTCCTGCGACCGCGATGCGTTATAATCATCCGAATCTGTTCCACGGAGACATGTCCTTGGCGGAGCAAGTTCGGCTAACCACTACGGCGAAAGCAGCAGGCTGCGCCGCAAAATTAAGCCCCAGCATTCTCGACGCGGTCCTGAAGCGCCTTCCGCGGCAAACCGATCCCAATGTAATCGTAGGTTTTGAAACCAGCGACGACGCTGCCGTCTATCGCCTCACCGACGATCTCGCCATCGTCCAAACCGTGGATTTTTTCACCCCGATCGTGGATGACCCGGAACTCTTCGGCCAGGTAGCCGCAACAAACGCACTGAGCGACGTCTACGCCATGGGCGGTCGCCCGATCTCCGCGCTCACCATCGTCGCCTTTCCAACCGCCAGCCCGCCAGAAATTCTGGAACAGATTCTCCGCGGCGGCCTCGCAAAAATGGCCGAGGCGAACTGTACCGTCGTCGGCGGCCACTCCATTCGCGATGACGAACTAAAATTCGGCTACGCGGTAACCGGTACAATTGATCCGCACAAAATCTGGAAGAATGTCGGCGCGCAACCAGGCGATGCGTTGATCTTCACAAAACCAATCGGAACCGGAGTGATCTCGACAGCCCTGAAGCAGGGCCGCGCCGAAGAGTCCTGGGTTGCCGCCGCCACCGCATCCATGACGCGCCTGAATCGCGACGCCGCCGAAGCCCTGCACGAAATCACCAATGGCGCTCCGAAAGAAGCCCATCCAATCCATGCCGTCACAGACGTTACCGGCTTCGCGCTTCTCGGACACGCGCGCGAGATGGCCATCGGCAGCGGCGTCTCGCTGAAAATCGATCACAAGCGCGTGGAATATCTTCCCGGCGCCATCGAGGCAGCTCGCGCCGGTTTTTTTTCCGCCGGAATGAAAAACAATCGCGAATTCGTCGAAGGCTGTGTCACCTTCGCAAGCCGAGTACCGGACGAGTTTCGCGCGCTGCTCTTCGATCCGCAAACCTCCGGAGGACTTCTCGTATCCGTCGCTCCGGAATTCGCAAATAAAGCGCTCGCCGCCCTCGCGCGCCGCAATATCCCCGCCCGCATCATTGGAGAGGTACTCGCAAAACACTCACCGCTTCTCGAAATCGTGTAATTCACCTGCAATCGTGTACAATTTCTTTTCTTCAACCGCTTCATGGACACCATAACCCACGGCATCGTTGGCGGGCTCATCGGAAAAGCCTACTTCTCGGAACGCAGCGGACGCGTTGCCACCTTCGCAGCTGTCGCCGGGGCCATGTTTCCAGATATCGACGTAGTCGAGGAAATCTTCTCGCGCGATCCGCTCGCGATCGTCAGGTATCACCGGGGAATCACTCACTCATTCCTGGGGTTGCCGTTTTTCGCGGCGATTCTCGCGTGGCTCACTCGCGCCGGCTTTGCTCTTCTAAAAAGGAACTTCACAAGTCTCAGCGACATCGAATCCCCCTCGTGGGGAATTCTCTTCGTCATCTATGCCCTCGCGATCGCCAGCCACATCATTCTCGATGCGATGACGTCCTTCGGCACGCGCATTTGGGATCCGCTTTCGCAGGAACGCGTCGCCTGGGATCTGCTCTTCATCATTGATTTCTGTTTCACGTCTATCGCGCTGCTGCCGCAAGTGGTCGCCTGGATTTATGCCGATCGCGCGAAAGCTCGCATCCGCGCCATTTCGATGTGGGTGCTATTCACAGTCGCCGCCTTCGTCGTGTGGAAAATTGCCGAAGCCGTCGGATTTCCGTTCCATGTTTGGATTGCCTTTTTCTCCAGCGTAATTATCGCCGCGCTCTTTTTTCTCCCCGCGATTCGCGACGCAGGATTCCGCGTTACCACGGCGCATTGGTGCCAGGCCGGCACCGTCGTGATGCTCGCGTATCTTTTCGCGTGCAGCGTGGCGCATCACCAGGCCCTTCTTCGAGTGAAAAATTTTGCTTCGGCCAATCACGTCGTAGTTGACCGCATCGCCGCTCTGCCGCTCCCTCCTTCGCTGCTCGATTGGGGCGGAGTGATTCGCTCCGGTGACGGCGTTTACCAATCGCGCTTCGATCTGCGTGATTCCGCCGCGCCGCTGTTCTCCTTCACCGCGGATTCGCCGCCTAACATGTACGTCGCGCGCGCCATGCAGCGCCCCGAAGTCCAGCTCTACTGGAATTTCGCGCGTTTCCCGGTGATTCGCACGTACACCCAAAATGGCCTGCACTACGTTGATTTCAACGAAAATCGCTTCATGACCCGCAAGCACCCGGGCCCCGCGCCGTTTTCTTATCGTATAGTATTCAATGATGCTGGCGATCCCATCGAAGAGGGCTGGCAAGCGAGTGGCTTGGACGTACAGCGCATGATCAAAATCGCTCCGGTCCACGCAGGAAGCGCTCCATGAAAATTCTGGTCTTCAGTGACATTCACGGCGATTTGCGCGCCCTCGAACGCGTCGTCGCGCAGCCTGCTGATATCTACATCGCGGCCGGCGACCTTTCGAATTTCACGAAAGGCCTCGACCGCTGCGGCGAAATTCTGAAGCCGCTCGGCGAACGCCTGCTGGTCCTCCCCGGAAACCATGAGACGCACGAGCAAACCAAAAACTTCTGCGCGAAATTTGGCTTCGTGGATTTTCATCGCCAGGCAAAAAAGCTAGGCGGCACAAACTGGGCCGGCCTCGGCTATAGCAACGTCACTCCATTCAAAACACCCGGCGAATATACCGAACCGGAAATCGCCGAAGCACTTTCGCACTTCGTCGGAATGGATCAACTCTATCTCGTCGTGCATTTCCCTCCGCGCGATACCAAACTCGACGAGTTCGCCCAAGGCCAGCACGCCGGAAGCCCCACGCTGCGCACCTGGATCGAACACGAAAAGCCTCTCTACGTTTTTTGCGGACACATCCACGAAACCGCGGGAATGACCGACCGCCTGGGCCTCACGCGATGCGTCAACGTAGGAAAAGAAGGCTACACAATCGAAGTTTAAGAAATGGAAAACTCAGGCAGGAATTAAACGCGAAGCCACTCCGCACCTATCACCAATCACCACTCACTTCTTCACCACCGGATACACTACAAGCTGTCGCCGATCGCCCACACCTTCGCTCACAGTCCGCACTCCCTGCGCCCCAGTCAGCTCCAGGTGAATCAATCGTCGCTCCCGCGGCGACATCGGATTAAATCGAAACGCCTGGCCCGTCTCGCGCACGCGCTGCGCCGCCACGCGCGCCGATAATTTCAATTCCTCCAGCCGCGAAGTTCGATAATCCCCACAATCGAAACGCACCCGATCGTGCAATCGCGGATCGAGCCGCAGCCAGCGATGCCCGATATGTTCCAGCGCCAATAGCAATTCCGCATTGTGTTCCAGCAACAATTCCTGATCCGCGCCGCCAAACGCCACCACAATATCTTTTTCGTCCGGCGCGCCACCCACGATCGCGGGCGGTCGTAATCGCATATTCGATCTCGAGTCCCATTTCCGGCACCGCCACGTCCAGGTAACGCGTCAATTCGGCCGTCGCGCGCTCGCGATCCAGCCGCGCTTCGCCGCGCCCCTGCTCTCGATGGAACGGTTTCTTCCCCGCCGCTTGCCGTTCGTCAGGCATCTATCACTTTCTCTTTCTTCTTGAACTTGCTCTTCGAAGGCAGCGGATCTGTTTTATTCAAGTAATACTGCTGGCCGACGCCCACCAGATTGCTCGTGAACATATACAAATTCAGTCCGCTCGAAAGCCGGAAGAAAATAAATCCCATCATCAGCGGCATCAACGTCGTCATTTTCTGCTGCGTTGGATCCACGGTGGTCTGTGGCGTCATTTTCGTCATTAAATACATCATGATGGTCATGCCAATCGGCAAAATATAATAAGGATCCATTGCCGATAGGTCGTGAATCCAGCCCATAAACGGCGCGTGCCGCAATTCGATCGCTCCGCCCAGCACCCGCCACAGTGCCCACCAGATCGGCATCTGAAACACCATCGGCAGGCAGCTGCCCATCGGGTTGATGCCTTCGCGGCTGTAAACGGCCATCACTTCTTCGTTCATTTTTTTCTTGCGCGGATCGCTCATCGAATATTTCTTGTAACGATCCTGAATCTGCCGGATTTCCGGCGCCACTTTCTGCATTTTCTGCATCGAGCGCCAGCTTTTCATCTTCAGCGGAAACATCGCCAGGTTGATCACCAGCGTCATCAGGACGATGCACCATCCCCAGTTCGGCACTTTCGTATGCAGCGTCTGCAAAATCCACAGCAGCGGCTTCGCGATGATTCCCGTCCATCCAAAATTCACCAGCTCGCCCAGCGAAGGCCGCAGCTCCTCCAGTTGCCGCAATTCTTTTGGCCCGACGTACAGACGCACGCGCAATGGCGCGGCCGCCGTCGTCCCCGCCGCCATTTCCGCTTCCGGCAAAGTAGTCTGTTTGCCGTCGGACCCCGTCGTCGTGTGGTTCTGCATCCAGTGCCACAACGAAATGTCCGTGCCGTCCGGCAAAAATGCCGCCGTAAAAAATTGATCCTCGATCCCCGTAAATTCGAGCGGCCCGTATTGCAGCGCCGGCTGGCTCTGATTCCCCGAAACGCCCAGTTTCTTGTACTGCAGCAGAGTCAGCTTCCCGCCGGTCTTGTAAAAAACCGTCACCAACTGCGCCGCGTTATACACCGCCTTGTCGCCAAATCCGCCGCGCCACGCGACGGCCACCGGCTCCGGCTTTCCATCCAACGTCGCTGCCACTTCCACGGTCATTTCGTAATTCAAATCGAACTTCAGTTTTTTCGTGACGTCCAGATGCCCATCGCTCCAATGCATGTCCACTTCAACGGGCGCAAAGAGACCCGCATCGGATGCCGGTGGCGGAACAGGAGCCTTGTTGCCGGCTTTCAACTGTGCGGTGTGGGGAACGTCGGTGGGTACAACGTGCGTCTCAATCTCGTAAAGTCCCGAATTCGCCTTCGCCTCCAGCTGCGAATCCGCCATCACCAACGAGAACGGCCAGCCCAATTCCTTCGCCACGTTGTCGTTCACCAAATCCAACGGACGTGGCGGCTTCTCGTCGTTCATGTACTTCAAAAGTTCCCAAGTCTTCACCACGCCGCCGCGATTCGATAGTTCCACGCGATATAACGGACTCTGCACGACGAAAGTTTTTTCTTCGCTCGCTTCCACCACAGAAGAATTCGCCGGCGCGCCCGCGGCTGCCCTTACGCTCGCATTCGAATTCGCTACAGCATTTCGCGCAGCCCCACTCTGCGCGGCGCTCTGCTGTGTCCCTGCGGCACTCGCACCCGGGGAAGTTTGTGTTTGATTGGAATGTGTCTCGGGCGGCGTAACCGGCGGCTTGTAAAAATGTCCCCAAGCAAAAAGAATCAATAGCGACGCAATCACAAACAAAATGCCGCGGACCTGGTCGGACATTTCCTTCACTGCGCCCGCTCCTTGCCCGCCGTCCGCAGCCAATCGGCGTCGCGATATTCTGACCAGCAGCGCACCGCGCCGTCCAGTTCTGGCTCCGGCACAGGATCAAACCCGCCCTTAGTAAACGGCCTGCAGCGCCCTAGCCTCTTCACAGCCAGCCACGCCCCCCGCCGCGCTCCATGCGCCTCAATCGCTTCCTGCGCATAACGCGAGCACGAAGGATAAAATTTGCAAGCTCCGCCCAAAAATGGCGAAAAGAAAATCTGGTAGAAACGCACGAACAGCAGCAACAGCCACCTCGCCGCCGAGCCCTGTCCTGTAGTGGGAGAATTCATCTTCCGATGGTCGTCAATTGTTAATACGTTTCGCGCACGGCGGGAGTTTCCAGCGGCCCCCGCCGCAGCGGCGTCGTCGCCGTTTTCAGCAGCACGTTCGGAAGGGCGGGGCTTCAGCCCCGCCGTAAGCCGCGTCTCTACTTCAGGGGCTTCAGCCCCTGAAGCTCCGGCGCCTCTTCGCGTCGCGGCATCACCTTCAACAACTCCTGCGCCAACGCCGAAAATTCCGCCGTGGCTGCCGAACTGCGCGGATGAATCACAACATCCCATCCTGGGGCGATCTCCTGTCGGTGCAATCTCAATATTTCGCGGAGGCGTCGCCGGATTCGGTTGCGCCGGACCGCGTTCCCCAGCGCCTTTTTGATGCTCCAGCCGAATCGGCTGCTTGCGAGGCCATTGGGACGTAGAAATACCGTGAACTCGCGGCTCGTTCGCCGCCGCCCTTCTCGATACACCGCGTCATATTCACTGCGGCGCACCAATCGAGCTTCGCGGGGAAAATCAAGCCGTGGCGGGTCAGACGCGCGTGAGGCTGTGGCGTCCCTTCTTGCGGCGTCCTGCAAGGACTTTCCGTCCACCCTGTGATTTCATGCGTTTGCGAAATCCGTGCTTCTTATGTCGGCGCCGCACATGCGGCTGAAAAGTCCTCTTCGGCAACGATAATCTCCGTAAATATTTATTGTCATCCCGAGCGCAGCGAGGGATCTCTCTTCGGGCCTGGCACGATTGCATCCGTCGAGCGACTCGATCGGCAAGAAAGCCCCTATGGAGTGCGGCGGCAAGCCACCGCTTTCTCCCGCGCGAGGCACGCCTCGCGCCGCGACGCAGCCCGCACCACAATCCCGCGCGCGTCCGCCGCCCCACAGCAAATCCCGCGCCCAATCGAAACGATTAGTCTAGACGACCAAGCCACAACGGTCAAGGAATCGCGTGGCACAGCCACTCTTGGCTGTGCTCTTCGGTTTTAGTCGCAGCCCAGCAGTACAATCTCGTCCGGAGGCGCACCATGCCCAAATCCAAACCCACGCAACTCAAAATTGTAGGAATGGAGCTGTATTTCGAGAATCTAACCCGCGCAAAAAAATTCTACCGCGACACTCTCGGCCTCACGCTCGCCAATGAAACCCCCGGCCATCACGCCCAATTCTCCGCAGGCAATGCCTTCCTCTGCCTCGAACGCAAAGGCGCCGAAAATTATCCCTCCGCGGATAAAGCCGTGCTCTTCTTCGAAGTCCCCAATCTAGCCGCCACAATCAATTCCGTAGGCCGCAAACGCATCATCCACCACGAACCTAAATCCGGACAAAACCGTCAAGGCTGGGCCGTCCTCCACGACCCCGAAGGCCACAACATCCTCCTCCTCGAAATGCAGCAAACCACGCGCCGGAGGCGCGGCACAAGTTAGCCCGGCCTGGGAGGGCTGGGAAAGCCCACGAAAAAAAGACCAGCACCGTAGGTGCGACACAAACCTGTTACCTATCCGCTCACCCAAGTGTCAGGAATCTCCCCGGTCCAACGTGTCAGGCATGTCCCCGGTCCGCCAGTCCCTCACGCCGCCTTCTTCGACCCACCCTTCAAAAGCCCCAACCTCACCAAACTCTCCGCCGTCGTCACAACCGCATCCTCCCTCGACCGCGGCCTCCACCCCAAAACCCGCTGCGCCTTCTCGCTCGTGCCATTCTTAAACTTCCCCAACTCCGGAAGAATCAACTTGATTGCCGGATCGCGCATCGCCGCAAGCCGCACCAGCCAATTCGGCAACTCCCGAGTCGGTACCCGCTTCGCCGCATCGCCCATCCGTTCTCGCAACGCTTTCGCGATACCCAGCATAGTCATGAAATCGCCGGCAACCGCGAGGAACCGTTCACCTTTCGCCGCCGGATCAGTCATTGCACGCAAATGCAGATCCGCCACATCGCGCACATCCACCACCCCGAAATACAACCGCGGACAGCCCGGGATCGCGCCATCCATCAGCCGCTGCACCAGCAGAATCGAGGCCGAATAATCCGCTCCCAGGACCGGTCCGAAAACTCCCACCGGATTGACCACCGATAGCTCCAACGCGCCACCCTCCTTCGCAATGAAATCCCAAGCCGCGCGCTCGGCGAGTATCTTCGACTTCGTGTAGGGAAGCACGTCGTCGCCGCTAGGATTCGCCCAATCCGCCTCTGTAAACGGCGCCTTCCGCACCTTGAATCCATAACCAATCGCCGCAAAGGAAGAAGTAACGACCACCCGCTTCACCCCTGCATCTCGAGCCGCGCGCAAAACCCGCAAGGTTCCCTCGCGCGCCGGCACAATCAATTCATCCTCATGCTTGGGCACGCTCGGCGGCAACGGCGACGCCACGTGCAACACATAGTCGCATCCAGCCACGGCCTGCGGCCAACCCTCGTCCTTCTCCAAATCGGCGGCGATAAAAGACAACCGCTCGCCCGGCTCCGCCCCACCTACCCGGAGCATCGCCCGCACATCGCCCTCGCGCTTCAGGTTCCTTACAGTCGTCCGCACCTGATGGCCCACCGCCAGCAACTGCAAAATGCAATGGCTGCCAATAAATCCCGACCCGCCGGTAACCAATACCGTGCTCATGTCGCCTCCTCACCGATTGACGAAAACCTGTTTCCCGAATCCCATCGCGTCCAGCCATAGCTTCGTCAGGGCACGGCTTTAGCCGTGCCATAGTCGATGCAAGGCCAAAGCGGCTTTAGCCGCTGAGGGCGCGCATAGCGAGTCCCGCGTGACCGTTCCATAGCATTCCCTTCATTCGATGCCCGGCGCGCCTGAAAGTCTCGGTACACACTAATGTAGCCCCCTTCCTTTTCTACTCGTTACGTCGTAGGTAGTTATACGTATAGTAAACGTACGTCAAACATGTTAGCGTGAGTCGGGGCACTATTTTGGCCCCAAATAAAAACCAGAGGACAACACATGAAGAAACTATCTCGCGCCCAAAAGACCACCCTCGCCAAGCTGGCCGCGGCTGCCTACACCGAAAACGAAGAGCAGCACCTCTCCCATCACAAACGTCACTGCGAAATCTGCAACCATCCTGCCTGCCAGTTTATTCAGGAAGCCTTTCTCCAGTGGATCAGCCCTGACACCATCATGAAGAAGTACGATCTGAAATCCCGCGCCACCATCTATCACCACGCCCACGCCTTCAAACTCTTCGATCTTCGCGACAGCACCCTGCGCTTCGCCCTCGGCCACATCGTCGAACAAGCGGATCGCGTCAGCGTTACTGCCCGCGACGTCATCCAAGCCGTCTACACCTACGCTCATGTCAACGATCAAGGCCTCTGGATGCAGCCCGAATCCAGATCGGAAGTCGTGGTCTCCCGGAATGACCCCGGAGAACCGCTGCCTGCTATGCCAGCCTCGCTCCCACACCCTGACTCAGCGCTCCCGCGTTTGCCTGCGAAGCCAGCCAAGCGTCGGCGCCGTCCCGTCGTCCATCAAGAGTCTCACGACGCTTCCAAGGTGCAAACAGAGCCGGGTCCTGATCCCGCTGCGGCCTATGTTCAAGTGGCGGCACCGGATCCCGCCGACCCTAACGCTCCGGAGGATTGGCGCGCCATCGCCAATAGATTCTTCGGCAAGGTTCCCAGACCTAACCGCGATCCCAATTCAACAGAAACGATCTACTTCGACGCCTACCGCACCAATCCAGATCCCAAATGATCTCAAACTCCAAAAAAGTGGACATTTCTACTCGATACAAACCGCCGGTGATCGAGCCATGCCAAATGCTGCAACTCACTGAAAACAAAGAAAAGCGCCAATTTCTACTCGATACAAACAGCGCGTTTCTACTCGATACAAATCAACTCTTTCAGCGCATCAGGAAACCACGCATCATTACCGCGGCACATGCGTTGACCGCCCAGCACACGTCACCTACAATGAAAACGCGGCCAATTCGGCGAACCGATCCGCAGCAGCCTCCTTTCGCGGGTCGCGGGTCACTAATCACCAATCACAAAAATGTTCGAAACACTAACTGACAAACTCCAACGCGCCTTCAAGAATCTCCGCGGCCAAGGCAAGCTCTCCGAAGAGCACCTCGACGCTGGCTTAGCTGAAATCCGCGAAGCCCTTCTCGATGGCGACGTCAACGTCGGCGTCGCCGATGAATTCATCGCTCACGTCCGCGCGAAAGCCCTCGGCTCCGAAGTCCTGCTGCAACTCTCCCCGGACCAGCAAGTCGTAAAGATCGTCCGCGATGAACTAGGCGAATTGCTAGGCCGCGAAGCGAAACCGCAATACGGCTCGAAACCGCCCTCTGTCTGGCTGATCGTCGGTCTGCAAGGCTCCGGCAAAACCACTTCCACAGGCAAAATGGGCAAGTGGCTCGCCGAACACGGTCACCGCCCGCTCGTCGTATCCACTGACGTATACCGCCCCGCCGCGCGCGAACAGCTCGCGCAAGTCGCCAAAGCCACCCACACCCCCGTGTGGCCCGGCGCCGGCACCGATAAACCTCTCGAAATCGTTCGCGGCGCGCTGCGCGAAGCAAAAATGTCCGCTTGCGACGTAGTCCTCGTGGACACCGCCGGCCGCCTGCACATTGACGACGAATTGATGAAAGAGCTTTCCGAACTGAAGCGCGAGCTGAATCCTTCGGAGCTGCTCTTCGTCGCCGACGCGATGATCGGGCAAGATGCAGTTCGCTCCGCCGGAGAATTTCACAAACGTCTCGGCATCACCGGCGTGGTCCTCACCAAAATGGACGGTGACGCCCGCGGTGGCGCCGCGCTTTCGATTCGCAAGGTAACCGGCGCGCCCGTAAAATTCGTCGGCGTCGGCGAAAAATACGACGCTCTCGAGCCGTTTCTGCCCGACCGCGTCGTCTCGCGCATTCTGGGCATGGGCGACGTGCTCGGCCTCATCGAACGCGTCGAGAAGACGGTTGACGCCAAGCAAGCTCGCGAACTCGAACGCAAACTCCGCGAAGACGATTTCACTCTGGAAGATTTTCGCGATCAGCTGAAGCAGATCCGCAAAATGGGCTCGCTCGAACAATTGATGGGCATGCTCCCGAAAGTCGGCCCGTTCGCCAACCTGCCAAAAAACACCGAAATTGATGAAAAGCGCCTCGGCTCCGTCGAAGCTATCATCAACTCGATGACGGCCAAAGAGCGCGCCAATTCCAACCTGATTGACGGCAAACGCCGCAAACGCATCGCCGCCGGCAGCGGCACGTCAGTCCAAGAAGTAAATCAGGTCCTCAAGCAATACGCCGACATGCGCAAAATGATGAAGCAATACGGCAGCTACGCCAGAACCAAAATGCGCGGCCTAGGCAAATTCGCCGGCCTGAAAGGCAGCAGCTGAGCACCAACCACCAAATACTTTGGCGAAAGGCGCTCGGTCCGCTATAATCATTGTCCCTAACGCAAGGATTTGAATCAGGAGGAATGAAGCTTTGTTAACGATTCGGCTGTCCAGGATTGGCAAGAAGAAGCGCCCGTTTTACCGCGTCATTGTCACTGAAAAGACGCGCCCGCGAAACGGCCGCTTCGTCGAGATTGTGGGTACTTACGACCCGCTGAAGAAGCCCGCCCTCATCGAGCTCAAGCAAGACCGCGTGGATTATTGGATCGGCAAGGGTGCACAGCCCAGCGACACCGTCCGCAGCTTTTTGCGTAACCGTAAATCTGCCTGACGCATCCTACCCCTCAGCCCAGCCCGGCAACTATTTAATGGAACTCGGGTTGAAGCTTTAGTGAATTACTGACGCTGGGCTCTTTTTCATGCTGAGGGGGTCTCATGAAGGTACTGGTCGAAGACATCGCGAAAGCTCTGGTGGACCATCCCGATCAAGTGCAAGTAAGAGCGGTAGAAGGCGAACAAGTGACCGTGTTGGAATTGCGCGTCGCTCCAGACGACTTGGGAAAAGTGATCGGTCGCCAGGGTCGCACAGCCAAGTCCATTCGCACGCTCTTGGGCGCCGCGGGAATGAAGCTGAAGAAGCGTTTTACGCTGGAAATACTCGAGTAGTGATCCGCAGCATTGAATACCCAACATTCGCCGAAAGCGCAGCATGTGACTGTGGCGCGCGTTTTGCGCCCGCACGGCGTACGCGGCGAAGTGGCCGCTGAAATCCTCACAGACTTTCCTGAACGGCTCACCCGCTTAACGACCGTGGAATTGTGGGACGGCCAAAGCGCGCATCGTCGCATCGCCGTACGCAAATGCTGGCTCTCACACAGCCGCGGCGGCCAAGCGATATTCCATTTCGCCTCCTGCGATTCGGTTGACGATGCCAAGAAACTCGTGGGCCTCGAAGTGCAAGTCCCACTCGCCGATCGTGTGAAGCTCCCGGTTGGAAGCTACTACATCAGCGACCTGGTCGGCTGCGAAGTGCGAGAGACCAGCGGCGTGGAAATTGGGCGCGTGCGCGACGTCGAAATCAATGGCGAAGACGTTTCCGGCACGCCGCTCCTGATCGTCGACGCCAAGCAAGGCGAAATCCTGATTCCGCTGGCCCAGGAAATCTGCGTCAACGTGGACACCGTCGCACGCCGCATTGACGTGGTTCTTCCCGAAGGCCTCCTCGACCTAAACACGAAGTAGTTCCCCACGCAGCGCCATCATCACGTTTGCGGTACGATTAGCACAATGCGTTTCGACATCATCACGATATTCCCAGAGTTCTTCGCGGGGCCGCTTGATTACGGCATCGTGCGCCGCGCGCGCGAAGCCAAGCTGATCGAAACGAACGTGCATGATTTGCGCGCATTCACGCACGATCGTCATCGCACCGTGGACGATCGCCCCTTCGGCGGCGGCGAAGGCATGGTGATGAAGCCTGAGCCGTTGTTCGACGCGGTCGAATCGCTGGTCGGAGCGCGAGGCGATTCCGCAACGCAAAAGACGCAGCCCGAAGGCACTGCGATCGTGCTGCTTTCAGCGGCAGGAAGGATGTTCCGCCAGGAAACCGCGCGCAGGTTTGCGGCGCTCGATCGCATCGTCCTGATCTGCGGCCGCTACGAAGGAGTTGACGAGCGCGTCGCTGAGCACCTGGCAACGGATGAGCTCTCCATTGGAGATTTCGTGCTGTCCGGTGGCGAACTTGCGGCAGCAATGATTCTGGACGCGGTAACAAGGCTGATTCCCGGCGCGCTCGGCAACGAGGACTCCGCCGTAAACGAATCCTTCAGCGAGCGACCGCTTGAGACGCCGCGCGCATCGCAAGCCCAGCGGGCGACTCCCCCGCAACCCGGTGGGAGCGACGCGCGTGTGAACAAACCACCAGCGACAAACCACGGCATTCTGGACTACCCGCATTACACACGTCCCCCGTCGTTCCGTGGCTGGGACGTCCCAGAAGTGCTGCTCGGTGGGAACCACGAAGAGATTCGCAAATGGCGGCAGCAGCGCGCACTCGAAAAGACCCTACGCAATCGCCCCGATCTGCTCCCGAAGAGCAGTTAGCGGTGCGCGATTCTACATCAGGCAAACACTCTGTGAGCGGATGTATATGGCCATCTCGCGCAATTTGCAGTGGCCAAACCATTGTGAAATACAGTAGAATCGGTAATTGTGCGTTGTGTGCTGGCCCCACCTGAGCGGGTCTGCCGGGAAATAATGTCATGAATCCGATAGTTCATAAGGCGCAGCAGTCCCAAATTCGCAAGGATCTGCCGAATTTCCGTCCTGGTGATACGGTACGGATCAACGTGCGCTTGAAGGAAGGCGAGGGCGATAAAGAGCGCATCCAGCCGTTCGAAGGCGTGGTAATGAGCCGCCGGGGAGAGCTGCTGGGAGAGTCGTTTACGGTCCGCCGCGTGAGTTTTGGCATTGGCGTCGAGCGTATCTTCCCTGTGCATTCGCCGATGATCAGCTCGATCGAGATCGTGCAGGCCGGACGCGTGCGCCGCGCGAAGCTAAATTATCTGCGGCAGCGCAAAGGCAAGGCCGCCAGAATCAAGCGCGCCGAAAGGCCGGAGACGCAAGCCGAAGCCACCGCAGCAGCAGCTGCAAAGTAAACTTCCGCGAACAATTGGTTTGAATTTAGCCCGTCCCGAGAAATCGCGACGGGCTTTTTTGTGTGCGCGAAAAAACGTGGACTGAAGCGTGTGCCACCTGATGACCGCTGTGCTAAAATTCCTGGCCGATGGGAAGACTTTGCTGCTCGCGGTACGAGCGCGAGGCGCGGCAGTGCGGTTGGCTGCGCATCGCTGGACTCGATGAAGCAGGACGGGGCTCGCTATTTGGTCCGGTTGTCGCAGCCGCTGTCATTCTGAATCCGCGACGCCGCATTGTCGGCCTGGACGACTCCAAGAAACTCACCCCCGATCGGCGCAATGAACTTGCTCCGCGCATTCGCGAATACGCCATAGCCTGGGCTACCGCGGAAATCGATTCGAGCCGCATTGACGCCTGGAACATTTATCAAGCCAGCCGTCAAGCGATGATGGCGGCTGTATCGCAGCTCAACCCTTTGCCGGATTACCTGCTGCTCGATGCCATCGAGATTGATCTTCCCATCGAGCAGAAGGCGCTTATCCACGGCGACGCACGCTCGGTATCGATCGCAGCTGCTTCGATCCTCGCAAAGACTGAACGCGACCGGCGCATGCAGGAATTCGATCAACTTTACCCGCAGTACGGCCTCGCGCAGCACAAGGGCTACGGAACACCTGAACATCTGGAAGCTCTGCGGCGTCATGGACCGTCGCCACTTCACCGTTTTTCATACGCGCCCGTTCGCGAGTCAGGCTGTTGGGCTTCTGGCGCAACACAGGACCCGCTGCCGCTCGGCCTACCGACCGATTACCTCGGCGACTAACGGCGGGCACGCTTCGCGGTCCACCCTCCACCGGTATGCCTCGGATCCAGCCGCTGGATAGATGTTCAGCTTGGATCGTGGTACGCTTTCGCAAGGCGTCTCGGATCGACTCACGGTCCGCAGAAGCCTTCGGCCTGCGCGGTCACCAGCCTCCGCGGGAGAGTGCAAGATGAAAGTCCTGTTCGTTCACCCCAGCCCGTTAATGTACTCGAAAATATATCTGCGTCTGGAGCCGCTCGGGCTGGAACTCGTGACGGAGTCGGCCCGCCGGGCCGGACATGACGTGCGATTGCTCGATTTGCAAGTCTTCCGGCAGCGCGACTACTACCGCATCGTCCGCGAATGGAAGCCGGAAGCGGTGGGTTTCTCGCTGAACTACCTGGCCAACATTCCGGAAGTGGTGGATCTGGCCAAAGAAACCAAGAGGTTCGCGCCGGATTGTTTCGTCTTTGCGGGCGGCCACAGCGCTTCGTTCACCGCCAAGCAGATTCTCGAGCACGCGGAAGGCGCCATTACCTGCATCGTCCGCGGCGAGGGCGAAGAAGTCACACCTGCAGTGCTGGACTCCGCTCATGATCCGCAGAAGCTGCACACTCTGCCGGGTGTTACGAGTATGTACGGCGATGGGCCCGCGCCACGATTGGTCCACGATTTGAACGCGTTGCGTCCCGCGCAGGACTTGCTTGCCAAGCGTCGAAAGTATTTCATCGGCGTGCTCGACCCCTGCGCTTCGATCGAGTTCACCCGCGGCTGTCCTTGGGATTGTTCGTTTTGCAGCGCGTGGACCTTCTACGGGCGCAATTACCGGCAATTAAAACCGGAAGTCGCGGCGGAAACTCTCGCGCGGATCCAGGAACCCGGTGTCTTCATCGTGGATGATGTTGCGTTCATTCATCCGGAACACGGCAACGCGCTCGCGGAAGAGATTGGCCGCCGCAATATCCGCAAGCAGTACTACCTGGAGACGCGTGGCGACGTCCTGCTGCGCAATAAAGAAGTCTTTCGCACGTGGAAGCGCATGGGCCTGAAATATATGTTCCTGGGAATCGAAGCGATTGATGACGAAGGACTGAAGGCACACCGGAAACGCATCACCATCAAGAAAAATATCGAGGCACTCGAATGCGCGCGCGATTTGCGCATCCACGCGGCCGTGAATATCATCGCGGATCCGAACTGGGACGAACGGCATTTCCAGGCGGTGCGAGAGTGGGCGCTTTCCGTCCCAGAAATCGTCCACGTAACTGTGAACACGCCCTATCCAGGAACCGAAACGTGGGTAACGGAGTCGCGCAATTTCACCACGCGTGATTACCGCCTATTTGACGTGCAGCATGCGGTGCTGCCGACCAAACTGCCGCTCGCGCAGTTTTACGAAGAGCTTGTGAAGACCCAGCAGGTCTTGAATCAGAAGCACCTGGGATTTGCAGCGCTCAAAGACACATTCGTGATGGCCGCGGGATTTCTGGCCAAGGGCCAAACGAACTTCGTAAAAATGCTGTGGAAATTCTCGAGCGTGTACAACGCCAAACAGCAATTTGCGGATCATCATCGCGACATCAAATACCCGATCACACTGCCGTCTGCCGCGCCCTCGGGCCGCGTGGACCAGACGCTTCTATACATCCACAAACCCGAGCCCACTCATGCTTCCAATGCAGCGGGATAGGTGCCCTCGATTCTCGCCCGCACAATTTGCATACCAGCCGAAGTTCCCCGCAACGCTTCTGCCATTCATGCAATCCAATCTTGGGCATATCTCTTACTCGGAGGCAGAGCCTAATGCGTCTTACCGGAAACACGCTGCAGCAGCAAATCAAGTTCGCGTCCCTGATCACGATCGCCGTAGCGCTGTTCCTGATGTGGAATCCCACGGTCCGGGCTCAACAGGACAATATGCAGGACATGCCCGGCATGGACATGCAGCAGAGTAGCACCCCGGAATCCCCAGCGATGCAGGCGAAGCACGCGCGCGACAAGAAGGAAAGCGAATTCAATCACCATCTGGCGGGGCTTCTCGTCGCACTCGCGGGTGTGTTCCTCTTGGCAGAAGACAAGTTGGCCAAGCGGTGGCCGGCGGCGCGCTACGTATGGTCATGGTGTTTCTTGGCCGCGGGGATTTTCCTGCTGATTTTCAGCGATACGGAAATTTGGCCATTTGGAAAGATGAGTTTTTGGTACGCCATCACGCACGATCCCGAAGACCTGCAGCACAAGACGTTCGCGGTGATATTGCTGGCGCTGGGAATCATCGAACTGCAGCGGGCGCGTAAACGGCTGCAGAGCGCCTGGAGCGCGTGGGCCTTCCCGGTAATCGGCGTGGCGGCCTCGGTGTTGCTGCTATTTCACCATCACAAGGCGGGGATGGTAGGCCCGCACCACATGCAGACGATGGAGCACATTCAGAACGAGCACCGCGCGTTTGCCGCGACAGGTGGAGGTATCGCGCTGACGAAGGGCCTGTCGGAAGTGCACACGACCTGGCAGCAAGCCTTCCAGAAAATGTGGCCGACGCTGCTGATCGTGCTCGGCGTGCTGCTGATGATGTACACGGAATAGCTTCACTGAACTACCTCAGTGGTCAGCGGCTCGGATCTCACAATAAAAAGCGTGACTGGCTGGGCGAAGATTCACGCGCGCGACGAAACGGACACATCTTCAGCGCGTCGTCCGCCGCGTGCGGCAGGCGGCTCATGAGCCGCTAATCTTTCTATGTTATCCAGCCGCCTTCGAGGACAGGCCAAACGACGTGATGGCGCTCGACTCGTCCGGATGAATGTCGAAGACCGCCGACAACATGGTCATCTGGAAGAGATCCTGGACTTTCTTGTTCACATTAGTGAGTTTCATGTGACCGCCCTGCTTACGGACACTGGTATGCGAACGGACCAGCTCTCCGATGCCGGCGCTATCAACGTGGGCCACATCCGTCATGTTCAAGAGGATGTGTTTGTTGCCCTTCTCCAGCAGGCCAGCCATGACTTCGCGGAGGATCACGTTTCCTTCACCAAGGGTAATTCGCCCTTTGATGTCCACGACGGTGATTTCGCCAATCGCGCGAGTGGCAGCTTGCATCCTGCCCGCAGGTTGCGCCGGCATGCTCATACCCAGGCGATCGAGGACGGTGCACGCCCTGGCGGCAACCTCGGCGAAGTCGGTTCGGACCACAACAAGGGAACGGCCTTGCTTCAACGGCTCCAGAAACAGGGCCGTATCTTCGGAGCAAGCCGCAGCCGGGGTTGGGTGCGGTGCCTCCTCGTCTTCGGAGATGGCTTCGCCAGCCTTCGAGCCAGCACGAGCGCCAAGAAAGCCGAGGAGAGCGGTTGCGCCGGCTCCGAGAGCGATGACTTGGCCGAGTCCCGGTATCAGGAAGATGGATGCGGCTGCAACACCGGCAGACAGGCCGGCGGTTCCTCCCAGGAACCCGCCCGCGTAGGATCCGAGCTCCTTGGCGAGCGAAGAAGCCTCACTCTCCGAACGGGTGAGGTAAACGATTGATTCTGTCGGTACATGGTGATCCAGCAGTTCCTTCACAGCTTCTTCGGCGCGCTCACGAGAAGCAAATACTCCAATGGCGGTTTCCAAGTGGTCCTCCCTCGAACTCGATTTTTGAAATGGGTGGGTTACGGCCAGTTCGGAAGCGAATGGCTTAAACGCTGCCCAGTTAGCAAATGTCTCCAACGAAAAACGTCCGAATGGGCCGAAATCTTGAGCGGAAATTTGCTACCGGGCCGGGTATTTGTCAAGGAGAAATATCGATTTCGAACGGTATTTGGAAGAGAAAACGCGCGCCCAGTACGGTTGGTAGTCTTATAGCGAACTGGAGCGCAAAGCCACGCTAATGGAATCGAGAATCCAACAGACGTCGAGACGAGTCACGACGGAGGCGCGCCGCTCCTTGCCGCGGCCGGGACTGCTGTACTTCCAATCTTGTAGGGGGTCACAGGGGGATGGTGGCGACCACGGTGGTACCTTTGGGCGTGGAGAGCAATTTGAGGGTTCCGCCCAGTTGCTTGACGCGCTCGTTCATTCCGCGCAAGCCAACACCCAGCGTGCCGAGCGAATCTTTGGCGGGTTCCAAAAGACACGCCGGGATTCCCGTGCCATTATCTTTGACTTCCAGTGTCGCCGTTCGATCCTCGCAACGAATGCGGATGTCAGCCCGCTGGCTTCCGGAATGCCGGTGCACGTTGGTCAAGCTCTCTTGAAGAATGCGGAAGATCGCGAGTTCCACATCGCGGGGCAGGCGTTCGCATGCGTGTGAGATATCCAGAGACGTCTGAATCCCGCTGCGTTTGGTGAACCCTTCCAGGTACCAGGGTATCGCGGCTCTCAGGCCGATTTCCTCCAGCATCGGCGGGTACAAGAGGTATGACATCGTGCGCACTTCCGTCAGAGATTGGTTCACCAGGCGCGCGCAATCAGCCACGTGCTTCTTGGCCGGGCCGTCGCTGGAGGGAAGGCTCATATCCAGCAAATCAAGTCCCATTTTCAGCGCGGCGAGGTATTGGCCGAAGCTGTCGTGAAGTTCTCTGCCGAGCCGGCGACGCTCTTCATCTTGCATGCGAAGGAGATGGCCGGAAAGTTCGCGCAGCGATTTTTCTGACTCGCGCAACCTGCGCTCTGCCGCAATGCGCTCCGCGATTTCACGGTCCAGTTCCTCTTTCATTCGCTGCAATGCAGCGTGAGATTGCTCCTTCTGCTGCAGTTGAGCGATCTTGCGATGCTGCTCGGCCTCCGTGTGCAGAGCACTGTAACCCTCGGCGGGAATCACGTCGGAGTGGCATTCGCAGATCTTCGAGAACGACTCGCGGTGATCTCCCCGAGGAAAATCGTTCATGGAATAGGCGCAGCGAAGGGTAAAAGCATGGGAGTTTGCCAGATCGTTCCACAATTGTTCCAGCCGGATGGCGGCGTCAGCCTTTCCTTCGTTCCAGAGCAGCGCAACCATTTCTCCAAACGCGGCGACGGCAGGCTGTTCGCTTCGCACGGCTTGCTTCGCCTGGCTGATGTACGTGCCCATGAGTTCCGCGAAATGCGCTGCGTTGGGATAGCCCTAGATCATGAATTGGGAAAGGGTGTCGGAGGCATCGAGGACGATGTAGCGCCCTTCCTTGCCCGCTCGCTCGGCGTCGAGCCCGCGAGCGCTGAGGCGTTCGGCAAGACCGTCGCGGTGGGCAGCAGTGGCTATGACGACCGCCGCGTCCCCGGCTTCCAGGGCAGAACCGATGAAGAGGCCTAGTTCATCAAGAAGGAATGAGTCTTCCGAATAGAACTGAACGACGTGCGCCGAGTGGTGATGGTTCGCGGACTGCGCGACGGGCTCGGTCCGCGGCGCGGCATCGCGGAGTTCCGTGGCGTCCAAACGGGAAGTCTTGATTGCTCCCATCATTTCTCCTGAGCATTTTCGCTCGATGACTCAACATATTGCGCCGCACATGAGTCTTCGGAAGGCTGAAGCTCGGTGAAGCCTAAGGGCATCAGTTACGGCCAGCAATACACCGAACCCTGTAGTTCCAAACATTCAACTCACAGGAATCCCGCCCAGGGGCGTTCAGGCGCGTTGAGGTTACTCCGTCTACGCGTGCGGTGCCGAGCCGGGAGACCCAGAGGAACAGCTGCCAAACCCAGCCGCCGGCCAATGACTGACCAGAAGCCGACCCCGGCTGACGGCGAAGCTGGCGCGGGAAAGGCACTGTTATCGCCTTTGGCACCTACCCCCTTGTGGCGCGTTGCCCCTTGTTTTTGGCGCGTGCTAACCTTCAAGCTTAAGCCGTCTGTACGGTAAAGAAGCGCTGCCCGGGTATGTGGGGCGGGCAGAACGAAAGCATCCATGGCCTTCAACAAAAGCAAAGCTCTGGAAAACGCGCTGAAATTCCTCAACCAGGGCAAGGTCGCCCAGGCCATCGGCGAATACCAGCTAATCCTTCGCGCGGACCCGAAAGATCAAGCCACTTTGATGACGGTGGGCGATCTATTCGCTCGCCAGGGAGACATGTCGCAAGCCATCGAATATTTCGAGCGGCTGGCGCAGGTCTATCTGAACGACGGATTCAACAGCAAAGCGATCGCCATATATAAGAAGATCGCCAAGCTGGCGCCGAATGAACTCGCGCCCCTTGAACGTCTGGCGGATTTGTATGTGCAGCAAGGAGTGTTGAGCGAGGCGCGCCCCCTTTTCCTGCAAATTGCCGAAGCGCATCTGAAAGCGAATCACGCGCAAAAGGCAGTGGAAGTGCTGCATCGCTTGCTGGAAGTGGAGCCGGAAAATCAGCGCGTGCAAATGCGCTTGGCCGAGTTGTACGGCGTGATGGGACAGAAGAAAGAATCCGCCCTCACGTATCAGGCTTATGCGCAGCGGCTCTTCGAACGCGGCGAGGCCGACGAAGCCGAAAAATTAGTGGAACGCGCGCTGGAAGTAGACCCAGTCAATGCGTCCGCGATCCTGCTCAAAGCAAAAATCTTGAATGCCGGTAACAAACTCGATCAAGCCGTCGCCGTTCTTGGGAAGCATCCAGAGGCTGAAACCGGCGGTGACGTCACCAACCTGCTGGTGGATTTCGAGCTTCGCGCCGGACATCCGGATCATGCCGCGGAGCGGGCGCGCAGGCAACTCGCGCGCGGCCACGAACATTCCACGCTGCTACACAAAGTGGCAGAAACGATGATCGAGAGCGGGCAAGCGGATCAGGCGTTGCCTCTGCTCCACGAACTGCGTGCGCCGATGATCGAAGCCGGCGCACAGGATAATTATCTGAAGGCGCTTTCCGGCGCTTGCGAACGGCTTCCCGGTCGCACCGAGCCACTCGAAACCCTGGTTGATTTCTGCAGGACCACGAGCGATCCCTTCCGGCTGAATGCCGCGCTGGGCGAGCTTTCCGACGCCTACGCGGCAAAGGAAAATTTTGCGCGTGCGGAAGAATTGCTGGTCGAGCTGGTTGACCGCAATAAGAACGACGAGCGGATGGTGGAGCGCCTGAATCAACTGCGCGCCAAGTCGGGAGGCACGTCGGTCCCGGCGGCCTCCGCAGAAAGCATACACATCAGCGCCCCGAGCGAGCCGGCGCCGGCCGCGAGCTTGTTGGAGGAAGAGCCAGAACGCAAGCTGACCCCGCCGGTGCAGCCGACGATTCTGGAAGAGGCGATTGACGAAGAAACGCAGAAATACATCGCGCAAGCGCTGACGGATGTGGACCTCTTCTCCAGCTATGGCCTCACGCAAAAGGCCACGCATCTGCTGGAAAACGTGCTGCAGCGCGCGCCGCGACACACTCCGACGCTCGAACGATTGCTCGACCTGCACCTGGGAGCGGGCAACGATCGGCGGACCGCGGAACTGTCTTCGCAGCTGGAACAGATTCATCGCGAGCGCAACGATCACATCAATGCAGACCGATTCTCGGAGCTGCGCCAAAGATTTTCGAAGGTGGCTGGGCTTTCGGCAGCGGATATGCCGGCGGCTCCAGCGGCTTCCGCACCGCCTGCCGCTGCGCCCGAAGTTCCAGCGGCCGTGGCCAGCGCGCCGGTTGCGGCCAAGAAGCCCGCACCACAAGCTCAAGCATCGGTCGCGCCGTCCGCAGAGCCGCCTCCGTCTGAGATTGCACCAACCACGACATCGGCCGTCGAGGCTTCTGCGGCGGCTTCAGCGCCCATCGAATTTGAAATCCCGCTGGCCGAAATGGAAGCGGCAGCCGCGGCGGAAGATGCGGCGGCCGCGCCGATCCCGATTGAGGAGCCGCAAGTCGCAGCGGCGCCGGACCCGGCATCAGTAGTCGGACAAGCCGCTGAACCGGCCGCTGCAGCGGCAGGCGACACCCAGGAATTGGACCTTTCCGACGAGTGGGAAGCGATTGCCACGGAAGCGGCGGGTGCACCCCCGGCCGAGCAACATGTGTCCGCTGCCGTTACCGAGCTTGATCCCGTCGTGGCGCCCGAGGCGGAAGCCAGCGAACCGGAAACAATCGAAGCCGCGGCGCCGTCCGAGCCAGCTCAGGAAATTGTGGCCCACGCGGACGCCGAGCCAGACCACGACGCGCCGGTGCAGCACTTCGAGATTGATGCAAATACGGCCCAGGAAGACTTGACGGCGGAAGTTTCAGCCGCGGCACCGCCTGTGGAGCCTGAGCCGGAACCTGTATTCGAAATCGTCGAGGAAGCCGCGGAGGCAACGCCGCAACCAGTCCAACCAATCAGCGCGGAAGCGCTACCGGAGGCGCTGCTGGATTTTCTCAACGAGCCGGCGCCCGAAGCAGTTGCAGAGGCCGTGCCCAGCGGCAACGAAATCGAGCTAGAGCTTACGCCGGAGCCGGTTTCTCAGCGAGATAGTGCAGGGCCAGCCACGACGGATGACTTCATCAGTGAACTTGTGGCGGAGCTAGACGATTTGGAGCCACCGACGCCGCAGCATGTGGCGGAACCCGCTGTTGCGGTCAGTCCAGACGAGACTCAGGTGCATTTACAGGAAGTTTTCGCGCAAACGAATCTGCCGCCGATGGAGCCGATTGCTCCCGTGGCGCACGCCGCAGCCTCGAACGGTTCAGCCAACGGCGCAGGCGCTGCTGCTGCGGGAAATCTGAACGAGTTGGCGGAAGTATTTCAGGAATTCCGCGCCGAACTCGGCGAAATGGGCGAAGAAGACGAAGACCTGGAGACGCACTACAATCTGGGAATCGCCTACCGCGAGATGGGATTGCTCGACGAAGCCATCGGCGAGTTCCAGAAAGTAGCGAAGGCCGTGCAGAAGGGCAAACCGTTCCAGTATGAAATGAACTGTTCGACGATGCTGGGGCTGTCGTTCATGGACAAAGGCGAGCCGAAGGTGGCTTCTCTGTGGTATCAGCGCGCGCTGCAAGTACCTGGCCTCGAAGAGGAATCCATACTGGCGTTGCGCTACGATCTGGCGATGGCTCTGGAATCGGCAGGCGAATCCGGCGCGGCGCTGGATAGTTTCCGGCAAGTGTACGCGGCAAATATTGACTACCGCGACGTGGCTGATCGCATCGCGACCCTGCAGAAGCACTAGCCTGAGTCTTCCTCGCACTCGCTTCGATCTCACAGAAAATCCAACGCTGGCGGGGCGCCTCGCGTGCTCGCGGCCAGCCCTCGAAGATTACATTGCGCGATGCTGTTGCCACTCCCACGATAATCTCCCATAATCTTAACTTCGATGATGACTCGACTGTTGCGCGTCGTTCTGCTGCTGCTCTGGCTGGAACTGGGACTGATGCTGATCCTGGTGCCTTGGTCGGACATGTGGGACATCAACTACTTTTTGTATCAGTATCCCGCACTGGGTTTGATCGCGCAGAATCCCTACCTGCGTGGCGCGGTTTCGGGTTTGGGACTGATGAACGTGCTCTTTGCGCTCGAAGCATTTCGCCGCCGGACTTCCACCGTTGTTACGCGCACTTAAATCGCCCATCGTTTGTTACGTCACCGACCGGAAATCGCTGAACGACGGCTCAGGCGGCGCGTCCGTCCGCGACAAAATCCAAATGGCTATCGAGGCGGGAGCGGACTGGGTCCAAATCCGCGAGAAGGACCTGCCGGCCCGCGAACTGGCGGATCTGGTGCGCGGCGCCGTCGCTGCAGGTCGGGAGCGCGCGAGTTCGCAGGTGATCGTAAACGACCGCTTGGACGTGGCACTCGCGGAGGGAGCCGCGGGCGTCCATCTCGGCCGCGAATCGGTCAATGCCCGCGAAGTGGTGCCGTGGTGCAGGAGCGGGAATGCTCCACCAGAATTTCTCGTGGGAGTGTCGTGCCACAGCCTTGAGGAAGCGCACGACGCAGAGAGCGCAGGGACAAGCTACATTTTTTTTGGCCCTATCTTTGATACGCCTTCGAAGCGTGGATTGGGTGCACCGCAGGGGGCAGCGCGTTTGGCTGAAATTTGCCGCAGCGTGCGCATCCCGGTAATCGCGATTGGCGGCGTGGATGAAGGCAACGCGGCCGAGTGCCTTCGCGCGGGCGCGGCGGGAATTGCGGCCATCCGGATGTTTCAGGAAGCCCGTGATGCGCGCGAACTGAAGGACGCGGTGCACAGGATACGGTGGCTCACACCTTAAAGGTCAGCGCGAAGTAGGCAGAAAGAGAAATCCTTCGTTGCGCTCAGGATGACACCAAATGCGCTGCGTGGCCCCAGGCCTTGGCTAGGCGCTGAGCCAGCGGCCCACGGGTTGCAGTTGCTCGTTGTGGTCGCAAATCACTTTGATCACTGCGGTAATAGGGATCGCGAGCAGCAACCCGATACCGCCCCACAGAAATCCGAAGAACAGCAAGGAAACCGTCAATGCCAGGGCGTTCAACCGGACGCGCCAGCCGACTAGCGCCGGAACCAGCAGGTTGTTCGCGACGAAGTGCAGGAAGGTCAGCATGGCGAACATGCCGATAAACGGGCCGGGCGTATTGAATTTCTTCAAACCGATCAGCAGGGGCGGCAGCCAGGAGAGGACCACGCCAAGGTAAGGGATCAGATTGGCGAGACCCGAAACGAGCGCGAGTAGAAACGGAAAATCCAGCCCCATGAACCAGAAGAAAAGCCAACTGGCCAGTACCAGAATCAAGCCCACCAGAGCGGTACCGACCACGTAGCTGCGCAACACTTGCGTTACGTCTGAGAGAGTTTCCTTCACTTCCGTGCGCTGCGTCGCCGGGAAGAGCTGCATCGTGGCATGCCACACCTGCCGCTTGGCGGCCAGCATGAAAAAAAGGAGGAAAGGCACGAATGTCGCGGCCAATAAAACTTCGTAAAGCGAACTCAACTTGGCCAGCACCGCTTGGCGAACCGGATGCGATTCGGCGACCTCAACGATGTGCGTGCCGGCGGAAGTGCCAGGTTCGATTTCGGAGACGTGCTTCTCAAACGTTTCCATTTTGTCTGCCACGAAATTGGCGACGGCGTGGAGAGGCTTGCGATAAGTAGGCCAATCGCGGCCGAATTGGTCCACGCGCTCGATCAGGCTCCAAGCCAGCACGAGCACGGCGGCGATCGTCAGCAGGACCACGATCAGCGATCCCAGCGCGCGAGGAATGTGCCAATCTTCCATCCAGTTGACGACGGGATCGAGAAAGTAAGCCAGCAGCACGGCCACCAGCAGCGTGACCAATACCGAAGACGCCCAGTAGCAAAATGCAATCACGATTCCGGCCGCGATGATTTTTCCACTGGCAGAACTTGTGGGAGCGACCTTGGTATCTTCGAGTGGCATGGCGGTACGATAACACAGCCACAGCCTTGCGAATAACGCTGTGCCCGCGCGTGTATTGGCCGACGGGACAAGCGCGGCCAACGCAATTTGGATGGCGCCGGCCCGGTCGAATCGCGCCGGGATGATAGAATCACGTGCCGGATTTTTTCGGCGAGAAGCTCAGAGCCTATGGCCAAACAACTCTTCGGAACAGACGGCATTCGCGGCGTGCCGGGTGAATACCCACTGGACGACGGCACACTCGACCGCGTTGGCTTAGCGCTCGGGGAGTACTTGAATTCGAACGGGACTGCCGCGAACGCTTCCCGCGGCGCCCGGCCTCGAGTGCTGATCGGGCGAGACACACGCGAGTCCGGACCGCACATCGCCGAGCGCATTGCGCGTGGGCTGGCCGGTGCGGGCGCGGAGCCCGTTTCTGCCGGAGTTCTCACTACTCCCGGTGTGGCGTGGCTGGTGAACCGCGAAGGATTCGCCGCCGGCGTCGTGATTTCGGCTTCGCACAATCCCTATCACGACAATGGCGTGAAACTGATTTCCGCGTCGGGCATGAAATTTCCGGATGTCGTCGAGGCGATCCTGGAGGACACGATTCTCGCGGCGCGCGAGGCTCTCGATGCGTCGAGCGGGATGCAACTCCACGACAACGAACAGATAGACGACGACTATCTGGATGGATTGCGCGAAGCCGCGCTGCCCGGCGCGAAATTCGCGGGGATGAAAATCGTGCTTGATTGCGCGAACGGCGCCGCCAGCAAGCTTGCGCCGCGATTGTTTCGTTCGCTCGGCGCGGAAGTGCTGGCGATGAACGACACGCCCGACGGCCGGAACATCAACGCCGGTTGCGGCTCGCTGCATCCCGCAGCGATGCAAGAACGCGTGATGGAGGCAGGCGCGGCACTCGGCGTGGCATTTGACGGCGACGCGGACCGCGCGATTTTCGCGAGCGCTTCAGGCCGGCTCGTGGATGGCGACGGCGTGCTGCTGGTCACTGGACGATATCTGAAAGCCGCCGGGCAGCTGAAGGGTGACGTTATCGTCGGGACCACTATGGCGAATCTCGGGCTGGAGCGCGCGCTGGAAAATTCGGGATTGAAGCTGGTGCGCACGGACGTGGGCGACCGTTACGTCCTCGAAGAGATGCAGCGCATCGGGGCGAACCTGGGCGGCGAACAGTCCGGGCATATTTTGTTTTTGGACGACGCGACGACCGGCGACGGAATGTTGACGGCGGTGAAGATTGCGTCGATTCTCTCGCTGCGCGGGCCGCTCGATGCGCTTGTCGCCGATCTGAGAATTTTCCCGCAGAAGATCGTAAACGTGCGCGTCAAAGCGAAGCCGCCGCTCGATTCGCTGCCCGAGGTAACGCAAGCTCTGGCGGAAGCGGAGCGAGCGCTGGGCAAGTCAGGGCGTGTAGTGCTGCGCTATTCGGGCACCGAGCCGCTGGCGCGCGTAATGGTCGAAGCCGAGCACGAGGACGACGTCCGTCGCTGGACCGATGCGCTGGCCGCGGCGCTGCGTACTGCCATCGGCGCATAGAACCCTCTAGTTGAGCATTTTCCGCATCCCTGCAAGAAACTACGCCAACGACGTTCTAACTCCAGAGCGAAAAAGTTAAGCGTGGGCGGAACGCCGTTCGAACCGCCGCAGGCAGTTTCTGGGCGCAACGCTGCGCTGCCAAGCTTGGCCTGTTTTTGGCTCTGAATAATCTCTGCATTCCGGGAACTTTTTTGCGGCTCGCGACATTCTAAGTGTGAGAGGTCGACCGCGACTTAGCGGTACATACGAAAGACGGGCAGCGGGTGCCCAGCCGAGCATGAACAGCGACGAGCAACTCGTACTCGAGTTCCAGCAGGGCTCGCGGGAAGCGTTCGTGGAGCTTTTCGAACGCTACCGAGAGCCAGTGTACGGCTTTTTTCGGCGGCGGCTTGCGAATCCCGGGCGCGCGGAAGAATTGGCACAGGAATGCTTTCTAGCACTTTTGCAGAATGTAAAAAGGTATGAGCCGCGCGCGAGCTTCCGCAGCTATTTGTTCGGCATTGCGCTGCATCTGGTGGCAGCGGAGCGGCGCAAGGCCGGACGGGAAGTGGCGGAAAACGAAAAATTGGATGACCGAACCATGTAAGGCAGCGCATCGGAAGGCCGCGACTCGGGCATCTGGGTGCGGAAGGCGCTCGAAAATCTAGGGAAAGACGAGCGTGACATTCTGATGCTGCGGGAATACGAACAATTGAGCTACGAGGAAATTGGCGCGCTGCTGCGCGCGCCGGTGAATACGGTGCGTTCACGATTGTTTCGCGCGCGCATGGCGCTGAAAGAGCAATTGATACCGGTGAAAGATTGAGGCCGAGGTAATTTATGGACCGTTCCGTGCGACACGCGTTTGATGCCGAAGAGATCATGGCGTATCTCGACGGCGAATTGGAGCCGCAGCGAGCGGCGGCGCTAGCGGCGCACCTGGTTGGCTGCGGCGAGTGCCAGGAAATCGCGAAAAGTTTTCGCGCCGTCTCCGAGCGGATGTTGAATTTCGAAGTTGACCCGACCGCTCCACAGGTGAGTAAAGCGGTGCTCGCGGCTCTGGAATCCGGCGATGCTTCGCCAACCACGATCCAGCAGGGTGGGTATAAAAAGAAAATCAGTGTTTGGCACTTTCTCCGTTCACCGCGTTACGCTTGGGCTTTTGCCGGGGCCTTGATTGCGCTAGCGATTTTGGTGGTTGGCATCCCAGCGTTGCATCGGTCTGGCGAAGGCCTTACGCATACCGTGGCTCTATCGCAGCCGGAGCCGGCCTTCCACGCCACTCAAACTCTTCAGGAAAGCTATGCCGACAAAGCGGAACGGAGCCAATCTGAGGAGCGCGCCGGGACCATAGGCGGATTGCCGGCGCCTCCTCCTCCGCCCGGCGGTGAACTCCAAGCTCCCGAGATTGTGGGGCCGATGATTGCGCAGACGGCTTCGCTGAGCATCATCGCGACGAATTACGATGAAGCGAGCGCGGCGATCGAGCGGCTGGCCGCAGCGAATGGCGGTTACGTCGAAAAATTGGACGCCAAGGCGCAGACCGGCAGCGCGCGCGAGCTTTCGGCAACGTTGCGGGTTCCGGCGAAGCAACTCGATAGCTTCCTCGCGGACCTGCGGAAGCTTGGGCATGTCGAGGAGGAATCGCGCGGCAACGAAGAAGTGAGCGCGCAATATGTGGATTTGCAGGCCCGGCTGAAGGCCGCGCGAGCGACGGAACAGCGTTTGATCGAACTGCTGGGCACTCGCACCGGCAAGTTGTCCGATGTCCTGGAGGCCGAACGCGAGCTGGCGCGCGTCCGCGGAGAAATCGAGAGCATGCAGGGGCAGAACGCAGTACTGGTCCATCGGGTGAGCTATGCGACGGTCCAGGTCGAGCTGAGCGAGGTCTACCGAGAGCGGCTGACCACGGACTCCAAGAGCACCAAGATCCGGAACGCGCTGGTCGAAGGGCTCGGTAACGTGGAGGACGGCGCGGTTTCTCTGCTGATCTTCCTGCTGGCATATGGTCCGTCGATCCTGTTCTGGTTGGCAATTCTGTTGATTCCCGCGTGGCTTATTTGGAGACGCTTCCGGTCGCGCGCTAGGGCGTGAACCGGAGTCATCTTCCAAAGAACATATAAAAACGGTGGCAGGTTCTCGGAAAGTGGAGGTTGCCACCCGAAAAACATAGGCAACATCCAAGTAACATGCGCTAAGTCCTTTCGGCACATAATCGCGATGTCTGCGATCACCGCGCCTGATGCTGGCATTCGGCGTGCAACTCCACAATCGGCTGTCTCTTATCCCGGGGTGGGCCGGTTTCGCCGCGCCGAAGCCGGAACTAGGGGTAGAGCATATAGAGGGGCCCGACGGGGCCCCTCTTTTTTTGCATGCGCGGCGCTTCATTGACGGATTGGCGGAACGTCCAGGGCAATAGGTTTGCCTGCGTTATTTGGCTGTGCTGTAATACCTTCGGTTTTCGCATACCCTCTCAAATATGGAATCCGGCGCGGCATTCTTCATTCTGGTCGGCGCGTTCCTTCTGATCGGTGTACCTGTGCTCGCAATTGCGGCATACGTCCGCGCAGGCGACCTGAAGAAACAAGTGCAGGCGGAAACACCGCAATTGATTGCTCGGATTTACGCGCTGGAGCGCCAGCTTTCGCAAATCGAAAGCTCGCTTGCGGCGCTGAGCGGTTCGACCGTCGCCGGGCCAGCGGCCCCATCGGCCTCCGCGCCAGCACCTGCGGTGATTAGCGAGATTCCGGCTCCGGCTGCCTCGCGAGTGCTATCTCAGATGGAAGTCCCCGGAGCCTCGACTAAGCCAACCGTCGCCCCTGCCTCGCCGTTGCCAAAGCCCAGGCCTGTTCACGAACTTCCGGCGGTCTCAATGCCTTCTTCAGCCGCCGCCATGCCGCGTCAAGGTGATGACGGCAATTTCGAAGCGGTGATCGCCGGACGCTGGCTGAATTACGTAGGCATTCTGGCGCTGCTCTTCGCAGTGACGTTCTTTTTGAAATACGCGTTCGACAATAATTGGGTCGGCCCGCGCGGCCGCGTAGGCATCGGGCTGCTGATGGGCGGCGCGCTGTATCCGTGGAGCCAGCGGCTGCTCGACCGCGGATATAAATATTTTTCGGAGGGGATCGCTGGGCTGGGCGCGGCGGTGCTGTATCTCTCGCTGTGGGCGGGTTGGCACTACTACGCGATCTTCTCGCAGTCCACCGCGTTCGCGTTGATGATCGTCGTGACTGCCGCGACGATGATTGTGGCCGTTGGCCGCAACTCCGAGCGAATTGCGTTTCTCGCGCTGATTGGCGGGTTGATTACGCCGATGCTGGTCAGCACGGGCGAGAACCACGAAGTCGCGCTGTTTACGTACCTCACGATTCTCGGCGCCGGCGTACTGGGCATCGCGTGGCTGCGCAATTGGAAGTCGCTGCCGCCGGCGCAGTTTGCCGCAACCTTGATTTATTTCTGGGGATGGTACAGCGATTTCTATCGCGACAATGAGCTCGCAACAACCATTACGTTCGCCACTGTATTTTTCGTTTTGTTTGCGGCGCTGCCGCTCGTGCGCAGCTGGCGCGAAGGCGAACTTTCTGGCCTCGAATCCGCGATTGTGCTGATCAATTCGCTCGCGTACCTGGTCGCGCTGCGCGTGATGCTGTGGCCGCAGAACCGTTGGGCGTTGACGGCGGCGGTGTTGCTGCTCGCGGCAGCACATCTGGGCGCGGAGCGCTTGCTGCCGGAAAAGCGCGGCGGCGAATTGCGTGTGGCGCGAATTTTGTATGCGGGCCTCGCGCTGACATTCGTGACCCTCGCGATTCCCATCCGCCTCGACGGGCGCTGGATCACGATCGCGTGGGCGATAGAAGGCGCAGTGCTCGTGTGGAGCGGCATGCGCGTGCGCTTCGCTGCGATGCGCTGGGCGGGCTTGGCGATGTTTGTTGTGGTGGCCGGACGACTGGTAGCGATTCGAATTCCCGGCGGAGATTTTTTTCTGAACGAGCGATTCGCGACGTTTGCGATTGCGGTAGCGTGCATTCTCGTGGCTTGCTATTTCGCAGGCGCGGCTTGGGACGACCTGAGCGAAGCGGAAAAAACGGCCTACCGCGTGGCGGCCGTCGGCGCGAACTTGCTGGCGCTCGTGGCGCTTTCGCTAGAATTCTGGGATGCGTTTGGACGCATGCCGTCGCTGGGAATTGATCGCGGACACGCGCAGGAACTGGCGCTTTCGATGCTGTGGCTGGTCTATGCGCTGGCATTGCTAGGCGCGGGGCTGTGGAAGAAATCGGAAGCGTTGCGCTGGCAGGCGCTGGTGCTGCTGGGCGTAGTGATCGTGAAGGTGTTTCTCTTCGACCTGTCGTTCCTCGAGAAGTTCTACCGTATCGTTTCGTTCTTCCTGTTGGGACTGGCGCTCTTGCTGATTTCGTTTTACTACCAGAGGCAGCTCATCGTGCGAAAAGCCGAGAGAAAAACTTGAGCGCGAAAGCGCAGCGTGGATCGCCGCGCGTTGGGATTTTGTGCGCGGCCGTGCTCGGGGCATTTACGATGCTGGCCGCGACGCCGCTGCCTTCGGCATGGAAGCATTGGCGGTATTCGCGAGCCATTGAGCTTCCTGCTACGGATGCGAAGCGACCGGTGAGCGTTGTCGCGCCGTTGGACATGTATTCCCACGCCAAACCCTGGATAGCCGACGTCCGCGTGATTGATGATCAAGGCGCGGAAATTCCGTTCGTGATTTTCCGGCAGGCGGGAATGTCGCACACCGCTTCGCTTCCGTCCACTTTGCGCGAAAACAGCTTTACGTCTGGAAGGTACACGCAACTGGTGGTGGATTTGGGCGAGCACGCGCCGTTCCACAACGCCTTGCGCATCGAAACAAGCTCGCAGGATTTTATCGAGTGGGTGCAGGTGGAAGCGAGCGACGACGGGCACGTCTGGCGAATGGTGCAGGAACGCGCGCCGATTTTCCGCTTCCGCAAAGACAATCACCAAGGCACGCAGATCGTCCACTACTCGGAAAATAACGCGCAGTATTTGCGTGTGCGGATTCTGGATGGCGACGCGAAATTTCCAGTGAGCGGCGTGTCTATGAGTTGCACGAGGTCGTCGAACCCGCGGAACGCGTTCCGATGGATATTGCGTTGTCGCCGGATGCGAAGCAGCAGGCGGGGCGCAGCGTCTGGAGCGCGGACGTGGGCCTGGCTGCGGCGCTCGTGACCGAAGTGCAGTTTGATATGACGTCGCCGACGGAGTTCATCCGCTCCGTGATTGTATCTTCGAGCGAGGACGGCAAGGATTGGGGCGCCTTCGCGAACGCGGAGATCTATCGCTATCGTCGTGGCGATGCCGAGGTGGAACAGCTATCGGTTACATTTCTCGCGACGGCGTATAGGTCTATGCGGCACTCGAACGAGGTATTTGCGAGTGGAAATTGTGAATGGGAATGACGCGCCTCTGACCGGCGCGGCGCCGCAGCTTTACATCACGCCCCAGCACATCGTTTTCGAACAGCAGCCGGGACGCCATTATTCGCTGATTTATGGGCAAGAACGCGCGGAGGCCGCGCAGTACGATTTCGGGCGCCGCGTGGACGCGAAGCAGATGACTGCGGCCGTGCCGGGCAAACTGGACCGGAAGAAACGAACACCGATTGGGTGGACCCGCGCGCGTGGACCGAGACGCATGATATGTTTTTGTGGGTGGTGATTTTGGCGGCTGTGCTGCTGATTGGATATGCGGCCGTGCGGTCGTTGCGGAGGTCGGCGGTCCCCAACGCTTGACATCCTGCAGTACCACATCTTGATACGAGCTAGGGCGCCAGCATTTTAGGGCGAAATATTCTCCAATTTGGATCGAGCACGGGATTCTTCATCCCGTGAGCGAGATAAAAATCGAAATGCAGCCCAAGACGCTTTAACATTTCGACTTGATCCTGTCGGTATCCCGCTCGGTCAGCGTAGAACCCAATCGCCTGATGATACGGGTAGATGTAGGCTAGCTGCTGCAAGTAATCAAGCATCTTTTGGAAGTCGAGTCGTGTTCGCGCCGATTTGTACGCTTCCAGAACCGCAGACACGCCCCCAGCATAGGCCGGTCGGACTACTAAATCTATTAGCGTGCGTTCGGGGTCCGTCGCCTCAACGACGCTTCCGTCCGGTGCCTCAAAGCGGGAGACGCCAAGCTGTCCAGTATTCATCCCGCTTAACAGAACAAATGATTGCTTCTTGAATGAAAGCACATAATTTGACTGTCGCTGATTATTGGCGAAGGCCCTGCTAATGGATTCTTGGGTCGGCGAAGTTCCGCGCGTCTTGGGACTTTGTTCCGCATTGACGAAGAATGTCTCCATTGGGCGCTCTCGAAACCAATGCAAGTTGGACGCGGTCCCATGGGAAAGGTACGACCGGTTTTTCAACGACAACGCCAAACGAAATGGAGAGTAGTTGCCCCAGACGAAGCGGACGATGTCGTCGTATTCTTTTGATCGAAGGCGCAATTCGCGCAGAGAGGTATTTTCAATTGCGAATTGAATCGCCGCGTCGAGGTCTGCGAAAGGCTTCAGCTTCCAGTCCGCGCTGTGTTGGCCGAATACTTCTTTCAGTTGACCAGGAGAATAGAACGATCCCGAATTCGAGGTAAAAAATTCCGTGATGCTTGAAATAATACGCAAACGAGCCGTATTCGTCATCTGCGGGACACCAAGGTATACATACCTTGGTGTCCCAGCGACGACAATGGCTTTGCGAAGGTTGGTATATATACCAACCTTCGCTCTATCTGGATTTTAGCTGCAGCCGGAGGTGCCGCCGCAGTTGGAGCATTTGTAGCAGCTGCCGTTGGGAGTCATCAGCATGCCGCATTCGGAGCAGGACGGCGCGTCGTCAATCGTAGCGCGTTGCCGCGTGGTCATTTCCGGTTCCGCGTACTTTGCGGCGATCACCGGGGCGTTGGGAGACGGCTTCATCGCAGTTTCTGCCGAAGATGCGGGCGCAACTTGCTCCGTGGTCACCGTGGCTTCGCCATCGAGATAGTCCGGCGAAATGAATTTTCCGCCGAGCCAGCGCCCGATGTAATCCACCACCGATTTCGCGTAACGGATGTTCGGATTGCCGGTGTAACCCGAAGGCTCGAACCGCGAATTGACGAATTTATCCACCAGCGCGCGGAGCGGAACGCCGTATTGCAGCGCGATGGAGACGGAGAGCGCGAAAGCGTCCATGATGCCGGAAAGCGTGGAGCCTTCTTTCGCCATCTTGATGAAGATTTCGCCGGGAGCGCCATCTTCGTATTTGCCGACGGTGAGATAGCCTTCGTGCCCACCGATCGAGAATTTATGCGTGATGGAATCGCGCTCGTTGGGCAGTTTGCGACGCTTGGTGCGGTCGAAAAGTTCCTGTTGAGCGGGAGCTACCCCTCGACCTTCGCTGGAGCGGCAACTTCAGGAGCGCTTACTGGCGCAGCAGCGGCTTTTTCGTCCACTTTTTTGCCCGCAGCGGATAGCGGCTGCGAGCGCTTGGAATTGTCGCGGTAGATGGCCACGGCTTTCAGGCCATACTTCCAGGACTCGGTGTAGGCCTGCATGATGTCCTCGACCGTGGACTCTTCCGGCATATTGATGGTCTTGCTGATCGCGCCGGAAAGGAACGGCTGCGCCGCCGCCATCATGCGGAGATGTCCGCGCCAGGAAATCGAACGGCCGCCACCCATGGGAGCAAGCGAGCAATCAAAAACAGGGAGATGCTCGTCCTTCAGGTGCGGAGCGCCTTCGATCTTGGCGTTGGCGTCAATGTAGTCAACGATTTCGGAGACTTGTTCGGGCGAATAGCCAAGCTTCATCAAGGCTTGCGGAACGGTGTTATTGACGATCTTGATGACGCCGCCGCCGACCAGCCTCTTTTGTTTCACCAGAGCGAGATCGGGTTCGATGCCGGTGGTGTCGCAATCCATCATGAAGCCGATGGTGCCGGTGGGCGCGAGCACGGAAACCTGCGAGTTCTTGTAGCCGAACTTTTCACCAAGCTCGAGCGCGTCGTCCCATGATTTCTTGGCGGCTCGGAGGAGCGTGGGCTGCACGTGCTCTTCCTTGATTGGGCGTAGAGAATCGCGGTGCATGCGCATTACGTCAATCATGGCTTCGCGGTTGCGCAAGTACCCGCCGAACGGCCCCATGCGCTCGGCGATGCGCGCGGATTGAGCGTAGGATTCGCCGGTCATCAGCGCAGTGATGGCGCCGCAGAAATCGCGGCCGCCGTCGGAGTCATAGGGAAGCGCCATAGACATGAGCAGAGCGCCGAGGTTGGCGTAGCCGATGCCCAGCGGACGGTAATCGTGCGAATTGCGCGCGATTCTTTCCGTCGGGTAGCTGGCGTTATCCACCAGAATTTCCTGCGCGGTGATGGTGACATCCACGGAATGCGTGAAACCCTCTGTATCGAACTGGCCGTTCGGGCCAAGGAACTTCAGTAGATTGAGTGACGCCAGGTTGCAAGCCGTATCGTCCAGGAACATGTACTCCGAACAAGGATTCGAGGCGTAAATGCGGTCGGTGGACTTGCAAGTGTGCCAGCGATTGATGGTGGTGTCGTACTGCATGCCGGGATCGCCGCAGTGCCATGCGGAGTCCGCCATTTCGCGGAGCAAATCGCGCGCGCGGAATTTATCGCAAGGCTTGCCGTCGTTGATGTTGCGGGTCCACCAGTCGCGATCCTCTTCCACCGCACGCATGAAATCGTCGGTGACGCGCACGGAGTGGTTAGCGTTCTGGAAGAAAACGGAAGCGTAAGCATCGCCGTCAATCGAGGAATCGTAGCCCTGCTCGATCAGGACGTGAGCTTTACGCTCTTCCTTCATCTTGGACTCGACGAATTCCATAATGTCCGGATGGTCCACGTTGAGGATGACCATTTTGGCAGCGCGGCGCGTCTTGCCGCCGCTCTTGATCACGCCGGCAAATGCGTCAAAGCCTTTCATGAAGCTCACTGGGCCGGAAGCGATTCCACCGCCCGAGAGCGATTCCTTGCTGCCGCGCAGAGAAGAGAAGTTCGTACCGGTGCCGGAACCCCACTTGAAGAGCATGCCCTCGGTCTTGGCCAGATTCATGATCGAGTCCATGTTGTCTTGGACCGAATTGATGAAGCAGGCGGAGCATTGCGGCTTGGCTTGCACGCCGACGTTGAACCAAACCGGTGAGTTGAAGGCCACTTTCTGCTCGACGAGCAAGTGTGTGAGTTCGTCGCGGAAAATATTCTTGGATTCGGTGGAGGCGAAATAGCCGCCTTCGTCGCCCCAGCGAACAATCGTGTCAACGACGCGTCCGATCAACTGGCGCACGGAAGTTTCGCGCTCGGGAGTGTTCGGCTTGCCGTGAAAATATTTGGAAGCCACGATGTTGGTGGCCGTCATGGACCAGGTCTTGGGAACTTCCACGTTTTCCTGCCGGAAAATTACCTGGCCCTTATCATTGCCGATCAGAGCCGTACGTCGCTCCCATTCGACTTTGTCAAAGGGAGAGACTTTCCCGTCGGTGAACCGGCGCTGGAATTCCAGCCCGGTCGCGCGACGCGTAATTTGATTTGTTTCAGTCATACCGTTAAAAGCTGTCCTGGTTTCCGCCATCTCTGCCTCCGCGCCGGCAGTCGTGCCGTCGAAATGTGAGCCGGGGGAGCGGTGCGGGAGTACCAACCACTATTTTACTCCCATCCGCTGTCCCGTGGGTGAGGTTGTGTGTACCGAAGTACACAGAGCATTTCGAAATTAGCCGGATTTTTTGGACGGCAATATCCCGTTGTGATTGCCATCCGTTCCGAAAAAAGAGAAAAGCCCAGCTAAGCCGCGCAAAAAAACTTTGGCGCGGTGCGAAGTGGGGTGGTGCCCCTCTGAGTTTTCGGTAGAGCCCGGTCCGACTTACAGGCCGACCGGCACAGCAAACCGCGCTGAGACCGGCTGGCGCTTCCCCCGAGTCTGGAAGCGCAGTATCGAAGGTTGTGGAAAAGTTGTCAAGGAAAATTCATAAACGAACTACAAAATGTTTGGCTAGCCGTGTCGAAAGTGTCTATTTGTAGTGGTAGGCGCGCAGCAGCGGCCTGCCGACCATTTTTATTTTCGCGGCATGCCGCTCATTGCGCGCTACTTCGCCGCATTCCTGTTTTGGTCTTCGCTTCAGACGAGCGCACGACACAAGTTCAATGTCGCTTTCGGCAGCGAAGCACCATGGAGTCGCTTTGTCGTATTTCTTACTGCGTGTTTCAAAACAGGCAACAACTGGGGATTGACATGAACGCCCGAAGCGAAAAAAAATGATAATGAAAAGCCATGAAGAACCTCGCAATCGAGATCAAGGGGCTAACCAAGGACTATCCGGTCGGGTTTTGGCGCAAGCGCATGCGCCGTTCGCTGGATTATCTGACGCTCGGTGTAGAAGAGGGAGAAACCTTCGGATTTCTAGGGCCAAACGGCGCCGGAAAAACCACCACGATAAAGCTGTTGATGGGCCTCATCTTCCCGACGGCGGGCACGGCGCGAATACGCGGGCGCTCGATTGCCGATGTGCGCATGCACCGCGAGATCGGTTACATGCCGGAGCAGCCTTACTTCTACGACTACCTCACCGCCCGCGAGTTGCTCGACTATTTCGGGCGCTTTTTCGGTTATAGCGCGATGGAGCGGCGCGAGCGTGTAACACGGTTCCTGGATTTGGTGGGGCTGACGGCAGCGAGCGATGTGCAGCTGCGGAAATTCTCGAAGGGCATGCTGCAGCGCGTCGGGATTGCGCAAGCGATCCTCCACGATCCGCAGGTCGTGTTCCTGGATGAGCCGATGTCCGGGCTCGATCCGGTGGGACGGCGCGAGGTACGCGATATCATCCTGGGCTTAAAACGCCAGGGTCGGACCGTTTTCTTTTCGACGCATATCCTTTCGGACGCGGAAGTGCTGTGCGATCGCGTAGGAGTGCTGCTAGGCGGAAAACTGCAAGGAGTGGGCGCGCCGGAAGAGCTTGTCTCGATGGAAGCGCTGGGGATGGAGATATTGTTCGAAGTGCGCGCGGGTGAGGCGCCGCCACCAAGCCTAGCGGAGCGAGCCACGCAGACTGGCAATCGCTATCGCATCGAAGTACCGGAGGCGGAACTTTATCCGGCCCTCGAAGAGCTGCGTCGCCACGAAGCGCGGATCATTTCAGTGACTCCGCTGCGGCCGTCGCTGGAAGACTATTTCTTCAAATTAGTGAGTCGCCAAAAAACTGCTCCGGAGCCAACAGCAGTGAGGATCGCATGAGCACTGTGCCTGCCGCGGTGGCTGTGAACACCTTTCGCGAAGCCGTGCGAGACCGCGTGCTCTACAACCTGATTTTCTTTGCACTGATGATGATCGGTGCCGCGATTCTCGTCGGCGAGATTTCGATAGGTGTTGAACGGTTGGTGATCGTCAACCTCGGACTATCCGCGATTTCCATTTTTGGAATCATCATGGCGATTTTTATTGGCGTGGGGCTGGTGTACAAGGAAATGGAAAAGCGCACCCTGTATAGCCTGCTGGCGAAGCCGATTCGCCGATGGGAATTCCTCGTCGGAAAGTTTGCCGGTTTGCTGCTGACGCTGGTGGTCAATACCGCGCTGATGACGCTTGGTCTGGCGGCTGCTCTACTTTATGTGAGCCGGAGTTTCGAGCGCTCCGATGCGACGATTCTGACGGCGGTGTATTTTATTCTGCTGGAGCTGGCGTTGATCACGGCGCTCGCGTTGTTCTTCTCCTGTTTTTCGAGCCCGATGCTCTCGACTTTGTACACGCTGGGAATTTACGTGGCGGGAGTGTTCGCGCCGGATATCAAGGGCGTCAGCGAGTACTCGCAAAGCCCGGCAATCGCTGCGATAGCGCGATTCGTATATTACTTGCTGCCCAATTTCCACAACTTCAATGTGATTGCAGCGGCGGCGCACGGCGAAACGATTCCATTTTCGCTGGTTTGGCACAACACGTTGTATGCCGCGCTCTACATAACTGTAATTCTACTCGCAGCCTCCGCGGTGTTTTCCGGACGCAATTTGAAATGAGCACCCACACACTGAAAATCACGGCCCAGGTACGGGCGGTGGCTCTGGCGCTGATTGCGATTCCCATCCTTTTCGTAGCGATCGCCGCGCTTCAGGCGCGTATTGACGTGTTGAGCGGTTCGGTGACGCAGCAAAAAGAGGAATTGGTGCTGCGCTCCGGCCCGCTGCTCGAAAAATTGAGCATCGGTTACGGCCCGCTGCTGGCTGACATTTATTGGACGCGCGCGGTGCAATACTTCGGCAGCCACATGGAAAAGCGGAGCCGCTCGTTCGACTTGCTCGCGCCGTTGCTGGATATTGCGACGACGCTGGATCCAAAGCTAATAGTCGCCTACAGGTTTGGCGCCGTTTTTCTGGCGGAACATCCACCCGGAGGGGCTGGACGACCGGATCTCGCAGTGGATTTGGTGAAGAAGGGGATCGCCAACAATCCGGACGAATGGCATCTGAACTACGATCTCGGGTCGCTGTATTACATGCATCTGAAGGATTACCAGAAAGCATCCGAGGCGTTTCTCGACGGCAGCAAAAATCCTGCCGCCCCCGCGGAGTTCATGAAAATAGTGGCGGCCCGCGTCGCCGAGAACGGCGAATCGCTGGAAACGTCTCGCCTGATCTGGGCCGAATTGTATAACTCGACCAAGGATGAGTCGGTACGCCAGAGGGCTCTGTTTCACGTGCAGGCGCTCGACGCCCAGATGGCGCTGAAGAAGCTGAACGAAAGTTCGGAAGAATATTGGAAAAAGTTCGGGCGCTTTCCCACGTCCATCCAGCAACTGCACGATGCAGGTCTGGTACAGGGCGATGTGAAAGACCCGGCAGGCTATCCCTACGTCATGGGTCCGAATGGAGTGCCGCAACTGGATCCGCACAGTTCCGTACCCGTCGAATCGAACCAGCAGAAACCGTAGCCAAAAATCTGATTATTCGTAGCGGAGAGCTTCCACGGGGTTCAGTCTCGCGGCTTTTGTCGCGGGCCACACGCCGAAGATGAGGCCGATGCCAACAGAAACGCTGAAGCCGATGATGATGGCCCACAGCGGTACGATGGCCTTCAGTGAACTCACCACGGGAATCAGCAGAACGATGCCGCTCCCCACAATAATGCCGATGATGCCGCCCGTGCCGGTAAGAGTCATAGCTTCGAAAAGAAATTGCCAGGTAATGTCCTTGCTGCGTGCTCCAATCGCTTTGCGTACGCCGATTTCGCGTGTGCGCTCGGTGACGGAGACGAGCATGATGTTCATCACACCCATGCCGCCGATCAGCAAGCCAATGGAACTGAGCACAACGACGGCGAGCACCACGCCCCCGATGATGTCGTTGAATTGCTGCACCACCTCCACCTGCGTCTGGATGGAGAAATTGTCCGGCTTGTCGTAAGGGACGTCACGTCGCCGGCGCAATACTTCGCGAACCTGGTCCACCGCCGCATCAAGTTTTCCGGAATACGCCAGAAAGCGGTAGCCGATTTCGTAGCTGCCGGGATACAGCTTCATAAATGTGTAATAAGGAATTACCGTACGGCGGTCTTCATCGTTGGTGCCGAAGCCGTTGGGCGGCTTCTCGAAAACGCCGACGACCGTGTACGTCGAGCCGTCCACCAGAATTTCTTTTCCGAGCGCGTCGTCAATGCTGGGGAAAAACGCCTTAGCGACGTTTTCGCCGATGACGACGACGTTGTCGCGGTGTTCGTTTTCCGCTTCGGTGAAAAAACGCCCGGCCTTCATCGTGGCGTTGGAATAAACCGCGAGATACGCGGGAAAAGTGCCGCGGAAATCCGTGCCCTCGATGATATTGCCCCGATAACGCGCCGTATGCGCGAGCTGCCACTGGAATGCCGACACCGCAATTTCCTTGATCGCAGGAGATAGCTGGCGAATAGCCACGGCGTCTTCCAACGTGAGCGGCTTGCGCAGCTTCTCTTCCTTAGGACGCCGGCCGTTCTGCGGACCTTGGTCGAAGCGCGAAACGAATGCGGTGTCTATTCCTTCCGAAACGATTTCGTCCTGAATGGTCTGACGGAATCCTTGGACCAGGCCGACGACAAGGATAATCAGCGCTACGCCGATCATCACGCCAAGGATCGCGAGGAAACTGCGGAGCTTGTGCGCGCGAACCGTATCGAGCGCGAGCTGGAGATTTTCCCGAAAGTCGCTTTGCATCGAGTGGTCCTAGTTCTCTGCCCGCAGCGCTTCGATCGGATCGAGCCTTGCCGCGCGCACCGCGGGATAAATGCCGAAAAATAAGCCCACCGCCGTGGAAAGAACCAGGGCCGTGGCTATCGCAAAAATTGGCGTCGAGATCGGAATAGGTGTGGCGACCCGAACCAACTGGCTGATGGCCACAGCCGCAGTCACGCCGAGAAATCCTCCTAACGCCGCCAATACGCATGATTCCACCATGAATTGCAGTATGATGTGCCGCTTGCGCGCGCCCAGCGACTTGCGCAGGCCAATCTCGCGCGTGCGTTCGGTCACGCTCGCCAACATGATATTCATGATCACCACTCCGCCAACCACTAGGAACACGGACGTGATCCAGATCGCGATTCCAAAAGCATTGCCGGTAATGCGATTCCACAAGCCCATGATCGAGGTCGGCGCGATGATTGCAAAGTTGTCATCCGCCGCATACGGGACGTGGTGGCGAGAGCGCAAAATCACCCGCGATTCGTCCTCTGCAGCATCCATCAACTCCGGCGCACGCGCTTGCACAAAGAATGAGATCGAGTCCTGCGGCGCAAGAAACTCATTGCGATAAGTGCCGAGTGGAATCATTACGAAATTGTCTTGCGACTGGCCGAGGACGTTGCCTTTGGGCGTGGCGACGCCCACGATGAGGTACTGCCCTTGACCGGCGTGAATTTCTTTCCCCACCGGGTCGACGCCCGGAAATAATTTGTTTGCGACATCCGCGCCAATCACGCAAACCGCTGAGCGATGGACTTCGTCCACATCGGTCAGAAGCCTGCCGTTCGAGACGTCAATGTCCCGGATAGGCGCGAACGTCGGTGTGGCGCCGAGGATGGTGACGTCCTCGCTGAGGTCATTTCCGTGGCGGACGTCGGCGACCGTGTCCTGCTCGCCGGCGATGGAATTCGCCAGTTTCATCCCCTGGCGAAGCGCTTCCAAATCCTCCATCCCCAGCGCCGGACGCTTGCGTGCTTTGTTCCATTCCTCAAAGTTGGTGACGATGCCGATGCGGTCTACCACGAACGCATTGGCGCCCAGATTGGCGACTTTATCCGCAACGTAGACGTTGAGGCCGTTCAAGACGGAAATGACAGCGACCAGGGTGGTGACCGCGAGGATGACCCCAAGCAGGGTCAAGAACGTCCGCAGCTTGTGTGCGCGGAGCGTGTCCAGAGCAATGAAAATCGTCTCGCGCAGGGCGGCGAGCGTCTGCCGGGCTTCGGAGCGAGCTAGGGCGGTCTTCATAGGTCCTACTATCTTAAGACGGATGGGCGCACAGAAAAGTTCAGAAAAGCCGACATTTTTCGGTTCGCGCACGGAGGCGGCCTGTACGGCTCGCCAGAGGATTCGGCTCCGGATTCAGGTAGAATTGAAGCCGCGTCGCGATGACATAGTAGTAGGGGCAGATAGGCCAAAGGCCCGCTCGATATGCTGAAAGGACTTACGGTTTCGGGAATGGCTGCCGCTCTAGCGGTGGCAGGGATTGCGGCTACGCCAAGCCGTGTTACGCCCCATCCCCACACGCCCGTCGATCCCCCGGCGACGAACGCCCTCAACGTTGCCTCTGAGCAGGAGCTGAGAGAACAAAACCGTCCGTCAGCAACAGCCGGACAGGGTCCTTCGGACGCTGAAATCCAGGCGCGCGCCCAAAAGCTTATCGATAACCAGCATCGCAACGACGACGCTCTGGAGCAATACGAGCGGATCGAGCGTCATGTGGATCGCACCGGAGGCGACACGCCTCGGGTGCTCGAAGACAGGACCTATCGCGTAGTCCCCACTGGCACCGGCACGATGAAGCTGCTGCTGAAAGATGCTGGCAAGGCAGCAGACCCGGCGGATTATCACAGACAACTGATCGCCTGGCGAGACTTGCTGGAAGTCATGCTCAGGCCTGATGATCCGAGGACCAAATCGGCCTATGAGAAGTGGCAGAAAAAGAAACAGGACCGCAAAGACATAGTGGATGCGGCGCGCAATGCGTTTTTGACGAAATGGACCGGGCAGGAATCGAGAAACGGGCGCCTTTGCGACGTATTTCAGGTGGACCCCAATCCTGATTTTCATCCGCACTCGATCGCGCAGGATGTGCTGACGCGCGTGGCAGCAAGAATTTGGGTGGACCACGCCACCGACCAATTGGTTCGAGGCGAAGCGCGCGTAATCCGCGACCTCTCCTTTGGCGGCGGAATCCTCGGCAAGCTTTATCGCGGCGGCGTTTTCTCGCTCGATCAGGCGGAAGCGACGCCGGGAGTCTGGCTGCCGATTCGCTCTCAATACGATTTCACGGCGCGAAAATTCCTCTTCTCGTTCGAAGAACATCAATACATCGAATTCAGCCAGTACCGTCGCGACGGCTCTCCGAATCAGTGCCTGACGCTGGTTCAGAACGAACTCGCGACCGGCAAGGCGACCTACGGGGACCCGTAACTCTTGCGTCCACCCACGGTTCACTGAGGCTTAATTGGGCTCACAATAGTCCTATTGAGGCCCCAGCCTCCCGTTAGACATAAAACGTCGCACCCGTGAACGCCGCAATTCCAGAGGAGGTCCTATGAGTCGGCACACACTCTTGTTCGTGGCAGGACTGGCTTTCATGAACGCAAGCATGCTTGCTGGCGCCGCGAGCGCGCAGAACGCCACGGCACAGCCTGGAAATGCTGCGGGCAATACGTCCGCACAATCAACGACGGCCAACGCGACGGCGGCAACGCCGCAGCACGCGACAACCACAACGCCTGAGACATCTGCACCGGCCACTAAAAAAGTCTGGACGAATGAAGACATGGGAACCGTGCATAAGGATCCCGCGATTTCGACGTTCTCGAGCAAGCCGAATAAGCCTGCGAACTCCAAGCCCGTGGCTGCCAAACCCAATTCAAAAAGCCCCGGGCAATATCAGGCTCAGATCGTGAGTTTGCAGGCGAAGCTCCCGCCGCTGGATCAACAGATCTCGGAACTGCAGGCGGGTTTGAACGGCGACACGGTGAATTCCACGCGGCACTATAGCGGAGTAAAGCTCGACGATTGGCGCGATCAGCTCGCGCGTCTGCAAAAACAACGTGACGGCATCGCCGCACAAATCAGCGCGTTGCAAGATGAGGCGCGGCACAACGGCGTTCCTGACAATCAAATTCCGTAGTGCCCGAAGGCGGATCGGTGGGGCGCTCGATAAGCATCCCGCATAACACTGCGCGACCCGCCCTCTGCGATTGCAGAGTTATGATCGCGACGCGTTTTTAGTGCGCCGCTGCCGCCACTTCTTTTTCGATTGGCGCGCCCACCAGGTTGCCCCACTCGGTCCACGAACCGTCGTAGTTCTTCACGTTTTCAAAACCGAGCAAATACTTCAGCACGAACCAGGTGTGCGAGCTGCGTTCGCCAATGCGGCAATAGGCGATCACTTCTTCGGCGCCGTTGATGCCCTTCTTGCCGTACAGCTCCTTCAGCGCATCTGCGGACTTGAAGGTGCCGTCTTCATTGGCGGCCTGCGCCCACGGGATATTCGCCGCTCCCGGAATGTGTCCGGCGCGTTGCGCGGTTTCGCTCATTCCCGGCGGCGCAATGATTTTCCCAGTGAACTCGTCAACGGAGCGCACGTCCACCAGTTGCGCGGGCTTTTTCTTATCGACGAACGCGAAGATGGATTCCTTGCGCGCACGAATGGATTCATCCGGCCCGGTGGCATGATAGGTTGCCGGCGCGACCTTCGCCGCTTCGGTGGTAAGCGGACGCTTTTCCTCGACCCACTTCTTGCGTCCGCCGTTGATGAGGCGCACATCTTTGTGACCGTAATATTTCAACTGCCAAAGCGCGTAGGCGGCGAACCAGTTGTTGTTGTCCCCGTAAAGCAGAATCGTGGTGTCATTGGAAATGCCCGACTGGCCGAGCAATTTCTCAAGCGCCGGCTTGTCAATTAAGTCGCGACGGATATTGTCCTGCAGCTGCGATTGCCAGTTCCAGCCCACCGCGCCTGGGATATGGCCTTGATCGTAAGCGGTGGTGTCCACATCCACTTCTACCAAGCGAACTTTCGGATCGTTCAGATGGTCGGCGGCCCACTGCGTGGAAACCAGAACTTCCGGATGCTTGTAATCGCTCATTTCACTTTCCTCCTCGAAATTGGATGCCGTGCATAACTCGCGGACAAATAAAAAACCCACCGGCCAGCTGACTTCTGGCGGTGGGTCGGAAAATCTCGGGCTAGATTTCGGTTCCTAGATGCCTAGCCTCCCCGCGCCAGAAGACACTTGCGCGCAACACGTACAACAGCAGCGCACGCAGCAGTTCTGAGCGCAGAATCTCATGAAGTGAGCCTACACCCTATCAGGCCCGATGGCAACGATTTGCGGGCGCCGTGTGTTGATATCGGAAGATAGCGACCTGCAAACTCTAGCCGGTGTTGTGCAACCCGGCGGCAATGCCGTTGATGGTCGCGCCAAGCGCATAATTCGACTCTTCCGTATTTGTACCCGCGCGCTTGCGCCGCAATAGTTCCACTTGGATCAGACTCATCGGATCGACGTAGGGATTTCGCAGCCGGATCGACTGCGAGAGGACCGAGTTTCCCTCCAGCAGTTCCTTCTGCCCGGTGATCATCAGCAGCATCCTGCGTGTGCGTTCGAATTCTTCCGCCAACATTGTGAAAACTCGCTCGCGCAGGCCGGCGTCACTCACCAGCATGTTGGCGTAGAGCCGTGCAATCGTGAGGTCCGCCTTAGCCATAGCGATTTCGACGTTACGCACCAAGTCGGAAAACAGCACGAAGGAACGCATCATTTCTTTGAGATGCTTCTCTTGATCCGGCCCTTTCGTCGCGAATCGTTCGAACGCGTAGCCCACCCCAAACCACGCGGGAACCGCGTGGCGGCTCTGCATCCAGCCGAACACCCACGGAATCGCGCGCAGGTCTTGCAGACGGCGGCTTTCCGAGCGGCGCGCCGGCCGCGATCCCATGCGCGCGTTCTCCAATTCATTTACTGGCGTGGCCTGCTCGAAATACTCGCAGAACGTCCGCGTTTTCGACGACATGACGCCGGTAGTAGTCGTACGCATGCTGCGACATTTCCTCCATGCTGGCGTCCCAGCGGCGGTCGCCGCCCGGAGCGGGCCCTTCGGGTCGCGTCAGTGCTTCCAAAGATGCGGCAATCATCAATTCCAGGTTCCATTCGGCCAGCACCGGATCGGAATATTTCCAGTTGAGTACCTCACCCTGTTCGGTGATGCGTATCTCGCCCGAAAAATCACCGGCCGGTTGCGCCAGGATCGCGCGATGCGTGGGACCGCCTCCGCGGCCAACGGTTCCGCCGCGGCCATGAAAAAGCCGCAGCTTCATTCCACATTCGCGCGCGACTTCATGGAGCGCGCGATGGGCTTTGTGCAGTTCCCATGTGCTCGTCAGCATCCCACCATCTTTATTCGAATCGGAATAGCCAAGCATCACTTCCTGGCGGCGACCCCAGGAATCGAGCAAGCGTTTATATTCGGGAGCGCTCCAGACGCGCCGCATGATTTCTCCCGCTGCTCGCAACGAAGCGATAGATTCAAACAGCGGCACGGGCATGAGCCCCGGATCGTTCGCGGTGGCCGCGACTTGCACGCCGCAAATACTCCGCGAGCCGCAGAACCGCGAAAACATCATCTTCGGATTCTGTTCCGCTGATGACGTAGGCTCGGACCGCTTCCGGCGCATAAGTCTTCTTCAATTGCGCGATCATGCGAAACGTATCGAGCAGGTCCGTGGCTTCCGTCGAAAGGCCATCCGCAAGCCCTTGCCGTTTGACCGAGGCCGACGATGACGCGGGTAGCGCGGCGGCAGCCAGTTCGTCGAGGACTTTCGCGTGTACAGCTGCGTGCTGACGGATATCGAGCGCGTGTAGATGAAAACCGAAAGTGCGAACCTTTCGTAGCAGCGGATCTACCAGCAGTCCCGCCAGGCGCTGTCCGTGATTTTCCACCAGGCTAGCGCGCAGTATCAAAAGGTCGCGTTGGAATTCACTCGCGGCCCTGTATGCGTAAGGACCTCGCGAATCATCGCGCGTGTGGTGCAATCGTATCCGCACGAAATCCAGGAAATGGCGGCTGAGTTCCGGCTCGGAAATCCATTTCCCGCGCGAAGGTTCGTCGCCGAACTTTGACTTCGTATCGCGCCAGCGCCGCTTTCAATTCCGCAGAACAACCGATTTGGTGCTGCGACGAGCTCAATTCGTCAATCAGCCGCTGCATCTCCAGAGCGTAATGCTCCAGAATCGTGGTGCGTGCGAGTTCCAGCGCGTCCGCCGTGGATTGCGGCGTGATCAGCGGATTGCCGTCGCGGTCTCCGCCGATCCACGAACCGAAGTGCAACAATTCTGGAAACTCTTCGTGGCTCAGCACGCGGCCATAGACTGCGAAGAAGGACTCCTCCAGTTCGGCGTAAAGGCGCGGCAGCGTATCGAAAAGCGTCATCGGATAGAAGTCCAAGCCCATGCGGACTTCGTCAATCACGCCCGGCTTTTTCAGGCGCACTTCGTCTGTCTGCCACAGAGAAGTGATCTCCGCGAGAATCAACGATTCGTATTCCGCTGCATCGGCCGCGGGCAGTGGCAGCCGGTCCAGATTTTCCAGGTACTGCGCGATTCGCCGCCGTTTCAAAAGCACGGTGCGGCGCGCTACTTCGGTTGGGTGGGCGGTGAAGACGGGCGTGATTTGCAGTTTGCGCAACGCGGCTAGGGCATCGTCCGCGGAAATTCCCGCTGCGCGCATGCGTAGCAGAGTGCCACGGAATGATCCTGCGAGCGGCGGCTGGTCGGCGTGCAGTTTGCCCGCGCGGCGGCGGCGTTTGCGATGATTGGTTTCCGCGAGGTTGGTCAGCTCGAAATAAATCGCGAACGCTTTGGTGACGCGATACGCGTCCTCCACTTCCAGCCGCGCAATGATTTCGCGCGCTTCCGCCATCAGCCCGTTTTCCAGATTGAATTGTTTCGCGCCGGAGGAGAGCTCTTCGCGCTGCTGGATTAAAAGGCGGCGCAGCTCTTCCACGGCTTCCAGCAACGAATCGCCCACCTGTTCCGCCAACACTTTGCCCAGCAACATGCCGAGCGAACGCACGTCACGGCGCAAAGGAATTTCCTTCGCCGCGTCGGCAGTGCCGGCAGTGAGTTCCTTCAGCCGCTGGTTTTGGTCTTCTGTGCCCCACAGAGGCCCGCTGCGGTCCGATGACATGCCATTCATAATGAAGGCAGGCATGCAAAAGTCGCAAGACCCGAATCGGAATGCGTGCGATGCTTCCCTGTTGACAATCTACAGGAGTGGCGGCACACTCTTGCAGCTCGTCTAGGGGGAAAACGCATGAGTGCACCCACAGAGATTCTGCAAGGCACACTCGACCTGCTGATCCTGAAAACTCTGGCGCTCGAGCCCATGCATGGCTGGGGAATCGCCCAGCGCATCCAGCAAGTTTCACGCGATATCCTGCAAATCCAGCAAGGCTCGCTCTATCCCGCACTCTACCGCCTGGAACGCAAAAAATGGATCCGCGCGGAGTGGGGCGCCTCGGAAAATAATCGCCGCGCCAGGTTCTACACGTTGACGAAAGCTGGCCGGCAACAACTCGAGAAGGAATTGGCTGACTGGGAGCGCATGTCCACCGCCGTCGCGCTGATCCTGCAGCGTACGTAGCGGCGTGTTCTCGCAGCGGCGGTGGTTTGGAAATTCTTCGGAGGCACGAGCGGTGAAATCGTGGCGTCTCTGGTTCTCGCGCAAGAAATGGGAGCAGCAGCTTGACGACGAACTCCGCTTCCACGTCGAGCGGCAAACCGCCGAGAACATCGCGGCGGGCTTTGCTCCCGACGAAGCGCGCCGTCAAGCCGTCTTGCAATTGGGCGCAGCCGAGGGCGTGAAGGAAGATTGCCGCGAGCAGCGCCGCGGCTTCTGGATGGAAACTCTGTGGGCTGACTGCCGCTATGGCGTGCGCATGCTGGGCAAGAACTGGAGACTCACATCTCTGGCGGTTTTTTCATTGGGAGTTGCAATGGCCGTCAGCGTGATGGGCCTGAGCGTATTGAACACGGTCTTGCTCCGCCCGCCCGCTGCGGCGGACCCGGGCCACCTGGTCACGATTTACACGCGCTCGCCAGCAGGAGCGTTCGAGAATGTTGCCTACTCGGACTACCAGTATTACAGGGACAACAACCAAATATTTTCCGGCGTTGCGGCATTTCCGAATTCGATTTCGAAATTAAACATGAGTTTTGGCAAACGAAACGAAGCCGGAACAATGAACACGCTTTCCGACAACTACTTCACCGTCATGGGAATTCGGCCTATGCTCGGTCAACTATTCGTCCGTGGCGATGACGATAAGAAGAGCCCGTCCGCAGTGCTGAGCTATTCCTGCTGGAAACGGTGGGGAGCGGACCCACAGATCGTAGGCAAAACGCTGACGCTAAGACGGCATACGCTCACCATTATCGGCGTTGCCCCGAAAAGCTTTTCGGGAACCGTGTTCGGATTTGGAACCGATGTGTTCGTCACTCTGGCTACGGCGGCGGATATCTTCCAGGACCCCGGATCGCTCACAGATCGCAGGGAGCGAGGGCTCCTGCTAGTCGCGCGGCTAAAGCCGAGCGCGATGCAGCAAGAGGCGCGTGCAGAACTCCGAGCTTTGTCAGCGCAACTTGCAGCAGCTTTTCCGGAAGCGGATAAAGATCGCACCGCCGTACTGACGAACATCAGCGTATTGCCTCCGGATTCGCAATCAACAGCTGAATTGATATCGGGCGTGTTAGTCACGATCGTTTTGCTCGTTTTGCTCATCGCCTGCGCCAACGTCGCGAATCTCTTGCTGGGTTTGGCGGCGGGAAGGAAGCAAGAAGTGCTGATCCGCGTGGCACTCGGAGCAACGCGTGGGAGGTTGGTGCGCCAGCTCCTGACGGAGAGCGCCATCCTATGCGCGGCAAGTGGCATCGTGGGATTTCTGACCGCCTTGGTGCCTCTCAGGAAGCTTTCTGATTTCAACGCTTCTCTTCCAGTCTTGGGTGCGTTCAAGTTCGCAGCTAATTTTCGCGCAGATGGGACGGTGCTGGCCATGACGTTTGGCCTGATCGTCATCGCGGGCCTGGCGGTTGGACTGGCGCCGGCGCTCCAGTCTTCGAAGCCGAATCTGGCGGGAGCGATGAGCGGAGAAATTGCGGTAGGAGGCACGGGCAAAGGCGTTCTGCGAAACGTGCTGCTGGTCATCCAAGTGGCGGTGTGCACGTTGGTAATGGTGGGAGTAGGGCTGTGCCTGCGCAGTTTGCACAATCTCCGAGAAGTGAATCCGGGCTTTTCCGCGCGGAACCTTGCGGCCGTAATGGTGGATCTGCAAGAAAGTGGGTACTCCGAGGCCCAAGGACGGAAGTTCTACGATGACCTGCGCCACGCTGCATCGCAACTGCACGGAGTCGAATTGTTTTGCCTGGCACCTGCACTTCCACTCGGAGAGAACGCTTGGGACGCGGATGAAGTTGATTTCGAGGGCAAGGTCGACAAGAATCAGCGACCCGTCAAGATTTCATACACCGTTGTGGACGGCAATTATTTTGCAACGCTGGGCATTCCCTTGCTGGCCGGGCGGACGTTTAATTTCTCCGATACGGAAAAGAGCCCCGAAGTAGTCGTCGTCAACCACAAGTTGGCGGAAATCTACTGGCCTGGCGAAAACCCGGTGGGCAAGCGTATGCGGATCAAAAACGGCGACCGGGTGGTCACCGTCGCGGGCATGGTTGGAGACGGCAAATACAGCGACCTCGATGAACCCACTCGTCCTTATATGTACTACAACCTCGCCCAGCATTATCAAACCGGAATCGCCCTGATCGTTCGAACCAAGGGCGACGCTCATCAATGGCTCGAGCCCCTCGAGCAGATCGTGCGGAAACTGGGCACTCCAAGCGACATGCCGCCGGTGACGTTGGACGAATGGATGAGGTTTACGCTCTTCGTCCCCATCCTCACATTGCAGGTCGTCAGCGGACTTGGTGCGCTCGCGCTGCTGCTGGCGGCGATGGGCCTCTACGGCACGATTTTTCATTCCGTCAGCGAGAGGAAAAAGGAAATCGGAATCCGCATGGCGCTAGGCGCCCTGCCCTCGCACCTGATAAGGCTATTCCTGCGGCAGACCGCCATCATTGCGGGCTTCGGCGTGCTGATAGGCCTCCTGCTGGGCATTGCGGCGACGATTATTTTCAACTCACAATTCTATGGCATTCACCCCGTCGAGTTGCAGGTGCTAATACCCGTGGCACTTGCTGATTGTGCTGGTCTCGATAGCTATCGCCTATGCAGCGGCCAGGCCCTGGATCAATGCAAGTCCAATGGATGCGGTTCGGCATATTTGAGCGATAGAAGGCAATATGAAATTCTGGCGGCGATGGACGCGCAAGAAGTGGGAGCAGCAGCTCGACGACGAGCTGCGCTTTCACGTCGAACGGCAAACTGCCGAGAACATCGCGGCGGGCTTGCCGCCAGACGAAGCGCGCCGTCAAGCCGTGCTGCAATTGGGCGCAGCCGAGGGCGTGAAGGAAGATTGCCGCGAGCAGCGCCGCGGTTTCTGGCTGGAAACTCTATGGACTGATGTTCGCTACGGCCTGCGCATGCTGCGCAAGGCCCCGGGCTTCACTACCATCGCCATTCTCACGCTCGCGCTGGGCATTGGGGCCAATACCGCCATCTTCAGCGTGGTGCAAGGGGTTGTGCTGGCTCCGCTGCCGTATCGAGAGTCGGACCGGTTGGTTATGGTGCTGGAGAGCAATCAGCGTTTTCCGGAAGATGCGATTTCTTACCCTAACTTCCTTGATTGGCAGCGCACCGCTCGCTCGTTCCAGCAAATGGCTGCGGTCACGCTGCATGAGGGGTTCGATCTTTCGAGTCCCGGGACGCCCGAACACCTGGACGGCCACAGAATCTCCGCAGGATACTTCAGCACTCTGGGAGTGGACCTAAGCCTCGGACGTGAATTCAGTCCGCAGGAAGACCGGCGCGGCGGAGCGCCCGTCGCGATCATTGGCAATCGCTTGTGGAAAGAACGGTTCGGCGGCAGCACGCAAGCGCTTGGGCGGTCCGTAATCCTGAATGGAGTTGGTTACACGATCGTTGGAGTCGCTTCGCCCGCGGTAGTAGGCCTCTTATCGCAGCACGACGATGTTTATACGCCGCTCGGGCAGGGTGATCCGCTGATCCTAGACGCTCGCGGAGGCCACGAGGATATGCTCTCGATCGCTCGTTTGAGGCCCGGCGTGAGCATCGCGCAAGCGCAGGCGGAGATGGGCGCCATTCAGGGACATCTGGATCAGCTCTACCCCGATGCAAACGGAGGTCTTGGAGCCGACGTGCTGCCATTGAAGCAGGAAATTGTCGGCGACGTACGCGGAACTCTGCTGTTGCTGTTGAGCGCGGTCGGCTTGGTCCTGCTGATTGCCTGTGCGAACGTCGCCAACCTTTTGCTGGCACGCTCGACGGCGCGCAGCCGCGAGTTTGCCATCCGCTCAGCGCTCGGAGCAGGCCGCGCGCGCATCGTGCGCCAATTGGTCACCGAAAGCGTGCTGCTCTCGCTTGCCGGTGGGTTACTAGGATTGCTGATTGCGAAATGGGGCGTGAATTTGGTGCTGGCGGCGGTCCCGCAAAGCCTACCGCGCACCGATAACATCACTGTGAACGGTTCTGTGCTGACTTTCGCATTCGGCATCTCAGTCGCGGTCGGGATTTTGTTTGGCCTCGCGCCGGCGCTGAAAAGTTCGAGAACCGATTTACGCGCCTCACTCAACGAAGGCGCTCGCGGTTCCACCAGCGGCCATCATCGCCCTCAAAGCGCGTTGGTGATTGCGCAGATGGCTCTCACGCTGGTGTTACTGGTAAGCGCCGGTTTGCTGTTTCGCACTATTCGCCGCTTGTGGCAGATCAATCCCGGCTTCGATGCGCAGCATGTGATTGCTTTCAAGGTGGGGCTATCGCCGTCAGCTGCCAAGTCAGGGTCGACTCTGCGAATTGCCTTCCTACATTTGCTCGACCGCATACGGATGATCCCCGGCGTCCAGGCCGCGGATTTTTCGATGCTCGTTCCCCTAACGGACGACGATAACGACACGCCTTTCTGGATTGGCTCCGATAAGCCGGTGGTGGTTCAGAACGCGCCGCGAATGCTGGTGTTCGACACCGGCCCAGATTATCTCCGCACCATGGGCATCCCGCTCCTGAGGGGCCGCTTTTTCAGCCGCGACGACACCACCAAAGCCCCTTGCGTCGCGGTGATTGATAGCGTCTTCGCTCAACAGTATTTTGTGGGGAAAGATCCTCTGGCTCATACCATCACTTTTGGATGGGCTGCCGCTCCTTGGGGACCTTGCCAGATCGTCGGCGTGGTGGGACACGTGCGGCACTGGGGATTAGGCGAAACCGGCAGCGGCACGCTGGCGCAAAGTTATTACCCTCTTTATCAGGCGCGCGACGCGCTGTGGCCTTTAGGGTATCCCGGTATCAGGATAATCGTTCGGACGCCGCTCAACGTGGCAACGATTATGCCGGCGATCAAGGCGGTGGTTTACGGTGCCGGCAGCGACCAGACTGTTTATGACGTTCAAACGATGCAGCAGATTGCCTTGGAGTCGACGTCTTCGCAGCGATTTCCGATGATTCTGTTAGGAGCATTTGCGGGTTTGGCATTGCTGCTGGCGTCTATCGGAATCTACGGCGTGATTTCGTACTCTGTCGCGCAGCGGGCCCACGAGATCGGAATTCGCATGGCGCTCGGCGCGGAGAACGGGAGCATTTTTCGCTTGGTGATTGGACAGGGACTTCGCCTGGCGCTAGCTGGCCTCGCGATCGGGGCGGCGGCCGCGCTCCTGCTCACTCACTTGCTGTCCGGTTTCTCACACCTGCTTTACGGAGTTGGCGCGAGCGATCCGCTGACGTTCCTCGCGGTCTCGGTCGTCCTGACTGCAACGGCGGTCTTGGCCTGCTACTTCCCGGCGCGTCGGGCGATGCATGTGGACCCGATGGTGGCACTGCGGCATGAGTGAGGCGACACCGGACGGCGCTTGAGATCTAACGATTTGCGGAATTATCGAGAGGCGCAAATCATGGGCTTTTTTCAGAAATGGTTCTCACGCAAGAGATGGGAGCGGGAGCTCGACGACGAGTTGCGCTTTCACATCGAGCGGCAGACTGCTGAGAACATCACGGCGGGCATCGCGCCGGAAGAAGCGCGCCGCCAAGCCATCCTGCAACTGGGCGCAGCCGAAGGCGTGAAGGAAGATTGCCGCGAGCAACGCCGCGGCTTCTGGCTGGAAACTTTGTGGGGTGACGTCTGTTACGGCCTGCGCATCCTGCGCAAAAATTCCGGCTTCACGGCTGTCGCGATTCTCACTCTGGCTCTCGGCATTGGGATGAACACGGCGGTATTCTCGGTAGTCAACGGCGTTCTGCTGAATCCCTTGCCGTATAACCAACCAAATCAGCTTGTCTCGCTCTGGTGGGATCGCTCTCCCGGACAGCACAGCTCGATTACCTATCTAAATTTTATTGATTGGCAGAAGGAGAGCACGGTTTTTTCGTATGTCGGTGCGTACCTGCAGGACAACATGATTCTGACCGGTACGGGCGAGTCCGAACGCGTGGTCGACGTCAGAATCTCCGCTAATTTTTTCGATCTCCTCGGCGTGAGGCCCCTTCTGGGCCGAACAATCCGCGCCGAAGAGGATCAACTCGGGGGTGGGAGAGTCGCGCTGATAAGTGATGGCTTCTGGAAGCGAAAGTTCGGCTCTTCACCTGGGGTTCTGGGCAAGAGCGTCACGCTGGACGGGATTGCTTATGTGATCGTCGGTGTCGTCCCGGAAAAATCACCACTCTATACGTCCGTCGACGTGTACACGCCGCTCGGCCAATTCAACGACCCTCCCTTCCGCGATCGTCGCGCCAGCATGGGGACGATTGGAATCGGCAGAATGAAACCGGGAGTGACGCTCGCGCAGGCGCGCGCGGATATGGACTCGGTGGCGAGGACTCTTTCCGCCACCTATCCGGATGCGGACAGAGACACGGGCATCTTTGTGAATCCGCTGAAGGACGACATCACCGGGGATGCCGCACCGATGTTGTATGTATTGTTCGGTGCTGTCGGATTTGTGCTGCTGATCGCTTGCGCCAACGTCTCCAATCTTCTTCTGGCGCGCGCAACCGGCAGAGCCCGCGAATTCGCGGTTCGCGCGGCGCTGGGCGCGACGCGAGGCCGCGTCATACGGCAATTGCTCACGGAGAGCATCCTTCTTGCTGTCGCGGGAGCCGCGCTGGGGCTTCTTTTTGCCGCATGGAGTACGCGGGCAGCGCTCGCCGCAATCCCTCAGGTTCTGCCCCGAGCGGACGAAATCGGGTTGGACCTTCGGGTCCTCGTTTTCACGTGTGCCGCTGCGATTCTCGTCGGCGTCGGGTTCGGACTGGTGCCGGCGCTCAAGGCTGCGAAGCCGGACTTGTTCAGAACCCTCAAGGAAGGAGGGCGCGGCTCGAGCGGAACCCGCCTGCGCACGCAAAATATTTTCGTCGTCGCCGAGGTGGCGCTTGCGCTCGTGTTGTTGGCTGGCGCGGGACTGATGATTCGCAGCCTCGTCAATCTCGCTGACGTGAATCCCGGTTTTGATCCCCGAGACGTCCTGGTGTTCGGTATCTCGCCCTCGGCCGCGAAGGTGGCAACGCCCGCGCAGATCCGTGCTACCTATCGCGATCTGACCGCGCGATTTGAGGCGATTCCCGGTATCGCAGCCGCATCGCCGTTAGTTGGTGCACTGCCGCTCACTGGTGATTCGCTCGTGCCCTTCTGGATCGAGGGACGGCCGAAGCCATCCTCCGCGAAGGAAATGACGCGCGCGCAATGGTACGCGGCCGCTCCGGATTATTTGAAGGTCATGAGGATTCCGCTCCAGCGCGGACGTTTCCTCAGCGCACAGGACACAGAGACGACCCCGTTTGTGGTGGTGATTGATGATGGTATTGCGAAAGCCTATTTCTCCGGAGAAGATCCCATCGGCAAGCGGGTCAACCTCGGAATCATTGACGTCAACGGGGCAGAAATCGTTGGCGTAGTGGGACACGTGAAGCACGTCGGGCTGGGTGCGACGGGCGTTCTTGATCAGCGGGGTCAGATTTATTTTTCAATGATGCAACTGCCGGATCGAGTCTTGCCGCTTGCCGGCCGCGCCAGCAGTTTCGTCGTGCGTACCGTCGGACCGGCGAAGGCCGTCAGCGACGCAATCCGCTCGGCGTCGCAAAGATTCGACAGCCGGCAAGTGCTGTACGATTTCCAACCGATGTCGAAGGTCGTATCCGATTCAATCGCCACACAACGATTCACAATGAGTCTCCTCGGCGTTTTCGCTTTGCTCGCGCTCGTACTTTCTGCGGTGGGGATATTCGGCGTGATTTCCTACCTCGCCAGCCAGCGCACGAATGAAATTGGCATTCGCATGGCGCTAGGGGCGGAGAAGCGGGACGTTTTTCTGATGGTGATCGGACAGGGGCTTCGGCTCGCGCTTGCTGGCCTTGCGATTGGCGCAGTGGCCGCATTACTGCTCACTCGCCTGCTCTCCAGTTTCTCGCACCTGTTGTTCGGAGTCAGCGCAAGCGACCCTCTCACGTTTATCGCGGTCTCGTGCGTGTTAACTGGCGTCGCCGCTTTGGCGTGCTACATCCCGGCGCGGCGGGCCATGCGCGTGGACCCGATGGTGGCGCTGCATTACGAATGAGAGTTTGAACCGCGAAATTGCGGCGCGGAGACATTTTCCGAATCGCTATTACAACGACAGTTGCCGCTACTCGCCGCTTACGTTGACCTTCACGTCGCTTTTAGGTGGCATCCGCAGCGTGATATCCGTGGTTTTCTTCGGGCGAATCACCACGCGCTTGTCCCAATCGGAAAATTGGCCGTCCGCATAGGCGCGCACGTCGTACTGGCCGGCGTCGAATCGCGCGAATTCAAAATGGCCGTTGACGTCGGTGTGTGTTGCGTGCGGACTCAGTCCATCAGAAGTCTGAATCGTGACGCTAGCGTCCACGACGTGCTTACCGTGAGCATCCACTACCGTTCCTTGCAGAGTTCCCAGTCCCCGAGCAAATTGAGCGTTCGCTGCGAGGGCGAATGCGAGCGCCGTCGCGATCACAAGAGTAAGCACAGTTCGTTTCATTCTGCACCCCGGGATACTTCTGAGCCAATTTTACGCGCCGCTTCTCGCGCGCCCCGCGCTGATGCCGCAGAATGTTCTCGAAAAGGGACTCCTGTTCGCGCGGACAGGCGAATATTGCACGGGCATTCTAGAAACAACACGTCGTGCTACTGCGATTATTTGGCTTTTGCGATCAATCGAAGAGTAAGTTCGGTCTGCTTTCCGGTATTCACTTCGATGTTGTGTTTCCACTCGCTCCACTCGCCGTCGTGGTATGCGCGCGCGTCGTAGTAGCCATGGACGAGGTCCGGAAAGAAAAATCGTCCCTGTTGGTTTGTAGTCGCAATCTGAGGATGATCGCCGCCCGCGTTTTGCGACGTGACCCGCGCGCCGACGACAGGCTTGCCGTTTCTTCCGACAACTGTACCGGCCAGCGTGCCCATGCCTCCGTCGTCGCCAGCGGCTGTACCAAGTGCCACCAATGCGGCGCAAATCAGTACGAGAGTGAATCGTTTCATGGAGCACTCCTGAAGTGCTTTCCATTCAATTCTAGGTCTTGTGAGGCGGCTCCTGGCGCGAGCGGGGCACAGGTGTAGTTGAAGAGGAACTCCTGTTCGCGCGGACAGGCATGCTTGCGAGACGTACGACCGACTATCCGTCAGCGTTATTGAACGGCGGAAAAGCTTCGCAGCAGTCAGTATTTGTAATGTTTGGACGCAGCGGCGTGCGCGGGTTGCTCCATGCGGCCGCTGTCAGGACTGACGCCACGCTCGAGCGCCAGGTAGTACGTCAGAAGTTGCAAGGGAATCAAATGGACGAAGGCTGAAAGCCACTCGGGAGCCTCGGGGACCACCAGGATTTCCTCGGCGGACAGATCGTGGTTCGCCGAAGGCACAGTAATCGCAAGACGGGGCATCTTCAATTCGCCGGCGGCGCGCAAAATCTGCCGTCCACGCTCGTCCGCGGATCCACCCGTGAATAAGCCAATGAGCGAGCCGCGCGAATCGGTCTCCGAAAACGGTCCGTGCAGAATTTCTTCCGTCTCGAATCCTTCGGCGGCGATGTAGGAGGCTTCCTTAATCTTCAATGCCGCTTCGCTGGCGGTGGGCCAAGCCGCCCCCGAACCGAAAATCTCGATGCGCGAAAGCGGAGCCACGCGCTTGGCCCATTCGCGCACTTTCGGCTCGAGCGCCAGCGCTTGCCGGAGCAGCTCGGGCAGCCGATCGAGAGGCTCGACCAGGGATGGCGTCGGCAGCAAGTATTTTTGACTGGCGATGCGCGCGTTCATCAGCGCCAACACCGTCAGCGCAGCGGTGTAGCTTTTGGTATAAGCAAAAGCGATTTCCTGCTCGCAGGTTTCGATGTGAAAATTAGCGCCCCGAATTTCGTCGTTGGTCACTTGTCCGGTGATCGCCACCGTGAATGCTCCCGTGGTTCGCGCCATGTGCAGAGCCTCGAGAGAAGCGGTCGTAGTGCCAGTGTGAGTAATCACGATCACGGCGTCATTGCGGCCGAGAGCCGCCGGATGATGCACCAATTCGAATGATTGCTCGGCATAAGCCCAAAAAACGCCGGCAGTGAATTCCCGCATCCAGCTTTGCGCCACTCGCGCTGCGTGCAGAGACGTTCCAATTCCCACGAAAGTGATGCGCTCCTTGCGCGCCACTCCGTCCGCCATGCGGTCGATGCCCACACGCTGCGCCAATACGCTCTCGATCAACGCGGGCTGATCGTGAATCGCCTGGTACATGTAATAAGGGTGGGCCTTGCGCGCCTCAGGCATGTGATTTCGCTCCACTCACGTTATATTTGGATGCGTCTATCTAGGGCGCCGCTTATTCTATCGGAACAGGAGCCGGGATGCCTCGTTACGTCTCGCAACATACACTTGCGTGCTTGACCCGCCAGGGCGCCGAGGAGTTGGCCAAACGCATTTTGGCCGCGAAGCCGGTCTCCGCGCTGCGCGTGCTCGTAAACATGCAGGAAGGAAAAATGCTCGCGGAATTCGACGCCACCACGCGGGAAGAACTGGAAAAATGGATGGCTGCGGAGAAATTCCATTTCGACTGGCTCCTGCGCATCGAGTTTGAGACGTCCGACGGCAGCCTGAAGGCGATTTCGTGATTTATCGTCGGAGCATCCGAATCCAATTGGACGAGCGAAATCATTTTGCGGCTTTATCTCAGAGTAAGTTCTCGTAGGCCGCCAGGCCCCTCCTAACCCACAGATAAATAACTGGTTACCTCTACCATTCCGCAATCGGGAAAGCCGAGTACTAATACTCGCGTACCGAAATTTTTGAGCCGCGCGCGCCATTGGTTCTGCTTGGCAGTATCGCCAAAATTGGGGTGCGGGTTGGAAGCTGCGATTGCGGGGACGACGGTTCCACAAAAAAAGGAGCCGGGGCACGCTCTCCAACCCGTCCAAGCCCTGCTGCCGGCGCCCCTTCTACACAATTCCGTTGGCAGGCAGGGCTGAACATCGCACCGCAAGCCTTTCTGCAGCAATCGCATCCTCATTGGCCGTTTTAAGGCGCGCCGGCTGATTGCGTGCCAATCCAAATCCGATGCGCGCGACCGCTAGCTGGTAATCGCAACCGATCGGAAAATTTTGTCGCAACAAATCCCACAAAAATCGCTGCAACTGATGGCTGCCTGCGTGCTTCTGATGTCATAGGACTCCGCTGCAGCGCCGTTATGCTGAAAGCGCGTCAGAGGCACCGGACAGGTGACGGCAAAACTATCCAGATCGGCAGCGAGAAAAACCGCGGTGTTGCTAGCGGTTCTTTTCGTGCTGCCTTATTCCTTGAAGGGCGCGGACCTGCAACCGCAAGCGGCGCAGGCTTACGACCGGTATATCCAACTCACTGAAGCGCAGGTCAATTCCGAACTCGCGCAGAGCGGACCGTACTTGTGGGTCGAGCGGCTGCCGAAGGCGCGTCGCGCTGCGGCCGAGGCCCAATTACACAACGGCCAAATCGTGATCGAGCGGCTGTATACGCTCGATAACGGCAAAACTATTTCAGTGCCGGGCGGAATCATTCACCACTGGATCGGCACCGTATTTGTGCCAGGAGCGACGCTTACTCAAACGCTCTCGTTCATGCAGGATTACGATCACAAAGTGGATTACTTCAAGCCGGACATCACGCGCTCGAAAATTTTGCGGCACGAAGGCGACGACTATTTCGTGCTGTTGCGCTTCTACAAGAAGAAGGTCATCACCACCGTGATTGACACGGATCAGCAGGTTCACTACCACGTCGTGGATCCCACCCACGCCTGGAGCCGTTCGCGCACCACGCGCGTCCAGGAGGTGGAAAATGCCGGACAAGCCAACGAAAAACTTGAGCCGGAAGGCCACGACCGAGGGTTTCTCTGGCGGATGAACACCTTCTGGCGTTTCGAAGAGAAAGATGGCGGCACGTACATCGAATGCCAAGCCATTTCACTCACCCGCGATATCCCCACCGGACTGGGCTGGGTGGTGAGCCCGTTCGTCACAAGCGTGCCAAAGGAATCCTTGACGTTCACCTTGTCAACGGCCCGCGCGGCATTGCTTCATTCTTCATCAGCTCAACTCAAAAAATAAAGTGAGGTCCTGGCCGCACGCTGCCGCCGCCTGCGCGTATGCCAAAAGCGAAAAATTGCACGCTGATCGATGCAGATTAGTAAGTGGTGCTGCTCAGATAAACGTCGTCGAGTGTGTTTTTATCGGCAGCCGCGAGCGGCGCAAATGACAAGAAACTTACGGTGTGACCATCGCCGCTGATCGAAGGGACTAGACTCGCTCCGCTGGTGGGAGAAGCCTGGTTCCCGGCAGAAATGCTGGAGAGCGCCAGCCCGGTGGTGCAGGTGACCGTGACTCCCAGGCAGCTATTGCGCACGAAAATGTTTTCCACGCCGTTGCTGGTATTTCCAAGATTGGATGCGAGTGACGAGAACGCTATGAATTGGCCGGATAGATTGATGCTGGGGTGCTCGCTCAAGCCGTTGGCGGGTATGGAACCGTCGGTCGTGGATGTAGATATAAGGGTCGTCGAAGGAGTGCAGGTGACGCTAGTTGAGGTGACGCCCAAGCAGGTGTCGCGCACATAGATCTGCTGCGTGGGGCCTATGCCCGGGATGAGAGTCGTGGCAGTGGAGGCGAAGGCTATGAATCGGCCGTTGTACAGGAAGCCGCCGGTACAGGCGGTCGTTCCCGTTGTTACGGTTTCACTTCCGCAAGATGAGACGGACGATTGATCGCTCACGCCATCTGCGGGATTTGTACCATCGGGTGTGGAGATCAGCGTCGTGACTGGAGCGCACGTGTTGTCGACGCTGGAGATCGTGGTAACGCAGGTGCTGCGTTCGAAAATTTCGGAATTCCCGCTGGGATTTGGCGAGCCCAGATTATCGGCAGCTGACGTGAATGTGACAAACAGTCCATCCTCGGAGATCGAGGGATGCGAGCTCGGTTTATCTCCGAATGTCATGCCGTCCGGCGTCGAAACCAGATACGTTGTGGGGACGCACGCGCCGCTAGTAATTGTCGTCTGGGTCGTCGCGATATCACACGTGTTGCGAATGTAGACCTGCGGGATAATTCCGTCGGCGGCAATGTTCGCCACTAGGTTCGTCGCCAGCGAAATGAACGCCACATACTGTCCATCTGGGCTGATAACCGGATCATAGCTCGGCCCATTACCGGCGGTCATCCCATCTGGCGCCACCGAAACCAGTTGTGTATCGAAGCTTGAGCTCGGGTTAATCGTGCAAGGGGTGGTTGCCGTGGGATAGCAAACCGGCCGCCAATATACCTGGGAAGTGCCCGCCGGCACGGACGCGGTGGTAACAAGGTTCGTCGCGAGGGAAGTAAACGCCGCGTGAACTCCATCCGAGCTAATGGTCGGCTCGGAGCTCACGCCGTTTGCCGCGTTGCCGTTGGGGTCCGAGCTGACCACCGCAGTGATCGGAGAGCACGAAGCCACTCCGAGGCAAGTGTTGCGAACGAAGACATCGGCCGCCGGATTCAAATCCGTGAGCACAAGATTGCGCGATGCAGACGCAAACCCGACGTATTGGCCGGTATTGCTAGTGGATGGCCCAACCGTCGACGTGGTGAGGCCGAGTGCGTCGCTCGCGCAAGACGCCAACCCTCCGCACAGCCCGTTGGCCGCCTGCGATCCATCCGCGGCAAGATCCACGAGTATGGGCAAACCGAGCAAGTGAGTAGGATTGACGGCAAACGTCAGAATATTGGAAGTGCCGCCGCCGGGCCCGGCATTCACGACAGTAATCTGATTAACGCCGCCCTGCAAAAGGTAGTTCGGAGTAAGGCTGGTCGCCGCGCTCGTGCCACCGGACACAGTCGTCGCGAACGGCACGCCGTTCACATTGATGCTGGAATATTGATTCAGGAAACCAGTGCCGGTGACAGTCAGGGTTACCGCCGTAGTTCCGCCCGCTTGTTCGGTCGTCGGCGCGATAGCGGAGATCGTCGGCACAGCAGTGTCAACATTCAACGGGAACGGCGTGGAACTACCTCCGCCCGGAGACGGATTGACTACCGTGATCTGCAGTGTGCCAGGGTTGATCACGTCCGTCGAACTGAGCTGTACCGTGAGCGAGCTTGAGCTGTTAAAAGTCGCGCTGCGGTTTGCCCCGTTAACAAAGGCCTCGGATTGCGTGACGAAGTTCGCGCCGGTGAGATGCAAGGTTAGTCCGTTCGAAGTGCCCACTAGAACGGCAGTCGGGTTGATGGAAGTGACTTGTGGCACACCGCTGGTCGCCGGTGAAATTGTAAACACTGTGAAAGATGGGGCCGGTTGATTCGTCGAAGGAAATGTGCCGCCTCCCGGTTGGGGAGTCGTAACGCTGATATAAAGAGTATTGGGATTCTGCAGCAGGGTCGCGGGCAGCGTGACGATGATTTGATTCGTGCCCACATATTGAAAAGTGGCGAGGAGGTTCGGGCTGGTGTTGGGCTGCAGCGCGTACCCCACTTGACTCTGTTGGATGAGGTTTTTGCCGTTGACCTTCAAGTAGGACTGCGGACTACCGGCGGTAATGCTGGTTGGCGATAGCGAGGTAATCGTCGGAGCAGGATAGTTGATTACCTGCTCGCACGAAGGTAACACGAGCATTACGATCATCAGGCACCAAAAGGCCAGCCGAGATTGTTCCCGCAAAGTCCTCACCCCTATGCTTGTATGTGTCGATGCCCGAGACGTCGGCGCAATCCTAGAGACTACTAAAGATGGCTCCAGCGGGCAATCAGGATGCCTGCGACGCGGCGGATTGTCCAGTCTGGAAGCAGCTTAATAGCTCGAGGTCTCTGAAATCAGCCTTCGCTTCGGGCATCCGATTACCGCCATGTGGTAGGTCCGAAAGTGGGTATGAGCCCGGTCGCTTGTAACCTTTCGTTAATGAGGAAGTTGCGCGTAACTGTGTTTTACTGTCCGTCCTGGAGAACCGAGCTCGCGGGGCTCCGGTTCTCCGGGTTAATGCCCCGATTCTTCGCCCAAACTAGATTGATTATTCTGTGCGGGTTATTTGTGTGTTTGGTTGGCGCCTCTCGGGCTGTGGCTCAGGATCAGCGGCCAGACGATTCTTCGGTCCGCCCGCGGGCAGCAGCTACGACGGATAGCGACACTTCAACGCAACAACCCAGCTCCAGCCCACCTGCCAGCGCGCCGACGGACCAAACCGATGACAGCGACATTGTCACCCTTTTCCCGCACTCAGAAACGAGCCGTTATTGGATATCCGGGCAGGCCAACATCATTTTGCAGTGGCATGGCTCGTTTCCCGCGGCTTACACCGGAAAGAATAGCTTCAGGCCCGTCCCGGAGAATGCGACGTCCAAGGTTTACACACTCTATTTAGGCTACGAGCTCACGCACACCACCGAAGTGTATCTGGACATGGAAAGCGCGGGCGGACGCGGCTTGAGCAACGCGCTGGGCTTGGCTGGGTTCACGAACCTCGATGTGGTGCGCAATCCCAGCCTCGGAGACGTGCCCTACGTGGCGCGGATCATGATCCGTCAAATCATTCCTCTGAGCGATGAGCGCATCGCGGCGGACCGCGACGCGCTTCATCTCGCCACGTCGCTTCCGGCGCGCCGGCTGGAAATACGCCTGGGCAAATTCACCATGCCCGATTTTCTCGACGTAAACACCTACGGGGACGACAGCCATTTGCAATTTCTGAACTGGACCGTGGACAACAATGGCGCGTACGACTATGCCGCGAACACGCGCGGCTACACCGACGGCTTGATTCTGGAGTACGACGATCACTGGTGGACAGCGCGATTCGCCGAGACGCTGATGCCGAAAGTTGCCAACGGAATCCATCTGGATGCCGACATCGCGCGAGCGCGCGCGGAAAATCTGGAGTTGGAGGCGCGCGGAAATTTGCTGTGGCGTCGCGCTGGCGTGGTGCGCTTCCTCAGCTATCTGAATCATGCGGACATGGGAAATTACGAAGAGGCAATTCGCGATTATTTCAACGACCCTGTTGCGCCACCCGATATCATTGCAACGCGACGGCAGGGACGCCACAAGTACGGATTCGGTCTCAACTTTGAGCAGGATCTCACGTCGCACTTAAGCGCCTTCGGACGCCTCGGATGGAGCGACGGGCGCAACGAATCGTTCGCCTACACGGAAGTGGACCGCACGCTGGAGCTCGGCGCTTTTGCCAAAGGCGACTGGTGGCGACGCCGCAACGACCGCGCCGGATTGGCTTTTGTCGCCAACGGAATTGTGGCGGCGCACCAGCAGTATCTTGCTCTTGGCGGCCTGGGATTTTTGCTCGGCGATGGCGGGCTCACCTACGGTCGGGAAAAAATCGTCGAAGGGTTTTATACCGCTCACCTGTGGCGCGGATTCTTCGCGTCATTCGATTTGCAGCACATAAACAATCCCGGATACAACAGAGTTCGTGGTCCCGTGCTTGTGCCGGGTGTGCGCCTCCACGTTGATTTCTAGGCTTGAGCTGGCCGTGCGACTTCCACACGATTTAATTGTGGATTACCGTTCCCGGCCGCATTAAGCTGCGCGCCTGCGGCGTGGGGCGACGATCTCGATCGGGCGAGCCGCTCGGAGGATTTTTCATGTCACTTTGCAAACTCGTTGCGGTTCCAGCTCTCGTTTTCTGCATTGCCGCATTGCCTCTGCGCGCCCAAGACGATTCCAAGACGCAGAGCAAACAACCCGATGCCGCCGCTCAGGCCACGCCGGCACCGCCGCCCCCGGCGAAACCGGCGGACGTGGCGTCGCCCGACGCGATCCTTGCCGCAACTTACGACGTGATTTCAGGGCCAGCCACGCAGAAGCGCGATTGGGACCGCTTTCGATCGCTCTTTGTGCCCGGCGCACGGCTGATTCCGGCAGCTCCGAAGAAAACCGGAAGCGGATATGAAGCTCGCGTGATCACGCCTGACCAATACGCGACTCTCGCCGACGCCTATTTCCAAAAGAATGGATTCGCCGAGCGCGAAATCGCGCGCAAGTCCGAACGCTACGGCAACATCATGCAGATTTTCAGCACGTACGAATCGCGGCACGATGCGAGTGATCCCAAACCGTTCGCGCGGGGAATCAACAGTTTTCAGTTGCTCTATGACGGCACTCGCTGGTGGGTCGTCACGATTTTCTGGCAGGAAGAAACGCCGGACAATCCTCTGCCCAAGGAATTCTTGCCGGCGGCGAAATAGAGTTTTCCTTATTTCGGCTGCACAGGACTGGCTGGAGGAGGTGTCGGCGGAGCAGGAGCGGCAGCCGGTGCTGGCGCAGGTGATACAGGCGCGGCCGGCGCGGGCAACAGCATCCTGAGAACATCGGGCGGAAGTTTATCGGCGCGCGCCATCAAGGCGCTTACTTGCCACATTTGTTGGTCGCTGAGCGCCTTTTGAAAGCTCGGCATGCCGGTGAGCCGGATGCCGTTTTTTACTTTCCAATAGGTGACGCCGACCGGATCATCGGTAACCGTTTCTTTCTCGGTGAAAAGCTGCGGCGCGTGCGGGAACATACCTTGCGACGCAGCCGAAGGCGCCTGCAACGGCAGGCCGTGGCAGAACGCGCAATTCTTCTGGTACACGTCGGCTCCGGCGATTAGATCGTTGGTGGTAAAGGTCGAAAGGTCGCGCTCCGGAGCTTCCTTCTTAATTCGCGCGTGGAGCGCGCCCCGCGCAAGGAATTTTTCGAACGGCATGGGAGCGTCGGTGGCGGCCGCCGGCGCTTGCCCATTCTCGATGTAGAAAAAGATTACGGTCGGAACAATCAGCAATCCTAAAATCAACCCGATTAGAAACCCTCTCATCGCGGATCCTTTTCAAGCGTACGATTGGCACGGAAGAAAGAAGACGATTAAATAACACATCAGGCAGCGCCGTGCTACGGCTTTCGCGCGCGGAAAAAACGCACTTGCAGCCAAAACGCCGATGAGAGATGAATACCGGGCAATTCTGGGAGGACTTCCATGTATCAAGCCGATTTGCTCAAGGGCCGCACGATTTTTATTACAGGCGGCGGCACGGGGCTGGGACGTTCGATGGCGCTGCGTTTCGCCGAATTGGGCGCGAATATTTTTCTGGTGGCGCGGAGAGAAGAACCGCTGAAGGAAACTGCCGAAGCCATTCGTGCGAAAGGCGCGCGGGCGGCTTACGCTTCGGCGGATATCCGAGATTTCGGCGCGGTGGAAAAGGCGGTGGCGGCGGCGGAAAAGGAATTTGGGCGCGTGGACACGCTGGTGAATAACGCCGCGGGAAATTTTATCGCGCGCACCGAGAAGCTTTCGCCCAATGCGTTCAATGCGGTCGTGGGAATTGTGCTGCAGGGCACGTTTTTCTGCACGCTCGCGCTCGGAAAGAAATGGATCGCGGCAAAGCAGCCCGGGCATGTTCTGAACATCGTGACCACTTACGCGGCCGCGAATTCCGGCTCGGGATTTGTGGTGCCCTCAGCGTGCGCGAAGGCCGGAGTGTTGGCGATGACGCGCTCGCTCGCCGTCGAATGGGCGCGGCATCATATCCGGCTTAACGCCATCGCGCCCGGTCCATTTCCGACCGAAGGTGCGTGGTCGCGCCTGCTACCTTCGAAAGAATTGGAAGAGCGAGCCAAGAAACATCATCCGATGGGCCGCTTCGGCCGCCATGAGGAACTCGCCAACCTCGCCGTGTATTTGCTTAGCGAGCAAGCCGATTACGTGAACGGCGAATGCGTCGTCATTGACGGCGGCTTGTGGTTGCGCGGCGCCGGCGAATTTAATGACTTCCTCGATCTGCCGGATGCGGCGTGGGAGATGCTGGAGTCTGCGCGCAAGAAATAGAATGGCGCTCGTGCTGTGCAACAAATTCGCGCCTAGCGGGCCGGCGGCGCAACTTCCGCGGGATAGACGTTGATCGTCGCGGGATCAATCTCAAATCTCAGAATCCAGTCGCTCGGGACGTCTTTGTCCATTCAATTGTGCAGGCCGAAATTTCCAAAGCTGCGCAGCTTCTAACGCGCGATCGGCAAAATATTTACTCGGCCCGGGAGAATCGAAAGTCGCTTCCGTCACGTTGCCGGATTCATCCACATGCACTTTGACGCTGACGCGCACTTTGCCTTGAATTGTGTTTCGCGCCTTCTGCGGCGCGTCGGGCAAGACTTGATGTAGGACTGCACCGCGAACGAAACCCGCTTGCGACGTGACTTCTGTATCGCCGCGATTCGCGACAGGCGGCGGAGCCGGTCGTGCCGGCACGTTCGGAACCGGGTTTGATCGTTAGTCGGTTGCGAGGGTTTTTGAACAGGCTTCTGCGCCGGCGTCGGCGTCGCACTCTCTGGTTCCGGTTTCGATGGCCTGAGTTTCCGGCTCTGTGCGATTCGCCGGTTGTTCCACCGCAACCGCAGTTGGTTTCTGTGCGCTGCTGCGGTGCCTCAGCAAAATCGCCCCAGCCAGTAGCACTAGCAGCGCCACTCCGCCTGCGACTGCCGGAACAGCGTATTGCGGGATGACGAATGAGTTCTGCGGCTTCTGAACCGGATCGATTTGTTTTGCGGGTGCGGCGGCGCTGCCGGGTGTGCGCGCAGCAATGTCTGCAATACTCCATCGCAACTGCGGGTCTCGACGCAAGCAGTGCCGCGCTATTTCGAGAAACTCGGCGGGCATTGTCGAAGGCGGTGCCGGATCTCCCTGGTTGGTCCGCTCCCAAACCGGCAAACGCTGCGTCAAGGCTTCGCACAACGTCATTCCGAGAGACCAAACATCTCCCGCCGGCGAAATCCTGCCACCTGCAGCTTCAGGAGGATCGTAGGGACTCGGCTTCCCCAAACTGCCTTTCGAATCGCCAATACGACACAGCCCGTCGCTGGAAATTTTCAGTTGCTCATCCAGCGCCATGATATTCGCGGGCTTAATATGGCCATGCACGAATCCTTTTCCGTGAATGTATCCGAGCGCTTCCACGAGCGGCCCGACAATGTCGCGCGCTTCCTCCACTGCGATCGGCCGCTTGGCGATTACTGAAGCAAGATTTTCGTCCGCGCATTCCATCACCACGTAGAGCACGGGCGTGCCATCTAAGCCGCAGCTTCCCATGTCAAGAATTTGAATCAGGTTGGGATGCGATAGTTTTGCCGCTTGCTTCCACCGGGAGAGCTGGCCCGCGGCTTCGGCCGCGTCCGCCGGAACCAGTTTGATCACAGCCTTGCGAACTGTTGGCTCATGGAACTCCGTCAGGAATACAGCACTGTGTTCAGTTGCGCCTACGAACTGGCTGAGCTGGTATTTTCCGTCAGCGGCGTGGCCCAACCATTGAGTTGCACCGACAGTCATTCATGTCTCCCGGCATCAGCGTCAGTCAAGGCGCTCCTCAAATCGTTCGAACGGGTTTGCTCGGATGCCCACAACAGGCAGACACACCGCTCTACGGACGAAATGTGAGCTTCGATCATCGTGGTAAACGCCAATCTGCCAGCCCGCGAGTTCATAGCAGGGCCTCAATGCGTAAGGCTGGGTTGTTGCCGACGGCTAGGGTTGAGATCGGCCGGTCCCAAAATCCTTGTGACCCACATTTTGCAACAAACTGGTCCTGAAGGCGCGAAAAACTATCGCCACGATTGGCTGGCTCATTGGATAATGCCTGGTCGCTCGTCGTGCATTTTGCCTTAACCATATCGATCAGATTATGCTATACAATAGTCCTGTCGATAAGGAGTAAGGGATACCACAATGAGAACGATAAGCGAAAAGGTGAAAGTCTCGCCAAAATTTCAGATCGTCATCCCAAAAGCCATCCGGGAAGAAATGAAACTCCGGCCGGGCGAGGAGTTAGTAGCGTTGTTGCACAACGGCGCGCTGCATTTGAACCCGCCGAAATCCATCCGCGAGCTCCGGGGTATAGCCAAGGGCATTCGCTGGGAGCCAACGGACCGTGACCGAAACGATCGGTTCTGAACTCACGCTGGTGGACTCGTCAGGTTGGGTTGCCTATCTGGGTGATGGACCGCAAGCCGAGGCGTTCGGGACTTATCTGGAGCGCGAGGACCTGCTCATCGTGCCCACGATCGCAATTTACGAGGTGGTGAAGAAACTACAACTCACCTCCAGCAGCGCCGTCGTGCAAAAGTTCTTGTCGCATGCGTTCCGAGCGCGGGTCGTCGAGCTCGACGTGAATCTTGCAATCGCAGCGGCGGAAATCAGCGTTCGGCAGAAGCTGGCCATGGCCGACGCCATCATCTATGCGACTGCGGAATCCGTAAGCGCGCGGCTCGTAACCAGCGACACCGATTTCCGCGATCTGCCAGGTGTGATTATTCCCTGAATCGCGCTGGGCACGAATGTTCGCGGTGAAACCCTCGAATAATCTGCGCCAAAGGCGTCTTTCCTTGACCCGCTTTACCAGCGCCAGTAAGCTAGCTGTTTCAAAAGAGGACGATGACCCCGCATGAGCGCTGAAACCATTCAGATCACTTTGCCTGACGGTGCCACCCGCGAAGTACCGCGCGGCACCACCTCCGCACAGATCGCGCATCAAATCTCGCCGCGCCTGGCTAAAGAGGCTCTCGTTGCGCGCGCGGACGGCGAATTGGTAGATCTCGCGCGCCCGCTCGAGAACGACACGAAAATTGCCATACTCACTGCAAAAGATCCTGACGCGGTGCAGGTGTTCCGCCATTCCGCCGCTCATCTGCTTGCCGCCGCAGTCCTTGAGCTGTATCCCAACGTAAAACTCGGCATCGGGCCGCCGATCGAAAACGGCTTCTTCTACGAATTCGTGCGCGAAGAGCCTTTCACTCAGGACGATCTCGAAAAAATCGAAGCCAAAATGCACGAATTGGCGGCGAAGGACGTACCCAACGAGCGCAAGCTGATTCCGAAGCCCGAAGCTCTCGAGCTCTACCGCAAAGGAAACCAAGAATTCAAATGCGAGCTGGTGGAAGAAAAAGCCACTGAGCCTATGGTTTCGTTTTACACGACCGGGAAGTTTATTGATTTCTGCCGCGGGCCGCACATTCCTACCACCGGCCGCATCAAGGCCTTCAAATTGATGAACGTCTCAGGCGCCTACTGGAAGGGCAAGGAAGGCAATCCGCAGATGCAGCGGATTTACGGCGCGTGCTTCATTGACCAAAAAGAGCTCGACGAATATTTGCACAAGCTCGAAGAAGCTAAGCGCCGCGACCACCGCCGCGTCGGAAAAGAGCTCGGGCTTTTCACCGTGAGCGATCAGGTCGGATCTGGTTTGCCGCTCTGGCTGCCGAAGGGCGCCACGATTCGGCGTTTGCTCGAGGACTACATTCTCGAGCAGGAACGCCGCGCCGGCTATCAACATGTCTACACCCCGGACCTGGCGAAAGTCGACCTCTACGTCCGTTCGGGGCATTGGGCCCACTATCACGAAGACATGTTCCCACCGATGGACCTCGAAACCGAACAGCTCGTGCTGCGGCCAATGAATTGTCCGCATCACATTCTCGTCTACGAATCCAGAAAACACAGCTATCGCGAACTGCCGGTGCGCATCGCCGAACTCGGCACGATGTACCGCTACGAACGGTCGGGCGTCCTGAGCGGCCTTAGTCGCGTTCGCTGCATGACGCTCAACGACGCGCACATCTTCTGCACGCCCGAACAAATCAAGGACGAATTCGCTGGAGTGATGCGGCTCGTCGAGCATGCCTACCGCGATCTGGGCATCACGCAATATAGCTACCGGCTGTCTCTGCGCGACAAGACCAACACCGAAAAATACGTGGCGAATGACGAAATGTGGGATTTGGCCGAGCGCGTTCTGCGCGAAGCGATGAATTCGCTGGGCCTTCCTTACACCGAAGCGCCGGGTGAAGCCGCTTTCTACGGGCCGAAGCTGGACATTCAACTGGCGGACGTGATGGGCCACCAGGAAACCTATTCCACGATACAGATCGATTTCCACCTGCCAAATCAATTCGAACTGGGATACATCGGCGCGGACGGACAAGAACACCGGCCGGTGATGATTCACCGCGGCGTCATCAGCACGATGGAGCGAATGGTCTCTTATCTCATCGAGTTGTATGCCGGCGCATTCCCCGCGTGGCTCGCGCCGGTGCAGGCGATCGTGTTGCCGATCACGGAGCGCCAGAACGATTACGCGCGAGGCGTCTACCAGAAGCTGCTCGATGCCGGCTTTCGCGCGGAACTCGACGATCGCAACGAAAAACTGCAAGCCAAAATCCGCGACGCGCAGCTTCAGAAGATTCCTTACATGCTGGTCATAGGCGGCAAGGAAGCAGAGGCTGGCACGGTCTCGGTGCGTCACCGTTCCAAGGGCGACCTGGGGCCACGACCCGTCGAGCAGTTCAGTGCCGATCTACATCAGGAAGTCGCTTCGCGGGTGATTAGCTAGTCCGCGCGCCGCACAGGCCCAGTTTTTCCTGTGCCCTAAAGCCCCGGAATCCCTTATTGCCGCCGCGCGGTAAACCCGTGCTATACTTTTTGGCCCGTCCCTCCCCGCGGGCGTATTCAACCTGGGAGGTGCGGTCAACGGGCTGCCAGCGCATCTTTCAGGGCCCGGGAGGTGGGTTTATCGCAGAACGTGGTGGAGCTCCTGGCCTTCGGGTCAATGAAAGAATTCGTGCTCGTGAAGTTCGCGTAATTGATGATGCCGGGAACCAGCTTGGCGTGATGACGCTTTTCGACGCGATGAAACAAGCGCGTGAGACGGGTTTGGATGTAGTGGAAATTTCCCCGAACGCGGTCCCGCCGGTTTGCAAGCTTGTGGATTACGGAAAGTTCCTCTACGAGCAAAGCAAAAAGGCTCACGAAGCGAAGAAAAACCAGAAAAGTTCGCATATCAAGGAAGTGAAGTTCCGGCCGTCCACCGCCGAGCACGATTACCAGGTGCGCAAGAATCAGATCATCCGATTCCTCGGCGAAGGCTACAAAGTGAAGGCCATGATTTTTCATCGCGGCCGCGAAATGGCGCACCAGGACGTAGGCCGCAAGAAGATGGACCGTTTGATGAAGGATATTGTGGACCACGCGCAAGTGGAATTCGGGCCAAGGATGGAAGCAAACATCCTGCTTGCACTGCTGGCGCCAAAGAAGGGTGCCGGATCAGCTCCCTCCGCGCAGAAGAGCGCGGAAGGTGCCGCGTAGAAAAAACGCACCGCCAAGATTGGCCGTGCCACTGGAAGCGAAGAGGAAATCGTGAAGAAGAACAAGAAAATGAAAGCCAAGACGCACCGCGGCGCCGCCAAGCGCTTCAAGATCACCTCCACCGGCAAAGTGATGCGCTGGCGGTCTGGCAAGCGCCACTTGCTTGGAACCAAGAAGCCCCGCCGTATGCGCCGGCTTCTCAATAAAGTTCAGGTGAATCCCGCCGACGTGAAGAATGTGCGTCTGGCGTTGCCGTACGGCTTGCCGTAAATAGATTTTTTTCGCGTCGGGCAGAGCGTAACGGGTGCCTGCCGGCCGGATGTTCCGCCCGCTGCCAGAAATGGCGAGCAGAGGTGGAGCAAAATTGCAGTCCTACGAGACAAACCCGTCCTGCTGCTCGCGCATTTTTGCGGGCGGCTGGCCGCGTTTGTCTCCTCACTTGATTTGAAAGCGCCATCGAACCGCGCCACAGGAGAAAAGAACCATGCCTCGAGTTAAACGTGGAACCAAACGCCGCGCCCGCCGCAAAAAACTGCTGAAGCACGCCAAGGGTTTTTTCCTTACCAAGGGAAAGCTCTTCCGTTCGGCGAAAGAAGCGGTGAACCGCTCGCTGCGCTACACCTATCGCGACCGCCGCGTGCGCAAACGCGATTACCGCACGCTGTGGATCCAGCGCATCGGAGCGGCGGCGCGCAATAACGGCACCACCTACAGCCAGTTGATCCACGCGCTCAAGGCCGGCGGCATTGATCTGGACCGCAAGATTCTGGCGGACATGGCCGTGCACGATGCCGAAGGATTTACCGCGCTGGTCGGCTCGGTGAAGCAGCACATGCCGAAGCCGTCACCAGCGCAAGCCCATGCGGCAAAGCTACAACCAGTGCGGCACCACGAAGAGGGATAATTCGCGCGAAGACGTCGCCAGCGCGACACCTGGCGCTGGCTTGTTTTGAGTCTGCGGTGCGGACGAAGAGCATCTAGGCGGCTCATTGCATTTTGAACGATAACGGTTTCCTTCGCAGACAATTTGGCGATGGTTTTGTAGGGGCGGGTCTGAGACCCGCTTCTACCGTCGAACCTTTTCTCACCATGACCACGAAAATCATCACAGCGCAAACGCTCGACCAGCTCGGTATTAAAACCCCCGAAGAAGTTGTGGAGAAGTTTGCGGATTTAGCTGCGTCATTCGATCGGCAGCTCTCCATACCCACAAGCGAGACCGTTTGGGAGGCCGTTCGTCGGGCCTGGCTTGGCCGCAAGGCCGGGGATCTTTCTCAAATTACCGAGAACTGGCTGAAAACGGCGCCGCCGGAATTGAAGCCCGTGGTTGGACGGGAATTGAACAAACTTCGAGCCTACGTCGAGACGGGGCTCGAGCGACGGCGCCGCCAGTTCGAATCGGCTGAAGAGGAACGGGCAGCCGGCCGCGAAAAAATTGATCTTTCGCTTCCCGGCATCGAACGCGTCATCGGCACGCGTCACTTGATCCGGCAAACCTACGAAGAGCTGCAGCGCATTTTCGCCGCGATCGGCTTCAGCGTGGTGGAAGGCCCCGAAATCGAAACGCCTTACTACAATTTCGAAGCGCTGAATATTCCCGAGCACCATCCCGCGCGCGACAATATGGACACGTTCTATATCGAAGGTGCGCGCACGCCGCATCTGCTGCGCACGCACACTTCCCCAATGCAGATTCGTACGATGGAAAAGCAACCGCCGCCGGTGCGCATCGTGGTGCCGGGCAAAGTCTATCGCCGCGATAATCCGGACGCGACGCACGGCTACATGTTCCACCAGATCGAAGGCCTCGCCGTGGATACCGACATCACGTTTTGCGATTTCAAAGGCACGGTGGATTATTTCGTGCGCGAATTTCTCGGGCCGAAAACAAAAACTCGCCTGCGCCCGAGTTATTTCCCGTTCACCGAGCCTTCCGCGGAAGTGGATGCGACCTGCCATGTTTGCGGCGGCTCCGGCTGCCGCGTGTGTAAACAGTCCGGCTGGATCGAGCTGTTCGGCGCCGGCATGGTGAATCCAGCGGTCTACGGCTTCGTGAAATACGATCCGGAAAAGCTTTCCGGCTTTGCGTTCGGCATGGGCGTGGACCGGCTCGCGATGATGAAGTACGGCGTCACGGAAGTGCCGTTGCTGTTTCAGAACGACGTGCGCTTCCTGAAACAATTTCCGTAGGGGCACGGCATGCCGTGCCCGCTGTTTGAACGCCCGAATACAAAAAGAACATGAAGGTTGTCTACAACTGGCTGAAACAATTCGTGGACGTCACCGCGTCGCCTGCCGACCTGCGCGCGCGGCTTTCGCTCGCGGGGATCGCCGTGGATTCGATCGAAGAGACGGCGGCCGGACCCGTGCTCGATGCGGAAGTCACCGCGAATCGCCCAGACTGTCTTGGTCACCTGGGCATCGCGCGCGAAGTGGCCGCGATTTACCGGCTGCCGCTGAAGCCGCTGCATCCAAAGCTGAAGGAATCCGCGGAAAAAGCAGCGGACGCCACGGGTGTGGAAATCCAAGCGACGGAACTTTGCGGCCGATTCACCGCACGCGTCCTGCGCGGAGTGAAAGTCCAGCCATCTCCCGACTGGCTGCGCCAAGGACTTGAAGCGATCGGCGAGAAATCTATCAACAACGTGGTGGATGTGACGAATTACGTGATGTTCGAGCTGGGCCATCCGCTGCACGCCTACGATTTCGACGCGCTCGCTGAAAAAAGGGTCGTGGTACGCCGCGCCAAGACCGGCGAAAAAATCCGCACGCTTGATGGCGCGGAGCGCACGTTGACGAAGGACATGTGTGTGATCGCGGACGCCGCGCGCGCGATTGGGATTGGCGGCGTGATGGGCGGCGCGGACACCGAAATCAGTTTCAGCACACGGAATATTTTGCTCGAGTGTGGTTGGTTCGATCCCATCACGGTGCGGCGCACGTCGAAGCTTTTGGGTTTGCGCTCGGAAGCATCCTATCGCTTCGAGCGCGGCGCCGATCCAGAAATGGCCGAGCTGGCTTCGCGCCGCGCGGCGGAATTGATCCAGCAACTAGGCGGTGGCGAGATACTTGCGGGCGTCGTGGATATTTATCCCCATCGTGAACCAGAAAAGAAAATCGAGCTTTCACGCAAGGAATTGCTCCGCGTCATGGGCGCGGATGTCCCTGACCGCGACATCGAGGCGATTCTAAGTGCGCTGGGCTTTCATCCGGTGCGCGTGGACGTGAATCGGGGCAGCGATGGCTCCCTCGCCGCGATTTGGGAATGCCGGCAAGTTTCGTGGCGGCGCGACGTGACGCGCGGGATTGACTTGATCGAAGAAGTCGCGCGGCATTACGGCTATGACAAATTTCCGCTGCGGCTGCCACCCGCGAAGCGCCCCGCGCATCGTTTGCCGCACGCCGAAGCGCAAGACCGCTTGCGTGAACGAATCGTCGCGCTCGGCTATCAGGAAATCGTGGAAATCCCGATTGTGGATACGCAGCGCAACGAGCTGTTCAAGCCTGAAAACGTCACGCCCGCGGTAATCGGCAATCCGCTCGCGGAAGATGCTTCGGTGATGCGTTCCACCGGCATCGTTAGCATGGTGCGCGCCATCGAGTGGAACTTGAATCACGGCCAGCGCAATTTGCGGCTATTCGAAATCGGCAAGACATACGAGTTGCGCGACGGCGAACCAGTCGAGACGCCAGTGTTGACAATCGGCGCGACCGGCCTCGCGCGCGAGAAGACAATATATGAACCGGCGCGTGAGTACGGCTTTGCAGACCTGAAGGGCGATCTAGATAGTATCGGCACACTCGCTGGAAATTTCGCATGGCAATCGGGTGGCCCGCAATGGCTGACGGCGGCGCGCGCAGCCGAGATCCACCTATCGCATGGCAATGGGGCGGGCGGTCAGTTGGGCGTAGCCGGCCAGCTCGCTCGGCGCGTCGCGGATCAGCTCAAGTTGCGGCAGGATGTATTTCTCGCCGAACTCAAGCTAGAGCCTCTGCTAGCCGGAATCGAAGCCGCAGACGCGGCACGCCGATTCAAGCCGCTCCCGCGTTTTCCGGCGGTCGAGCGCGATTTCTCGCTCGTGCTTTCCGACGGCGTGACGTTCGCGCGGGTCGAGCAAACGATTCGTTCGCTCAATATCCCTGAACTCGAAACCATCGAAGCTGCCGACCTTTTTCGCGGAGGGCAAATTCCAGCAGGAAAGTTCTCGCTGATGATCCGGGTGAAGTTTCAAAGCGCCGAAGCAACATTCACGGACGCACAACTCAACGAATTCTCCGCACGTATCGTCAACGCGCTCCAGGAAAAGCTCGGCGCAACTCTTCGCGCCAGTTAAAGTCGAACTCCTCGCGTGCCGGCGCCAACTGGCCGCTGCCTTTCCCACAAGCCCGTTGCACCCGAACAAACAAAAGCCGACAATGGCGGTGGCTCAGCGGGGGAGAGGAACGTGAAAATCGAGATTTACGACCAGGTTTACAATGTCAACGCGGACGGCAACGAGGATTATCTGCGAGAGCTAGCAGCTTACGTGGACGGTAAGATGCGCTCAGTCGCCGATGCGACGCACATGGTGGATTCGCTCAAGGTAGCCGTGCTGGCCGCGCTAAATATTGCCGACGAAACCTTCGCCATGCGCAAACGTCAGACGGAAATGGAAGGACCGCTGCGCAAGCGCGTGGAAAAGTGCGTCTCGATGGTGGAAAAGGCGCTGGAGCAAACGAATTAGCCGCAGGAACAAACTCAAGTTTCGCCCGCCTCCTCTGAGCATTCCAGTTCCAGCGCGTATGTACCTGAGCGGCCTCCCGAACGGCACAACCCATTGGTGCTCAGCGCCATCTCTTATATGATGCTGATCTGGCTCTGTAGCCAGCCTTTGCAGAGTGCCTAGCCAAAAACCATTCCGTTATCTACTAGTCCCGATAGTGGTCCTCGCAGCCCTGGTGCTGGCGATGACCATGGGGACTCTCTGGCACAATCACGCAGGTTCATCCGAAGCGAACTGTTCGATCTGCCATATCAGCCATCAGCCGGTTGACCATTCGATCGTAAGCTATCGTGAGCCGTCGCTGGCGCAGGTAGATAGACAGACGGAACTCAAGGAGCCTTCCTTCACGCTAGGCCTCGTGGCGCCGCGCCTCCCCGCACGCGCACCCCCTTCCTGCTGACCGCGCGTTCCGTCAACCAGAAGTGCCGTGATCCAGTTTTCATTCATTCTTTAGGACTTTGCTGCTAACCCTTGGTGTCGTTCCGAGGAACGGCGTGGAATTCGCTTAGGAGTTCTCGAGCGAAATTGAATTGGAGGTTGAGGACCATGCCCGCAAAAACCGTGCGACTTGCGATTCTGGCGTCTGTAGCGTGCCTGGCGACGGGCTCGTACGCGCAAAATGCTTCGCCTCCGCCGCCTGCGCAGACTTCTCCGCAGAACGTGCCTTCGGGGCAGGCCCACGGTGCCGTGCGCATTTCGCTCGATCAAGCGATCCAGATGGCGTTGCAGAACAATCACACGCTGAAGGCTGCGCGCACCACCATCCAGCAGAGCGAAGCGCAAGAAATTACCGCCAATTTGCGGCCGAACCCCGTGTTCACTGCGGACGCGCAATTCATCCCCATTTTCCAGCCCAATGAATTCACCGCCGACTACATCAACACAGTCGCGCAATTTGATCTGGGCGTTTCGTATCTTTTCGAGCGCGGCAAAAAACGCCAGCACCGTCTGCAGGCTGCACAGGACGTCACGGCGCAGACGAAATCAACCGTCGCCGATAACGAGCGAACTCTTAGCTTCAACGTCGCGTCGCAATTCTTTTCGGTGCAACTCGCGGAATCCACTCTCGACCTCGCCTTGCAGGATATGAAGAGTTTTCAGAAGACCGTGGACATCAGCGAAGCCCGCTACAAAGCCGGTGACATCAGCGAAGCGGATTATCTGAAGATCAAGCTGCAATTGCTGCAGTTTCAAAGCGACGTCGCTCAAGCGCAACTCGCAAAGACGCAGGCTCTCGTCGGTCTCCGGCAATTTTTGGGGTACCAGAGCGTTCCGGAAGATTTTGACGTCACTGGCGATTTCGAATATAAGCCTGTGACGCTGAAGCTGGAAGATTTGCAGCAACTCGCGTTGCAGAACCGGCCTGATTTTCGCGCCGCCCAGCAGGGCATCACCGCGGCCAAGAGCCAGTACGAATTGGCGAAAGCCGTCGGCAAGGTGGACGTTACCGGCACATTCAATTACGACCACGTCAGCGATGCCAACACCGGCTCTTTCTTCGGCAGCTTCCAGATTCCGATTTTCAATCGCAACCAAGGCGAAATCGCGCGGACCAATTACGCCATCAACCAGGCGCAGGAACTCGAACTTGCCGCAAGCGATCAGGTTGTCAGCGACGTGCTCACGGCTTACGAAGGCGTGCGCGATAACGATCAGGTGGTTTCGCTGTACGTCGGCGGCTACCTGAATATCGCGCAGCAATCGCGTGACATCACCGAATATTCCTACAAGCGCGGCGCCGCCAGCCTGCTTGATTTTCTGGATGCCGAGCGTAGCTACCGCGCCACCGAACTCGCGTACCGGCAGTCGCTCGCATCGTACCTCACCGCGGTCGAACAGCTGCGCGAAGCTGTGGGTACTAGGAGCCTGCCATGAGCGCGCGCTGCAACACGCACTTTCTCGCCCGACGCACGAGCTGCGCCCTTTTTCTGGCTACAGCCACAATCTGTGTTGCCGGTTGCAACTCGGGAGAAAGCGCCGGCCAGATGACATCATTCAGCGGCAAGGAATCAAAAAGCGCCGAGGCCGAGCTTTTTACGATTCCGCAAGAGCAGATGTCCCACGTGCAGGTGGTGACCGTCGAGCCAACAAAACTGGCGCGCGTCCTGCGCCTCACTGGAGCGGTTGCGTACAACGCCTTCAATACCACGCCAGTGATCACGCAGGTCGGCGGTCCGGTCAGCCGAATCCTGGTGGTTCCGGGCGAGCGCGTAAAGCAGGGTCAGCCGTTGCTGGACGTCAGCAGCCCCGATTACTCGCTGTTGTTTGCAACGTATTTGAAAGCAAGAGACACCCTTCGTGTAGCGGATAAGAATTACCTCCGCGCGCAAGACCTCTACGCCCACCACGCGATCGCCGAGCGCGATCTGCTGCAGGCGGAATCCGACCACATCCAGGCGCAAGCTGATTTCAACGCTTCTCTCTTAAGCCTGAAGATTCTGGGAATCGCGAAACCCGAGGATTTGGAGAAGGCTCCGTCGTCGGCGGAAGTTCCGCTGCTCGCGCCCATCGACGGCGAAATTGTGGAACGCGACGTCGCTCCCGGCCAAGTACTCCAAGCCGGCACCACGCAAGCTTTCATCATTTCGAACATGAGCACCGTGTGGGTGCTCGCGAATATCTATCAGAGCGATATGGCGGAGGTAAAAGTCGGCGACGAAGTGACGGTGCAGACTGACTCCTACCCCGATAAATTCCACGGAAAAATTTCTTTTATCTCGCCCGCCGTGGATCCCAATACTAGAACGCTGCAAGCGCGCATCGTCGTGGATAATCCCGGTGAAAAATTGAAGAACAACATGTACGTGACGGCCACCGTGAACGCCGGAGTGGAACAGAACGCGATCGCGGTGCCCGATGCCTCCGTGCTGCGCGATGACGAGAATCAGCCGTTCGTCTACATCGCCACAGGCTCGAATCAATTTGCGCGCAGGTCCATCGAAATCGGCCAGAGCGAAGCTGGAAAAACCCAAATTCTGAAGGGACTTTCGCCCGGCGATAGGGTGGTCGGAGACGGCAGCCTGTTCTTGCAGTTCGCCAATTCGTTTCAACACTAACGCCGCCACCTTTAGATGATCCACAACATCGTTCAATTCGCGCTGCGGCAACGGTTCCTGGTGCTGATGCTTGCGGTACTCCTCATCTTCGCCGGGTCTATTTCCTTCCAGCGCATGCCCGTGGACGCCTACCCCGATCTCTCGCCGCCGATGGTGGAAGTGATCACTCAGTGGCCCGGGCACGCCGCGGAAGAAGTCGAACGCCTGGTGACGCTGCCGACCGAAGTGGAAATGAACGGCGTGCCGAAAATGGAGATACAGCGTTCGATTTCGCTGTACGGCCTTTCGGACGTAATTCTGACGTTCGACGAAGACACCGACGATTACTTCGCTCGCCAGGTGGTTTTCCAGCGCCTCAGCGAGGTGACCTATCCCGCTGGAGTCACTCCTTCGCTCGCGCCGCTTTCCAGTCCGTCGGGCCTCGTGTACCGCTACGTGCTGGTAAGTCCCGATCGCACGCCGCAGGAACTGAAAACTTTCGAAGATTGGGTGATCGAGCGCGCCTACAAGCAAGTCCGCGGAGTCGCCGACGATTCCGGATTTGGCGGCACGGTGATGCAGTATCAAGTGCTGCTCGATCCAGCGCGCCTTTACGGCTATCACATCACCGTCCCGCAGGTGATTCAGCAGCTCTCGGTGAACAACGCCAATACCGGCGGCGGATTCTATTCGCAGGGCGGGCAATTTTATTACGTGCGCGGCCTCGGCCTGATCAAGGACGTGCAAGATATCGGCAGCGTCATCATCGGCTCGCAGAATGGCGTGCCGGTGCGCGTGCGCGATGTGTCCGACGTAGCGATCGGCCACGCGCCCCGCCTGGGCGAATTCGGATTCAATAAGAACGATGACGCCGTGGAAGGCGTCATCATGATGCTGCGCGGCGACCAGACGCAAAACGTCTTAAAGGGCGTGGAAGAGAAAACCAAGGAACTTAACGAGCACATCTTACCGCCGGATGTGAAAGTCCGGCCATTCTATGACCGCAGCGATCTGGTCGCGCTGACCATCAAAACCGTGGAAGACAACATGCTTCTCGGGATGACGCTGGTCCTGATCGTGCTGATTTTCTTTCTCGTTAGCGTGCGCGCCGCCGTGATCGTCGCGCTCACGATTCCTCTGGCTTTGCTCTTTTCATTTATTTTTCTGCACGCGCGCGGCGTAGCCGCGAATCTCCTCTCCATCGGCGCCATCGATTTCGGCATCATTATTGACGGCACGCTGGTGATGGTTGAAAACATCTACCGCGAACTGGGACTTCGCGAAGGCCAGCAATATGACCTAAATGAAGTGATTCTTGCGGCCGCCAGGGACGTGGACCGCCCCATCTTTTATTCCGTTGCCATCATCATCGCTGGTTACATCCCCATTTACGCTCTCAGCGGACCCTCCGGAAAATTGTTTCATCCCATGGCAGACACTATGTCCATCGCGCTGATCGGCGCCCTTATTCTCACTCTCACATTCGTTCCGGTCATGTGCTCCTACTGGTTCAAGAAGGGCGTGCACGAGCGCCGGAACAAGCCTTTTGAATGGATCAAGGAGGAATACGGTTCCGAACTGAAATGGTTCCTACAGCGGCCCTGGCTCACCATGCTGTTAGCCACGCTGATTTTTGGTGCAAGCCTCTTGCTGGTTCCCTTCATAGGCGGTGAGTTCATGCCGCACCTCGATGAAGGCGCGGTGTGGGTTCGCGCCACAATGCCCTATACCATTTCGTATGAGGAGGCAGCGAAGATCGCACCACAAATTCGTACGATCCTCTCCAAGTATCCGATGGTCACGGAAGTCGGCTCGGAACTCGGGCGTCCCGACGACGGCACCGACCCCACCGGCTTTTTCAATTGCGAATTCTATGTCGGATTAAAACCTTACAGCAACGTGGTCTGGAAATCCGGAAACATCCGCACTAAGGCGGAGTTGATCGAAGACCTGCAGAAGCAGCTCGCCGCATTTCCCGGCATTATTTTCAATTTCACGCAGCCGGCCGAAGACGCGGTAGACGAGGCGCTCACCGGTCTGAAGAGCGCGCTCGCGGTGAAGGTTTACGGCGCGGACCTCAACGTTCTCCAGGACAAGGCTCTGGAGATCAAACGGCGCCTCTCGCAAATCCGCGGGTTCACCGAACTGACCGTCGTGCGCGAATTAGGTCAGCCCAGCCTGATCGTGCAAGTGGACCGCGATAAAATTGCGCGCTATGGCATCAACGTCGCCGATGTGGAAGCTGTGGTTCAAGCGGCGGTGGGCGGCCAAGCCGCCACACAAGTGATCCAAGGCGAAAAGTTGTTTGACTTGGTAGTGCGCATGAGGCCGGAGTTCCGTGAGAACGCGCAACAAATCGGCAATCTGCTAGTGGGCGCTCCGACCGGTCAGCAAATCCCGCTGAGCGAGCTTTCGGATATCCGCGAGGCGAACGGCGCCTCCTTCATTTATCGCGAGAATAATTCGCGCTACATCGGCGTGCAATACAGCATCGAAGGCCGGGATCTGGCAGGCGCGGTGGAAGAAGGCAAACGCGCCATCGCGGACGTTCAAGGCTCGCTGCCGGTGGGTTACCGCCTCGCCTGGGGTGGAGAATACAGCGAATTCGTCAGCGCGATGTCTCAGGTTTCGGTGGTTGCGCCGCTGACCGTACTTCTGATTTTCATGATCCTTTTCGCCCTCTACGGCAATCTTAAGTTTCCGGTCTCGGTGGTCCTCAGCGTGATCCTCACTGAGCCGGTGGGCGCGCTGCTCGCGCTGAAACTCACCCACACTCCATTCAGCGTTTCATCCTTGCTCGGACTGTTGGTGCTAATGGGCGTCTCGGTGGAAACCGCGGTCATCGATGTCTCGTACATCAATAAACTCCGGCTCGAAGGAAAGGGAATCGAAGAAGCGACCTACGACGCGTCGTTGGTCCGCTTCCGGCCGATCATGATGACGGCGCTCGTGGCTTGCCTTGGCTTGCTCCCCGCCGCTCTTTCTACCGGAATCGGTTCCGATTCGCAGAAACCTTTCGCGATTGTAATTGTGGCCGGACTTGTGTCGCGACTGCTGCTTGGACGCATCGTCAGCCCCGTGCTTTACAAGATGGTTGCGCGTGAAGGCGACGTGCTGCAGGTGTAGGGCCCGGCCGGCCAACGCGGCGCGAATAGCCAGTGAGTGGCCTTTGGATACACAAATTTCGGTGCGACGTTTACACTCTGGCCCGCATCCGAGTATGCTTGTTGACGGGAGTGCCTTAGAATCTGCCATGCGGAAGCGGATAGCCATACGACTGCTCGCCGTGACCCTCATGCTTTGCGTGGGCCTGTTTGCCATGCAAGCGGCTGGGCACTGGCACGAGCACTCTTCCGACGAACAGCATTGCCAGGTTTGCCATATTGGGCACGCCGCAGTCCCGCAACCCACCGCGCAGATAGGGGTGGGGACGCCCGTTGCGGTCGCCAGATTTGCGGTCGCCGAAGATCAGAAGTTAGCCATCGATCCCGTTTGCAGCCATAGAATTCCTCGCGCTCCCCCTGTCTAACCTGAATTTCCCCCAATAGTTATCTCCTCATGCGCTAACCGCGAGAACCGCGGCGGACGCTGTTTTCCACATTTATCCGAGCCTCCAGCGCCACAGGCGCAGGCGGCCGCCATTCATAACGGGAGAACTACCTCATGCGATTCGCAAAAGCATTTCTTGGGAGTTTATTCCTACTTTTCGTACTGTTCCCGGCCGCGTCCGCCAGCTTCGCGCAGATCGGAAACTCCGGCAACATCAGCGGAACCGTGACGGACCCCTCCGGCGCCGTCGTCGCCGGCGCGACCGTCACGATCCACAACCCCGTCAGCCAGTACGAGCGCTCCGCCACAACCGACAGCACCGGCGCGTTCAGTTTCCCGAACGTGCCGTTTAATCCCTATCACCTTTCCGTGGACGGCCAAGGGATTTGGTCCTTACGCTCAGGACATTGACGTTCGCTCCTCCGTGCCTCTCTCGGTGAAAATCAGTCTGACCGTCGCCGGCAGCTCCAGCACGGTGACCGTCGAAGGTGGCGGCGACCTGCTCGAAAATGAACCCACGTTTCATACCGATGTGGACCGCGCGCTATTCGACAAGCTTCCGCTCGAAAGTCAATCGTCGTCGCTAAGTTCGCTCGTCACTCTCACGACTCCGGGAATAGCTGCGGATTCGAACGGCCTGTTCCACGGACTGGGCGACCATGCGGAGAATTCCTTCTCCGTAGACGGCCAGCCCATCACCGACCAGCAGAGCAAAGTCTTTTCGAACCAGCTGCCCGTCGAGGCAATTCAGTCCCTGGAAGTCATTTCCGGCGCGCCGCCTGCCGAATTCGGAGACAAAACGAGCGTCGTCATCCAGGCCACTACGCGCTCAGGTCTGGGCGTTACGACGCCTCATGGCAGCATTTACGGTTCCTACGGCGCGTTCGGCACCTCCAACGCTGGCTTCGACCTAGCCTACGGCGGCCAGAAATGGGGAAATTTCATCTCAGCAAGCGGATTGAACAGCGGCCGATTCCTGGATCCGCCCGAATTCGCGGTAATGCACGACAAAGGCAATGAGGAAAACATCTTTGATCGCGTGGATTATCAGATCACAACCGCAGACTCGGTCCACTTCAACGCCCAATACACGCGTTCCTGGTTTCAAACGCCGAATTCGTTCGATGCGCAATACGCTTCGCCGTGGTTTGGCGTTGTCGTTGACAATGGCGGCCTCGCTCCTCCCGTAAGCTCGGGTTGCACTCTCGCGCAGTGTGGTCAGACCGTCGGTGCGCAGGATCAGCGCTCGAAGATCGGGACGTTCAACATCGCGCCCTCGTGGACGCACCTGATCAACTCGAATACGGTCTTGACGCTGGGTGCCTTTGTTCGCCGCGATGCATATAACTACTATCCGAGCAGCGATCCCTTCGCGGACCTCGGGCCATTCAGCCTTCAGAGGGAAACTGTAACCCAAGCTCGGACCCTGACGAATGCGGGTATCCATTCGGAAATCTCGTATGTGCACGGGATCAACAACGTGAAGGCGGGGGTTCTTTACGAACAAACTTTCCTGAGAGAGAACGATCAACTCGGCATCGTCGATCCTACGCTCAACGCGCCGTGCCTCGGTCCGAATACAAATCCTGTGACGAATAACTTTTACCCATTCGCCCCTGTGCAGGGGTTCACAGATCCCAGCCAGTGCGCAGCTGCGGGACTCCAGCAAAATGTGGCTGGTAACCCCAACGCCCCGGGTGACCCGAATAATGGGTTTTTAAGCACATCTCTATATCCCTTGTTCAACCCGCTTTTGCTTCCCTTCGACCTGACGCGCGGAGGAAGTCTATTCTCGACTGCTACGTCATTTCCTCTGCACACGGATGTTAAGGAACTGGCGCTGTACATTCAGGACACGATTACCTGGAAAAACTGGTCGTTCAATTTGGGTATCCGCGGCGACAAGTACAATGGTCTAACTACCGCCGGCCAAGCGGAGCCTCGTCTGGGAGTCGCCTACAACATAAAGCCCAGCAACACCGTGCTTCGTGTTTCCTATGCGCGAACTCTTGAAACTCCCTTTAACGAAAACCTGGTGCTTTCCAGCATCGGGTGCAACTCGCCTGTCTTGAACCCCCTTCTTGCTTGCTCATCCAACTCGTTGACGCCGTTGGCACCAGGCTTTCGCAACGAATTCCATGCTGGTTTGCAGCAGGCCTTCGGCAGGTACTTTGTCCTCGATGCCGAATATATATGGAAGTACACCCACAATGCTTACGACTTCAGCGTGCTCGGCAATACGCCGATCACATTTCCAATCGAGTGGGACCGGTCCAAGATCCCTGGTTTCGCAATCCGCGGATCCGTACCGAATTACCACGGGTTGACGGCTTTCATCGTGATGTCCAGCGTGGCGGCCCGCTTCTTCACTCCACAGGTTTCCGGAGCCGGGGCAAATCCCAGCGCGCCGACCGGCGTTTTTCGGATCGACCATGACGAACATTTCAACGAGACAACCCATCTGCAATATCAACCTTGGAAGAAGCTCCCTTGGGTCGGCTTCAACTGGCGGTATGACAGCGGGCTCGTGGCTGGCGCGACGCCCTGCTTCGGAATCGAGTCGTTCAATACGTGCCCAGGCAGTATCGGCACTACCCCCGCTACCGGCTCCATCCCGCTGATAGCCGCGAACGTAGGCAGCGTGCCCTTGAGCGCCGATCAGGAGTTCGAGGCCGGGTTCACTTGCAACGGCCTGCACGCTACACCGCCCAGCGCGACAAATCCGGCTGGTATCCCGATACCGGGAGGTGTCTGCCCGGCTACTCAGTTCAGCTCCACGCTCATAAAAGTGCCGGCACCGAACAAGGAAGACGACGACCTCAACCCACCTCGCATCCGGGCGCGCAATTTGTTCGATTTGGCGGTGGGGGATGACGACATCTATCACTTCCACGCCGACCGCTACAAGTTCAGCGCGCGTGTGGAAGTCATCAACCTGTCAAACAACTATGTCCTCTACAACTTCCTGTCCACGTTCAGCGGCACGCACTACGTCACGCCGCGAACGGTGACAGCGGAGATCGGCTTCCACTTCTAACGAACCTCACGATGGAGCAGGGGCGGCTGTTGAAGGCCGCCTCCGCTCCGTTTCCTTCCTGCTGGAAAACTCCCCGTACGTGGTGCCAGCGCTGTTACAGAAGTTTTACACAAGTCTAGTTGACACACGGTTGCAACTGGCATAAGCTGCCCGCCAGTTGATAATCGTTTTCAACTGGAGGAGATTCGTTCTGCACACTCGCTCGCGCCCCGGCACTCCCCTTCTTGTCCTCGTCGCATCCGTGCTTCTCTTCGCTCTCGGCACCCGGGCCAGCGTCGGCGGGCGTGTCTCCGGCACCGTGAAAGACGCAACCGGCGCCGTGATCGCCAAGGCTGTCGTATCCCTCACCAACACGGCCTCGGGTGTGCGTCAAATCGTAACCACCGATAGCCAGGGCATCTATTCCTTCCTCGACGTGCCGGTCGGCCATTACGACCTTGAAGTCACCGTCGATGGATTCAGGCCGTATCAGCGAAAGGGCATCGCCGTGGATGCGGATTCGGCACTGCTGATTGATCCGATTCTGCAGGTGGGTGAGCGGTCCGACGTGGTTACCGTGAACGAGAACCGGGTCCAGGTGGATATCACCAGCACGCAAGTGGGCCAGGTTATCGGCGGAGCCCAGATAACCGCCGTGCCGCTCAACGGACGCAGCTATACGGATCTGCTGGCGCTGCAGCCGGGCGTTGCGCCGGTCACTTCGATCACCTCAGACACGGTGCAGGACGTAGGCGCCAGCGTGCTTTCTCCCTCCGGCGATTTGAATCCCGGTACGATTTCGATCAACGGCCAGCGGGAATTTGCCAACGCGTTTATCGTGAATGGCAGCGACGTCGAGGAAGACGTCAACAACGGCGCGGCAATTATTCCCAACCTCGATTCGATCGCGGAGTTTCGCATTCTCACCAACAACTTCGACGCCGAGTACGGCGAATTCAGCGGCGGTCAGATCAACGTGGTGACTAAATCCGGCGCCAACGCATTCCACGGCGACGCTTTCGAATTCCTGCGCAATACCAATCTCGACGCGCGCAATTATTTTTCCCCCACTCGCGGGGCCTTCAACCAAAACCAGTTCGGCGGCACGTTCGGCGGACCGATCCGCCGGAACAAAGTGTTCTTCTTCGCCGATTACCAAGGCACGCGCTCGACGCAGGGCGTGGACACTCCCAAAATTTCAGTGCCCTCCGCGCAGGACCGCACCGGAAATCTGATCGACATGGCGAGTTCCTTTGTGACCACCGACGCGAGCGGCAAGATAGTTCCAACCATAGTGAACGGATCCTACTGGGCTGGCCTGCTGTCGCAAAAACTGGGTTACACAGTCGCGGCCGGCGAAAATTACTACACTCCGGGATGCGCGGCCAGTGGCCCGTCGCCGTGCGTTTTTCCCAACGCCGTCATTCCCCAGACTGCCTGGTCCGCCCCGGCAATGAACCTGCTGCAATACATTCCGGCGGCCAACAATTCCGACGGCACGTTTTCCACTTCGTCCTTCAATCAGACTTTGCGCGACGACAAAGGCGCCTACCGCCTGGATGCCAATACGCGCTGGGGCCTGCTCTCCGGCTACTACTTCCTGGACGATTGGTCGCAGAACAATCCTTATCCCGTCGCTCAGGGCGGCGCGAGCGTTCCGGGTTTCAATGCGCTCTACACGGGCCGCGCGCAACTGCTGGACCTCGGCGACACGAAGACTCTCAGCTCGACCGCCGTGAACGAATTCCACTTCAGCTATCTGCGCAACGCCGTTGACCTCGGCAAACCTATCGGCGGCGTCGGCGTCAGCCTCGCATCGCAAGGCTTCGAGGTGGGCCCAGGCACGCCCGGAATCGTGCCGCTCTCTCCGAAAACCGAAGGCGTGGAAAGTGTCGGCTTCAATAGCTTCACGTTCGGCACCAATACGAACGAGCTGAATCAGGTGGGCAACACCTATCAGTGGCTCGACAATTTTTCCAAGGTCATCGGAACTCATACCATCAAGTTCGGCGGCGAGTTTCACTACGACCAGGTCAACGTGAACGCCATCGCGCAGTTCAACGGCAGCTTCCTTTTCTTCGGAACCGAAACCGGTTCGGACTTCGCCGACTTTCTTCTGGGGATTCCCAGCCAGTACAACCAGAGCCAGCTGCAGCCCTTTTACGGCCGCAACAAGTACGTCGGTCTTTACGGCCAGGATAGCTGGCGCATCACCAGCAGCCTGACGCTGAATTACGGCCTGCGCTGGGACCGCATCGAGCCCTGGTACGAAAAGTACAATCAGATCGCGACGTTCCGCCCCGGCCAGCAGTCGATCGTCTTCCCGGGAGCCCCGGCCGGCATTCTCTATCCCACGGATCCCGGAGTTCCGCGCACGCTTGGTGCGCCGGGCAATCGCGATTTCGCGCCGCGCATCGGTCTTGGCGTATTCGCCGGCTGCCTCGGGCGACGGCTTCCTCGCCGAAACTCTTGGGTGGGCCCGGCAAGACCAGCATCCGCGCCAGTTACGGCTTGTTCTACACCGCGATTGAAGCACTCACCATTGGCGTGATGAGCGCTAACGCGCCGTACGGAACCACGTACACCAGCCCCGCTCCGCCGCTGTTTGCCACGCCGTTTGTCACCGCAGCGAGCGGCCAAAATCTTGGCCAGTATTTCCCCGTGAATCTCGCTCCGCTAAATACGAGCGCGCGCCACCCGGACTCCAGCGTCGATTGGTCGCAATTCGAGCCGATTACCGGTCTTCCAAACTATCCCACCACCAATCGCATTCCTTACACCGAGGACTACATGCTCTCGCTCGAGCGCGGCTTCGGCGCCAATACTGTGCTCAGCTTGAATTACGTGGGCACGCAAGGGCATCGTCTTCTGGTGCTGGAGGAAGCCAATCCTGGCGATCCATCGCTGTGCTTGTTCTTGAGCAATCCCGCGAACCTCGCGCCGGGACAAACTCCCTGCGGCCCTTTCGGTGAAGACACGCAATACACCACGTCCGCCGGGAAGGTCTATAACGGCACGCGCGGCCCGCTGGGATCGAACTTCGGCAGCAATGCCAACCAGGCGACCATCGGCAATTCCAATTACAACGCCCTGCAGGTCACTCTTCGCCACACGCAGCAAACGTCTGAATGTGCTGGCCGGCTACACCTTCAGCAAGTCGCAGGACCAATCCTCGAACCTCGGCGAAGCGGTCAATCCTCTCGACCCGTCGCTCAGCAAAGCTCTCTCCGCATTTGATGTGAAACACAACTTCGTCGTGAGCTACAACTATCAACTCCCGATTGAAAAACTTTTTCGGGCTTCGAATCGCTGGACCCAGGGCTGGGAACTTTCCGGCATCACTCATTTCAGCAGCGGCCTGCCCGTCACGCTCGTCAATTTCGGCGATAACTCTCTATTGGGCTCCGAACCGAATGGCATCAACAACTTTGGCGTTGACGAACCGGACTACACAGGCGCGCCGCTGCATCTGAATAGCAATCCCCGCAATGGGCAACCCTATTTCAGCTCCGCGCTCTTCCCCGAAAACGCCTTGGGCACTCCCGGCAACGCCAAGCGGCGGTTCTTCTACGGCCCGGGGATGGACAATTACGACATGGCCATTGTGAAAAACGTGTCGCTGAAAGAAGCGAAGTCCCTGCAGTTTCGCCTCGAAGGCTTCAACGTTTTCAACCACGCGCAGTTTTTCGGACCTCAAGCTGTAGACGGAAATATTAGCAGCTCCACTTTCGGCGATGTCGTCAGTGCCACTTCGCCTCGCTTGGTCCAACTGGGATTCAAATTCTTGTTCTGACGCCATCTTTTAATTATCAAGGAACCCTTCGCGAGATCAGTCTACCCACGCAGCGGTGCCTCCCGCTGATTCCTGTTACAATTGACTGCGGAACCGGCCTGCGACGCAGGTGACGTCGCGATGGTCTTTTGAACCAACACTGGATCCCAGGGAGTCCGCGTCGTCCTGCCCTTGTGCACGTCCATTGGCTTCGGCCGGTGGATAGCCTGAAAGCAGGCGCAGGGCACCCACCTATTCGTGGGGTTCAGGACCTAGCAACGCACGGCGAAGTGGACCGCTCCATAAATTCGTATCGCTCGCTGCCGAAAGGTTCAGAACACAAGTGAAAATTCTCTTCATCGGCGACATCGTCGGTTCGCCGGGCCGCAAAATTGTGCACGACCGCCTCGCGGACATCCTCACGCAGCGCGGCGTGGATCTTTGCATCGCTAACGGCGAAAATTCCGCGTCCGGCTTTGGCATCACGCCGCGGCTTGCCGAGGAGCTTTTCGCCTCCGGCGTCGAAGTGATCACCGGCGGCAATCACATCTGGGACCGCAAGGAAATTTTCGATTTCTTTCCGCATGAGCCGCGACTGATTCGTCCTGCAAATTTTCCGAACGGCTCGCCGGGAAAGGGTCACTATGTCGGCGAGGCGCGCAACGGTGTGCGTTACGGCGTCGTAAATCTGCAGGGCCGCACCTTTATGACTCCGCTCGAGGACCCCTTTCGCGCGGCCGAGCGCGAACTCGCCGCGATTCCTCCCGAGGTGAAACTGATCATTGTGGACATGCACGCGGAGGCCACTTCCGAAAAACAGGCGATGGGCTGGTTTCTCGACGGCAAAGTTTCCGCGGTGCTCGGCACTCACACCCACGTTGCCACGGCCGACAACCGCGTTCTGCCCGGCGGCACAGCTTATATTACCGACGTCGGCATGACCGGCCCGCATGATTCCGTGATCGGCATGGAGAAAAAACCGATCGTGCAGCGCTTCCTCGATTCCATGCCCGCAAAATTTACCGTCGCCGAGAACGACGTACAAATGAATACCGTGCAAATCACAGTCGACGAAACCACCGGCCGGGCCTTCGACATCGAACGCGTCAATTTCCGTCTCGACTGAGCCCTCCACGCGTCGCGAGAGGTTTACGGCCAGTTCGGGAAAAGTTGCTCGATGACCCCGCCGAACCAATATTTGTAAAAGCCTTCATCGCAAGGTTTCATGACGTCGCCGTATTTCTTCTGAGCGTGGCGGCCCCAGTGCGGTCTCCTTCCGTCCGCGTCGCTGAAATCATATTCCTCGGAAAGCCCCCAGGAACTGAATGCCCGGCACGATTTTTTCATCAGATTCGGGTCGGCTGCCAGCGCGGCGATCGCCCGCCCTACGTATAGCGGCGTTTCCGATTCCAGGTAGTCGGGGTCTTTCTTTCCAGCGTCACGCCAGTTCGCTTCCGTCACGCCAAAATGCTCGAGCATCATCTCCGAGCGCAAAAATCCCGGCGTGATCGCCACCGCGGCCACCTTTTTTCGCCGCAATTCCCAGCCCATCGCGAATGCCAGACGTATCACGGTCGTCTTCACCAGATCGAAAAACAAGTTGCCGCGATAGGTGAACGAATCGCCGTCGCCCACCTCAACAATCAAGCCCGTGACTTCGTCGCGCTTCGCCGTCTCGATCATCAGCGGCACAGCATATCGGTTCGTAACGATGTGCGTGTGGATGCCATTGCGCAGCATTGCCAGCCCACGCTCGATATCCACTTGCCAAAACGCTTTGCCGAATTCGTGCTGGCCGCCCTCGGAGATGTCGTTCACCAGAATGTGCAGCTTGCCCTGCTCCTTGCGGATTCGCGCGATCAGCTTTTCCACTTGCTGCGCTTCCAGATGATCCGTCACTGCCGCCATTCCGCGCCCGCCGCGCGCAGTCACCATTTCCGCAGTCTCTTCGATTGTCTCCGGACGCCCCGCATAAACATTCGGGATGCGTTTTTTCGCGGTTCGCGATTTCGCTTGCCCGCGCTGGCGCGTGCTTCGTCCGCTGCAGTAGACGGTCGCGCCGGCTTCTCCCAGCGCAATAGCAATCCCACGGCCCGCTCCGCGCGTGGCGCCGGCGACGAGCGCTACTTTCCCCTTCAATGAAGGGCTGGCAGCAGAAATTTCGCTGGGGATTGGCTTGGCCATGAGAGGTCCCTCCTTGCAGCGTCGGACGCTCATTTATAAATGGACGTTCATTTATTGTCAAGCCTTGTTTGTGAACGCCCGTTTGTTTATAGTCCTCCCATGTCTCCTCGCACCCGCGGCAAATCCGATTCCGAACTCCTGGCCGGCACCGCCCGCGTCATCGAACGCGTGGGCCCTCATCGCCTCACCCTTGCGGACGTGGCTCGCGAAACCGGCCTCGCCCCCGCCACGCTCCTGCAACGCTTCGGTTCCAAGCGCGGCCTGCTCCTTGCCGTCGTCAGCCAGGGAGCGTCGGGCGTCCACGACGAATTCGCCCGCATCCGCGCGATGAATCGTTCTCCTCTCCGGTCCATCGAAGCCGTCGCCCGCTGCATGGCCCAGATGGCTAAGACTCCCGAAGCGCTCGCCAATCATCTCGCATTTCTTGAAATGGATTTGGCCGATCGGGAGTTCCATCGTCTGGCGCTCGCGCACGCGCGCCAGTTCCGCAAGGAGGTCCGCGCGCTGCTCGACGAAGCGGTGCGCACAGGCGAGCTCCATAAGTGCGCCACCGCCAAGGTCGCGACTGCTGTCCACGCAATGATTGGCGGCTCGCTCCTGGGCTGGGCGATCTATCGCGAAGGCAAGGCCGACGCCTGGATTTTGCGCGACCTCGACGTCCTGCTTCGCCCTTATCGTCGCCAGCGCTCCTGACGCGCCCGGCGACGACGCACATGAGTCCCCGCCAGTTGGCACCCCGCAAACAACCGTTCAGCCCCTTACCTCATCGCATAATTTTGGAACTTTTGGACCCTTTCGCCGTCAATACAAGTATGCAGAGCCAGGCCATTTCGGGTGTGGGAGTGTCGCATGTTTCGCCGACTTGCAATTCTGTCGTGGGGAACTTCGTCTCTAATTCTTGCTCTTATTGCTCTTTCCGTTCCAACTCCTGTTAACGCTCAAGGCTTTGAGAGCGCCGTACTTTCGCGCGCGCGTGTATTTCCGGAATTCAATTCCGGTGTAGTTGCCATGAAGCGCGACGCCGCGGGGCACTACTACGTTCTGGCGACGCCGCCAAACGTAATCTGGATACTGGCCGCCGATGGCAAGCGCATCGGTCAGATTCCCGCTGCCGGTTTCGCCGACGCGAAAATTCAGTACGCGGTTGATTTTGATCTCGCATCGGACGGCCGTATTCTTGTCGCCGACCGCGCTGCTAACGCCGTGGAGATTTTCTCGTCGGAAGGCGCTCAACTCGCAAAGATTCCCGTCTTCGCTCCTACCAGCGTGGTAGCGCTACCCAATGACCAGTTCGCTGTCGCAACCCTGCGCTCCAAGCGCTTGGTCGAAGTTCGCGACGACGACGGAACTCTGATTCGCAGCTTCGGAGATCCAGCGGACGCGGGCGTGGCCTCGGATCCGAAGCAATTGCAGAACTTGGGCAAGATTTCGGGCGATGGAGCCGGTGACATCTTCTTCGCATTCACCTCCATTCCCGATCCGACGGTTCGCAGATACGACCGCTATGGCTATGTGTCCAGCGAAGCCACCTTCAGCGCGGAGATGTACAATCCCTCGCCGGCGCCGGCCCCCGACGATCGTGTCCAGTTCGGATTGAATTACAGCGAGACGAATTTCACGGACTCGTACAACACCTGGGTCGCCGTCGGCAATCGCGGCGACATTTTTTTCGGCGGCGGCCTCTCGCCGGGCTTAGGCGCGCACTTGGGCAACGGACCACAAACTGCGCAGTCCGCCACCGATAACATCCTTTCCACGGCGACGGCGTCGGGCGTCGGCGGCGGAGGCCCCAGCGGCGCGGCCGGTGGCGGAATGATGTCCGCGCAGGGATCCTTCCAGCAGAATTCGCTGCAACTTCATGTGGGAAATAGAAGGCCGCGCCAGGGTAGTAGCAATTCGCAGGGATCAAACCCATCGAGCGACGAGAGCGCAACGAAAAATGCGCTCAACGGCTCCTTGCTTCAGTTCAATTCGCAGGATTCGTCTTCCGGGGATGCGCTTGATGCGAGCGATTCGGACGACGCCGATGAGACAAACGCTTCGCTCGCGCAAGGTCCGGGCCAAAGCACTGGCCGCGGCAGCGGTGGGCACGGGTTCGGCGGTGGCGGCTTCGGTGGCGCGGGTTTCGGACCGGGACTTTTCGGCTTCGGAGGTTTTGGTCAAGTGGGTGGGTTCGGCGGAGGCGGCTTCGCTTCGCGCAATTCCCCTCAGTCGTTCGAAGGCCTCTTCACACCCAGCGTTTCCACTCCCGCTCCTGGCGCTGCGGCTGCAACGCCGCACGCGGGCGGCGCGGGACGTCCGATCGAAGATCATTTCGGCGGCGCTCACGGACGCTATGGTGAAGGTTTGTACAATTTAACTGGCACCGTGAAAGTGAATCTCGATCACACCGTGGCGTCGGCGGACGACAAACCCATCATCACCGCCGTCGGCGTGGATCCCGTTTCGCAGGATATCTGGGCGGCCATCGGAAAAGTCCTGGTGCACTTCGATAAGAACGGCAGTTACCTCGGCGAATATTTCATCGCCACTCCCGAAGGCGCGCCATTGCACGTGAGCGCGATCATCGTGGAGCCGGATCGTCTGATCGTCGCATCTGATTCGCGAGGCGTATACGAATTTACGCGATTCGATCACAATGCCTCACGTACTTCCGTGCGCGCCGCCGTCGTTCCGCAGCAGGGTTCGCCCCAAAACACCGCGCCACGGTAGTTTTCCCATATCCTCTGCTGCGCCAAGCAGCTGTGCGCGCGAAAGTTTTTTGGCGCTGACCCTCGCGAATGTTTTACAATTTCCTTGCTGCGCTTCGCGAAAAAGTTTGTAATGCAAGAGAAATATTTGAAATTTTCACTTGTGGAAAACCTGTGAATTATTTGTGGAGTGTGTGGACGATACACCTTCAGTTTTCTCTTGCTACCTGCCCCGCGTTTAGGCAGAATCCCGCCTCGCGTCTCTGCTGCGCGTAAGACGCGACGACTCAATAGGTATTGCGACGCGGGGGCGCGTTGCCACAACTTCGTACCTGAAGCGCCAGACAAACATACACCTGCCGGGATCGGCAGGGTTTCCACAGCATTTCCACACCAGTGGAAATTGCGGTAAGGGTTGATTTGCTCGATGAACCTTTGGGACAAGATTCTCCAGCACACGGAACGTCGCGTTAATCCTCATAGTTTCGCTACCTGGTTTCGTCCCACACGCTTCGAGCGTCTGGACGAGGATCGTCTGACCGTCCGTGTGCCTAGCCGGCTTTTCTGCAAGCGCCTGACGGAAACTTACGGCCAACTCTTGCAAGCCGTGCTCAGCGAGATCGGCAAGCCGCAAGTGCAATTTGATTTTGTCTGCGCGGAGACGGAGCCGCTCCCCGCGGCTAATTCCAATTTGCCCGCGTCTTCGCAGACCAAACTCGACTTTGACGCCGTCGCGCATCAACTGAATCCGCGCTACACTTTCGACTCGTTCATCGTCGGCGCCTCGAACCAGTTCGCGCATGCCGCGGCCGTCGCCGTCGCCGAGCAGCCTTCGAAATCCTACAATCCGCTCTTTCTCTATGGTGGTGTCGGACTCGGCAAAACTCACTTGATGCAGGCCATCGGCCACTCGCTCAAGCGCCGTAACCCCGCGATGCGCCTTACCTACATTAGCGCGGAAAAATTTACGAACGAGGTTATCTCGTCCATTCGCTTCGAGCGCATGGCCGCTTTCCGCGACCGCTTCCGCAACATGGACGTCCTCATGGTAGACGACATACAGTTCATCGCCACCCGTGAGCGCACCCAGGAAGAATTCTTCCACACTTTCAACGCTCTCTACGACCAGCAGAAGCAGATCGTGATTTCCTCCGACTGCCCGCCCAAAGAAATCTCCTCCATCGAGGAACGGCTGCGGTCGCGTTTTGAGTGGGGCTTGATCGCTGATATCCAGCCTCCGGACCTCGAAACCAAAATCGCGATCTTGCAGAAGAAAGCGGAAAGCGAACGCGTCCAGGTGCCCGACGACGTGGCGGAATACATCGCTCGCGCCATTAAGTCCAACATCCGCGAGCTCGAAGGCGCTCTCATCCGCCTGATGGCTTACGCCTCGCTCACCGGCGCCGACTTGAATCTCGCCACCGCCCAGCAAGTGCTCAAGAACATCATCGAGACGCAGGAGAAAAAGGTAACCATCGAGCAGATTCAGAAACGTGTAGGAGAAGTTTTTGGTCTGCGCGCGCAGGATTTGAAAATGCGCAGCAATTCCAAAGTGATTGCCTACCCGCGTCAGGTGGCCATGTTCATCGTGAAGCAGCTTACTTCAGCATCGCTTCCCGAAATCGGCCGGCAATTCGGCGGCAAACATCACACCACCGTGCTGCACTCGATCAACAAGATCGAAACTCTGCGCCACACCGACAAAGATTTGAACAAGACGATCAACAGGCTACTCGACTCTTTCGGCTAGACATCGAGTCGGGTAGCCTCCCAGCCCCGCACATTACCTGTGAACAAGGTGTGAAAGTTTTGTGGATGTTTTCCAAACCCGGCTTCAGCTCGGCGGTGTGGCAATCTTATCAACGGTGTCACGCAAGTTTGCACAGCACACGAATCGCCGCAAGGACTGCGCACGATTCGACTTGGAACGTTTTCCGCAGAATCCACAGATGCGGCGGCGACGGCGGTTTTCTTATATATTTATATAGATAAAGAAAAGCAGTACAGTAACCGCAGCAAAAATCAGCGCAACCAACAAGAGGGTCGCCCGAGATGGAATTCAGCGTAAAACGATCGGACCTGCTCGACGAACTGGAACTGACGCAAGGCGTCGTCGAGCGCAAGACCACCATTCCCATCCTCTCGAATCTATTGGTGGAGGCCAAGGGCAGCCGCCTCACCATCACCGCTACCGATCTGGAATTGAGCATCCGGACTTCGTGCGACGCCAAGGTGAAAAAAGAAGGCGCCGGCACGATCCCCGCGAAAAAACTCTTCGAGCTGCTGCGCTTGCTGCCCGAAGGCGAAATCAAGTTCAAGCTGCAGGAAAACCACTGGGTGCACATCACCAGCGACCGCCGCAATTACAAGCTCGTCGGCATGTCCAAGGATAATTTCCCGGTGCTGCCGCCGTTTCCGCACGCGCTCATCAAAATTCCCGCGGCCCTGCTGGCAGACGCCATCGCCAAGACAACCTTCGCCATCTCGCTCGAAGAATCGCGTTACACGCTGAATGGCGCGCTGTTGGTTCTGAAGCCGGGTTCGATCGCGATGGTTGCCACCGACGGCCACCGCTTGGCGATGGTCGAGAAAGATCACAAATTCGAAGGCTTCAACAACGAAACGCGCGTGCTGATCCCCAAGAAAGCCATGACCGAAGTGCAGCGCCTCGTCGGCAAGTCAGGCGATGACGGTGAGATCGAATTCGGCCAGGACGAAAGCCATTTGTTTTTCCAGATCGGCCGACGCCTGCTCACTTCGCGCAAACTCACTGGCCAATTCCCGAATTACGAAGCCGTACTCCCGCGCGATGCCAATAAGACACTCGTCATCGAGCGCGGCGAACTGCAGGAAGCGTTGCGCCGCGTCGCGCAGCTCGCCGACCAGCGCTCGCACGCTGTGAAATTCATGCTCTCGACCGAAGGCCTGGAGGTTTCTTCCTCCAGCCCCGAATACGGCGAAGCGAAAGAAATCATCGAGAAGGAATTCAAAGGCGACACCATCGCTATCGGTTTCAACGCCCAATACCTCTTGGATTTTCTGGGCGCCGCTGCCGAAGGCCCCATCAGCTTCGAGCTGAAAGACGAACAATCCGCAGGCCAGCTCCGCCCCACAGGCGATGAAACCTCGCGCTACCGCTACGTAGTAATGCCCATGCGGATTTGATTCACTTCAGTCGGGAACAGTCCGTAAGGTTTTAGCGAGTGTGCCATAGTGTGCACGCGCCGCCGAACGTGGTTTAGGGTTTTGCCAAGTATCGCCCACTGCCCAGGAACTTTACGAGCCCCATGTCCCTCAGTTGCTGCAGTTGTTGGCGAATCTTTTCGCGAATATGGAGGTTGTGTGGATGAAGGTTCCGAAGCTCGTCGCTCCGCGCATAAATCTCGTCAAGGCGAAATTCACTTTTGTCGAGAGAACGGATGATGTTTAGTACGTCAAGAGTCCAGCCGCGCCTCTCATGTGGAATTTCCTGAAGAGGACGAAGTTTGTCGAATTGCCGCCGAACGGCCGTGGGGTCGACCAAGCTTCCGTCCGCGATGAGTGAAATTCTTGCGTCGGGAGGTATCTTGAAGAGCAAGATATTGCAACCAATCCAGCCACTGCGGCGCGCCGTTAGCGCCAAGGGCTTGCGCTTTTCGAGGCACGAAATCGTGAGGGCGAAACTCGGTATGAGGGCGAGGCTCATTACGCGCCACAATAGTGGGCTGTAATGCAAAATGAGAAAGTGTGGTGTTTTGGCTTTCTCAACAGCTTGGCGCATTGGCTCATAGGCTGAGTCAACTATGCGGCGTGAGAACGCATGCGCTTGACTCTTGAGCTGGAAAGCGGCTGCGCAGCTCGGACAGACAAAATCAACCACTCGCGTATTAACAGCCGACATCCCAAGCCTCGAGGAGTCGCAACTGGGGCAGTAAAGGTTGTCGCGTCCCCACGCCTCGCTGATTATTCGGGTCCTCTGGCTAGGACTCTTGTAGGCTGTCGCCAGATCAACCGGCATTTGGAGCTGCATGAACACCATTCGTGCGAGCGATTACTTCCGTTTCGACCACCGCGGACGCTCACTCTTGTACGGTTCTATCTCGTGCCTACACGTTGGGCAACGGTCATCGCACATGCAACTCCACACCATGATCCACTTTGCGCCGTCGTTCGGGCACTTGTAATAATTAATATACTTTGTTTCATCCATGTTGATCCCCCTGTTCACAATAGCTTCTCAGGAGCAACCTTATGACCATTGGCCCCAACGTGAAGAACTTCATCCGAGACTGATTCTCCTTCTGAGTTCATGGTCAGAAACGAAATTCAGATATCGGCGCATGCGAGGCATCGTACTTGATGGTTCCGAAACTCACAACCTACGGAACGGGTCCATTTCGTCGATCAAAATCCTGCAACTGACCATGCGAATTTGATCGCTAGCAGATTGCGCGGTCGCTGCCCAGACGCGGAACGATGCGCGAGAAGTCAGCCGAAAGTATCCCGTTTAGTTACCTATTCGGCAGCCCTCAAAACACCGCAGTTTGCTCTTTTCCACCCTCCCGTAAGCCATTGAATAAAAACACGATAAATTCATTCATGGCGCTCAGTTTCGCCTTGTGAAAAACCTCTCTCAAGCGTAGAATTTGAGTGTTCAAGGATCCTCCTGAACGGCACTATATCCGGCCCGAAATTGCCCCTGATTTTCTTGCCCGCGCCAGAGCAAGCAGGGCCAGAACCGCAGCCGGGTATCCCCTTTCCGCAGGGGAAAAACAACAAGCTCCGCCGCGTCTCCCCGAATTTTTCGGAACGAGACGGGATGGAGTCGCAACCCTTCGAGTTTCGCAAGCGCGCCCGAGCGCCCTCGAAATTTTCGAGCCTGCACCGCAGGTAAGCGAAACCAATGGGCAAGGCCAGCTCGCCGCAACGCGGTGGGCCAGTGTCGGGCACATCCGCGCGACCGCCTTCCCGAAGCTTGAAAACAGTTTCAAAAACGCATCGAGCATCGCACTGAGGAGACGCACGACCCATGGCTGAAAAAGATGCTGCGGCTGGAAAATCCGGCGGACCTGCCTCGTCGGCGGGCGGGCACAAGTACGACGCTACTTCCATTAAAGTTCTCGGCGGTCTAGAAGCAGTCCGCAAACGTCCCGCGATGTATATCGGTTCCACCGGTGAGATGGGCTTGCATCACCTGGTCTGGGAAGTGGTGGACAACTCCGTGGACGAGGCCATGGCCGGCTTCTGCGATGAAATCAACGTAGCAGTGCACGAAGACGACAGCGTCACCGTAGTAGACAATGGCCGCGGCATTCCCGTGGACATGCACGCCACAGAAAAAAAACCCGCCGCCGAAGTCGTCATGACCGTGCTGCACGCGGGTGGAAAATTCGATAGCGACACCTACAAAGTTTCTGGGGGCTTGCACGGCGTCGGAGTCTCGGTGGTCAACGCGCTCTCCGACTGGCTCGACCTGGAAATCTGGCGTGATGGCGAAGTTTGGGAACAGTCCTATGAGAAAGGTATTCCCACTTCGAAACTCAAGCCCTCCGGTAAGACGCGCAAGACCGGCACGAAAATTACTTTTCACGCCGACCCGGAAATTTTCGCGAAGGCTACCTACAGCTACGACACTCTGGCGCAGCGCCTGCGCGAACTCGCCTTCCTCAACAAAGGCCTGAAAATCACGCTCGATGACGAACGCAGCGGCAAGAAAACCGAATTTCGCTTCACGGGAGGCATCGCGGAATTCGTGAAGCACCTCAATAAAGGCAAGGGCGTGCTGCACGATTCGCCCATCTATATCGAAGGCAAGCGCGATCAGGTGGAAGTGGAAATCGCGCTGCAATATAACGACAGCTACGCGGAAAATGTTTTTGCCTTTGCCAACACCATCAACACCGTCGACGGCGGCACGCACCTTTCCGGCTTCCGCTCGTCGCTCACCCGTACCATCAACTACTACGCGAATTCTTTCGGCATGCTCAAAGAGCAGAAGGATGAAGTCACGATCAACGGTGATGACGTTCGCGAAGGCTTGGTCGCCGTCGTTTCCGTGAAGCTGCCGCAGCCCCAATTCGAAGGGCAAACCAAGGGCAAACTCAATAGCGACATCAAAGGCGTCGTCGAGCAGATGGTGAATGAAAAGCTCGGCGAATATTTCGACAAGCATTCTTCGATCGCGCGAAAAATCATTGGCAAGTGTATTGACGCCGCGCGCGCCCGCGAAGCTGCACGCAAGGCCCGTGAGCTCACGCGCCGCAAATCGGCGCTGGATTCCAGCGGATTGCCCGGCAAGCTCGCCGATTGCCAGGAGCGCGATCCCGCGCGCTGCGAGCTGTTCCTCGTCGAGGGCGAATCGGCCGGCGGCTCGGCCAAGGGCGGCCGCGACCGCCGCTACCAGGCCATCCTGCCGCTCAAGGGCAAAATCCTCAACGTCGAAAAAGCCCGCTACGACAAAATGCTCGGCCACGAAGAAATCCGCTGCATCATCACCGCGCTCGGAACCGGCATCGGCAAGGACGATTTCGATGCCAATAAGCTGCGCTACCACAAAGTGATTCTGATGACCGACGCGGACGTGGACGGCAGCCACATCCGCACGCTGCTGCTTACATTTTTCTTCCGGCACATGCGCGAGCTGATCGAAAAGGGCCACATTTACATCGCCCAGCCGCCGCTCTACCGCGTGAAACGCGGCAAGATGGACCGCTACATCCGCGACGAGCGCGAATTCGCGCGCGAACTGATGAAGCGCGCCACCGAAGAGCACTCCGTGAAAGGTAAGAACGGCAAGTCGCTCGAAGGCGGCGACCTCACCACCTTCCTCCTGAATATTCAGGAATACGATCAGGTGGCCGCGAAGCTCGGCCGCCGCCTGCGTGAGCCCAAACTCGTCGAACTGCTCGCCGAAGCCGAACTCGACAAGAAAACCGATTTCGCCGACAAGAAGAAATTGCAGGAGCTGGTGAAAGCCATCGAGAAAGCCAAGCTCGAGCTCGAAACTAAATTTGTCTTCGACGAAGAGCACAGCCTCCACGAGCTGCTGCTGAAAAATGGTGGCGAGCGCCGCATCAATTGGGCTCTCGCGGCCACGCCGGAATACAAGCGCCTGCGCACGCTGGCTGCCGCGATCGCCGAAAATGACCGCGGCCCATTCACCATCGCGCACAATGGCGACAAGGTGGTGAAAGAAGATTCGCTCGGCGTCCTGAATTACGTCCTCGAAGACGCCAAAAAAGAATTCACCATCACGCGTTTCAAGGGCTTGGGCGAAATGAATCCCGAGCAATTGTGGAACACCACCATGAACGCTGAGGCGCGCACGCTGCTGAAAGTCCGCCTGGAAGATGCGGTAGCCGCCGAAACAATTTTCTCGACGCTAATGGGCGAAAACGTCGAAGAGCGCCGCAAATTCATAGAAGAGAACGCTCTCGATGTCGTCAACCTGGATATTTAAGGCGAAAGTGATTTTCGCGACTCGCCGCTAAGCCGCGGCCCACAAAACATGATCTATCAACTGGTTTGGAAGATTTTGCCGGGGCTGCGTGGCATGAGCTGTTCGGATTTTCGTGCTACGCCCACGGACGCGCCTAACAACGAGCAGGGCGTGGCCTTCGAATGCGCCACCATCGCGCAGTGTGACGCACTGATGCGCGAACTCGAAGCGCATTTCGGCCCGCAGCGCTTTTCGAATAACGCCACGGCATTCGAAACCGTCAAGGCCTACGTGCTCGAAAGGGCAGGCACGAAAGTTTAAGTGGGTTTGTAGCGGCGCCTTCAGGCCGCCAGTTTTTGCCCATGTGGGCGCCGTTCACGTACACACAGCCTTTTGCGTTTCGCGCCCAAGCAGAGGATGATGAATCTGTGAGATTGTCGAACAAAGCGAGCAGCCGAACCAGCGTCCTGCCCCACGGCGCTCTCACCCTGCGCCGCGATGCCCAAAAGCGAAACAAAGGCGAAATTTTACTCGATACAAATGAACGCCTTTCGTCAATTCCCAAATTGACAACTCGCAGAAAACAAATGACTTCAAAATTCTTACTCGATACAAATGAACTTCTGCGCGCACAGCCGTTTCCACACCCCTGCGCCCCAATTTCGCCATCACCAATTACAAATCACCACTCACCAACACACGGAGAATTCTAAGTGGCCGAAGAACTCGATAAGTCAATCATCACTCCGGTAGATATCGAATCGGAGATGAAGAAGTCGTACCTCGATTACTCGATGAGCGTGATCATCGGGCGCGCGCTGCCCGACGTACGCGATGGCCTCAAGCCCGTGCATCGCCGTATTCTTTTCGGCATGTACGAACTCGGCCTCACCTCCACGAAGGCCTACCGCAAATGCGCCAAGATCGTCGGCGAAGTTCTCGGCAAGTTCCATCCGCATGGTGATACGCCTGTCTACGACGCCTTGGTGCGCCTGGCGCAGGAATTCAACATGCGCTACCCCCTTGTGGACGGTCAGGGCAACTTCGGTTCCGTGGACGGCGATCCGCCGGCCGCGATGCGGTACACCGAAGCGCGTCTCTCGAAAATCGCGGAAGAAATGCTCGCGGACATCGAGAAGGAAACCGTTGATTTCGTCCCGAACTTCGATGAAAGCGAACACGAACCCGTCGTCCTTCCCACGCGCATTCCGAATTTGTTGGTCAACGGCTCTTCCGGCATCGCCGTGGGCATGGCCACCAACATTCCGCCGCACAACCTGAAAGAAGTCGTCGAAGCCGCGATCCTGCTGGTGGAAGAGCCGGATGCCAATCTAAAAAAGGTGATGAAGCTGGTCCCCGGCCCCGATTTTCCCACTGCCGGTTATATCTACGGCCGTGAAGGAATCGAGCAAGCCTACAAAACCGGCCGCGGCTCGTTCCAGGTACGCGCCAAAGCCGCCATCGAACAGCGCGGCAAGGACCGCCAGGATATCGTCATCACCGAGCTGCCCTATCAGGTCAATAAAGCGCGCCTGATCGAAAATATCGCGGGCCTGATCCAAAACAAAAAGATTGATGGCATCGCCGACATTCGCGACGAAAGCGACCGCGACGGCATGCGCATCGTTATCGAAGTGAAGCGCGACGAAGAGCCGCAAATCATCCTGAACAAATTGTTCAAGATGACCCAGATGCAGGAATCGTTCAGCATGATTTTGCTGGCCATCGTCGCAGGGCAGCCGCGCGAGCTCGGCCTGCTCGAATTGCTGCGCCTATTCATCGAGCACCGCGTGGATGTGGTCCGCCGGCGCACCGCCTACGAGCTGCGCAAAGCCCGCGAGCGCGAGCACATCCTGATCGGCTACCGGATCGCGCTCGACAACATCGACGAGGTGATCAAGATCATCCGCGGTTCTGCTAGCCGCGCGAATGCCCGCCAGAATTTGCGCGATTTCTTTTCGAACAAAGATATTCGCGTGATGGTCGGCGGCAAGGAACGAACCATCGAAGGCATCAAGGTTGATCGGAAGAAATACGGCATCGTCGCGCAGACCGGGGATTTGATCGGTCCCGCCGAGGGCGAAGGGCTTACCTACGCGCAAATCGACGCGATCCTCGAACTGCAGTTGCACCGCCTGACGCAACTGTCGGTCGACGAAATCCTGAAGGAACTGGCGCAGTTGCGCCAGAGCATTGAGGAACTCGAAGAAATCCTGCGCAGCGAGAAGAAATTGAAGGGCGTGATCGTCGCAGAGTTGCGCGAAATCCTGAAAACCTACGGTGATGAACGCCGCACGCAAATCGTGGACCGCGTGGAGGAAATCAAGCTCGAAGACCTGATCAAAGACGAAGAAATGGCCATCACCGTCAGCCACGCCGGCTACGTGAAACGGACATCGGTGGAAACTTATCGTCACCAGTCGCGCGGCGGCAAAGGCCGCATCGGCGCGAAGACCCGCGACGACGATTTCGTCGAACATTTCTTCGTAGCCTCGGCGCACAGCTACATTCTGCTTTTCACGTCTAAGGGCCGCATTTATTGGCTGAAGGTTTACGAAATCCCCGAAGCCGCGGCGGCCACGCGCGGGAAAGCGATCAACAGTCTCGTGCGCTTCCAGGAAAACGAAAAACTCACCGCCGTCGTTCCGGCGCGCAATCTGGAAGAAACCGGCCGCTACGTCTTCCTGGCAACCAAGAGCGGCACCGTGAAGAAAACCGAGCTCGCGGAATTTTCCAATCCGCGCCCGTCCGGCATCATCGCCATCAATCTCGATGGCACGGACGAACTAATCGGCGCGAAACTAACCGACGGCATGCAGATGATTTTCCTCGCCAGCCACGATGGCCAGGCCATTCTGTTCCGCGAGACCGAAGTGCGCTCGATGGGGCGCGCGGCTGGCGGCGTCAATGGTATGGACCTCGCCAAGGGCGACTTCGTCGTCAGCATGGACGCGGTGCAGCCCGACTTCGGGATCATCGAGAAGGAATACAAAAAAGAAACGCGCAATCTCGACGAGCTGGAAAGCGATCAGATCCGCGAATCGCTCACTTCGCTGATGCTCACCGTGGCAGAGAAGGGTTACGGTAAGCGCACGCCGCTCGCCGAATACCGCGTCACCTCGCGCGGCGGCAAAGGCGTGATCAATTTGAAGTCCACCGATCGCAACGGCCCGGTGGTCGCGGCGCTGCAAGTCCGCGAGGATTCCGACGTGATGATCATCACCGGCCAGGGCAAAGTGATCCGTGTGCACGCCGGCGAAATTCGCGAAGCCGGTCGCTCCACACAAGGCGTTCGCCTGCTGCGCCTGGAAGAAGGCGACCGCATCGCAGCCGCCGCGGCTATCCTCGAAGAAGAAGATGCCGCCGCAGCCGTTACGCCGCCCGAGCCGGAGAAGAAATAGCTAGGAGGAAGCAATGGCGCCCAAACTGAAATACATCATCGAATTCGTCGCGGAGATGGACCGCGCCGTTAAATTCTATCGAGATGTTTTGGGCCTCACACTGAAGTTTGAATCCCCTGGCTGGAGTGAATTCGCAACGGGAGAGACGTCCTTTGCGCTGCATCCGGCGAGCGAAAAAAATCGCGCCGGAACCTACGATGTGGGGTTCACGGTGAAGGATTTGCAGGAATTCTACGAGCAGATGCAAGCGAAGGACGTCAAATTCCCGATGCCGCCGACAAAGCAAGATTTTGGCGGCGGCCTCGCGCAGTTTCTCGACTCCGAAGGCGCTCATCCCAGCGTCGGCGCCGAATAGCGGGGCGACACTACGACGGCGGCGCGACATAATAACCCGGCCGCGTGCGTACCGAAACATTCGCTCGATCCACCACCACCTTGATTTCGTGGTAGCCCTCGGGGTCCGCGTCGTGCGGACGATACCCGATGGTGTACTGCGCGTGCAGCTCGCCGCCGATTTCATCTACAGCCTTCTCGATCGAACGATCTTTCATCGTGGCCAGATGCAATCCCCCGGTAGCCTCGCTCGCCACCGCCAGCGAATTCGTGCCGAGAGCATTCTTTCCGGTCTTCACCAGCCACACGGCCAGCGCCAGCAAATCCGGATACTCGTTGATGTGATCCGGCTTCGCGCGCAAATCAGCCATCGCCGTGCTCAAACCGATCGAATAGATCGTCACGTTCGCCAGCTGCGCCTGTCGCAAAACTTCGCCTAGCCGGCTCTCGCTCCCCGTATCCTGCGATTCACCCACCACCACCATGATTCGCCGCCGTACCGCCGGCCGTTCATCGAGCATCGCGATGCCCTTAGCCATCGCGTCATACAGATGCTCATCGTTCACGCCCAAAGGCAAATGCTCAATCGCGTACTGCACGCTATCGGGATCTGTAGTGAACTTCTGTTGCAGGTCCACAGTGCTGTCGTAACTGATCACCGCCGCCTCCGACGTCAGCGCCATCACCGTCTCGGTGAACACAATTCCGGCGTGCTTCACCGAAGGAAACATCGGCAGAATGTGCGAGCTCGCCTCGATCACCAGCACGATGGAAAGCGGATCGCCGCCGACGTCGAAGTGATCAATCTTCTGCTCCGCGCCGTTGTCGTACACGCGGAAATTCTGCTGTGTCAGGTCGAACACCATCTCGCCCTTGGGGTCACGCACGGTCACTGGCGCCGTCACTTCGTCCACGCGCGAACGGATAGCGTGTTTCAATTGTTCGGCGGGAGGCATCGGCTCGGGCTTCGCGCCAGGATTCGGATGCAAAGGCCCGGCGGGAGCTTCCTGGGCACGCGCGGGCGCAGCCGAACAAAGCGCAACAATGCCCAGCGCGACCGCCAAGGCAGCGCAGGACACATCGCGATATAAATGGCGCAACAACAAGCGCTTCACACTCTCCTTCGCGTTTCCGTGTAATCCAATGTATCTGATTCGCGCCTGCACACGGGCGTTGCTTGCAGTGTACTGCCGCCGCACAGCGCGGCTGGCATTTCGCGCGTCTTCTCCTAAAATGGATGGAGCGTAAATGAAGCGAAACCGAACCGAGGTGGAAAAAAGATGAAGCGTTCCGGCAAGAAACCCCGGCATCTGCCCGTGCCGAAGCTGGCCTATAAAGATCCGGAGTTTATGGAGAGCTTGCCGGCGCGCCCGCTGCGCATCCTGGCGGAATATCTCGACCCGCTCAACCGGCTGCGCCAGGCCAACGTGGGCGACACCATCGTGTTATTCGGCTCGGCCCGCATTCAGTCACGTGAACGAGCACTCGCGCACTTGAAACAGGTGCAAGCCCGCGCGCGCGGGAAACGCACGCCCGAATGGCGCGCCAAAATCGCCGCAAGCCGCTCGCTGGTGGGAATGTCCCGCTACTACGAAGAAGCCCGAGAACTTTCGCATCGCATTACGTCCTGGGCCATGACGCTGGGCAATCAGCCACGACGCTTCGTCATCTGCTCGGGTGGAGGACCGGGCATCATGGAAGCCGCCAATCGCGGCGCGGCGGAGGCCGGCGGACAGTCCGTCGGGCTCAGCATCCAGCTCCCTCACGAACAGTTTTCGAATCCGTACATCACGCCGCATTTGAATTTCTACTTCCACTACTTTTTCATGCGCAAACTATGGTTCGCGCAAATGGCCAAAGCGCTGATCGTTTTTCCTGGTGGCTTCGGAACCATGGACGAATTGTGGGAAATGCTCACGCTGCTGCAAACCAATAAGCTTTCATCGCATCACCTGATCCTGATCTACGGCCGGAAGTACTGGAACAAGGTGCTCAATTGGCGTCACATGGTGCGCACCGGCACCGTCAGCGAACGCGATTACAAAATGCTGCAATTCGCCGACTCGGTGGACGAGGCGTTCGAGCACGTGCGGCACGATCTCGAAGCTCACCATCTGCATCTGGATTCCGAAGACGAACAGCCTGCGCATCCTCACCAGATAATTCCAAACGTCATGAAGCCGTAGCTGTACGAAGTTTTCGAGGACGCGCGAGCGTCAGACCGACGCTCGAAGTATGGAGACGAAAAAGAAAACGGGGAAAGGAGCCAAGGCTCTTTCCCCCGTAACTCGCTTCAGGCGGTCAGCGGCAGGCGCAAACGTCGCTCGGGGCACTCACCGAAAGTAACTCGCCGCCGGTCAAACCGCCCGAAATTAGTTATTTGAAAAGGGTTCCAACGCAAACACCGCTTGAAAGCGGCGCTTCTCGTCCTGATCGTGCAGCATCACCACCGGCACAACTTTCAGTGAGTGCTTGCATCCGCGGCAGGTCGTTCCTTCGCCTTCCAGGTCTTGAACGAAACCGTCGGTGAAGTGATATGCCGCACGCGGCCTTCGCGCCGCCTTCGTTCCCTTCGTTCCGCACTGAGGGCAGGTGAATTCCACGCGGTCCTCGAGGGGATCGCGGTTCAACGCAGCCCAGCCGGTATAACGTACGCCTACAGTTTCCAAAGAGTCTCGGCTCATAATCGCCACCTTCCAGTCCCCGAAAAACGCGCCAAAAATTATCGAGGTTATGAAACGTTAGACGCACGACCGGTTCAAAATGATGCATTTTCAATGCCGAAATATCGTAAACATTTTATTTACCGCACTTTCAGTATGTTGCGCGTACGGCGCGCCTCGTCGTACCGGTGAAACCAAGCCTGCGGGAACAACTCTGCAGTCACGGTGTCTATCACCTCAGAGATCGCGCGAACTCCTTAGCACGACGCGACGCCGCCCAGCCGCAGCATCCCTCACGGCTGAATGAAGTAGGCCATCCCTTCCCCGGCGCGCCGCTAGCGAAATTTCTGTGTGTCCAAATGATGCTGCGGAGGTGTGTCCGTGAGCGATCTGGGAAGCTTGTCAAGTTGCATGCTGGAGAACGATGCGGAAGCCCGCAAGCGCGCCCGAAAATTGCGGCAGAAAGCGCTCGTCGCGTCCATCATATTCGAAGCCGCGCTGATCGGCGCGATGCTCTTGTGGCCGCTCATCACGCCGGGAGTTCTGACCGGCCGCTTCATCGTCACGCCCGCGCCGCCCTATCACGGAGGAGGCGACTCCATTGAGAGGCACACGGTTTCGAGTGCGCATCCCCCGGCGAGCGCTACCCACGCACCGGCCATTTGTTTGATGTGTGCGCCGCCGGCGATACCGGTCGGCGTGCGCGTCGTGCACGACCCTGCTGGCAGCACCAGCATCGATAATGCGCCCGGCATCGGCGATGGCACCGGGGACGGACCGTCGGGAGATGGCCCGATTCTTCCCGGAGGAATTGGCGATGGAAAGCCGCCGATGGAGGTCCGGCAGCCGAGTCCTCCGCCACGCCCCGCGCCGCTGCGGATGAGCGAAGGTGTGATGGAAGCGGCGCTGATCCACAAAGTGCAACCGTTGTATCCGGCGATTCCGCGCGCGATGCACTTGGCTGGCACGGTACGCCTGCGCGCGATCATCGCTGCCGATGGCAGCGTCCGTCAGATAGATGTGATCAGCGGCAATCCGCTTCTCGCTCAGCCCGCCGTCGCAGCCGTGCGCGAATGGCGCTATCGTCCAACTCGCTTGAACGGCGAGGCCGTCGAAGTCGAAACTCTCATCACCGTAAATTTCGTTCTGGATCAGCAATAAAAAGAGGGGCGGAAGACACTCCGCCCCTCTTGCCGCTCGCGAGTCATTCTCTAGAATCGAATCACAATTCCCGTGGAAAACTTCGCGTTGTTCTCCGTGGCATTGCCGAAGCGCGTCAGCACGTAATCGCCCTCAAAAATTCGCCAGGAGAGTGCCGGAGCGATTTTCGCGTCAAATCCGCCGCCGAGTTCGGCCGCAAACGACGTGTCGCCAAACCCCGGCGCGCTGTAGTGCGCGCCGCCGATCAGCACGTGCGCGAATGGCGAGATGCGCGCCGGGAACGAAACCTGCGGACCAAACAAAAAAGTGTGTACCGATTGGCTGCCGCCGTAATCCCCGGCGAATTCCCCCGCCGCTCCAAGCCACGAATTGAATTTGTACTGGCCTGAGAGAATCCATCCGTTCAGGTTGCTCGTTCCGGGTGCATTATCAAGATGGAAGTAGGAATATCCGCCATACACCTCTACTTTATCGGCTGTATCTTGCGCGTTGGCCCGCGTTCCCACTGCCAAAGAGGCCAAAAACACCAGGCTTAGTAATAAGACGAACCTTCGCATCATTTAAATTCTCCTTAAAATGTTTTATGGGATATGTCCGGGGCAGCCCGGATTGTTTCCGCCTCGTATTTTTCACGACGCCTCGTGGACCTGGGCGGTGCACGAAGCACGACGATGGGCTGGAGTTAATTTGGATGCTATTCGCAGCGCAAGGGTTACCGAAAATTCGGGTTAAATGAGGGTTTCGCCGGAATTGCGCGCGATGGCTTCGCGGGTGGCGTCCCGCAAGCGGACGATTTCATGCCAATCGCTCCCCGCCGCCGGGTCGGGCATAATCGGCTCGCTGAACGTAACGGTTACGCGCCCTGGACGCGGCAAGATCGTTTTATCACGCAGGACTTGTCGCGCACCTCGCACTGAGACAGGGCAGATCGACCGCTGCGTGTCCACCGCCGCTTTGAACGCGCCCAATTGGAACGGTCGTATCCCAGCCATCTGCGTGAACGTTCCTTCCGGGAAAATCACCACTGACTCGCCGTTCTTGAGCGCGTCGTTTACTTCTTCTGCCTGCCGAATCCGCGCATGCGGGTCGGCGCGGTTGAACGCAAATTGGCCGCTCCGCTTCGCAATAGTGCTGATAAAAGGCATCTCGCGGATTTCGCCCTTGGAGACGAACCGCACTTCCGGCGGAAGATATCCCAGGATCACCAGAATATCCAGATAGCTGGAATGGTTCGGCGCGAAAATCCACGGGGCGGTCTTGGCGCGTTCAGCCAAAATCTTGCCGCCTGAAACTTCCACTGGAACGCGTGCCGCAGCCAGCATCATGCGCGCACCCGTACGCGCATATCGCGCGGCGCGCTTCCTGTCGCGAGTCAATCCCACGACGGCCCACAGCGGAATCAAAACCGCCGAGAAAGCTGTAAGCGCATACAGGCCATACACGAATTCGAGCGAATTTCTCGCGGTCGCTTGCAGCCATTGCCAAGCGCGCGGCAGCGCGCCTCGCGCCGCCAGCTTCGCAATCTGCACCCAGGGGCTTGTTGTTTCCTACCCAGCTTTCCTTCCAGAAATAGCCGACGCGTCTCGCTACGCCGCAATTTCCCGCTCGAAGTTTTGGGAATGGATTGCGGAGGCAGCAGCGCGATCACGTCCGGCGGCATTCCCATCGCGTCCGTCACGGCGCTGGAAATTTCGGCTTCGATTCGTTTCGCGCTCGCGGCATCGCGGAGTTCTGCCGCCACCACCAGCCGCTCGGTCCCCGTGCGCTCGTCCGGCGCGCCAAACGCCACCACGCACCCGGTACGCACTCCCTTCGACGCGTCCCGGCAATTTCCTCGACTTCGTGCGGATAAATATTTCGGCCGGCCTTGATGATCATGTCTTTGGCGCGGCCAGTAATGTAAAGGTCGCCGTCGGCCGCAGTACGCCAAATCGCCTGAATCCAGCCAGTTTTCTTCGCGCAGCAATTCGCGCGTGGCGGCCTCATTGCGATAGTAGCCGCTCGTCGCCGCAGGACCGCGGAACCACAACCGTCCTTGCCGCCGCTCACCCAGTTCGCGGCCCTCCGCGTCTGCGATCCGCACTTCCACCGACGGCAGAGGCTTGCCCGCGTTCACGAATTCCAAGACGCGCTGCGTCACCGCCAGCAACACTCACCGGCACCGCGCGTCCTTCAGATTCGAATTGCGCCCGATCAATGCGATCCACTTTGTAACCTGCGGCCATCTGCGGCACGGAGACGGCCAGCGAGCCTTCCGCAAGGCCGTACACCGGCGAAAGCGCGTCACGCCGAAATCCGTACGGCGCAAAGCGCGTCGCAAATCGTTCGAGAGTTTCCGCGCGAACCGGTTCCGCGCCGTTGATCGCCGACCGCCACGAGCTCAAATCCAAACCCTGCAAATCCTTGTCCGCGATTTTTCGCACGCACAATTCATAAGCAAAATTGGGCGCCGGACTGATCGTCGCGCGGTGCCGCTGGATCGCGCGCAGCCAGCGTTCCGGCCGGCTCAGAAATGCCAGCGGCGACATCACCACCAGCCGGACGCCGGTAAAAATCGGCACGAACCACGCGCCGATCAATCCCATGTCGTGGTAGAGCGGCAGCCACGAAACGCAAACGTCGCTCGCCTGCACATGACACGCCGGAAATGATCGAGCGGATATTTGCCAGCAAGTTTGCGTGCGTCAGCACCACGCCTTTCGGATCGCCCGTCGAGCCTGAGGTGTATTGCAAGAACGCGATTTCGTCGCCGCGCGCGTGATGCGATAAGATGTTCCACCGCGCGCCACTGCTTCGTGGCTTCCGTCGGGTGCTTTCGCATCCATCGTTGCGGAGCCAGCCCCATCAGTGGCGGAGACCAGTTTCTGCACGTTCAGCACTTCGCGCAAAGTCGGCACGCGCGGCTGCAGAAGCTTCGCCAGATTTTCGGCTTGCCGCCACGTCACCAAAAATCGCGCTTCGGCATTGCGCAAGATGTTCGACTGCCGCGTCGCGTATTCCGCGATGCGGTCCGCGCGGAACGGCGGATAAATCGGCACGGGAATTCCGCCCGCAAACAAAATGCCCGCAAACGTCCAGAAAAAATCCGCGCACGTCGGCAGCATGATAGCCACCGTCTGTCCGGGCTCCAGCCCGCGCTGTCGCAAATCCGCCGCCACCGCCGAAGCTCGCTCGTACAGCTCGCCAAACGTAATCGTGCGCAGCTGTTCGTCTTCTTCGTAGATCTGGATGTGCACGCGTCCGGTTCTGCGCGCCCGCGCAGGCGCAGAATTTCCGTCAACGTTTCGGCATTGCGGATCTGCTGCTCGATATCCGGGCGATCGCCGGCGAAGCAGCAGCTCGGCACAGGCGCCACAGCAACGGAACCAGATGCGCTGGCGCCATTTCCGGCAGCGCGGTTTTCTTCTCGCAGGATCGCGTCAATCAAATCCTGCACCGTTCCGCTTCCGCCACCACGCTGTCCGGCAGTCGCACGCCGCAAGCATCTCCCAGGCGCAGCATCAATTCCACGCGCTCCAGGCTGCCCAGTCCCAATTCGCGCTCGAGGTGCGCTTGCGCGCCGCGCGCCGTGAATTCTTCGACGCCGCGCGCGCTTCCCAATTCCACGAGAAGCTGGCGCACCGATGCCAAGGCTTGCGTTTGCACAGCCGGCTTGCGATCGAGTTTTGTTCCGATTGCGCCCATGACAGTCGCCGGGCAGTTCGTCGCGCAACATCTGCGCGCGGTGAAGGTCCTGCTACCGCGAGCCTACCACCGCCCGCCGCCCCGTTCAATCACCGCCCGGACTGTCTGCAGCGCGAGAACGCTTGGTGGAGCGATCTACGCCCGGTTTGTTGCAAGTCCTAGTGCTAGCCAGCGAAAACGCCGCGAAACACCTTTCGAGTACCTTCGTACTGGCACCAAATGAACCCAGCGGCCTATCGACGCCCCCGCCGCCTAACGGCACACTCACAATGTGTTCGGGGCCGCGCAAGCCGCCCCGAATGTCTGCACCTCCATCACCCCCATGCCCACGAGCGGCCGGCACCCCCACCGGCCGCTCCCCTTTTTCAGGCCGCGTCGAGGACGCCTTCCTTTTTGACTCCAAGTCATTCACTCCAATGGGTTTGATAGGTTCCATAAGCGATTCTTTCTTGACTTCCTTTCCGCGCGGTTCTATAGAGTCGCCCACGGGGTCGTGTTGGCTGGGGCAACAACACGGTCATAGTCTGGGGCGAACCGCCGCCCGTGTGTTTTTCTACCTTAGCGGTGCCAGCCATCTCACGGCCAGCATGTTCTGGGCATACACGCGTCACAGGGAGGTGGGGTGTGGAGCTTCGCAATCTTCTTCGTGGAATTTTCTTCGTTGCATTTCTTCTCGCCATTTTCGCTGCTCTGGGTGGCGCCGCGTGGGGCCAAACTAACGCCTCCCTTCGTGGCACAGTAACCGACCAATCCGGCGGAATCGTAGTCGGCGCCAAAGTCACTCTGCAGAATGTCGGCACCGGCATCGCCCGCAAAACGACGAGCGGTAACGACGGCAGCTACTTGTTCGACCTCGTCCAGGTAGGCAAATACAAAGTCACAGTCGAAAAGTCAGGATTCGCGACATTCGAGCAAGCAGGAATCGTTCTTGAACTAAACCAGAATGGCCGTCTGGACGTAAGTTTGAAAGTCGGTCAATCGGCGCAAACCGTGGAAGTCACAGGCAACGTGGCCCAGGTAGACACCACCAGCGCAGTCCTCGGCAAAGTCGAGAACGAGCGCATGATTAACGATCTACCGCTGGCCGATCGCGACACTCTGCAACTGGGACTGTTACAGGCCGGCGTTTTTAGCGCCCGATCCCGACGATGGCTCCGGCAATCCCTTTTCGGTTAGCGGCCAGCGCTCTGAATCCCTCACGTTTCTTTTGGACGGCGGCAACAACACCGATTTTCTCGGCAACAATATCGTCGTCAACCCCAATCCGGATGCCGTCGAAGAATTTAAGATTCTCACAAACAACTATGACGCTCAGTATGGCCGCACCTCGGGGGTATCGTCAATCAGATCACGAAATCAGGGACGAATGATTTCCACGGAGACCTCTTCGAATTCATCCGCAACAATCTTTTCAATGCGCAAGATTATTTTCTCCCACCAGCATTGTTCCTAAGCAGTCCTTCAAGACGCAATGTGTTTGGCGGCAACTGTTGGCGGCCCCGTCAAGAAGGACAAGATGTTTTTCTTTCCTGGCTTATCAGGGCTGGCGCAGCCGGGAAGGTCAGACTTCGCCGATTCTGACGGTCCTAAGCCCCGCCCAACGGACCGGGAATTTCGCCGCGGTTTGCGGCCATATACTCCGGCGGAACCTGCACCGATTCAAACGGCGAACAGCTCGTCAATCCATACACCGGAACAAATGTTCCCTAACAACCTAGGCTCCGGGCAGGGTGGGACGCCGGCTCTCGCCAATCTACATGCAGAAATACTCAACACTTTCTTCCAATGCCGGACCTCTGCAATGGCTTCGTGTCATCGCCAACCGCGGCGATCGATAACGATCAGGGCGTCTTGCATTTCGACTACAATTTAAACCCTCGCGATGCGCTTTCGTTCGTTTACGTGATTAACGACAGCGCGATAACTATCCCTTCCAAATTATCAACGGGGCCTCGTCGGGTGGTGATTTGCCAGATGGCTCCGGTTTCACCGACACGAATTTCGCTCTCAGATCGGCTCCTTCACTTGGACCCATACGTTCTCCGGGGGAAAGCTCAACGAATTCCGTTTTGCTGCAAATCGCTTTGCAACGCTGCAAGGCGGTCCCACCACGAGACCTCGCCAGCCGAACTTGGCTTCACGAATGTCAATCCAGACGATCCTAAAGGCACAGCGCCTCCGATCATGTACGCCTCCAGCTTCAAGCCGGGACCTTCCCCTCAAGGGCCCACCAAGCTGCACCACGCCACTTTTGAATGGGCTGATAACTTTACGTGGACTCGCGGCAGACACGAGTTGAAATTTGGCGCCGACATCACGCGGATTCGCCAGAATTTCCACTACGATTTCTACAACAATGGAAGCTTTGATTTCGACATTTGGAGTTTTTACGAAACCCGCTGGCGGATTTCGTGGCTGGCTTCTGGGACAACTACTATCAGTTTTCCAAAGCCAGTTATGGCATTCGTACGGGCTCGCTCGGATTCTACGGCCAGGATACCTGGAAGGTCACCAGCCACTTGACGCTAACTACGGTTTGCGCTGGGACTATTTCGTGCCTCAAAGTGACGTTCACAATAACATCCTCGGGTTTTTCCCCGGAACACAGATCCACCGTTTTTCCTGGCGCGCCGCCTGATATTCTTTATCCAGGTGACCCGGGAACTCCGAACAAGGCTTTGGTGTACCCCGATTACAACAATTTCGCGCCACGCATTGGATTCGCATGGCAATCTTGGGCTTCGCTACGAGTACTACGTTCCGCAGTACGACCATCACAATGAGATTCTCGGTTTCTTCCCGGGAACGCAGTCCACCGTCTTCCCCAACGCGCCTCCGGACATCCTCTATCCCGGAGATCCCGGAACACCTAACCGGGCTCTTGTCTATCCCGACAAAAACAATTTCGCTCCGCGCGTCGGCTTCGCCTGGGACATGTTCGGCAATGCCAAACTTGTAATGCGTGGCGGTTTTGGGATTTTTTATGACATCGAGGATGGCGCCCTCAACCTGCAGTTCGGCGGACAGCCGCCATTCGGCGCCGTCTCCAATATCTTGCCCACATCATTTGCTCCAGGTGTAGATCCGATCGGGGACCCATTTAACGCCAGCGGATATACGAACCCATTCCCATTTGCTTCGCGTGGACTCGTGGGAACCTTTGAAGTTCCCGCCATTCCCTTCGCCTACACCACCGACCCACACTTCCGCACACCCTATTCGGAGAATTTCAACTACGGCTTCCAGTGGCAGGCGACCAAGGACATGATGCTGGAGGCGGTCTACGTTGGCAGTCTCGGTCGCAAACTCATCTCGAGCGGTGAAACGAACTTCCCTTCCGTCACTGCGGAGCAATACCAACTTACAACCTACCTGCCGGACTACGACGCCGGTTTGATCTATTCGCCAATCAATCCGGAATGCGCTCGACCGCTGGCCGCTTGCCAGGGAGGGTTCTTGAATCCTTCCGATCCCTATGATCCGTCGGGACTACCGACAGGCATCCAACAACTATTTACAGATTTCAGTAATGGCTTGTCGGACAGCCACCAGCTGCAGGTCACTCTGGATAAGCGCCTGTCTCATGGGATCTCCTTCCGGGCCGCCTACACCTGGTCGAAGACGATTGACTTGACTTCCGGCTTCCGCGCCCGCTCCTCCACCTATACGGATCCCTACGATCATCGTCTCGATCGAGCTGTCGCGGACTTCGACACCCCGCAGCGCTTTGTCTTCAGCGGAATCTGGGAACTTCCCCTCGCACAAAATACCAGCAATCAGGTGCTCGAAAAGGTTGCCAAGGGCTGGCAGCTGAATGCCATTACGACGTTCCAGGCGGGTCAGCCATTCACGGTGTATGCCAATTCCAACGCGAGTCAGCAGGATAATTATCTTGACCGACCCGATCTCGTCGGACCGGTTCCCTTAACCCACCATCCCAGAAACGCAGGTCAGACTTTCGACAGCCAGTGCAATGGAACGAGCTCCGGGATGGAAACCGGAAATTTCTGGTTTGATCCTTCCAATCTCGTTTGCAACCCGTGCCCCTACGACGATCCGACCTGCGCCGATCCCGTGGACCAGCCCGGAATTCCGCTATTCACTTACGGCGATATGCCGCGCAATTTCTTGCGTGGCCCGGGCATCAACAATTGGGATCTCTCCGTCGTGAAGAGAACAAGCTTCATGGAAAACAAGTCGCTCGAGTTCCGGGCGGAGTTTTTCAACGCGTTCAACCACGTGCAGTTCCTGCGGGTGGACAATACCGGTTATCTCAGTCCCACGTTCGCTCAAGTTATCTCGGACCGCGGCCCACGCCTGATCCAGTTCGGCCTGAAGCTTTACTTCTGAGCGCCGCGCGCTGGAAACGAAAAAAGGCCCGAGGCGGCTGGTTGCCTCGGGCCTTTTCTTTCACCGCACTCCTCACGCAAATGCAAATCCTCTAAGCCGCTCTACCTCCCGCGGCCCGTGGGCCGGTAATTCCTCAGCGGGGGACGCGTGCGCGCCCGGAAATGCGGCGCCAGCGGCGGACGCACCGTATGCAGCGGCGCTCCGCAACTGCAGCAGCGCTCCTGCGGCGCATCATTAAGACGCAACCAGCGTCCCCGCGCCATGCATTCGGGATTCAAACATTGCACCGTGCCCCCGGCAAATTCGTGCATGGCCCCTCCTCGCTCTGGAAAGTGTGCGTTCGTAGAAAAATGCCGATCGTGCGCGGCACCGCTGGACAAAACCCGTATAGCGCCTGTAACGCGCCGTTAATGTGCGGAATTCTGCGCCGAAGCCTCTAGTGTGTCAAGAGGAATATCCACTATTAGTAGTAGTGCAGTTCCCAAGCTCCGCTCCGAGCCCTCCAAATTCTCCAGCGGCTCATCGCGAAGGCTTCTCCAGTCGGAGTCCGCGCCTCGTCCATGCGAACGTGGCGACCATCCGCCGCCGCATCGTGCGATCACGCGCCACGCTGCTCCCTATGCTAAAATCTATTAAAGGAGAGTGCCGCGATGAAATTCGGAGTGGTGCAGTTTCCCGGCTCGAATTGCGACGAAGATGCCTACCACGCAGTCGCCGCCATCATCCGCCAACCCGTCGAATTTATCTGGCACCAATCCGAAAATCTTTCCGGCTGCGACGTGGTCATTCTTCCCGGCGGCTTCGCGTACGGCGATTACCTGCGCACCGGCGCGATCGCCCGCTTTTCTCCCGTAATGAAATCCGTGGACCGCTTCGCGCATTCCGGCGGCTTGGTCCTCGGCATCTGCAACGGTTTCCAAATTTTGCTCGAAGCCGGACTTCTTCCCGGCGCCATGATGCGCAATAAAGGCCTGCGCTACCTCTGCCGCCACGTCCACATCCGCGTCGAATCCACAGACACTCCTTTCACTTGCGCCGCGCGCCAGGGACAGGTGCTGAAAATTCCCATCGCGCACAACGAAGGAAATTACTTCTGCGAACCAGCCGCTCTCGCCGAACTCGAGAAGAACGGCCAAATTATTTTCCATTACGCGAAGCCCAACGGCGCAGACGCGGCCGAAAACGACCGCGAAGCGAATCCCAACGGCTCCCTCCACGCCATCGCCGGCATCTGCAATCGCGAGCGCAACGTTCTGGGGCTGATGCCGCATCCCGAGCGCGCCGTGGAATCGCCGCTCGGCTCCGCCGACGGCCTCGTGATTTTCCGTTCCGTAGTCGCGAGCCTCAGCCGGCAAACGGCTGTTCCTGCATAACCGGAATTTCATCCGCACCCGAAAATGCCGAAGAATGATTGACACGGAAATCAAGGTAACTCCACAACTCGCCGCCGAACACGGTCTCACTCCCGAAGAATACGCGCGCACGCAAAAAATTCTGGGACGCGACCCCAATTTCACCGAGCTGGGCATTTTCAGCGTGATGTGGAGCGAGCACTGCTCCTACAAATCCTCGCGCGTGCATCTGAAACGCTTGCCCACCCGCGGCGCGCACGTCGTCCAGGGCCCTGGCGAAAATGCCGGAGTCGTGGACATCGGCGACGGCCTGGTCGCGGTCTTCAAAATCGAATCGCACAATCACCCCAGTTTCGTCGAACCGTTTCAGGGCGCGGCCACCGGGGTCGGCGGCATCCTGCGCGACATTTTCACCATGGGCGCGCGTCCGATTGCCGTGCTCGATTCGCTGGGCTTCGGCCCGGTCACTCCGGGCCCCGGTGCGGGCAACGCGACCGATGACGAAATCGCGCGCAACCGGCACGTCCTCGATGGAGTGATCCGCGGCATCGGCTTCTACGGAAATTGTTTCGGCGTGCCCACTGTCGGCGGCGAAGTCGCTTTCGAGCCGTGCTATTCGAGTAATCCGCTGGTGAACGCGCTGGCTCTCGGTATCTGCCGCCGCGAAGAATTATTTTTCGCCAAAGCGCGCGGCGCTGGAAATCCCGTGATCTATGTCGGCGCAAAAACCGGCCGCGACGGAATTCACGGCGCCTCGCTTCTCGCTTCCGCCGAATTCAGCGAGGAATCGCAGCAGAAGCGCCCCAACGTGCAAGTCGGCGATCCGTTCATGGAAAAGTTGCTGCTCGAAGCGTGCCTCGAAGCGATGCACACCGGCGCCGTGGTCGCGATTCAGGATATGGGCGCGGCAGGTCTCACCAGCTCCAGCTCCGAAATGGCTTCTCGCGGCGGCCTCGGCATCGAGATTGATCTGGCCCGCGTGCCGCAGCGCGAAACCGGTATGACTCCGTATGAAATCATGCTCAGCGAATCGCAGGAACGCATGCTGTTAGTCGCCGAGCGCGGACGCGAGCGCGAAGTTTTCGCCGTGTTCCACAAATGGGGCCTCGACGCAGTCGAAATCGGGAAAGTCACCGAAGATGGCAAACTGCGCGTTCTGAACCACGGACAGGTAGACGCTGAAATCCCCGCGCACGCGATCGCCGAGGAAGGTCCGCGTTACGAACGCCCCATCGCCGCACCGAAGCCGAGCGCCGCCGCTTCCCCGGCACATTCTTCGCTCGTGCCATTTGCAAAAGAAGGCGCCGACCTCACCGAAAATTTCCGACGCCTGCTCGCGTCCCCGACGATTGCTTCGAAGTACTGGATCACCGAGCAATACGACTCGATGGTGCAAACCAACACGCGCTTCGGCCCCGGCTCTGGCGATGCCGCGGTGCTGCGCCTGAAAGAAACCAAGCGCGCTCTGGCTCTTTCAACCGATGGCAATAGCCGTTGGTGTTTCCTCGCGCCGCGCACCGGCGCGATGCACGCCGTCGCCGAAGCCGCGCGCAACGTCGCCTGCACCGGCGCGCGTCCAGTTGCCGCCACCAATTGCCTGAATTTCGGCAATCCGGAAAAGCCGGAAGTGATGTGGCAATTCAGCGAAACCATTGACGGCATCGCCGAAGCCTGCCGCGCGCTCGAAGCTCCGATCACTGGCGGCAACGTCAGTTTCTACAACGAAACTCTCGGCAAGCCGATTTACCCCACGCCAATTCTGGGTGTTCTCGGCTTGATCGAAGACGCCGAATGCGCGCTAGGCTCCGGCTTTCGCAACGAAGGCGACGAGATACTTCTGCTCGATGGAATGCGGCAAGAAGGCGGCCTGCGAGCCACGAAGATAGCGTCACAGGAATTTTCTTCCAGCGAATACGCCAAGACGATTCACGGAATAGTCTCAGGAGCGGCTCCCGAAATTGATCTCGCCGCGGAAAAGCGCCTAATTGATTGTCTGGTCCAGCTCGCTGCTGAAAAACTAGTAAATTCCGCGCACGATATCAGCGACGGCGGCCTCGCCGTCACTCTCGCCGAATCGTGCTTCGCCGCTAATGGCCTCTCAGCCCAGATCGCGCTGGCTCCAGAGACTCACAATCACCCCGCCGAATCAGCCCTTTTCGGCGAACGTGGCGCTCGTGCGGTCGTCTCTCTTTCGCCCTCTTCGCTTGCTCGCGTGAATGAGGTTGCGGCACAATGGAATGTGGCAGTGCAGCATCTCGGTACTGTCACGCGCGGCGATTTTCGCATCCAATATAACGGCTCGCCTGTGATACAAGGCTCTATCGCTTCATTTCAAGATGTCTGGAGCAGTTCGCTGCAAAAGGCAATCGAGACCGCATGAGTTCATTAATCCACACCATCGGCGACGATCATTTCCACGATCACTGCGGCGTGTTCGGCATCTTTGGCCATTCCGAAGCCGCGAAGATGGCCTATCTCGGCCTCTACGCGTTGCAGCATCGCGGCCAGGAATCCGCCGGCATCGCTTCCACGGACGGCTCGCAACTACAAGTCCACAAAGCCATGGGCCTGGTGCAGGAAATATTCACGCCCGATGTAATTTCGCGCCTTCCCGGTGACTCAGCGATCGGACACACGCGCTATTCCACCGCAGGCGACACTTCGTTGATGAACGCGCAGCCGGTCGTCATTGATTGCAACAAAGGCAAACTAGCCCTAGGCCACAACGGCAATCTGACCAACGCCATCGACTTGCGCAAAAAGCTCGAACATCGCGGCTCGATCTTCCAGACCACCAGCGATACTGAAGTGATCGTCCATCTGATCGCCCGCAGCAGCGCCCGCAATCTGACCGCCGCTATCGCCGACGCACTCAATCAGGTGGAAGGTGCGTATTCGCTGCTGCTGCTCACGCGCGATGAAATCTACGCAATTCGCGATCCACGAGGCTTCCGTCCGCTGTGTATCGGGCGCCTCGACGGCTCCTGGGTGGCCGCCTCCGAAACCTGCGCGTTCGACCTGATTGACGCCGAATACGTCCGCGACGTCGAACCCGGAGAAATGGTCCGCATCTCGCGCAGCGGCGTCGAATCTTTCCATTTCGCGCCGGAAAAGCCGCTGCAACAATGCGTCTTCGAGCACGTCTATTTTTCGCGCCCCGATAGCCTGGTGTTCGGCATGCCGGTGAACCGCACCCGCGAACGCCTCGGCCGCCTGCTCGCGAAAGAGCATCCTGTCGAAGCCGATATCGTCACCCCTGTTCCAGACTCCGGCGTACCCGCAGCCATCGGCTATTCCGCCGATTCCGGCATCCCCTTTCGCATGGCGCTGATTCGCAATCACTACATCGGGCGCACCTTCATCGAGCCCAGCCAGGCCATTCGCGATTTCGGTGTGAAGCTGAAACTCAATCCTGTCCGTCGAATGTTGGAGGGTCAGCGCGTCGTGCTCGTGGACGATTCCATTGTGCGCGGCACCACCAGTCGCAAAATCGTGCGCCTGGTACGCGACGCGGGCGCCACCGAAGTTCACGTGCGCATCAGTTGCCCGCCCACGATTTCGCCGTGCTACTACGGCGTGGACACTCCGCGCCGCGAGGAATTGATCGCGGCCAATCATTCTGTGGAAGAAATCCGCAAATATCTCGGTGCTGACTCGCTAGGCTACGTTTCGCTGGAGGGGCTGCGGCTGGCCGTCGAAGATAACGACGACACCGGCCACAAATTCTGCACGTCGTGCTATACCGGCAGCTATCCGACCGAGCTGGTGCAACTGGAAGTGGAGGCTCATCGTGAAAGCTGACGTCGACGAAGCCGTAGCCGCCGACCGCGAACGGCAGGAAAAAGTACTGCACGCCCATCCCGCCACCACCGGCGATAAAGTTTGGCGCGAAGTTGTCTCCTGGTTTTGGGTGATCGTCGCCTTTCTTTTCATCGAAGGCACGCTAGTTCAAGCTCGCGTGATTCCCAGCGGCTCCATGGAAAATACGGTGCTCATCGGCGATCATCTGATCGTCAGCCGCTTTGGCTACGACGCTGGAATACCCTTCACCTCCTGGCACGTTCCGCTGTGGCGCGAACCGAAGCGCCAGCAGATCATCGTGTTTCGCGCGCCGCTGCCCGAACAAGGTTATCCCGATTTCATCAAGCGCTGCATCGGTCTGCCCGGCGACACGATTGATATCAAGCAAGGCGTCGTTTACATCGACGGGAAAAAGCTGGACGAACCTTACCGTCTCGATCCTCCCAATCCGTCGGAAAATCGCGGTCCTTATCATGTTCCGGCCAACCAATTTTTCATGATGGGCGACAATCGCGAAAATTCCTACGACAGCCGCTACTGGGGCTTCGTCCCGCGCGAAAATATCATCGGCACGCCGGTGGTCATCTATATGTCCATTGACGCTCCCGAAGAAGTCTGGGAGCCGGGTCACGTAGGCGAGCGCTTTGAAACGTACTTGAGTTGCATCATTCATCCGGGAGAGATTCGCTGGAAGCGTTTGTTCCACGTGTTCTAAATTTCAGGATACTCGGGGCTTCAGGAAGCTTTTCGTCTCCTTCAGAAAGCAGATTCCATTCATGCGCTACGCCGATGCTGGAGTAAATATCGCGGCTTCCGACGAAACCAAGCGGCGCATCGCCGCCATGGCGCGCCGCACGTTCACGCACGGCGTGCTCGCTCCCATTGGAGGCTTCGGCGCGCTCTTCCAGCTTGACCGCAAGCGCTGGCGCGATCCCATTCTCGTTTCCAGCGCCGATGGCGTCGGCACCAAATTGAAGATCGCCTTCGCCACGGGAATTCACTCCACCGTGGGCGTGGACATTCTGAATCACTGCATCAACGACATTCTCACTCAGGGCGCCCAGCCGCTTTTTTTTCTGGATTACCTGGCCATGGGAAAAATTGACGGGCGCATCGTCGAACAAGTGATCGAAGGCATGAGCCGCGCCGCGCGCCACGCCGGCTGCGCGTTGATCGGCGGCGAAACCGCCGAGATGCCGGATTTTTACCCGCCCGGCGATTACGACCTCGCGGGTTTCGTTGTCGGTGCCGTCGAACGAAAAATGCGGCTTGACCCTGGCGCCGTGCGTCCCGGTGACGCGTTACTCGCGCTGCCTTCCAGTGGCTTGCACACCAACGGCTATTCCCTCGCGCGTAAACTGGTTTTCGGCGTCGCCAAAGTCAATCCCAATACGTACGTCGCCGAAGTCAGCAACAAAATCGGCGCCGAATTGCTCAAGCCGCACCGCGCCTACTGGCCGCTCCTGAAAAATATTCTCGCGCGCCGCTGGGTCACTTCCATGGCGCACATCACCGGCGGCGGCATCACCGGCAATCTGCCGCGCGCACTCCCCAGCAACGTCCAGGCGGTGGTTGACCTCGGCTCCTGGCCAGTGCTGCCCATCTTCAAATATCTCGCGCAGCTCGGCGAAATTGACCGCGACGAACTTCTCCACACCTTCAATCTAGGAGTGGGAATGATTCTCGTCGTCCCGGCGAAACACGTCTCCCGCGTGGAAACGGAACTGAAGCGCAAACGCGAAAAATTCTATCTGATCGGCCGCATCGAACGCGCCGTCCGTGGAAAACCTCGCATCATCTACACCGGCAAGCTCGCGCTGTAAGTGCTCGGTTTGGAGAGCCTCCCGAACTGTGCTAATTTCGGGCAGCTATGAACAAACGCATTGGCGTGCTGCTTTCAGGCCGCGGATCGAATTTCGAAGCGCTGGCCGACAGCATCGCCGCCGGCCGCATTCCCAATACTGAAATCGCGATCGTGCTGAGCAATCGCGAAGGCGCGCCCGGAATCGAAAAGGCCCGCGCACGCGGCATCGCAGCACAAGTGATTCCGTCCAAGGGCCTCGAGCGCGAAGCCTACGATAAACTCGTCGTAGCAGCGCTCCGCGAAAAGAATGTGGATCTGGTCTGCCTCGCGGGCTACATGCGGCTGCTTTCGCCGCATTTCGTCGCGGCTTTTCCGAATCGCATCCTGAATATTCATCCGTCGCTGCTGCCCGCATTCCCGGGCCTCGAATCGCAGCGGCAGGCCCTGGAGCACGGCGCGAAATTTGCCGGCTGCACGGTGCATTTCGTGGACGAAAATCTGGATGCCGGACCCATCGTGCTGCAAGCTTGCATCCGGATCGAAGATCAGGACACGCCGGAAACGTTGGCCGAACGTATTCTTCGCGAGGAGCACCGCATCTACACCGAAGCGGTTAGAATTGTCTTGGAAGGGCGGTATCGCATCGAAGGCCGCCGCGTTCTGCTCGATGCCCCAAAAGTTCCGGAGAAAAAATAGTGGCTTCCGCGAAATTCAAGCCCGTCGAAGAACAGCTCGAATATCTGCGCAAAGGCGCCGCGGAAATCATCCGCGAGGACGAGCTCAAGTCCAAGCTCGAGCAATCCGCAAAAACCGGCAAACCGCTGCGCGTCTATCTCGGCGTGGACCCCACCGCGCCGGACATCCACCTCGGCCACACCGTGGTGCTCCGCAAACTCAAGCAATTCCAGGATATGGGCCACACTGCGATTTTCCTGATTGGCGATTTTTCCGCGATGATCGGCGACCCCACCGGGCAATCGGAAACTCGCCCGCCGCTCAAGCGCGAACAGGTGGAAAAGAACGCGGAGACCTATCTACAACAAGTTTTCAAGATTCTGGATAAGACTAAAACGGAAGTCCGCTACAACAATGAGTGGCTCGGCAAGCTCACCAGCACGGAAGTAGTGCAGCTCTGCGCGCACTATCGCCTCGCGCGCATGCTGGAACGCGAGGATTTTCGTTCGCGCCTCGACTCCAATCAGCCCATATCGGTTCACGAACTGCTCTATCCGCTGCTGACGGCCTACGACGCCGTCACATTGAAATCAGACGTTGAACTCGGCGCCACCGAACAAAAATTCAATTTGCTCGTCCACCGCGAGATCCAGCGCGAATACGGCCTCCCGCCGCAAGCGATCATGACCATGCCCATTCTCGTGGGGCTCGATGGCGAACGCAAAATGTCCAAGAGCCTCGGCAATTACGTCAGCATCACCGACCCTCCCGCGCAAATGTTCGGGAAGCTGATGTCCATCTCGGATGAATTGATGTGGTCGTACTACGAACTGCTCACCGATTTTGGCTCTCCTGTCGTTGTGCGGTTGCGCGAAGAAGTAAAAATGGGCGTGCTTCATCCCATGGACGCCAAAATGCAAATGGCGCACACGATCGTCGCGGGCTTCAACGGTGAAGAGTCCGCGCGCGAAGCGGCCGATGAATTTCGGCTGGTTTACCGCGACCGCAAAGCTCCCACGGACATGCCTGAGATGAAGCTCGCTTGGGGCAAGCGCCCGCTGCACCTGTTGCTGACGGAAGCGGGTCTGGCAAGTTCGCGCAGCGAAGCCGAGCGTTTGATTAAACAGGGAGCCGTCGAGATAAACGGCGAGATCGCCAAAGACGTGAAGCAAACCATCGTGCTGAATCCCGGTGATCTGTTGCCGCTGCGCGTAGGCAAAAAGAAATTCTTGCGTATCATCGGGGTCTGATCGTCCGCCCGTCGCTACTTCGACCTCTCCGCCAGATGTTTCAATTTCTTCAGCCACGATTGATCCCGCATCCGCACAGCCCGCCGCGTAACCAATTGGTCGAAAATCTTGCCAAACATCCCCGGCAGCTCGTACTTGTCTCTCATCGTGACCCGCGTTACCCCGCCCGTACCCTGCAGTTCCCACCGCTGCATTCCGCGCACGCCGTAAGAATCCTGAAACTGCCATTCCAGCAAGCGTTCCCACTCATAAGCCGTAATCACGGCCGTCAAAGCCATGTCATAACGTTGCAATTTGCCGGTGATGCGTACCTTCTGCGCAGCCGCGAAATCCGACGCTCCGCCTTGCACCTCGAAATGAGCATCCATCTCAACCCCATACCAAAGTGCCATCCGCTGCGGCACAAAAAACACAAAAATCTCATTGGGAGTCGTGGCGATTTCTGAAATCAGATGAATGTCGGACATCGCGAAAGGAAGGTTATCTCACAAATCGCACAGAAATCAGGAATTCCCGGCACTCGCGCTTAGTTCACTTCGACGAGCACCAGTGAAACATCATCGGTAGGCGGCCCTTCACGCCATTCCGCCACGCGATCCAGTATCCCCTGCTTCATTTCGCCGAAAGGCAGCAACGAAGTTTCGCGCACGAATCTCTGCACGCCTTCCACCCCCAGCATTTCGCCATTGGCATTGAAAACGTCTGTGATTCCATCGGTATAAAGCACCACGCGATCGCCCCGGTCGAGGTCCACATCCAGACTCGCTTCCTCGTCCACAGCATCTGGCAAAGCACCCAGCACCATGCTCCGCGATTCCAGCAGCCGCGGCTCTTCTCCAGCCCGCGCCACCATTCCCGGAGGATGTCCCGCCCCCGCAAAAATCATCCGCCGCGCTGCACGATCTATGCGCGCCGCCGCCACCGTGAAAAAGAACACCGAGCTGCCGATATTCTGCATGACGAACCGGTTCAGCCCGCGAAACATGTTTCCCAGGTTCGCTCCGGCGCGCAATTGCGTCATCATCTCGGTGTAAATCCGGTTGGCCACTAGCGCCGAGCCGATCCCGTGCCCGGAAACGTCGCAAACCAGCAAATTCAGATGGTCCTCATCGAGCGAATTCACCAGGCCGAAATCCCCGCCGATGGTACGCACCGGATGATAAAAAGTCTCCACCTGCACCTTGCCCCACACCAGCGATTTGGGCGCCAGGCTCTGCTGTACGCGCGCGGCGAGCGCCAGGTCTTCTTGAATCTCTCTGTGGCGCTCTTCGAGCTTCTTGTTCACATCGCGCAGTTCGTATTCGGCGTTCTTGAGCTCGGAAATATCGGTAAACGACACAATCGTGTATTGCCGGCCGTCGGGATCCTCGATCACTTTCGCGCTGATAATCACCGGCAACCGCCCGCCGTCGCTCCGTGGCAGGACGAACTCAAATCGATTGCGGCCCTGTATCCGGCTTCGCTCTTTTTGCTCTTCGATAAACTCGGCTTCTTCCTTGGTGTAGAACTTGTATGAGTCCATCCCAAAGAGCTCGCTGCGCGGTATTCCGGTCATCTCTTGAAAATTGGAATTAGTGAAAATTACGTTCCCGCAATCATCAGAGATGAGTACCCCTTCGTTCAAGCTCTCAAGAATACCCTCAATTTGCTGGAGCCAATCTGGCTGCTCGACTTCCACGGAATCCCCTTTGCGCTTGCCTCTAAATCCGGGGTCATATTGAACCATAACCACCCCTCTCACAAGAAGCCTGTCCGCCACCTGCGCAATTGGATTCGCCAAGGCGCGCCAAAGCTGCAAACGTTTGCGAACTAAAGTAAGGTGGTAGAGCGTAATACAAATTAGGAGAAATCGCGCCCAGCCCTTTCGCCGTCGTGCGGCCTAGGTCGGCGCACGCGCCTATGTCTGCAAACGGCCAGAGACTTCCGCCCGGTCCTAAAGGTTTGCCACTCTTCGGCCTGGCATTTCACGTTCTGCGCGATTCCCTGGAAACCCTGCGCCGGCTGGCGCGCGAGTATGGCGATATCGTTTGCGTGCCGGTGCTCAACCAGCACCGCATTTTCCTGAATCATCCGGATTACATCGAGCAGGTTTGCATCTTCCAACAGGCCAAATTCCACAAAAGCAAACTCACCAAGGACGTCACTCAGCGCCTGCTTGGCCAAGGCCTGCTGATCAGCGAGGGCGATTTCTGGCGGCGGCAGCGGCGCCTGGCGCAGCCGGCGTTTCATCGCAGCCGCGTGAATGAGTATGGAGCCACCATGGTCGAATGCGCTGACAAACGCATGGCGCATTGGCGCAACGGCGATACGCGCGACATCACCCAGGAAATGATGGCGATGACGCTCGATATCGCCGTGCGCACGCTTTTTGGTTCCACGCTACAGGCCAAAGCAGAACAGGTCGGCGACTCGCTCGGCTTCCTCATGCGCTATTCGCTCCGCAAAGCCCGCTCGCCTATTAAGATCCCAGAGAATTGGCCCACGCCCGCGAATCGCCGCGCCCACCGCGAAACCCAATTCCTCGATTCGCTCGTATACGGAATCATCAAAGCGCGCCAGGAATCAGGCAACTCGAACCATCATCACGATCTCTTGGCGATGCTGATGAGCGCCATGGACGAAGACGGCACGCAGATGACGCCGCGGCAGCTCCGCGACGAATCCATGACGCTGTTTCTAGCGGGACACGAGACAACAGCTCTCACTCTTTCTTGGGCCTGGTACATGCTGAGCGAGAATCCCACTGCCGAAACACGCTTGCACGAAGAATTTCAAGGCGTGTTGGGCAGCCGCGCACCGGAGCTGGCTGACTTAGAGCGTTTGCCCTATTTGCGCGCGGTCATTAATGAAACGCTGCGGCTCTATCCCGCCGCCTATATCCTGGCGCGGACGTCCATCGCCCCCTGCACGATCGGCGGCTACGATTTCCCGGCTGATACCACGATGATCATGGCGCAATGGGTGATGCACCGCGACCCACGCTATTTCGATGATCCGGAAAGTTTCCGCCCGGAACGCTGGCTTGATGGCTTGGAGAATCGCTTGCCCGCCGGAGCCTATTTTCCGTTCGGTGACGGCCCGCGCCGCTGCATCGGCCAAGGTTTCGCGCTATTGGAATCCGCGTTGGTGCTAGCCACCATCGCGCAGAAATATAGTTTCAAACTGGTTCCTGGCCATCCCGTAATCCCGGAACCGCTGGTAACGCTGCGCGCCAAGCATGGAATCCGCATGACCTTCCACGCCCGCAAATAAGGCTCCATCTGGGAGTGCGGCAGCTTGCTTGTCCTGAACGCAGTGAAGGGCTGCCGCTTCTTTTTGAAGCGAGGCTTGCCTCGCGAGCCGCGCCACGGCGAAATGATTCGCCAAGCCATTCGGCACTCGTCGCACCTACTTCACAAATTCCCCCTGCCCGCCCTTCGCCCAAGGGTCATAACTCAGCGCAAACCGTATCCGATCCGGAATCGGCGGATGCGAATAAAACATGAACACATCCACAGGGTTCGGCTCCGGGTCCGATAAATCCACCTCGCCAAGAACCTGAAACGCCTGCGCGGCCACCTGCCCGGAATCCGGCGTCAGTCCATGCGTAACTTCCAAGCCATACTGGTCCGCCTGATGTTCAAAGTGGCGGCTAACCGCGCTGCTGATCGGGCTGGCCACGAATGAAAAAACAGAAAGAAGCAAAAGCAACGCCGGCAACGACGCCAGATCGTCCACGCCGCGAATGCCCCAGTCTTTTCCCCACCGCTGCAGAAACCACCCAATCGTCCGAAACCCCAGATAGAAAAGCACAAAGAGAAACACTGCCGCGAAGATCAAACCTTTCCAGATATGCCCTAGAACGTAGTGCCCCATCTCATGCCCGGCTACATACACGATCTGCGGCGTATTCATCTTGGCGATCGTGTTGTCCCACACCACGATTCTTTTCGACGCGCCAATCCCGGTCACGTACGCGTTCAGCTCCGTGGTTTTTTCTCTCGCGCCCATCCAGAACATCCGCTCCGGCGGAATATTCTCCCCGGCGCGCTGCACCATTTTCTCCAGGCTGACCGTGAGCGCCGGATCCTTCTGCTGCAGCGGTTCGAATTTGTGGAACATCGGGTCCACGATCAGCGGCTGCAGAAACACCAGCACCACGGCGATCGGCAACGACACCAGCCAGAAATAAAACCACCAGCGCCGCGGACTGCTGCGAATCACCGCATACAAAATAGACACCAGCACAATTCCCAGCACCACCGCGAGGAATTGTCCCTTCGTCCAGTCCCAGAACCACGAGCCCCAACTCTGCACGCTCAGCCCGTACTTCCGGTCCACCGAATTCTGGTAGATGTCCGACGGCAAACCGAGAATGTCCATGGTCAAAATCAGCAGCGGCGCAAATATCGCCGCTTGCAGGAAGCGATTTCGCGAGACGCTCTCCGCCCAATCCCGGAATTTGGGCCCAAATCTCCAGTAAAGAATCACCCAAAGGACAAACACGCCGTAGAAAAAATCGATCAGCGCAAAGCGGAACCGAAACCGTCCCAGGTCTCGCGCCTTGCGATACAGTTCAGGAGGCAGCGTGTACTCCGTCACCTTCTTTTCCGCCGTTTGGACCACAGTGGCAGCAGAAGAGGGCGCCGAGGTTTGAGGAGAGCTCGAAGTCGCCTGCCCCATGTGTTCAGCGGCAACGTCCGTCGTCAGAAGATGCGTTCCGGTCCCGCCTCGTGCGCCGGGACCAAGCGCCATCAACTGTACCGATACTAGAATCAGCATCACACCAACGCGAAGACGCATCGTCGCTCCCGGGATTTAGGTAGTCACCGACATCCCACAAGAGAACAAGCGTGGAGTATGACTTGGCCGGCCTGCGCCGCGCAAGGTCGCGCACTGCAAGCTTGGTCCTGCTAACCTGTCGCAAGGACCAGCCCCCTAAGTGAATCCCGTCACCAAAAACCGTGAAAAACGTGCAAATCCGGACCTGTCGCGAAGTACAGGGTGCCTCTTTGGGCGCGTGTCGCCACGCCGATTGCCTCGCGCGCAGCCGCCCGGCTAGAATTGGGGTCAGGAAACTGCTGCCCGGAGAAGCATATGAAAATCGCGCCTTGGAGCCTAGGAATTCTGCTGATTTTGCCGGTGGGTTTTGCCGCAGGTCAGTCGCAAACGCCACCGCCGCCTGCGCAGCAGGACGCACAGTCTTCGTCCGCATCCACAACTCTGGCCGAAGCCGCGAAGCGTGCTCGCGACGCTAAAAAGGATCAGGCGAAGCCCGCGCATGTGTGGGACAACGACACGGTTCCCAAGGCCAGCGGTCAAATCAGCGTGGTTGGTGAAACGCCCGCAACCACCGATGCCGATAATTCAGCCCCCGGCGCGGCCGCGCCTGCGGACAACTCCGCCAACGGCGCTCCGGCCGCCGGTGCTCCGGCGAAGGCTGTTGGTGAAGGCGCTGGCGCGCTGAAATCGCAAATCTCCGACGCTAAGGAAAGATTGGCCACCATCAAGACCGATCTCGATCTTCTCGAACGCACCAATACGCTCGATTCGCAGATGTATTATGGAAAGCCGGACTACCAAAGCGATACCGATGGCGCGGCCAAACTGAAAGCCGAACAGGATTCGATCGCCGCCAAGCAGCAGGAAATGGACGACCAGCAAAAGAAGATTGACGATCTGGAAGCCGAGCTTGGGAAGCAGCCCGCGGCCAGCAGTGAAGATACCTCAAACTCAAATTCAAACTAACTCTTGCACCATCAGAATTTCGTGATGTCCACGGGAGTCGAACCCTTCTCATCGCAATAATCGTGATAGCGCTTCAGAAACGTCTGCCAGTTTTCCGTGGCGATGGTGTTTCCCGCTGCGTCCACGAAATCCAGCGCTCCCTCGATCACCGCAAATACAATCGTATCCTCCCTGCCCACCATGCGCGGCGAATGCGTAGACCCCGCAACTTCGAAAACCACGTCGCCCGCTTCCGAAACCCAGCCCTCGTCGTATGTCCACGCACCTTGCACGGTGTAAACCACCACCGTGCCCGGATGGAAATGCATCTGCAGCGCCGCTCCCGGCACCGATCGAATAAACAAAATAATCTGCCCGGTGATCGGATTCAGCTTGATCAGCTTGATGAAATGCCCGGGAGCCCACGGCACCCACGGTAAACCCTTGGGATCGCGTGTGGCTAGCTAGCGCCTTGTGAACGGGATGTGTGCCGGTGCTCATAGTTGGATCCTCCAGCGCAGCGCTCTTCATGCTTCGCGTCGCACGAAAAATCAGGCCGCCGCGCGTCGCCAAGGCCCAACAAAACCGCAAGGCCCAGCCGTTGTCAATGAGATTGTGTTGTTTTCCAGAAGCGCCGACGTAGTTGACGGAACGAAACTTTTCTAGCGCCGTGCTCGCCTTGAAGATTTACGTTTCGCGCGCCGCGATTTCACCTTCGCGCGGCGTGCAATTTTCTTGAGGCGTTTTGGTTTCCGGTGCGCTTTGCCGTTTGCCGCGCGCGCCAGTACGCGCCGCCGCGCCGCAGCCCATCTGAGTTTGTTGCTCTGGCGGCCTCGCGCAATCGCCAGTGCATCCGCCGGAACATTCTCGGTGATGGTTGAGCCTGCCGCCACATAAGCTCCATCTCCGACGCGCACTGGCGCGACCAGCGCCGTATCGCTGCCAATAAACACGCGGTCGCCAATCGTAGTCGGATGCTTCGCGACGCCGTCGTAATTGCAAGTGATCGTCCCCGCGCCAATGTTCGCCCCGCGGCCGATTGACGCATCGCCGAGATATGTAAGGTGATTCGCTTTCGCCCCTTCGCGCACCACCGAATTTTTTACTTCCACAAAATTCCCGATGTGCGCGCCTGCGCGTATGTCCGCTCCAGGGCGCAATCGCGAAAACGGCCCCACCTGCGCCTTGCTCCCCACGCGGCTAGCATCCATCACCGTATGCGCGCCGATGAAGGCATCGTCATCCACGCGCATATCGCGCAGCACGCAGCCCGTTTGAATCTTGCAGCGCGCGCCCACGCGCGTCTTCCCCAGCAGTTGCACGCCCGGCTCAATCACCGTGTCAGGGCCCACCGTAACTTCCGGGTCAATCACAACCGTTTCCGGCAGATAAATTGTCACCCCCGCATCCATCAGTTCAGCAGCCTTGCGCGCGCGGAAAATTCGGTCAACGTTCGCGAGCTCGCCGCGAGTGTTGCAGCCCAGCACTTCATTCGCATCAGCGGCCACGTAAGCAAGCAGGCGCTCGTTGCGCTGGCGCAGCAATCCGATCGTGTCGGTCAAATACAGCTCGTGATGCGCGTTGTCCGGCCGCAAAGCATTCAGGCACGGCCAAAGTTTTTCGAGCGTGAAGCAGTAAATACTGGAATTCACTTCGCGGATTGCGCGTTGTTCCGGCGTGGCGGCCTTTTCTTCCACAACGCATTGCACGCGCCCTTCGGAATCGCGCACCACGCGGCCATAATTCGTCGGATCGTCGAGCTCGGCGCTTAGTATCGTCGCGGCGGCTTCTCCGCGGCGGTGCGTATCCAGCAGCGCGGCGAGTGTTGCGGTGCGCAATAGAGCCGCGTCGCCAGCCACCACGATCACGAATTTCGCGCTCTTGCGCATTTTGCGCCGGGCCGTCTCCACGGCGTGGCCGGTCCCGCGTTGCGGATGTTGCAACACGGTCTCCGCGCCAAGCGCTTCGGCCACGGCGCCAACTTCTTCCGCCTGATGGCCGACCACTGCCAAAACTTGCGCTGCTTTCAGCGGCTGGCACGCGCGAATCACATGCTCGATCAGCGGCCGCCCGCCGGGGCGATGCAGAACTTTCGCCAGCTCCGAACGCATCCGCGTTCCCTTGCCGGCCGCCAGAATCAAGACCACTGTGTCAGGTGCGCTCATCCGCAGCCTATTGTCGCTTCCATCCAAGGCTTTGGCAATCGAAACGGGCCCGCGTACTGCATAAAGTTGCCAAAATTGTTAACCGAAGGGATATATTGGCATCAAAAGTAGGGGGTAACGGATGTTCTGTCCGCAATGTGGCACGGCCAATCCTGATTCAGCGCAGTATTGCTCGAAGTGCGGAATTTCTTTCGCGGCCACTCACGCTGCGAGCGCGGGGCCCGCGCCAGGACCAGCACCTATGCCGACGGCGGACGTTCCCACCAGCGGCAAAGCAATTGCCAGCCTGATCTGCGGGATCTTCACATTGTTCCTCCCCTCGTCCATCGCTGCGATTATTCTGGGCCACCTCTCCCTCTCGGACATCCGCAAGTCCGCGGGACGGCTCGGCGGCCGGGGAGTCGCAATTGCCGGTCTCGTCCTGGGTTACGCAGGCCTCGCCTTGATTCCCCTGATTCTCATGATCGCCGCCATCGCCATTCCCAACCTGCTGCGCGCCAAAATCGCGGCGAACGAAGCCTCGGCCGTGGGATCTCTGCGCACTATTAACGTCGCCGCGGTTACCTACCAGAGCGAATACGAAAACGGATTTCCATCTAGTCTCGAAGCGTTGGGAAGCGAGACCGGAGGCAAAGCGACTTGCAATCACGCCGACTTGCTTGATCGGCCGCTCACATACGGTCGGAAATTCGGATACGTCTTCACTTACAGCCCGAAGTATCCGGATGGTTCCGCGGAGCCAGTCATTTCGCCGAAAGCGTCTGAAAAAGGCTGCACGTCAGGGGGCGCTTCCGGCTACTCGGTAACAGCCGATCCGGTCCGGCGAGGTTCAACGGGACGAAGGAGTTTCTACACCGATCAAACCGGAGTGATCCGCTCTTCAAATGACGGCGAATCCGCAACCGCCGATAGCCCTCCGCTAGAGTGAGCCCGGCCGTCGAACCGAAAACGATTGAGCCTCACCCGAAAACAGTAAATTGCCCAACCGGTCCAATCAGGGCTCTTTTGTCGAGCCGCCCTCCCCGAAATTCTCAGGTCTATCGCATGGAATCCAGTAATAATTTCGTGGCGAGGCCTCACTTCGGGCGCGAGTTCCGGATAGCGCGCATCTTCAGCGCCATATACGTTATCGGGAACGTCGGAATGTGAGTTCGGGCTCTTCAGCGAAGGCGGTCATGCATACGGTCCAGGCGAGGCAAATGCACGTTCTCGATAACCCAATCTGGAATGCGCTCACCACTCTGCACGCCCGCTTCGCAGAAGGCGGCGCTCTCGCAAAACGCTATCCACCCGCCGTCACAACCCTCGCCGCGATGCGCGAACCAACCGTGGAAGCCTATAACTCCCTCGCCCAAGTCCTCATAGGTTCCGTCGCAGCCTTGTTTCTCGATCAGCCGCCAAACATCCCTTCGGGATGGATCACGATCCACGCGTCGCAAATCGTCCAGATGGTTTGCGAAAACCCCAAGGTTTCCGCCGCCCCAGAGTCGGAGTCCCCAGCCGCTCAAACCTTGACCATTGCCGACACCGACGAGATGGTTGCGCTTGCCGAATTAACCAAGCCCGGCCCCTTCGGAAAGCGCACGCGCGAGCTCGGCCACTACCTCGGCATCCGCGAAGCGAATCGTTTAGCCGCCATGGCGGGGGAAAGGCTGCATATTCCCGGCTACACCGAAATAAGCGCTGTGTGCACGCACCCGGACTTTCAGGGCCGCGGCCATGCCGGCCGCCTGATGTCTATTCTCATGCGCGAGATCGTGCAGCGCGGTGAAATCCCCATCTTGCATGTGAAGCAGGAAAATGTCGGCGCCATTCGCCTCTACGAAAAACTAGGTTTTCGCACGCGACGACTGATTCATTTCATCGTATTGCGTCCCGCGTGAATCACTTAATCGCAGGGCTACAAGAGGGCAGAATTTCAGGAAGCGGCGGGAACGGAATCGGAAAGGCCTTGGTGAGTTATCGCCGAAGAATGCGTAGCAGGGGATTCAGTCCACAAAGTGCGATCGGCCAGCAAGCGCGTGACCAGTTGGGTATGCAGAGCGTGTCCCGCTTTGTGCGCCACAATCCGCGCCTTCAAAGGGCGTCCCACGAGCGCCAGATCGCCAATCAGGTCCAGCGCCTTATGCCGCCCAAATTCATCGGCAAAGCGCAGCGGCCCGTTCAAGATACTGTCTTCGTCCAGAACAATGGCATTTTCCACGGATCCGCCGCGTATCAGCCCCATAGCCTGAAGTCCCGGAAAGTCCTTCATGAATCCAAACGTTCGCGCCGGCGCCAGTTCGCGACTGAAAGATTCCCGGTCCACGGTCATTTCCACTTCTTGTGGACCCACTTCCGGATGTTTGTAGTCCACGAAGCAATGCACGCGGAATTCATCGGCGGGATAAATCCCGATCCGGCGGTCGCCATCGGAAAATTCGAGCGGTTTGATCACGTGGATGTAGCGCCGCTGCCGGCGCAGCTTGCGCGTACCGGCCTTTGCCAGCAGCTCAATAAACGGCTTCGACGACCCATCCAAAATCGGAAGCTCTAGCGCGTCAATTTCAACGTACACATTGTCCACGCCGCAGGAATAAAGCGCCGCGAGCAGGTGCTCGACGGTCGAAAGCAGCACGCCTTGTTTCATCAGGCTCGTCGCGTAGCTGACGCGCGCTACATTCCGCACATGTGCTTCAATCTCGAAATTGTCCAGATCCACTCGGCGGAAGACGACGCCAGTGTCAGCGGGGGCGGGAAGCAAACGAAGACGGCACTGCACTGCAGTGTGGAGTCCCACGCCGCGAGCTTCTACTGGACGTTGTATCGTGAGTTGGTAAGACATGCCCCAGGGCCAGCTTCCTTAGATGCACCTCTGTAACCGCTTGGTTGGAATTACGATGCTTTAGAATCATTATTTTACAGGCTCCTGTAAAGGAAAATTATTTCCGATGTGGCAAAGATACAACAGATCGACTCGTTGTCGTGTGGTTCAGAATGAACAGCGTCCGGCGGAATTTGAACGAGGTCCTATGTCGAAATGTTAATGGACTGCCCTTGCGTCTGAGAGTTCCGGGCACTGGTGAACGAACCTGGCGGGTCTTGACTCGCGATCGAAAGCGACGCATGCAATTGCCGAAGTCGCAGCGCCGCTGCCCCACTTTGCCGTTGCGGCGCGTTTGCCGAACCGGACGAGCCACTGTTGCTGGTGCCGGCCGACTGTGGGCTGCCCGGCGCCGGAACCTGCGTTTGAACTTGCATAGTAATCGCACTCTGATTCTGAGCCTGGCTCTGTTCCGTCCCTGACTGAATCACGACACCACCCGCGCCTTGGCTCGCGTTCGCACCGCCGCCGCCGATCTGCGCAGCGCCCGTTTGCGCATTCAATTCATTCGTAGCAGCATTTTTCTCGGAACTGACGGCAGACGGCTGCATCCCTTGAACGAACTGCCGCAACGCTACCGGATCGTTGACCCACAGCAACAAAGACATGCGGTTCATGAGGCTGATATCTTGCGGATTGATCCCAAGCCGTTGCAACTCCTGATCAAGCTGCTGCAGCGTTTCCTCCGGCGCACTCGCACTCGTTGCCGCTGCGCTCTTCGCTGTTGCGTTGGCCGCATTGGCCGCCACAGCCACCGCAGTCGTGTTGACGGATCCCTGCGTGAGAATCGGAGCGGGCGGCGGCTCCTGAGCTGCGGTCGTTTGATCGGCGAGCGCGGCGGCCGAATTCGAGCTCGTCGCCCCGGACGCGCCGGCGCCATTTTCCGAATCGTTCGGCGGAAACGTGAACTCGTGCGCCAACAATGTGAACGCCGCGGTGGTAACGAAATTTTGTGGCGCCGACTGGCTCCGAGTCGCAGGTGTCTTACCCGAAATTGTCACAGTATCTTGTTGCGCGCCATCCGAAGGCGCGGCTGGAGCTCGGCTCGCGGGAGGCACATGGAACACAACCTCCGACTGCGCCACGCCGCCCGTGGCTGTCGCGTCCGAAGCTCCGGATCCGCCGGGAATTATGCTCGTAAGCACCAAACCGATCGGTGCCATCCGTACCTCCTTTCCGGGCCAGCAAGTCCCGGAGAATCAGTGGGTCCACCGCTCGGCAAAAAGTGCCGTTTCGGAACGATGCAGCCACTGGAACCCTGTGAATCCTGTCTAGCGTATCGGCTGACGCTCTCAAACCTTGAGAGCTAAGTCTCGTTCGCGGCCACCGGTTGTCTCCCCGCGTCTCTTCCGCGTACAATACATAATTGAAATAATTCACATGGCGACTCCGTTCACTATTCTTCCCGATTCCACTCCGCCTCCGATGGCGCACCCTCGCCCATCCTGGCTGCGCGTGCGCTTCTTCGGCGGACCCAAATATCAGGAATTGAAGCGCACCATGCGCACGCTCGATCTGCACACCGTCTGCGAAAGCGCGCGCTGCCCCAACATGGGCGAATGCTGGGAGCATGGCACCGCAACCTTCATGATCTTGGGAGATATCTGCACCCGCGCGTGCGGATTTTGCGCGGTTCCCAGCGGCAAACCGCTCGGCCCTCCCGCCGAAGACGAGCCAGAACGCGTCGCTGAAGCCGTCGCCAGAATGGGATTGCGTTACGCCGTCGTGACCTCTGTCAATCGCGACGATCAACCCGATGGCGGCGCCGCTATCTTCGCGCGTACCATCTCCCGAAATTCGCGCGCGCGTCCCCGGATGCAAAGTCGAAGTCCTCATCCCGGATTTTCGCGGCGATTGGAACGCTCTAGAAACCGTGATGGCCGAGCGCCCGGACGTTCTCAATCACAATATGGAAACCGTTCCGCGCCTCTATCGCCAGGTTCGCAAGGGAGCCGTGTACGAGCGCTCCCTCGAATTGCTCCGTCGCGCGGGAGAAATGGAGCCCGGCGTCCCCACAAAAACCGGGATGATGCTGGGACTCGGCGAATCCCGCGACGAAGTTCTCGCCGCCATGCAGGATATCGCCGCGCAGGGCACGCACATTCTTACTCTCGGCCAATACATGCAGCCCACGCCCGAGCACTTGCCCATCGTGCGCTACGTTCATCCCGACGAGTTCGCTGAATTCAAGAGCCTCGGCGAAGCCATGGGAATCAAACACGTCGAGTCCGGGCCGCTGGTTCGTTCTTCCTATCACGCCTTTGAACAACAAGAAGCCGCGCGCTAGTATTCGCGCCGCTCAAACCCGCGCCGCTTCGCCGCCCGCGGCATTTCCCGCTTAATTTCGCTGCAAGCCAAATTTCTGGCGTGACATTCCCATGAACCCCTGGCGCGGCCTAAAAAATCTTCCTCGCGAAATGTGGATCCTCTGCGGCGCCACGCTGGTCAATCGCTCTGGAACGATGGTGCTGTCCTTTCTGGTCCTCTACACCACCGCCACCCGAGGCGTCTCTCCTGCACGCGCCGCACTCGCTCTCACCGTTTACGGCCTCGCGGCTCTACTCGTGATGCCGCTCGCGGGACGCCTCGCCGACCGCATCGGCCCCTCTGCCGATCATGAAAGCGTCGCTGTTCCTTACTGGCGTGCTCCTCCTGCTCTTTCCTCTCGCCAAAAGCTACGCCGGAATCTTGATGATGACGTTCGGTTTCTCCGTCCTCAACGAATCCATCCGTCCCGCCAGCCTCTCCATGATTTCTTCCCTGGTCGCGCCCGCCCAGCGCAAATCTGCCTTCGCACTCAGTCGCCTCTCCGCCAATCTCGGCATGAGCATCGGCCCGGCCATCGGTGGAATTCTGGCTGTCTATTCCTTCCGTTGGCTGTTCCTCGTGGATGGCGCAACTTCGATTCTCGCGGGACTGGTCCTGCTGTTCGCCCCGTGGCGAAACATGAGCCAAATCAAGTCCCAGGAACCTCAATGGGAAGACGCCGAAGACCTCGGCCGTGAAATCGAAGCGGATAGCACCACGCCGCTCTCCGCGTTGCATCCCGCCGCGGACCTTCAGCCCTTCCGAAACCGCCGCATGCTCTATTTCATTGCCGCGCTCATCCCCGTGCAACTCGTCTTTTTTCAATTCACGTCCACGTTGCCCTTGTTCCTGGTGCACAATCTCCGTTTCCCGGAATCCATCTACGGCACGATCTTCACCGTCAATACGCTTCTGATCGTCGCGCTGGAAGTTCCGCTGAACTCGGCGATGGCTCACTGGAGCCACCGCCGTACCCTCACGCTCGGCGCATTGCTCTACGCCGTGGGATTCGGATCCTACGCGCTGGTGGGCATCGCTCCGTTCGGCAAGACGGCGGGTGTATTCGCCGCGGTGGTGATTTGGACCTTCGGCGAAATGATTATGATGCCCGGCAGCTCCGCGTATGCCGCGGAAATCGCTCCGCCGGAGCGCCGGGGCGAATACATGGGCCTATATACCATGTCGTTCAACGTCGGCTTTTCGGTGGGACCGTTGCTCGGCGCGAGCCTTCTCGGCCGCTGGGGACCGAGTGTCGCTTGGGGAGCTGCTTTCGTATCCGGCTCTATTTCCGCGCTGATGATGAGCCGCATCGGAACGAGCACGAATAAGCACGAGAACGCGAACCAGCCCGCGTTAGTGGACTGAGTCGCCGGCCAGTGAATTCGCCAGCTCGCGCGCATGCGCGGCGCAGCCTGTGCAGTTGGCGCAGCTGCGGCAATTGCTGCATGCGGGATCCGCCGCGGCAATGGCGTTCACCGCGCGAAAATATTCAGCGGCTTTCTCGCTCCGCCCGACTTCCAGGTTCAAATTTCCCAGCATCAATTGAAAAATTGGATTTTTCGGGTAGCGCTCCACCAACGGCTCGGCAATCGCGATCGCTCGTTCGTATTCCTGGTCGTACGTGCGTAAATTTTTCGCCAGATAGATGCGCATTTCCACCGGCATCAGCACTCCATGTTCGATCGCGGTTTGCATCTGCTGGATGCCTTCTTTTTTGTTCCCGCCGGGAATGCCCATGAAGAAGCGCAGGAACTTTACGATGCCGGGCAGCGAATCCACGTAGTCGTTGTAGAGGCCTATGCCGCCCGTTGCGTCCGCCAGCTGCGGATCGAGTTCCAACGCGCGCAGAAATTCCGCTCGCGCCGCCACGCCCGCATGCGCCACCGCGTGATTTTCTCCGCGCAGGGCGTCCATGCGCGCTCGGAGGGCCAGCCCCAACCCCGCGTAAAGGTGCATTTCCGCCGTATCCGATTTTGCCAGCTGCTCCTGCGCGTGCCGCGTGATTTTGTCCGTCAGCGCGAGGTACGCTTCATCCTCCGGCCGCTTCCCGCGCTTCCAGGCGTCCACCATTCCATATTTCACTTGTGAGTTTGCGCAGAAAATCTTCCACCACTGCGCTTCGCCTTCCAGCAAGTACCCCAGCGGATTTTCCGGCTGTGACTGCTCCAGGCCGTGAAGAATCGCGATCGCGCCGTCAAAATCCCCCGAGTACATCGTATCCATGGCCTGCTTGGCTTCCGGAGGAAGCGTGAGGTTTGCCGTTGCGTGTGCCGGCAACGAAAATGATACGCACAGGAGAAGCATGCCAAGCGCGTGCTGCCACGCGCAGCGGGTCCCGCCGAATCGCTCAGTGCGCAACCGCGTCGCCGCTCCCCTCTGAGATTTGCCGAGCGATGTCATTTCACTCTCTTCACCCAACCAATCAGCCATGCCGCGGTAACGTACATCACGAAACACTCCAGCGCAAACGGCAGGAATCCCAGAAACCCCGGCGCCGGCATCTCAAATATTTTCCACTGCTGGAACATCGGAAATATGTAGCGCCACTTCGCCGCCGCCCAATAATTCCAGAATTCCCATAGCCACCCGCAGATCCACCCCGCCAGCACGAACCCGTAGAGCCGCCGCCTAAACCCTTCGGAGAGATCGCCAAGGAACGAAGGCAAACCGAGCCTCCGGTTGATGGGGTCGAGAAGCAGCAGAAAACCAACCCACACCAACGCAAAAAGATGAGCGCCCACACGCTGCGGGACGGCCAGCGGCACAATCAAGCACGTCGCACCGCAAATAATCAGTATGTTTTCCGTCGCGCGCGAAATCTTCCACGGCTCGCCGGGCAAAGGAGGCAAAAGCGCCTGGACCAAATCGGACGTCTCGAAAATCGCGGGCGTGATCGTCGCAAAGGACCATCCATAACCGAGATAGCCCGCCAGCCACGGCAACGGCACGCCCACATAAGTCCAATTTTGTAGCCGCAGATTGTACGCTTCGAAAATCAGCCACAGTGGAATCGAAAGCAGCGCCATCCGCGCCACCACCACCGGCGCATCGTTCAACCGTGAGCGGTTCGTCACAGCCAGCACGACCGCATCCGCGATCAAAATGTAAGCGCTCCATGCGATGGGCGTGAAATAAGTTGCCACCGGCTCAACATGCGCGAACATCAACACTTCGGCGCTAATCAAAGCCACCCAGCCAAGCCAGCCGTAAGCGGGAAACGCGCGCCGCCGTCGCGCGTGGAAATATCCAATGCCGAGCGCCAAGACCGTTGCCGCGGTAATCGCCACTCCAAGAACCGTGCTGAACGGCGCACCAAGAAACATCACGGATGAGCGAGTAGTTGGCATCTGCGAGTAGTGTATGAACTCTCGCCCACAATGTTATCCCAGACCCCTTCGGTTTTCGGACGGCCCCCGTGCGCCTTTCTTGCTATGCTGGCCTTCCTTTCACGCGCATAACCAATGCCCGAACCAGAAAAACTCGAACGCGGCCTCGGCCTCGTCGAAGCCACCTCCCTGAACATGACGTTCATGGTTGGCATCGGCCCGTTCATCGTCATTCCGTTCATCATCCGGGCGATGGGCGGCCCGCAATGCATCCTCGCGTGGGTCGTCGGAGCCGTCCTCGCCGCGCTCGATGGCTGCGTCTGGGCCGAACTCGGCGCCGCCATGCCGCAGGCCGGCGGCAGTTACGTTTTTCTCCGCGAAGCCTACGGCGCCAATCGCCTCGGCCGCCTGATGTCCTTCCTCTATATCTGGCAGACTTTATTTCAAGCGCCGCTCAGCATTTCTTCCGGCGCTCTGGGCTTCGCCGACTACTCTGTATATCTGACCGGGAAAATTCCCGGCGTCACGAATTGGTTTAACGCGCACGCCAAAGATGCCGCCCAAGTTTTGGCCGCCTACGATCGGGTCATCGCTGTCCTGCTGATCGTCGTCGCCGTAGCCCTCTTGTATCGCCGCATCACTGCCATCGGCAAAATTTCTACCGTTCTGTGGGTAATCGTCCTCGGCACAATTCTGTGGCTCATCTACGGCGGCGCCACCCACTTCAACGCCGCCAATTTGCTAACGTTCCCCGCCGGAACCTGGAGCTTCTCCTGGATTTTCTTCGCGGGCCTGGGCCACGCCTCGGTGCAAACCGTTTACAGCTACCTGGGCTACTACAACGTCTGCAATCTCGGCGGCGAGATGAAAGACCCCGGCAAAAATATCCCGCGCGCGATTTTCCTCTCGATTTTCGGCATCGCCATCCTTTATTTCCTCATGCAGACCAGTATTCTCAGCGTCATCCCCTGGCGCGAGGCGCAAAATTCGCCCTTCGTAGTGAGTCTCTTCGTCGAACGCGCCTTCGGCATGAATTGGGCCACTCTCGCCACTGCGTTGATTCTGGTCCTCGCCTTCGGCTCGATCTTTTCTGCCACGCTCGGCTATTCCCGAGTGCCCTACGCCGCCGCCCTCGACGGCAATTTCTTCTCCGCCTTCGCCCGCGTGCATCCCACCAAGCGTTTTCCCCACATTTCGCTCCTCGCTCTGGGCGCCGTCTCTATCGTGATTTGCCTCTTTTTCAGTCTTTTCTCTGTGATTCGCGCCATCCTGGCCATGCGTTGCCTCATCCAATTTGTGGGTCAGGCGGTCGGCCTGATGATGCTCCATCGCCGCTGGAAAGCCGACCGCTGGCCTTTCCGCATGTGGCTTTATCCCGTGCCGGCCTTGCTCGCGATCGCCGGCTGGACTGCCATTTTTATTTCCACGGGACGCCGGCCGATGTTGGCCTCGCTTGCGGCCATGGTCGCAGGTATTCTGGTGTACTTGGGACGCGCGCGCATGCTGCGCCAGTGGCCCTTCGAGGAGGCCGGCTCTTGAATCGGATCGTGAATTCCCAGCTCGCGCAGTCGCACCGAACGCAGCACCGCATCACGAAGTCGCGCATCTCAACAAAAGCTATGCGAAGTTTTATCGCCATGCTCTCCACAGTTTTTACCTTCGTCGGTGCAGCCCGGCCCGTCCGTGCCCAATCGCTCCAGGAAACCGTCGAAGCCATCAATAAATCGCGCGTCAATACCCGCATTCTTTTCATCACCGCGCATCCCGATGACGAATGGTCGAGCCTCCTCGCTTATCTCTCCCATGGACTCGACGCCGACGTCGCGCTCCTCACCATCACGCGCGGCCAAGGCGGCCAGAATGCCATCGGCCCCGAACAGGATGGCGAGTTGGGGGTCATCCGCACCGAAGAACTTCTCGCCGCCGGAAAATACTACGGCGTGCATCAATATTTCACGCGTGCGCTCGATACCGGCTACGTCAAAACTCCCGAGCAGGCCCTTAAAGTCTGGGACGGCCTCGCGCTCGAAGACATGGTCCGCGTGATTCGCACCTATCGCCCGGACGTGGTCATCAACGGCTGGGGCGGCGTGCATTCCGGCCACGGCCATCATCAAGAGAGTGGCATCCTCACTCCGCAAGCGGTTGCCGCGGCAGCCGATCCCAAAATGTATCCGGAACAAATCGCGGAGGGCCTCACGCCCTGGAAAGTAACTCTGGAAACACGGCTCGCGCGCGATGGCAGCACCGCCGGAGCCGTGCAGCTTCCAGTGAACGAAGTCTCGCCACTATGGGGAAAAAGTTACGTCGAGATCGGAATGGAAGGCCACGCGCAACATCGCTCGCAGGGAACTCCCGCGTTTTTCGGCAACGCGTTTTTTCGCCGCCCCATCTACCTGGTGAAGGAAGACGCAAAAGGACCCGCCGGTTCGTTTGACAAAAATTTGCTGGCTGAGCCGCTCCCGTCTCTAGGGCGCCGCTTCCCAAATTTGCAAGAGACTCTGGCTCCCGCGCTCGCCTCCGCCGATCAAAATCTCGCCGCGGCTGCCAAATCCGCTCTCGACCTCGACCGCATCTCCGCCGCAAATTCACTCGCCGCGGCCGGAAAAGAAATCGCCGCGCTCCGCGAGCAAATAGCCAAAGAATCCGGCGACGACGAAAAATCCGCGCTGTGGGAACTGGATGGCGTAAAGAGTCGCATTGACTTGGCCCTCGCGGACGACATCGCAATCCCGTTCGAAGCGCGCGCCAACGGTCACGAAGTCGTAGCAGGTGAGAAATTTTCAGTGGATGTAGTCGTGTCCGGCGAGCCTGCTGTCCCAGCGAAATGGACCTTGAGCGCGTCGAGCTTCGTCGTCCCTACCGGCTGGACCGTCACTCCCGCCGACGCCAAAGAATCAGATGCGTCGCGCTTCAACATTGCCATTCCCGCCGATGCCAAAGCGCCTTCGCGCCCCGGCGACGTAATCCTTCCGTTTCCTCCGCCGCTCGTGCGCCTCGCGCTTCCGGTAAACGTCGCAGGCTATGAATTCGCGATCGATCGCCCGGTGAATTCCGTCGAAGCCACCACCACCGGCATTCTCACTTACCCGCTCGAACTCGTTCCGGCGGTAACGATCACCGTTGAACCGAAACAAATCATGGTCCCCGAAAAGCGGGCCGCCATGCCCGTAAAGCTCTTCGCCCGCGTGCGTTACCACGGGACCAAGGAAGTGAAGGTGGGCATAGGGTTGGACGCACCGAAGGGCTGGACCTTAGAAGTACCGAAGGTCCAAGGTCCCATGGTTTTTTCAGGGGCCGGCGACCAACTCGTGCAATTTGTGGTGACGCCGCCGGTCGGAGTTGCCGCGGGCGCGTACACCTTGCACCCCTTCGCGCGCATCGGCGACGAGCTATTCAGCACTTCACTCGCGCCCATTCCCACTTTGCCCACGCGCGACTGGAGCGAGCCAGCCGACGCCAAAGTTCACGTCCTGAATCTGGTCGTGCCCGCTGGTCTCCGCGTCGGCTACATCGCCGCCGATAACGACCCGCTGCCCGAAATTCTCCGCCAACTTGGCGTCCGCGTGGATATGCTCGACGATGTCGCACTCGCTTTCGGCGATCTCAGCCAGTACGACGCCATCACCGTCGGCATTCGCGCCTACGAACTGCGCCCGGATCTCCTTCGCGCGAATTCGCGCCTGCTGAATTATGTAGAACGCGGCGGCACGCTTCTGGTCCAATATCAGCGCGACTTCGCCTGGAATTCGGAACTCCCCGCGCCATTCAAGGCCACCATGCCGGAGCAAACTTCGCGCGTCACCGACGCAAATTCGCCGGTAACGTTCCTCGCGCCCGATAGTCCACTGCTGAATTCGCCGAACAAAATCACCATGGCGGATTTTCAAGGCTGGGTGCAGGAGCGCGGCCTTTATTTCTGGGGCACATTCAATTCGAAATATACTCCGGTGCTGGGCCTCACCGATCCCGGCGAACCGGAATCGAAGGGCTCACTGGTCTACGCCCGCGATGGCCAAGGCCTCTACATTTACACAGGCCTTTCCTTCTTTCGCGAGCTGCCAGCAGGCGTCCCCGGCGCCTATCGCCTGTTCGTCAACTTGCTAAGCCAGACCAAACACTCGGCATCGCAAAATTGAACGCTGTTGTGCTTTTGTAGCGGCCGCCTTTAGGCGCGCAGCGGCTGAAAACAAACTCGAGCATAAAAAGCGAAGCCGCAAAATCCCGCTCTTGGAAGGTTTTCATCGCGGAAGATCGAAAACGAACGTGACCGAAACCTCCAATCCCGCCTCCGCGGTCCCCGCGGACATCATGGCACCGCGCATGCTGCCAATTCCCGAAGGCTGGTTCCAGATGGGCAGCCCCACCGGTCAGGACAACGAACAACCCGTCCATCGCGTCTGGATAGACGCCTTCGAACTAGCCGAATGCCAAGTTACCAACGCCGAATACGCAAAATTCTTGAAAGCCACCAGCCACCGTCAGCCTCTGCATTGGAACGACCTGAACTTCTCGGAGTCCGAGCAACCCATCGTCGCACCGTCCTGGTTCGACGCCGTAGCCTACTGCGAATGGCTGAATCAAATGTGCGGCCACTCAAATGAACGCGCCGCCGATCAAGCCGTAGGCACGAGCGCGAGCTTTCGTTTACCGACAGAAGCTGAATGGGAACGCGCGTGTCGCGGTGGCCTAGAAGAAAAACGATTTCCCTGGGGTGACGAAGCTCCGGAGACCTTGCGAAATTATTCAATGAGGTGGAAGACACGTCCCGAGCGAGTCGGCCAAGCCGAGCGCAACGCCTACGGCCTATGCGACATCGGTGCAAACGTCCACGAATGGTGCGCGGACTGGTTCGACGCGGATTACTACCGCGTTTCGCCGGAGCGCAACCCGCCAGGCCCAACCGAAGGAACCCGCCGAAGCTCTCGCGGCGGCTCTTGGCGGCATTACACCAAAGTCTCGCGCTGCGCCGCCCGCTCCAGTATCCCTCCAGAATTTCAATACGCGGATTATGGCTTCCGAATCGCACGTGGAATCGCGAAGTAGAAGCTTTGCGTTAGGCGCAGCTAAAAGCCGTACCGAACCATCCAAAATGAGTGTGGTTCTACAATTTGTAGAGAGAGTTGCTGACATCCCGAGCGCAGCGAAGGATCTGCTTTTGCGCAACTTTGAGAAAAAAGCAAACACCTCGAGTTGAGTTCGCCTTCGGAATGACCAGCCGTGAAGACCGTGCAATTGCGGCGCCCCGCGCGAATCTAGAAATTCTTGAACCCGTTAAACAACCAAACCCCCGCCGCGGCCACCAGCAACACAATCGAAGAAATCATCAGCAGCTTGATCGGTTTGCCCAGCTTCTCGATCCGCGCCACAATTTCGCGTTGCTCGCTGGCCATCGAGTCGCCGGCTTTATCCAAAAATATTTGATCGTCTTCGTGGATTTCCAGCGTCCCGCGGTAGGCCAACAGCGCGATCAGTGCGGCGGTCACCACTCCCCAAACAACCAGTACGCCTAGCAGTGGTCCTTCGATGCTTTCCATGGGTGCCTCCCGCCCGCCGGCCGCGAAGACTTCCCGAATGCAAATTGGCCCGCGCGGGCCCGTAGCTTAAGCTAGGTTTCGGGGGATTATAGCACCCCGACAGCCCGCGATTTCAAGCGGTAAGGCGGTCATCCGGGAACTGAATTCCCCAGAAGTTGCGGGTGGGGTAAAGCATTTCCAGGCCCAATTCGAATACGCCCTGGTCCTTGGAGTCATTGATCCGAATCACGCGAAACTCCTGCACTTCCTGCGAGACCCCATTCAGCACTTCCAGCCGCGAACCCAGCGCCGGTTCCAGCGGAGCGCGCACCAGCGCGCCGCACCGGCTCACGGCGATCGCTTCCGCCAGGGTCACCAGCGGCTCGCCGTCCAGACTATTACTGAAAAGCTGCACAGGGATGCGTATAAATACGCGCGCAAACCGCCGCCGCTCCAGCATCGCGCGGGTTGTCGCCATTGTTTCGCCTCCTATTCTCCGCGGCCCCAGCGCCTCACTGTAGTGCCATCCAGCAACCCGGTCAAGGCATGATGACACCCCTGTGCTAAGTTGACAAACCGCGCGCCTACGCCAATCGCGCCGAACCACCGTTCTCCGATGAGCCCAGCGGCCTCGAAGCCACTGCGGAGCCAAGGGTTCGTGTAGCGGCAGCTGTGTCCCGCGTCGTTTGGGACGCAGCGGGCGTGTCAGCGTTGCCGAGGGCGGTAAATAGGCAGCAGAACCTCGTTCATTCCAAACTCAAAAGGCATCGCAGTCCCCGCGACGACCACGCTTCGTTGACAAACCCCTATCCACAAGTCAATATACTTCAGCCTCGTACTTTTGCCAGCAAATTGCCCGAGTGGCGGAATTGGCAGACGCGCTAGCTTCAGGAGCTAGTTCTCGCAAGGGAGTGGAGGTTCGAGTCCTCTCTCGGGCACCATCGATTCCAAGTATCATTCGCTGAGTGCAACCTTCCGTAAGTCAAGTCGTGGCGCAACCTCGAAGCTGAGCGCTAGAAGCACGTTCGACAATCGGGCAATCACTGCAGAGCCCGGCCCGTGTCCGCCCGGGTGTTCGCCGCATCATAAGTCGTCTTGACAATAATCGTTATAACGAGTATTATCACCTGGATGAAATCAACGAATCACTCCGAAACCAAGCGCCGCGCGATATCCTCGCCCGAAGAAGCTGCGTTCCTCGACCTCCTGCGCACCACGGACATGCTCTCTCGCGGCCTCAACCACGTCCTCAAAGCCGAAGACCTCTCGGCCACCCAGTACAACGTCCTCCGCATCCTGCGTGGCGCGCCCGAAGGCCTGCCCTGCGGAGAAATAGCCAACCGCATGATCACCCGCGATCCGGACGTCACTCGCCTTCTCGACAGACTCGAGAAGCGCACTCTAATCTCACGCTGCCGCGAAACCAAGGACCGCCGCACGGTGATGGCCCGCATCACGCCCGCAGGCTTGAAGTTGCTCGCGAAGTTAGATAAACCGGTCCAGGCCGGCCATCGCCAACAGCTGGGCCATCTGGGGCCCCGGCAACTAAAGACCTTAACAGGACTGCTGCAAGTAGCCCGCAGCCGCGTACTCTGATTTTGTTAGGTCAAATAGTCGTTGCAACGAATATCGGTATAACGCATCTAATCCAACAAACGCAGTAAAAGCAGCACCCAAAGGAGAAGGAAATGAGCGCAACAGCCACACCGCAATCCGCCACCAGCACCTGGAACATTGACCCGGTTCACTCCAGCGCCGAGTTCAAGGTAAAGCACATGATGATCTCTCACGTGAAGGGCCAATTCACTGGCGTCAAGGGCGTCCTCACCCACAACGAATCCGACTCGGCCAAATCTCACATCGAAGCCACCCTAGATGCGGCTTCCATCACCACGCGCGATCCGCAGCGTGACGAGCATCTCAAGAGCGCCGACTTTTTCGACGTCGCAAAGTTCCCCGCGCTCACTTTCAAATCCACTCGGATAACCCGCTCAGGAGACGGCGAGCACACGGTCGCGGGCGACCTTACAATCCATGGCATCACCCGCAACGTCGTCTTCAATGTCGAAGGTCCGACCGCGCCGGGAAAAGATCCCTGGGGCAATACCCGCATCGGGCTTTCCGCCACCACCAAGATCAACCGCAAAGACTTCGGTCTGATCTGGAACGCTCCGCTCGAAACCGGCGGCATTCTCGTCGGTGAAGAAGTCACAATCACGCTCGACGTGCAGTTCGTGAAGGCTTGAAATATCCAGGCCGCCAGGCGCATAAAGAAAGAAGGCGTCCAAGCCGCGCGCGTCCCGGCGGCACAAAGGAAATAAGATGTCCCTACGTCCAGTAAAGCAGATCATTCAAACCACTCCGACAATCGAAGGCGCCGGTGTAAAGCTGCAGCGCGCCTTCGGTTTCGGCAAAACCAAGGACTTCGATCCGTTCCTGCTGCTCGACGATTTTCGCAACGAGAATCCGGACGATTATCTCGCCGGGTTTCCGTGGCATCCGCACCGCGGCATCGAGACCATCACTTACGTCCTCGCTGGTTCCGTCGAGCACGGCGATAGTCTCGGCAACAAAGGCAAAATGACCGCTGGCGACGTGCAGTGGATGACCGCCGGCAGCGGCATCCTTCATCAGGAAATGCCCAAGGGCGATTCGCACGGCCGCATGCACGGTTTCCAGCTCTGGGCCAATCTGCCCGCGGCAATGAAGATGACCGATCCGCGCTATCAGGACATTCCTGCCAGCGCGATTCCGGAAGTCACCGACGATGACGGCACCCGCGCGCGCATCATCTGCGGCGAATTCTGGGGCAAGAAGGGACCGGTGGAAGGCGTTGCTGCCGATCCGAGTTACCTCGATATTTCGGTTCCGCCGGACCAAACCAAACGCCTCAAAATCGAAACCACGCGCAACGCCTTCGCCTACGTCTTCGCAGGCTCCGGCACGTTCCGCGACTCGTCGCAACCTCGCGCGGTTTTAACCGAGCGAGTAGACACTCCCGACGCGCCTGCGAAATATGAAGTCGGCAATCACTCGCTCGTCCTCTTCGATCGCGGTGATGAGATCGTCGTGCATGCCGGCAAGGAAGGCATTCGCTTCCTGTTGGTGTCTGGCAAGCCGATCGAGGAGCCGGTCGCGTGGTACGGGCCAATCGTGATGAACACGCAGGAGCAGCTGCGCCAGGCAGTAAACGAGCTGCAGACCGGCGACTTCATCAAACATCGCTGAGCATTGCGGAAGCGGAGCCCAAAACCACGAAGCACTGCGCGGATCGCCTTCGTTGCCTTATCCTAGCGTCGTGAAACCGCCATGCGACGAAGTCCTGATCCGCGCAGGCAACTCAAACGTTCCTAGCGCGGCGCCCGCGCGGCGTTGGATCCTCGCAGCCACCATCCTCGGTTCCAGCATGGCGTTTATTGACAGCACCGTCGTAAACGTCGCTCTGCCTGCGCTCCAATCCAGCCTTCACGCCACGGTAGTCGGCGTCCAGTGGGTTGTCGAGTCTTACGGATTGCTCCTGGCAGCTTTAATTCTGGTCGGCGGCTCTCTCGGCGATCTCTACGGTCGCCGATTGATGTTCCTGATAGGTGTAGGAGTTTTCGCCGCCGCTTCCGTCGCATGCGGCCTCGCTGCCGACATTCAGCAGCTCGTCCTCGCGCGAAGCATCCAAGGAATCGGCGCCGCGTTCCTCGTCCCGGGAAGTCTTTCTATCATCAGCGCATCTTTCGACGAAAAAACCCGCGGCCAGGCGATCGGCATTTGGTCCGGCTTCACTGCGATCACCACCGCCGGCGGACCGGTTCTCGGCGGCTGGCTGATCCAGCATGCGTCCTGGCGCTGGGTTTTCTTCATCAACGTTCCGCTAGCGGCGGCCGTGATCGCAATATCGCTATGGCATATTCCGGAAAGCCGCAATACAGCCGCCGGTCGCGTAGATTCGCTGGGCGCATTCGTAGCAACCGTCGGATTGGCCGGCGTTGTATACGGTTTTATCGAATCCGCAAATCTCGGGTGGGCCGACCCTAAGGTTTTCGGAAGCTTGATCCTAGGCTTCGGGTGCCTGATAGCCTTCGCGTTCGTCGAATCCCGCGTAAGTTCACCAATGGTCCCGCTAACGTTGTTCCACTCGCGCAGTTTCAGCGGCGCGAACCTGCTCACGCTATTTCTCTACTCGGCGATTGGCATTTTCTTTTTCTTGTTCCCAATGAACCTGATCCAGGTGCAGCGATACTCGACAACCGCCGCCGGCGCCGCCGCGCTCCCGCTGATTCTGCTCGTATTTCTTCTATCGCGCTGGTCCGGCGGCCTCGTCGCACGCTATGGCCCCAGGACGCCGCTGATCGTCGGTCCGCTGATTACAGCAACCGGCTTCTTGCTCTTCGCCCTGCCCAGTGTCGGAGCCAGCTACTGGAAATCATTTTTCCCGGCGTTCGTCGTTCTCGGTCTTGGATTCGCGATCAGCGTCGCGCCGCTCACCACCGTCGTAATGAATGCGGTAGATCAGAATCGCGCCGGCGCCGCCTCGGGCATCAACAACGCAGTGGCCCGCGTCGCGGGCGTACTCGCCATAGCCACCCTCGGCATTGTGATGGTGAGATTATTCAGCACGAGCTTGAATCACAGTCTCGCGAACACGCAACTCCCACCCGGCGTTCTCCACTACCTTCGCTCGAACGAAATCAAGCTAGCCGGCCTCGACCTACCGTCCGGCCTCGACGCCGGCACGACCAAGTTGATCCAAGCATCCATCTCCAGAGCCTTCGTCTTCGGCTTCCGCGCCGTCACGCTGATCTGCGCAGCTCTGGCGGCAGCCAGCGCCGCAATCGCGTCGCTGATGATTCCCGCAAAATCTACATTGTGAATCGGGACGAACGGCGACATCGCGAACCGACTCAGTTCTTCGCGCGCGCGCCTTGGACCGCTTCGAGCATTTGGCGCGCTAATTCCGATATCACCGCCGAGTTTCTGTGGCGGATGGCTTCTTTCACGATCAATTCACCGCCCACTCCCAGCGCGCTGGCGCCCGCGGCGATAAAATCCGCGCACGTATCGAGATTCACTCCGCCCGTGGGTACCAGCGGAATTTCCGGGAACGGCCCCTTCAACGCGCGTATGTAGCTCGCGCCGCCGACCTGCGCGCACGGAAATATTTTTACCAAGTCGGCTCCATTTTCCCAAGCCGCCAACACTTCCGTCGGCGTCAGCGCTCCCGCGATCATCAGCACGTTTTGTTTCTGCGCATATTCCAGCGTTTTCAGATTTAGGCCTGGACTCACCAGGAATTGCGCGCCCGCATCCAGGCAGCGCTGCGCCGCATCCGCATTCAGCACCGTGCCGGCGCCCACTAGAATGTCCGGCATCTCTTTCGCAAGGCGCGCAACCACCGTTGTCGCGCCCGGCACCGTCATCGTGATTTCTGCAATGTTTATGCCTCCCGCCAGCACCGCTTCTGCCGCAAATAGCGCATCTTCGGCCGAAGCAGCGCGGATCACCGGGATGATCCCCGTCGCGAGTGCGCGCCGCAGGGCCGTATCCTTATTCATCGTTTTTCCGCTGGGCCCGAGCCGATTCAACGCACGATTCGCGCGCCCGCTCCTTTCATCACTTGTTCCACTTCTTTCAACGTCGCCATGGTCGTGTCCCCGGGAGTCGTCATCGCCAGCGCGCCGTGCGCCGCCCCGCATTCCACGGCCCATTGCGGCCCCTTACCGGCCAGAAATCCATAAATCAATCCCGAAGCGAACGAGTCGCCGCCGCCCACGCGATCGAAGATTTCGAGGTCAGCGCGCCGCGTCGCTTCGTAAAAATTGCCCCCGTGGTAGCAGATCGCTCCCCAATCGTTGCGCGTCGCGCTCGTTGCTTTGCGCAAGGTAGTGGCCACCACGTGAAATGGAAAATCTTTCAACACGACCTCGATCATCGCTTTGAAATTGTCTGAGGAGAGATCGGAAAATTGCTCGTCCACTCCGTGCACGTCATACCCGAGCGCCACGGAAAAATCCTCTTCATTTCCCAGCATCACGTCCACATACTTCGCAATCTGCCGGTTCACCGCCTGCGCCTGTTTCTTGCCGCCGTAAGATTTCCAAAGCGATTCGCGATAATTCAGATCGTAAGAAACAATCACTTCGTTTTCCCGCGCCGCTCGCATCGCTTCCATGGCTACTTCCGGCGTCGAGACCGAAAGCGCGCAGAAAATTCCTCCGGTGTGAAACCAGCGCACGCCTAAATCGCGGAAAATGTGATTCCAATCAATATCTCCCGGCTGCAGCTGCGAAACCGCGGTATGCCCGCGATCCGAACAACCCAGCGCGGCCCGCACGCCGAACCCGCGCTCGGTAAAAGTCAAACCGTTGCGCGCCGCCCGGCCGACTCCATCGTAGGGAACCCACTTCGTCAGTGAGTGATCCACGCCGCCCTGATTCATCAAATCCTCGACCAGTCGGCCAATCGGATTATCAGCGAGCGCGGTGACCACGGCCGTATCCAAACCAAAACATCTCTTCAGGCCGCGCGCCACGTTGTACTCGCCGCCGCCCTCGCTCACTTCAAACCGCCGCGTAGTCCAAATCCGCCTGTCGCCAGGATCGAATCGCAACATCACTTCGCCCAGGCTCAGCAGATCCCACCGGCAATTCTCTTTAGGCTTGATGTTCATATTTTCGTCGCTCGTCCGCGCGAGATCGCCGCGCTGCTCACAATGATCTCCATGCCTCTACGAGCCTGGCTCAACAACGCTCGTCAACTCGATTTCCCATTTAAGCGGCGAGTTCGCCGACAATGTAAACTCGTGCGCAGTCTCCAGCATCAAGTGCAAAGGAATGGCGCCACGATCTCCTCGCCCCAAAGGATCGTCGCCAGTCGCAAACGCCGATATCCGCACAGGCCAGTCGGAATTCAGAACACGCGCGTCCAAAGAAAATTGCGGCGACGTGAATTCGTCAATCCGCGCTCCGTCCGTCACAGACGTTTTAATCACATCCGCCCGAGTCGGCACCGCCATCCAGATCCGGCGAATTCGCAGCTCCTTCGATGCAGTAAGCGACTCGGTCCGGTAAAGATTTTTCCCGTCGGAAATAGACCAAGTCACCTGCGATTTCAGCCCGGGATCCACCGTCTCTCCAGCCTTCGCCCCAACCACCACCCAGCGATTCCAAATCGCGGTAACCGACAACCCGTCCGCCGCAGGGTGAATCTCATCGCCGCCATCTGCCCCCGCGATCGTTCTGCCATCCTCTAGGTCGATAAACGGAATGAAACACGGATAAATTTTCTCAACCGGCACGGCGAACCCCGGCAAACCGTGCGGCGCAGGCTCGTAATCGGAGGTCGCCGCCCGCGGACCAGTCACGAACGGCAACGCAAAATGGAAATTTCCCTGGCGCACCACCCACACTCCGAACTTCCGGCCAGGTTCGTCACGAAAATAAACGAATCGCGCAACGTTGCTCAACGAAGGCTGCGCAGCAAAGCTGGCCACGCCTTCCTTCGCCAGCACGCTCATAAATTCTTCGTCCGCGTTGATCACTTTCGCAAGGAAAGTCGTCGTTTGCTGCGATTCGCGTTCCTTGGTGATGTAGCTGTAATCCCCTTGGCCGAATGCGAACACCGTAAGCAGATGCCTTTCTTCATCGAAATCGTGTCGCAGCCAACGCCACGCGGCGTAATAAGCTGCGGCCAGTTGCGCGATCGGCGCGGGACGAAATTCCGGATGTTCACCGACGAACGCGGCAATCTCCATCGTATCCATATAACTGATCGCTCCCAGGCTCCGGCCCCAGGAGTAGCCGTATCCATCTGGAGAAAGCAGGTCCCACCACAGCTGCATCTGCGCGTGCAGCGAAGGCGCCACCGCTTTCATCACGTCCGCGCGCCCGATCGTCTCCGCCGCATCGTAAATCGCTCGCGCGTACTCGTTCGAATATCTGTCGTACCTTCCCGTCGGCAGGGCATCGTCCGCGAATAGAGCTCCGCTGGTGAATTGCCGTGCCGCGCGGTCCAGCAAATCGTCCACGTACTTGCGATCCGTCATCAACCCGAGCTGAAAATCGATCGCTGCAATGCGCGCCGCCACTCCGAAATAGTTCTCAGGCAGCTTGATCAACTTGCGCGTCTTCACGTCGTAGAATCGCCCCGGATCCAGCAGCACCTTCCACTGTTTTTGCTCGTCCGGCGACAAGCTTTGCCACAACGCGTTGTGATTCAAATCAGTCCCGAACGACCGCAGCGCCTGCGCCGCATAAAGTTGCGCCCAAGCCTTTCCGCCCCGCCGCAATTCAATCGGCGCCATCCCCGCAATCATCGGAACCACGTCGCGCCCCGCCACCATCCGTGTATGCGCAAACTCCGAGTACGCCGCCAGCGCGCGCATAAAAGTTCCCCAGGAGAATTCGCCGGTGGTCAACGCGCCCACAACTCGCTCCGGCGGCGGATTTAGACTCTTGATGTCCGCCACGTGAGCGCTAACTTGCCGCGCAAGAAAATCCCGTATCTCGTTGTTGACGTCAGCAGTCTTGACCGGCCCCGATGCATTACCCGCCGTCGCAGCTGATGCTTCCTGCGCCTGGCACGGGCCCACAGCGCATAAAAGCGCCACGCCCACAATACCCAGCATCAACCACGCCCCGCGAACTCGAGTGCCAGGCATAATCAAACGATGTAGTCCTCGCGGCACGGCGTGAACACATCAACCACCACCGAATCCTCCAGCGCCGCAGCTCCGTGTTCCACGCCGCCGCGCACCACAAAACTGTCGCCGCTGCGAATCTCAAAAGTTTTCCCCTGGCATGTCACTTTCAAATGTCCTCGCACCACGTAAACGACTTGATCGTGCGGATGGCTATGCACGCTTCCGGCCCAGCCCTTCACCATCCGGTGCTCGGCCAGAAAAAGTTTGTCGTTGTAAGCCATCACTTTTCGGGTCAGGCCAGGTTCCGGCTTCGATTCCGGCGCCGCCTCAACTCTCACCACCACCAGGTCCGGAAACTGATCCGCACTTACGCCCATCGAATTCCTCCCAATCTCCCGCACAGCACGGCATGTTTCATCGTCAACGCCCGAGCCACCCGCCATCCACCACCAGAACGTGTCCGTCAACGTAGTCGCTCGCCGAAGAACACAGAAACACAGCCGCTCCTGCGAGGTCGCGTGGCTCTCCCCAGCGCCCCGCGGGAATTCGCTCCAGAATCTGCCGGCTGCGCGCCGCATCGTTGCGCAGCGCCTCCGTGTTGTCCGTCGCCATATATCCTGGCGCAATCGCGTTTACATCAATTTTCTTACCGGCCCATTCGTTCGCCAGCGCCTTGGTCAGCTGCGCCACTCCTCCCTTCGCGGCGGCATAGCCCGGCACGTTCACGCCACCTTGAAACGAAAGCACCGACGCAATGTTCAGGATCTTGCCGCCCTTCGCCTGCCGGATCATGTGCTGGCCCGCAAGCTGGGAAAGCCGAAACACGGCCGTAAGGTCCACGGCGATCACTTCGTCCCAATATTCGATAGAGTGCTCCGCGGCAGGCGCGCGCCGAATCATGCCGGCGTTATTCACCAGAATGTCGATGGACCCGAATTCGCTCACGGTCTTTTCAACCAAGCCCGAACACACTTTCGCGTCGGCCACGTCGCCCGCAAAATAAAATGTCTTCTTGCCGAGCGCGCGAATCTCTTCGCAAGCCTCTCCCGGCTTCGCATTTCGCCCGTGGCAACCGACGTTCGCTCCGGCTTCCGCCAACGCGACCGCGATCGCAGCGCCCAGCCCCTTATGCGAACCGGTCACCAGCGCGTTCTTGCCGTTCAATTGAAATAATTCCAGGCTCATCGCTTCAAGCTGCTCCGATGGGCGCCGGCGCGAGCTCGGGGCTCAAAATCTGAATGAACATTAAAGCGATCAGATAAGCCGACGCCGCGATGAAAAAAGGAACCACATAGCTGCCGGTCCACTGCAGCACGTGCCCCACAATCTCCGCGATCAGCATTCCTCCAATCGCTCCGGCCATCCCTCCAATTCCCACCACCGACCCAACAGCCCGCGACGGAAACAAATCCGACGCCAAAGTGAATAAATTCGCCGAAAATCCCTGATGCCCCGCGGCCGCGAGTCCAATCACCAGCGTGGCCGGCCACAATCCGGAAATCCGGTACACGATCGCAATCGGCAAGACGCTCAGCGCACAAACGAACATCGCGGATTTCCGTGCGGCGTTCACCGAAAACCCTCGGCGAATCAAATTCGACGAAAGCCAGCCGCCGGCAACGCTCCCCGCATCGGAAATCACGTAAATCACCAGGATGGGCAGCCCGATTTGCGTCAGGTGTAAGCCGTGTTCGCGTTGCAAATAGTCCGGGATCCAAAAAAGGTAAAACCACCAGATCGGGTCAACCATGAATTTCCCCGCCGCAAACGCCCACATCTGTCTGTGCGGCAGCAGCTGCGCCCACCGGATTTTCCCCTGCGCGATTTCCGCGTCGCTCTCGATATACTCGCGTTCGCTCTCGGCGCAGAAAGGATGCTCCCGCGGTTCACGGTAAAGCAGCAGCCACAAAATCAACCACGCAAAACCCAGCGCTCCAGTGCAAATAAACGCCCAGCGCCAACCCCAGTGCACCACGATCCACGGCACCACCAGCGGCGTAATGATCGCCCCGATATTCGTTCCGGCGTTGAATATCCCCGTCGCCAGCGCTCGCTCTTTTTTCGGAAACCATTCCGCCACGCACTTGATGCTCGCCGGAAAAACTCCCGCTTCCCCGAAACCCAATGCGCATCGCGCAATCATGAATCCCGTCAGCGAATTCGCGATCGCGTGTCCCATGGACGCCAGGCTCCAAAAAACCATCGCGACCGCATACCCAACGCGCGTGCCCAGCCGGTCAATCAAACGGCCCACTAAAATCATTCCCGCGGCATAAGCCGCCTGAAACGCAAACACCAAATTTCCATAATCAATATCGTTCCAACCCAGATCGTGCTGCAGCGTGCCTTTCAGCACCCCCAGCACCTGGCGGTCCATGTAATTCTTGGTGACGCCGAAAAATAAAAGCGCGCAGATAACCCAGCGGAAATTCCCCGCGAATATTCCAACTTTCCGCGCTCCCGTAAGCGTCGCCACGGATGCGCCGTCAGCAGTCCCGCCCTCCCCGATCGGTTTTTCTTCCCGCATCTGCTCCCTTTGGCTAATGCGCCCTGCTCATTTGCGGGCTACCTCCAGCCCCGATCCACCCTCCTGAAACCCCGGCTGAATATTCACCACGCCGAACTGCCGGTCTTCCACTTCGCGATGCGCCGCCATCGCCCACAAAAACGCGATGCGATATCCCGGCACGGCTATATTCGGATGATACCCGCTGGGCATCAATACCACATCGCCGTCACGCACCGGGGTCACTAGCTCCGGATACTCGGTGTTGTTGTACACCAGCTGAAGTCCGTAAGCCGGCTCCGGCATGTCGAAATAAACGTACATCTCCTCCAGCATCTCGGCGTGCTCGTGCGGCGGCCAGCTCGTCCAATTCCCGGGCTCGGAGAATGTGAATCCCACGAGAATACGTCCGGCGCTCACGTTTTTTCCGATCAGCACGTTCAAGTCGCGCGTGTTCCCGGGCCCGCCGGCCTTGAATCGCAGCGACGGATCCTTCAAGGTCTGCTTGTGGGAAACAAACTGCAGCGGGTAATGATGTGCGACATCCGAATAAAATTCCGCAATGTCCGCGTGATTGCTGGATTTCACTTCGATCTGGCTGTCGCGCGGCACGTAAATCGCGTCGTACTGCGCAAGTTGAAATTTCTGCGCGCCGATACTCACCTCCGCGCTTCCTGAAAGACAAACCAAGCCGGTTTCGTGTCCGCCATTCGCATAGGAAACCTCAGGCGTCGCAGCGTTCAGGATAATTCGCCCGTAGCACAGATGCCGCATCGTGCTGTTCGCGGGCGAAACGAATTCGTGCCGCCCAAGTTTCGTGTTCGTCTTGCGAAATACCATCTTTTCAAAAGGGGCTTGCCCTTGCGTGCTCATGATGCAATTCCTCCCGGGGTGGACGTCTCTATTGGGAATTCAGTTCACGTCTGATTGCGGCAAATGACCCAGCGAATCAATCCGCGCCGCTGGGCCATTTGCCATTGCTGCGAGCTGCAAAATCGTTAAACGCGCCCTGGCACTACGCTCAGAACGTGAAGCGCAAGCCAAACTGCAGTTGGCGCATCTGCGCGGCGCTGGTGATCACGCCGAACGTGGAAGATCCCGCCGTAGCTCCGTTTCCTGTCGGATTGTTCAAGCTCACCATGTTGAATACGTTCAAGGATTCTAGACGTGCCTGGATCGTGTATCGTTCCTTGAGAGCAAAATCGCGAAACACCGCCAGGTCCACATCCTTGAACCCGGGACCGCGCAGCATGTTCCGCCCTGAGTTACCATCAGTTGGAACGCACGGCGATGTCAGCGAACTCTTCGCGCAATTCTGTGAAAACGCCGCCGTGTTAAACCATTCCGCCGCCGCTGCGGACCGCGAACGATGCGGATCGAGCGTCGGGTCCACGCCCGGCGCCAATTCGGCGCGCTCCGTGGCGCTGTTGCCGCTCAGGTTGGCATCCACGCCGTTGAGCACTGTAAACGGAAGGCCGCTGTGCAAGTTGATGATCGGCGAGATGGACCACCCGTTCAAAAGTCCGCGTGCCAGCGAGCTCTCGCCTTTGTAATAGTTCAGCTGCCACACCGCCGAAGCCACGAACACATGCCGGATGTCGTAGTCCGCCGGCCCTCTTTCCTCCCGCAGGTTATCGAAGTTTTGCGCGCCGCCCTGCGTGGTGTTGTTGTCTAGTTGCACGCTGTCAAACGTCTTGCTGAACGTATAAAACGCGTACACGAGAAATCCCTGCGACATTCTCTTCTGCGCCGTCACCTGCAGCCCGTTGTAGGACGCCGTCTGGTTCGATTGCGCCAGCAGCACGGTTCCGAATGGGCTTTTCGTCGTGCCCGGCGTGGGATTGTCGATCGGCCGCCGCGCCACGATGCTCGAGCTCGCGCTCGTCGCGTTCGACGTAAGAATCGGAAAATTGATGTCCTGCGCGAAAGGCAAATCGTGGCTCAACGTTCCGACGTACGCCGCGGACACGCTGAAATCCCGGGTGATTTGCCGCTGTACTGAAAAATTCAGCTGGTACGTGTAGGGCCACTGAAAATTTTTCGCGAAGCCGAAGAACGATCCTCCGGGCGTCAGAAACGCAGGCTTCGCCGGATTGTAGATGTACGGAAATGGATCAATCCCCGTCAGTCCGCCCCCGCTTGACCCCGCCGGGCACGCAACCGATGTCCCGAAACTCGACGCAAGATTAATGTAAGGACAAGAAAGCGTCGCCCCCGTCGGCGTCGCCGTAGCGCCCGCTCCGGCCAGGCTCGAAGTCACGTTCGTGAGCGTGTAACGAATCGCAAACGGTTCAAAGTTCGTCGTCGTATTCCACTCATTGCCGGAAACGCTGCTGTAAAAAACTCCTGCCGCTCCGCGAATCGAAGTCTTGCCGTCGCCAAACGGGTCCCACGCAAATCCCAGTCGCGGCGAAATATGATGCCAGCGGACCGGCACAATGCCGCGCGTGATTCCCGGATCGCCGACGAAAAGCGCTCCCGGCGGCGCCGTCGGCACCACGGTAGATTCCGTGCAAGTCGTCGTGCAGCCCTGCTCGAAACTGGATCCCCGGTTCTGCGGATCGGTGGGCGGCGTTTGAATATCCCAGCGCAAACCCAGATTCAGCGTCAACCGCGGCAAGATGCGGAAAGTATCCTGCACGAAAAGTCCGGTTGACCAACTGTTCGTGTAGCCGGTCACCGGCACATCTTGCGATATGGACGTCGGCAACCCCAATTCGAAATTCGCCAGCGCTGGTACCGTCACCGAACTGCCGGAAACCGCGTCGGTCACCTTCGTGCTGTTGAAACCAAAAACGCCGTAGTTGTTCAGCAGCGTTTGTTGAATGTCCTTATCCAGCGATTCCTCCACTCCAAACGCGATCGAATGCCGTCCGTGATTGTACGTTGCCACGTCGCGCACCGAATAGAAGTTCGTGCCCGCCACCGGCCCGGCGATTGCGCTCGCTCCGGTGAAGAATCCCGTCACCGTCACCTGCGGAAGCGAGCTCGGACCCTGGATCGTGAAGTCCGAACCAAGATCGCCCAGCGAAGTCGCCGGCAAGTTCAATCTCCCTCCGAAGTTTCGCGTGTACGTGAACCACGCCTGGTTCACCAGCCTCGGGCTGACCGTCCACGTGTCGCTTAGATTCAAATTCTGTTGCCGCCACGTATATTGTTGGATGTCCCAGGGAATGTTGCTGTTCGGCTGCAGCGTCGTTGAATTCAGCGGAGGAGTGCTGCTGTTTCCGCTCGTTTCAAAGTAGCTCACTCCCAGCAATTGATTGCTGGTGATGTTGTGGTCCACCTTCACCAGAAAATCATCCGCGTTGAAGGGCGCCCGCGCCGTGCCTTGCCATCCTGACGCACCCACATTCGGGCTTGGAATCGTCGGGAACGATGTCGCGGCGCCGGAAGCATTAATCAGTTTCGTCGCCACCGGGTCCAGCAGAGCAGGGCACAGCTGCTCCGGGTTTCCCGTGCACGTGTACTGGCTTGGCAGCGCACTCGGAAAAATGCCCTGCGCCTCGGCTGTCGTGGGAACCGTCGCGCCGGTAAGAAACGCATTATTCAACTGCCGCAGCCCCTGGTAGGAAAAAAAGAAAAATGTTTTGTCTTTGATGATCGGGCCGCCCACCGTCCCGCCAAATTGATTGCGCTGCCCGGGAGGCTGCGGCAGTTTCGATCCCCAGAAATTCGCGTTCAAATCATTGTTGCGCGTGAATTCAAATAGCGAACCGTGAAAATCGTTGCTGCCGGACTTGGTGATCACGTTGATCACGCCGCTCGACATCTTCCCGTACTCCGCGTCGTAGTTATTCGTCTCCACCCGAAATTCCTGAATCGCGTCCGGATTCGGCAAAATATTTCCGGTGTTCCGCAATCCCGTCATGTTGATTCCGCCGTCCAGATAGTAGCTCACCGATCCAGCCCCTCCATCCACTCCGCCGTTGATGAACGTCCGCTGCTCCGGATACCCCAGCACAATGCTCGGCTGCCCGAATTGCGTGCTGTTGTATTGCACGCCCGGAGTCAGCGTCAGCAATTGGTATACGTTGCGGTTCACCAAAGGCAGGTTCACCACTTCGGCGTTCTCCACCGTACGCCCCACTTCTGCGCTCGTGGTATTCACCAGCGGAGCTCCGCCCGTCACCGTTACCGTCTGGCTCACTTCGCCAATCTCCATGGGCGCGTCCACGCGCGCCGGCACATTCACCTCCAGCACAATGCCGTTACTCACGAATTTTTTGAAACCCGCGTTGCTCACCTCCAGCGAATAATTTCCCACGGGCAAAAGTTCCATGCGGTATTCGCCGTCAGGACCACTCTGCGCTGTGCGCGTCAAGTTAGTGTCCTTGTTCGTCGCCGTGACCCTCGCTCCGACGAGCGGTGCGCCCGTTGCGTCCGTCACTCTGCCGAATAGAGTGGTCGTCGTCACTTGCGCATGCAAGCCACCCGAAATCCCCAGCCCCAAAATCGCAACCACGATCCCAAGCCAAAGTTTGCGTCGCATTTGCGCGCCTCCTGTCTCTACCGCTTGCGGTGAAAGATGAGAGTTTGCCGTGGCCTTTTTTGCGCCCCAGACACCCCGTGGCTGGCCCGCAAAATCCTACTTGGTGCTTGTCTCACATTGTGAGACTCCATCTCATTCGATTGCGCCGCCAAAAAAAACGGCTCTCGCCGTTCATCCCATTCCTGTCCCCTTAATCCGCCGCGCCGCCCACCAATTCCGCCGCTGCCGCTTGATATCCCAGCTCCGCCGAAAGTTCGCCGGCCGCTTCCATCAGCGCCTGCGCCACTTCCGGCACTCTCTCTCGCGTCATCCGAAACGCCGGCCCCGAAATACTCATCGCCGCTACTGCAATTCCTGAATGCGAACGAACCGCCGCCCCCACGCAGCGGAGTCCTGCTTCCTTCTCCTCGTCGTCAATCGCGTACCCGCGCGCACGCACCGCCTTCAATTCCGCTTTCAGCGCGGCGCTACTCGTAATCGTTTTCGCCGTCACTGGCTTCAACCCCCAGCGCTTTACGATGGCCGTCACTTCCGCCTCCGGCAGCTCCGCCAGCATGGCCTTTCCCACCGCTGTGCAATAAGCCGGAGCGCGGCTTCCCACCGTGCACGCCGTCCGCACGCTGGCCTTCGATTCCACTTTCTCTACGTAAAAAACCTGCCCCTCGTCCAGAATGCAGAAAAAAACCGTCTCGCCGAATTTTTCCTGCAAACGATCGAGATAAGGCCGCGCTCGCCCGCGCAGATCCAAACCTTCAATCGCCTTCGATCCCAATTCGAAAAGTTTCAAGCCCAGGCGATAGCGTCCGGTTTCCGCGTTCTTCACCACCAGCCGATGCTGTTCCAAAACCATCATCAACCGGTGCACCGTGCTCTTGTGCAGCTTCAGCGCGATACACAGCTCCGCCAGTCCGCAGTCGCTCGAGCGTCCGGCTAAAACCGCCAGCGCTGCCAGGGCCCGGTCCAGCACCTGCACCCGATAAGGGGAATCGCCTGTCTTACTTTGTGGCACGCGTGCCATACTACGAGATCGCTTCCGGATGTCAAGAAATAAATTGGAAGCCTTCTACCGAAGAAACCACGACCACTCCCGTCCAAACATTCCGGCGCCACCAAAACTCAGTCCCACGATCACCGTCGCCGTTTGTGATTGAGCCTGCGAGCCGCTATATTTAGCGTCCGTGCGCGCGACCGCGCGTTGGCGGCGCTCCCACGCCGCAGCGTTTTCCGGAGGCGGAATGAAAGCTCTGGCCATAGACCTTGGCGGAACTCACGCCACCTGCGCCATCGTCGAAGACAGCAAAATCCTCTATTCCCGCCATCTCGATCTCGATAGCGCGCAAGGACTCGGCTCCGTTCTGCCTCTGTTCACCACCACGCTCCGCGAATTGCTCGGCGACGCCAGCCTCGCCCCGCGCGATTGCGCCGGCCTCGCCATCAGCAGCTGCGGCCTTGTGGATTCCGTGAACCAAAAAATTCTCTCCAGCCCGAAAAAATGGGACGACGCTCCCGGCGTGGATTTCATCGGCTGGTGCCGCCAGGAATTTTCCCTGCCCATAAAAATGGAAAACGACGCGCGCATGGCCCTCATGGGCGAACGCTACGCCGGCGCCGGACGCGGCTGCAACGATCTCGCCGTGATCACTCTCGGCACCGGCATCGGCACCGCCGTCATGATCGGCGGCGCGCTGCTCCACGGTAAACATTTTCAGGCAGGCAATCAGGGCGGCCATCAACCTCTCGACGTCAACGGCCGCACCTGCACCTGCGGCGGCGTCGGATGCGCCGAAGCCGAAGGCGCCGGCTGGGCGCTCCCGCAAATTGCCAAGGACTGGCCCGGCTTCAGCGAAAGCGCGCTAGCGAAAGAACCCGCCGTAAATTTCGAAGCTCTCTTCCGCCTGGCCGCCGCCGGCGATCCCGTCGCCACGCAAGTTCAAGAACGCTGCCTCAAAGTCTGGGCCGCCACCGCAGTCGGCATCATTCACGCCTTCGATCCCGACGTAGTAATTTTCGGCGGCGGCGTCCTCAAAAGCGCCGGCCTCATCATCCCCTTCATCCAATCCCACGTGAACGCGCACACCTGGTCCCCCTGGGGCAAAGCCCAAATCCGCGCAGCAGCCCTAGGCAATAACGCCGGCCTACTAGGCGCCATCCCCCTCCTCACCACGTAACAAAGCTGCGCGCCTCTCGAAGACTCATCCCCAATTCGCAACCTGCGCACGTCTTCGTCTTGCGCCAAATCCCGCGTTCGATTTTCAAGATGGTGCATTCCTCCAGGTATCCTGCCAAATTGGGAGAACTTTCCCCGCCAAGTAATAAACCGTACCGATAATATTTCCCACTGATTCTTGGCTTTGATCATCACGCGACGTTGGTCCCGCATTCAGCCGAGCCGCTCGCCCGTCACCGATTCTCCAACCGTCTTGCAATCAGCAAACTGCAGCGATCCGCACAATAGCGCACTGAGCAAACCCCGAATTCGCAGCGCTCCGCCTCGCATCGGCACATAAGAAAAATCTCATTGCAATCCTGCGGCCGTGGAATCGCGCGTGCCTATGGCTCAATGCGCTTTTACCTAGAGGTGGAATCTGCTCTCGGCCGGACGTTCGCGAAGCGCCGCGGATTCTCAATGCGTCCGCATCCGGCGCTGCCAGAGCGACCAGAAACCGGGCCCTCGCAGCATCAATGGAAATTTAATTCGCGGCGCTTGCGACGTGCAATCTGCTCGCGCAGAAAAAATTTTGCATCCGGTTTGAGCTTCACAAGGAGTTTTTCGCCTATGGCACAGGAAATTCGCGGCGCTCGCTGCAGCTCTCACGCCAGCGCTCACCCCCAACTCAAATCTCTCTTCGATTTTCGCCAGCGCTCTCTGTCAGCGCGCGCGACCCGCATTCCTCGCTCCCTTTCCCACGGCACAGGTTCAACAAAGCCTCATCGCTCCATCCCATCCATGATTTTCGCGCTGGCCTCCGTGCTCGCCGTCTTAATGATCACGGGATGCTCGGGCGGCTGGGCCGCTTCCAGCCATATTCCGCCAACTATCGTCGTTCAGCCCATCAGCCAGTCCGTCGCCGCCGGCCTCAGCGTTACCTTCTCCGTCACTGCCACCGGAACCGGACCCTTTACCTACCAGTGGTACAAAGGGACCGTCGCGATTACCGGCGCCAATTCGAATTCTTACTCCACGTCCACCGTGATGGCCGATAACGGCACAATCTTCACCGTCACGGTGACCAACGAAGCCGGTGCGGTAACCAGCGTCTCAGCCGTCTTGACCGTCACAGCCGCCGCGCTGCAATCCATCGCAGTGACGCCCGCTAATCCTTCGATCGCCAAGGGAAAAACCCAACAATTCACCGCGACCGGAACTTACACGGACAACAGCACGCAGGTCATCACCACTACTGTGGCCTGGTCCTCCGCTTCCACTGCAGTGGCCACGATTGGCGCGGGCACCGGCCTCGCCACCGCTGCCGGAATCGGCAACTCGCAAATCACTGCGACGCAAGGCGCCATCGTGAGTCCGCCGGACACACTCAGCGTCACCGCCGCCACGCTGCAATCCATCGCGATCACGCCCGCAAGCTCCTCCATAATCAAAGGAACGACGCAGCAATTCACCGCCACCGGAACCTATAGCGACAACACCACGCAAAATCTTACGGCGAGCGTAATGTGGGCGTCGGGAACCACCGCAGTCGCGACCATCGGCGCGAACACCGGCCTCGCGACTGCCGCCACCACCGGAACATCGCAGATCACCGCAACACTCGGCGCCATCGTCAGCCCCGCCGATCTCTTGACGGTGATCAATTCCACACCCGTCGCGACGAGCCTCGTATGCAGTTCCGCTGCGCCGCCGTACGACTCTCCGATAAATCTACTCCCCACATTTTCGGGTGGAACCGCCGTAATTGGTTCCACCGGACTGAATAGCTCGGACATTACTGAATCAGCGGTCAGCGGCAGCCCTTACCCCACCCCCGCGCTGACCTCCGCAAAAACCTACACTCTCACCGTCACCGGCACGGGAGAAAACACCGCCACCGCCGCCTGCACCACAACTCCCACGAACGTGAGCATTTCAAACATTTCGCCATCCGGACAAACGATGGGTCCCGGCCTGCAATCCTTCACTGCGGTTGTAACCGGTGGCGTCTCGAACGCTGTCACCTGGAGCGTCAGCTCGGGCGGCGGAAGTTTCGCGGGCAACGTCTGGACCAGCTCTAACACCGCAGGCACCTACACCATCACCGCCACCAGCGTCGAAGAGCCATCGGTGTTCGCCTCCGTCATGATGGCCATCAGCCGTCCGGTGTTCACCGCGCAACCCGCCAGTCAAAACGCCTGCGGCAACGGCACGCTAACGCTCTCGGCAGCCGCAAGCTTCGCCACGAGCTACCAGTGGAATTTGAATGGCGATCCGATCTCCGGCGCCACGAATTCCACCTACAGCGTTTCCAATCCCACTTCCGCCAACGCCGGCAGTTACACCGTCACCGCCATCAACGCCGCGGGCGGCACCAATTCCAATTCGGCGCAAGTCGTCGTGGGTTCCACGATCAGCGCGCAGCCCGCGAGCCTCACCGTCAACGCCACTCAGACGGCAACCTTTTCTGTCTCCGTCACCGGTCAATCTCCATTCCAATATCAGTGGTACGCCACTGAACCCGACCCCGCCACAGGCCCGATTTCCGGCGCCACGTCCAGCACTTACACCACGCCGCCGGTGGATGATACTTACAACTACTTCCAATACCATGTCACCGCCACCGACGCTTGCGGCACCGTCCTCACCAGCAATCTCGCCACGTTGATGGTCACCAATAACGACGTCCCGCCCACCATCGTCACGCAGCCCCAAGGCGTCTCTGTCGCGGCCAACGGCTCGACGGCTTCGTTTACTGTAGTCGCTTCCGGCACCGCACCCCCGGCGCTCACCTATCAGTGGTACCGCATACCGGCTGGCAGCGTTGCGGGCACGGCGATCGTCGGCGCCACTGCCGCCACCTACAACGTTCCCAGCGGCAGCGCGGCCGCTGCGAACGATCAGGACAAATACTATGTAAAAGTCAGCAATAGTTACGGTCAGGCAGCCTCGGAAGATGCCACTCTCGCCGTGGGCAACGGCATTCTGATTCAAATCACCAACCAGCCCACCACGCAATACGTCAACCAGGGCGACTCCGCGACGTTTCAGATCACCGCCACTTCCGCCGCGCCTTCGTTAACCTATCAATGGTTCGAAGCTCCTCCAGGCAGCTCCACTTTCACCGCCATCTCCGGAGCCACCAGCGCGAGCACCACCACCGCCGAAACTGGTTCTGTCTTCCGCGTGGTCGTCGGCAATCAAGGACTCACGAGCCCTGTCACCAGCAGCACCGCCGCGCTTTTTGTCGGCGCTCTATCCGGTGTCAACAATTTCTGCACCGGCGGCGGTTGGATGAAGGAAGGAAGCACCACCGGCCCAACTGGTTCCGGCTCCAACTGTGCCTATGAATTAACCGCCGCGGACACCTCCGAATATGGCGAGATCGTCTGGCCCACCCTTATCTCCACCGCCAATATCGAGCTGACCTTCACCATCACCGTCAGCAATACCAGCAATCCGCCGGCGGACGGATTTGCGATGGTGCTCGGCGACCCTTCGCTCGGAGCGTTGCCCACCAGCGCAGGAGCCGTCGGTTCAGGCCTGGGAGCCGAAGGTATACCGGGATTCGTTCTCGGTTTCGACACTTTTGAAAATGCCGGCGATCCGCCGGTGCCGTATCTCGGAGTGGGCCGCGGCGAAACGGCGCTCTGGGAAAATCCCTGGCTCAACGTCAACACCAACATCCCGCTGCTCGCCAGCGACACCATGTCGGAAACGCATAGTTACGTCGTCACCATCGTGCAAGGAAAAATGACCGTCACCATGGACGGCACCCAGGTTTTTTCCGGAAACGTTACGGTTCCACCGGTCGCTTATCTATATTTCACTGCTTCCACCGGCGGCTTCTTCGAGCAGACCGTAATTCAAAGCCTGACGGCCACCGTTTCCGCGCCATGAAACACAGCCACGGCGCGCGAGGAGAATTCAGAATGCGATTGATTGTTCTAGCCAGTCTCCTGCTGCTCGCGGCAGCTCCGGCCGCGTTCGCGCAGGACGCCCCCGGCGGCGACGTAGCTTTGACCTACCATTGGGTGCGCTCCAACACTTCGGCCGGAGAGTGCGGATGTTTCAATCTGAATGGCGGCGGCATTTCCGGCTCCTGGGAATTTCATCCGCGCATCGCCGCAGTCGCCGAAATTAGCGCCGAGAACGCCACTGGAGCTCTCGCCACAAAAAAATCGCTCACGCTCACTTCCTACTTGGCTGGAGCGCGTTACTGGCTTCCCCAACCGTGGCCCAGCGGCGCTCATTCGCCTCAACCGTTCGCCCAAGTGCTTCTGGGAGCCGTCCACGCAGGCGGCGGCATTGCCGGCACCGGCGATGGCGCATACTCCTTCGCCACTCGAATCGGCGGCGGCCTCGACCTCCCGGTCACGTCGCACCTCGCATTCCGCCTAATCCAGATCGATTACTACCTAACGCATTCCGTAAACGCCGCCAACAACCACCAAAACAATCTGCTAGTAGCCACAGGCGTAGTATTCCGCTGGCACCGCGCAAAATAAAATCCCACCGCTCCACTCCCGCCTTGAGCCGCCCGGGCTTCTGCGCTCTCGTCGGTGTTTGAGCCTCACTCAGAGCGCCAGGTGGCCGACCCTTGCAGGAATGGCAAGCGACCGCCTCTACGAATTTAGGGGTGCCGCACTCTCGCGGGTTCGCGGCCAAAGGCCGCAGGCGAGGGTGCGTGGCAATACGCCAGACCCCACCGCTCCGGCCCGCGTTCGGTGCACAGCCAAGCCGCTAGCGCCCCATCCCTCATCCTTTCCATTTTAGTTCTGGTAATCAGATGGTAAATGTGCTAACGTGAGTCGGGGAAGTTTTCCGCCCTACTGAGGGAGCAACATGAAGATCGGCACACCGGCAACGGCGAGAGTAAAGCGAGGGGCTAGGAGAATTGTGACCACAACGTGCAGAGCACGGCCTACGACTCGCGTCGCGCATCGTCCAGCAGCCCCAAACGCTCAAGTGAAGCGTGAACTACAATGTTACATCTCCGCTCTAATCGACAATCACTGTCGATCACCGCGCTCCACTCACAACAAAATCAATCGCCAACCCCGCCGATTAGAGTCAAGCGTAACTCACACAAAACAAACACCCGCAACCCAAATCAATCGCCAACTTTTGCGCACTTTGCATCCCGCGTTCTTTGCGGGACTAGCCGCTTCGCGGCTCACTCCTCGCTCGCCGCGGAACCCCAGCGCGCCGCGAATCGCCGCGGCACTTCTCGATACAAATGGACGCTTTCGCCGGAACAATAATTCGCGCAACTCGTTCAAAACAAACGATCGCGTCAATTCTTATTCGATACAAACGGAGAGGCTTCTCGCTACAAAGTGGATCACAGCGGGGAACAGCTTTTCTAATCGTCACACCTCGCGATTAGAAAACGCTATATCTTGTAGAAAACAAACAACCGCGTCATATTCTAATCGTCACAAAAGTGCGCTTTCTGCGGCCAGAATTGTCTCGCACAAAGAGCGGTTATCGCCCCATCCCAACGCATCTACAAGAAGCCGCGCGCCGCTACCCGCCGTTCCTTCCGCCGTTCTTGCCGTTCCCGCGCTTCGGCGCCGCCTTTCGGGCAGCCGCAGCCGACGCCACCGGAGCGCGCCCCGCCTGGCCCACCGCCACGCTCACCTTTTCCAGCCGAGCTTCCGAACCAGCCGCGGCGCTGGCCGCCTTGCTCTTCTCGCGACGGTCATTGCGTGTATGCCGCCAGTTCACGTGCGGCATGATCAGCGACGTATCAATCCTGTCGCGATACTTCACCGCAATCTTCAAAAGCGAATCCAGCAAGTTGTCCGAAAGGAAGTGCGGCTCGAGGCCCAGATCAATCAACTTCGAATGTTTCGCGTTGTAATAATGCTCCTCGGCCTCCACGCGCGGATCCGGCAAATGACTGATCTCCACCTCTAGACCGACCTTCGCCGCCGCAGTCTGCACCAGCCGCGCCAGCTCCAGCACCGAAAACCGCTCCGTAAACTGGTTGAACACCCGGCACTCGCCCGGCGCCGCCGGCTGCAAACAAGCCAGTTCAATGCACCGCACCGTGTCGCGTATATCCAAAAATCCCCGCTGCTGCCCGCCCTTGCCATACACCGTCAAGGGATGCCCCACCACAGCTTCCACGCAGAACCGGTTCAACACCGTGCCAAACACTTCGTCATAGTCAAAACGATTGATCAGCGATTCATGGAGCGCCACTTCGTCGGTAGTAGTTCCATACACGACACCCTGATTCAAATCCGTAGCCCGCAATCCCCACGCCTTGCACGTGAACATAATGTTGTGGCTGTCGTGCACTTTCGAGAGGTGATAGAAAGAACCCGGCTGTTTGGGGAAGGGCAGCACGTCCTTGCGGCCATTGTGCTCGATGGTGATGTAGCCTTCTTCGATGTCAATGTTGGGCGTACCGTATTCGCCCATAGTCCCGAGCTTGATCAGGTGGCATTCCGGCGAATTCTCGCGCAACGCGAAAAGAAGATTCAGCGTGCCCACCACGTTGTTCACCTGCGTGAACACGGCGTGCTGGCGATCAATCATCGAGTACGGCGCGGACCGCTGCTCCGCAAAATGGATCACCGCTTCAGGCTCGAAACTCCTGGATCATGGACGTGAGAAACTCGTAGTCCGTCACGTCGCCCACGTACGATTCAATCGTCTTGCCCGTCAGGTGGTTCCAGACGTTCAGCCGCTCCGCCAACGGCTGAATGGGCGTCAACGTTTGCGCGCCCAGCTCGTGGTCCCACAGCCGCCGCACAAAGTTGTCCACGATCGCAACCGTATGCCCCTGCTTGGAAAGATACAGAGCCGTTGCCCAACCGCAGTATCCGTCCCCGCCAAGCACCGCAATCTTCATGATCCCTCCACACTTTCCATGTTGGCATCTGCACAGACTATTGCCAGTAGTGCACTAATTAACGAATCCGCAACGATAATCGCCCAAGCCTATGAATTCCAGTATCTACCAATCGTCGGCCATATCCGGCTACCATTGCAACCAACATTTGACGCCAGAGAGACTTCAGCGGGTGCAGGCGGGCCATACTATTCTACCCGCATTTCCAGCTACAAACTATCGTCCGTCGCTTCCGGGCAGGGGCTGATTGGTCAGCAAAACTTTCCCTCCGCTTTCCTTGACAACATTGAGCTTCGAAGCTCCCACGAGAGATTGCAAATGGGGCAGCGTGGGTTGAACCGCGAGAAGGTAGTATCTCGCGGGCGTGTCCCACAAAGCCGCGAATTGCGAGTCATCAATGAACACATCCGGCGCCCCCGGAGCGTTGGAGCCATACTCCAGATTCTGGATGCGGCCATTCAGCAGCAATCCCGTGCGGTTCGCGTAAAAGAAGACCGAGGAGAAAGGATAATAGTGGCGCTGCGAAATCAAAGTGCCTTCGGGAGACTGCAGCAGCGCCTCCGCCAGCGGCCGCGAAGACAAATACGGATCGAACACGACCATCGCTATCCGCGCGGCATGCAGGAAAAGCACCATCATCAGCGCAGAGGCGAGAAATGCGCGCAGGCCTCTGGCGCGAAAGTTGCCGATTGCTCCAATCAGAGCCGCGACCGCGGCAATCAGAAGCGGCGTTCGCAAATACGCGAACGACGGGAGGGTAAGATCCAGCATATGGCCGAGCGACAGCGTGTATGCGCTCGGGTGATGCGATAACGCTTCGGAAATATCACCTGGAGCCGGGAGATTACGTACGTCCCAGTAGATGGCCAGCGCCGCCAGCGCCGCGCAGGCCGAAATCACAGCCAACGCACGCGTACCACGGCGCACCCAGTCTCCGTTGGCCGCCATGGCCGAACCAAGCAGCAAAGCTAACGCTGGATAGCAAGGCATCGAATAATATTCTTGCGTCGTTGAGAAAGTGAAAAAAATCAGCACGAATCCGGCCCAGCACATCGCGAGCAGCCTCGTGCGCCCTGCACGATCAATCGGCTTGAACGAAAGTTTCGCGACCGCCGGAAAATACACGCTCCATGGGAACAGCCAGATCAGGTGAAACAGCCAAAAATATAGGCGTGGAACGGTGTTGTAATCGTGCGGAAAGCGCCGGCCGAGAAATCGCAGGAGTTGCTCGTTGATGACGAAGAACCACAAGAATCCGTGATACTGGCCCGGACCGCTGTGTAGCGTGAACGCAAAATAGGGCGGATTCCGGATCGTCGCCAGAATGTGCCAGGGCGCTGCAATCACTATGACGATCAAAGCGCCCGCAAAAGGATGAAGCCGCTTCCAAATCGCTGCGGAGAATAGTTGATGCGTGATTAGAAGGTAGACGACCGCTGCGCCGATCGGAAAAACTACGGCAATCAAGCTTTTCAGCAACAAGCCGACACCCAGCGACGCGGCCAGCACCGATGCCCAGAGTCGCGGACGCCGCTCTTCCTCGTCAACGACGCGGAGGAACGCCCACATCGCCAGCGCCGTCGTGAACGTCAGCATCACATCCGGAATCAAAATTTGCGTGAAAAGAAAAAGCCCGATGCAGGTGGACAAACATAACCCGGCGTAGAATCCTGCACGTCTTCCAAAAGCCCAGATTCCAAATGCCGCCGTGAGCAGGCAGAGCGCTATCGCGGAAAGCGCTATCGGAATGCGCGCGGACCAATCGTGCACTCCGAAGATCTTATAGGAAATGGCGATGGCCCAATACACCGCGGGGGCTTTCTCGAAATAAGGCACGCCATCAATGCGTGACGTGACCCAATCGCCGGAAGTAAGCATGGTTCGCGCGATTTGAGCATGCACAGCGTCCACGTCGTCCATAAGCGATGGCGGAGACACGATGCACCCGAGGTAAATTGCGCCGGCAAAAAGCAGGACCACTAAATAGAGGTACCAGAGATTCGAAGTGTCGGGGAACTGAGCTTTTGGGGTGAGGCTGCTTGATTCCGCCATTCGTTCAGCTCAATCGCCTATCGGCCGCATGGCCGGCTATTTCCTGCCGACGAAAACGAGCGTAACGCCCACACAGACCAGCAGGACGCCAGCCCAACGCCTTCGCGAAACTCGTTCGCCGAGAAAAATTTCGCCGCCTAGCGTTCCGGCGGCATAGCTCAACGCAGTCACCGGGACGACAAAGCTTACATTTTCCAGGGACAATGCACCGAGAAGCGCAAAGAAAGCGATCGCCATCAGCGATACGCCGAGCCACATCCAGGGCACTCGAATCGCGCGCAGCATCACGCGCACTAGAGCGCTCGGCCGGAAGTCCTTCACCTCGCCGATGGTCTTCATCGCGCGCGTGACGCAGAGCTCGCCGAACGTGCCGGCGATAACGATCAAGAACAGGAAAATGGTCTCCCAGATGATCACTTGTGCTCCGTCGTGCGCGGGTGCGTATTACCTACAACTAAGACTCCTGAGCATATTACTAGCACACCGATCCACCGCGTAGGCGTAATGGACTCTTTCAGCGCGAAATGCCCGAGGAGAGCCACCACGGCATAGGAAGTGGCGGAAGCGGGTTGAACGAAGCTGTAATCAGCCCAAGAAAGTACGAGCAGGTAGGCGACGAAAAAAAGCAGCAAGGACCCAATGCCGAGCCAAATGTAAGGGGACGTAAACACCTGCGCGAATATATGGCCCACGCTCTCGGGGCTTTGCCAGGCAACGGCTCCCACGTCTTTCATGCCTTTGCTCAGCAGAACATTTCCCAGCGGAGCAAACAGGATGATAAGCAGAATGAGTACGTACGTCTTGATGTGTAAGCCCTGCGAGGACGTCATGCGTCGCGAGACCCGCAGGTGGCGCCAGCGACCACTAAGCGGCCGCGTAGCGGGGCAAGACAGAAAGACACACCGATAAATAATTGATCGAGGCTCATGATTATTTTGCAGTCTTGATTTTAACTTGATTGGCTAACCGAGCGCCATTCGCGGTGACGGACACGAGTTTTCCTTCGCGAATGTAATAGTCAAGGCCGCGCCACCGGATGGTTCGGCGCCCGAAACTGACCAACCAGATGGCGAAGGCCATTCCGTCCCACAACGGAATCAGTGGCATCTTCTTCCACACGCCGGATTGCTTCATTCCCCAAACACCGACCATCCAGGTCATGGCGACGCGAAACGCGAGATACGTGCCGAGGTACGCGCAAGCGACAGGCGCGGTCGGATGGATTGCAATGGCGATCAGCGACCAGGGCAAGCCCCACGTGAAAATTAATCCCAAATGTCCCCAGGGTCGCATGAGGCGCATGACCGTCATCCAGCGCACGCGCTTATAGAGGAATTCGGATAAGGAACGAAAATCCGCGACGGAGTGCACAACGTACGGCAGCAGCTTCACTTCGTATCCCTGCGCCGCTACCAGACGCCCGGCCCACACATCGTCGGCGGGCCGGTCTTCGATGGTTTGGTAACCTGCGTAACCTGCGACCGCCTTGCGCGTGGTTACAATGGTTTGGCCGAAGGTGAATTTCACTCCATCGAGCTGCCAGGCCACCAAGACGCCCGGGAAAAAATCGGAGATCATTCCGATGGATTGCAATTCCTGCGTGAGATTTTTCTCCTCCGTGGAAGTGTAGAGGCAAGTTGCCGCGCCGACTTTGGGATCGCGGAAAGGAGCCACGATGGTGCGCAGATAGTCGGGCTGGACGCGAACATCACTGTCGGTGATCACGAAGATGTCGTTCTGCGCTTCACTGACCAAACGCGTCAGGCGGGCTACTTTGTCGTTGACGGCATCACGGCCTGATCCAAACAGCAAGCGGATGCGGCGTTCGGGAAAATCACGCACCAATTGTTCCAGAACCGGGACCGTGGGGTCGCCTTTATCCACGCAGAAGAGAATTTCGTAGTCGGGATAATCCTGGCGGCAGAAACTGGCGTAGTTCTCGTAAGCGTCTTCGTCCAAGTCCTTCACCGGCTTCAGGCAGCTTACTGGCGGCGTAAAATCAACGTTTGCCTCCCGTTGCCGCGCGGCCGAGCGAAAATAGTGCCCCGTACTGTACAAGCTGAGCAGGTAGTAAACGAATGGGATGGCGGCAACGGCTAGTAAAAGATGCTCGACCGTCAAAATCTTCTCAATTCTGGGGCAGCGGGGCGCGTTCCAGTTTCCCCAAGTGCAATCCCCGGGCTGCGCGAAGTGGATCTGCTAGAAAAATCTTAGCATGAAACAAATACATAAGACGCAAGACCGTGGGCTACCGTTCCATCGGCTGGGGTGGTAGCCGTTAACCAGGGCCGCCCGTCTGGTAACATGGCTGTAACACGACTGCGGTAACGTTCCCCAGTTTGAGGCGCGAATGGCCCGAATCCAAGTAGCCGACCCGCAATATTTCATCAACCGCCACTTCTCCTGGATGCAGTTCAACGAGCGGGTGCTGGAAGAGGCGCGCGACGAAAACAATCCGTTGCTGGAGCGGGTGAAGTTTCTGGCGATCACGGCCAGCAATCTCGACGAGTTCGTGGAAGTCCGCGTGGCCGGAATGTTGCAGCAAGTGGAGCACGGCAATCTCGAGCTCGGTCCTGACGGACGCGTGCCGGCCGAGGTGTTGGAGCAGCTCGCAACGAGGATTCACGCTTTCGTGAAATCGCAATATGACTGCTGGCGGGAAGAACTGTTACCAGCGCTGGCGGCGGAATCCATTCGCGTAGTGGGTCTAAAAGGGTTGGGCCCGGCTGCGCTTGAGTATCTCGAAAATTTTTATGCCAAAGCCGTTGATCCGCTTTTGACGCCGGTGACGGTGGATCCCGCGCATCCGTTCCCGCATGTATTGAACAAGGCGTTGTGCCTGGCATTCTTGATGAGACGAAAACGCCGCGGCACGCAGACGTTTCTCGGAGTAGTAACCGTGCCGCGCGCGCTGCCACGGCTGGTGCTGCTGCCTTCGAAAGACGGCGTCGTGGAATATGTTTTCCTCTCGGATGTGATCCAGAAGTTTGCCGACCGCCTCTATCACGGCTACGAAGTGCTTTCCGCGGCCGCCTTTCGAGTCACCCGCAATAGCAATTTGTATCTGGAAGAAGAAGAATCGCGCAGCCTGATGGATAGCGTGGACGCGCAACTGCATCGCCGGCGCAAGGGCGCGGCCGTGCGTCTGGAAATCGAGGCCAGCGCGAACCAGGAAATTATCGACCGGCTGGTGGTGAATTTCGGTCTGGCGCCCTGGCAGATCTTCCGCGTGGACGGACCGCCGAACCTGACGCGCATTTCGTATCTTTACGATCAAGTGCCGCGGCCGGATTTGAAGTTCCGGCCGTTTGTGCCCCGCGAACTGGCTCTGAAGCCAGGCGCGGCGTCCATGTTTGAGTCCATACGCAAACGCGATTTGCTGCTGCATCATCCCTATGATTCCTATTCTTCCGTGGTGCGGTTCATCGAGAGCGCAGCGAAAGATCCAGACGTGCTTTCGATCAAGCAGACGCTTTACCGCACCAGTGAAAATTCGCCCATTGTGAGGGCGTTGATCGAAGCAGCAGCCAAGAAGGAAGTTGCGGTGGTCGTCGAATTGAAAGCGCGGTTTGACGAAGCTTCCAACATTCGTTGGGCGCGCAATCTGCAGGAAGCGGGCGTGCAGGTTTTTCATGGCGTAGTAGGGCTGAAGACGCATTGCAAATTGGCGCTGGTCGCACGGCGCGAGAAGGACGGCCAGATTCGGCGCTACGCGCACCTGGGCACTGGAAACTACAATCCTTCGACAGCGCGTTTTTATACCGACCTCAGCTTGCTTACCAGCGATGCCCACATCACTCACGCCGTGCATCACGTCTTCAATTATTTGACGGCTTATTCCGAGCGTCCCACTTATCAACCATTGTTCGTCGCGCCATTGAATCTGGGAAAGAGCTGCTTGAGCTTGATCGAGCGCGAAACGAAACACGCGCGAGCGGGACGGCCGGCATCCATTTTCGCGAAAGTGAACGCGCTGCTGGATGAAAAGACGATTCAAGCGCTGTACCGCGCGTCGCAGGCAGGCGTTCGAATCGAATTGCTGGTACGCGGAGCGTGCGCGCTGCGCCCGGGCGTGCGAGGCCTCAGCAGCCGGATACGAGTGCGCAGCGTAATCGGCCGTTTTTTGGAGCACAGCCGGATTTTCGTTTTCGGAAACGGCGGGAAGACCGAGCTGTATCTGGGAAGCGCAGACTGGATGCATCGAAATATCTACGAGCGCGTGGAAGTGATGTTCCATTTGCGCAATCCTGAATTGCGCAATCAGGTGTTCACGGAAGTGATCGAGCCGTATCTCGCGGACACGGAAAAAACGCGCATTTTGCTGCCCGATGGCAGGTATGTCCGTAGCCGTGAGGCCGGTGCCGCGGCGACTTCGCGAAACGGATTTCACTTTAATGCGCAGGAATTTCTGATTGGTCTCGCTGAAGGGCGCGAAAAAGTCTCCGCGGTGCCGCGGATCTCGACGTTCGCGAAGCATCTACCGGCACCGATACCTACCGCTTCCTGAAGCGGAATGTGAATCCCCCGCCTTCGCAAAATCTGCTTCAGTAAGTTCTGCACACTGACCTGTTTCCTTTTCGGATTGCCGCGGGAGGGTCTCGCCGTACTCGCTTATCCACGCGAGAAAAGTGGTAGATTGCAGCAATGGTGGAAAGATTTCAGGCAATCGTAAGTTGGCTGCTGGGACCCGAACCCATCACCGACAAGCGCCCCGGCCATCTGTGGCCGCGCTGGATATTTCTGCGCGCGCTGGGTCTGATTTATTTTTCGGCGTTTTATTCTCTACTGTTCCAAATCAAGGGACTCATCGGACCTGACGGAATCCTTCCCGCGCAAGACTACTTGCAAGCGGTGGGGGCGTCGTCTTTCCACGCGCAGCGTTTTTGGTTTGCGCCGACGCTGCTGTGGTTTGGCGCGAGCGACCGCGCGTTGATGCTGCTGACTTGGGTGGGCATCATCGCATCGATTCTGGTGATCGTGAATTTGTGGCCGCGCGCTTCGCTGCTGATTTGCTTCGCTTGCTTTCTTTCGTTTGTCGCGGCTGCGCAGGATTTTTCTGGTTACCAGTCGGATGGCATGTTGCTCGAAGCGGGATTCATCGCTTTGTTTTTCGCGCCGCCAGGGCTGCGGCCGGGGCTGGGAGCCGACAATCCACCCTCGCGGGCGAGCCTGTTCCTTTTGCAGTGGGAATGGTTCCGCATCTATTTCGAATCGGGCGTAGCGAAACTGGCCAGCGGCGATCCGGCGTGGCGCCACTTTACAGCGATGGACGACTACTACCAGAACGGTCCACTGCCGACGTGGATCGGATGGTACGTCCAGCAGCTGCCTCACTGGTTTCACGCTTCCGCAACGTTTTACACGCTCTTGACTGAGCTGGTCATCGTCTCGATGCTGTTTTTACCCCGGCAATTTCGCATCGTTTGTTTTTGCATTGTCACTCCGTTTGAAATTTCCATCATTGCGACGGCGAACTACACATTCCTCAATTACCTCGTGTTGCTGCTCGGCGTATTGCTGCTCGATGACCGATTGTTGGAATGGATCATACCGAAGAGGATTCGCGAGCTGATCAAAGGGAACAGCGCCGCTGCGGCCACTGCGGATCAAGCTTTCACTGGCGCAACAAAACCCGAAAGCTCGCGTGCGGTGTGGCGGCGCGGATTGACTCCGTTGCGGCGGGCGTTTGCCGGGCTGTGCCTTGGGCTCGTCTTTTACGCGACCACACTACAGCTTCTGTGGATGTTTGTGCCGGACTTGCCGTTGCCGGAAGGGCCGGTGCGCGCGCTGGATCCGTTTCGGATTGCCAATCGTTATGGACTTTTTGCCGTGATGACGCATGGGCGTTATGAAATCGAATTCCAGGGCAGCAACGATGGGAAAACCTGGATTGCGTATCCGTTTCGTTACAAGCCGCAGGCAATTGATAAGGCTCCCGGGATATATGCTCCTTACCAGCCGCGATTCGAGTGGAATCTTTGGTTCGCTTCACTCGGATCGTGGCACGATTCGCGCTTCGTGGTCTGGACTGAAGAGCGCCTGCTGAAAAATGATCCAGACGTGCTGGCGCTCTTCGCGTTCAATCCATTTCCGGATGCGCCGCCACGCAAGGTTCGCACCCTCCTTTATCAGTATTGGTTTACAGACCTGCGCACGAAGCGAGTGAATGGAAATTGGTGGAGGCGCCAAGAGATCGGAGAATACGCTCCGGCGCTGGAGCGCGAATCGGACGGCAAGATCGCCATTCTTGACTTGCCCACGCACGATGAGGAGCAGCCTTAGTTTTCTGCTCCGCCGCCAATGCGCCAGCATGGGCGGATTGTGCGCAAAGCAAGTTTTGCCACGCGCGGCTAAATCCGATAGCCTGTGCGAGACCTTATGGCACCCAGCAAACGACATTCAGACGAGCCGCGCCCAGAATCCGTGTCGGCGGAAGTCACGCCGGAGATGGTGCTTGCGCATCTCGCGACGCTTTCGCAGCCCGCGAGCATTCGCCAGATTGCTCACGGTTTGGGATTGCGGCACCGTGGCCGGCGTTATTTGCCGCGAGTGCTGCAGAAATTAAGGAAGCGCGGCGAGGTGGAAGAGACGCAAGGAGGGCGCTTTCGGCTAGCTGGAACGAAACACGCGAGAAACGAAGCGTCAGGGCGTGCCGCAGCGGCAAAGCGCACAAGCGCAGCGAGTGCCGAAGCCAGCAGGATCTCTGGCGGGAAGGAAGCGGCCACAGTCGGCGCGTCCACGCGCGGGCGCGATCCGAATTTGGTGGCGGGACGAATCGTGGCGCATCGCGACGGCTACGCTTTTCTGGTGCCGGATTCACCGATACCGCGCGTGGAAGGCGATTTGTTCATCGGGCGAGACGGCTTGGGAGACGCGATGCACGGTGACCATGTCCTTGCGCGCATCGTGCGGAGGCGCGCAGATGGCCGCGCCGAGGGGCGCGTGGTGCAAATTGCGGAGCGACAGCACCCCACGTTGGTCGGATTGTTTCGTTACGGACCGCATGGCAACGTCGTGCTGCCTTACGACACGCGCATCTTGCATGAGGTAAACATTCCGTCCGGCGCGGAATTGACGCCAGCTTTGCGCGAAAAACTTGGCATTCTGCCGAGCACTCCAGCGCCTGTGGGCAGGACGCGCCTCCCGGAGCTGGACGGCGCGGTGGTGAACGTGGAAATCACGCGGTTTCCGAAGGGAGGGTTAGCTCCCTCCGGACGCGTGATCGAAATCCTCGGCCGGCCCGGCGAAATCGGCGTGGATGTGGAAATCATCATCCGCAAACATCACTTGCCGCACATTTTTCCGGACGAAGTTCAGGCCGAAGCGCGGGCCACGCAACAAAAGGTGACGGACGCGGATATTGCGGGTCGGCGCGACTTCCGCCATCTCCCGATCGTTACGATCGACGGCGAAACGGCGCGCGATTTTGACGATGCGGTGTTTGTGGCGGCACTTCCGAACGGTCACTACGAACTGCAAGTGCACATCGCTGACGTGGCGCACTACGTGAAACGCGGATCGCCACTCGATCGCGAAGCGCGGTTGCGCGGCACATCCGTGTATTTTCCAAATCGCGCGGTGCCCATGCTACCCGAAGAACTTTCCAACGGGATCTGCTCGCTCAATCCGAAAGTAGACCGGCTGGTGATGAGTGCCGTGATGGAGTTGGATGGGGCGGCAAAATTGTTGCACGCCGATTTTTTTCAGGGCGTGATTCGTTCGGCGGAGCGCATGACGTACACCAACGTCAACAAAGTGATCGAAGGCGATCCGGAAATGAGCGAGCGCTACGCGCCGCTGGTGAGCGAGTTCCAGAAGATGAAGGAGCTAGCGCTTTTGCTGAACAAACGGCGGCATGCCCGAGGGTCCATCGATTTTGATTTGCCCGAGCCGGTGATTGAATTCGATCCCGAAGGGCGAATGTTGAGCATTGTGCGCAGCGAAAGAAACATTGCTCACCGGCTAATCGAAGAATTCATGCTCGCCGCAAATGAGGCGGTCGCCGAGTATCTGGAAAAGCGCGGCATTGCTTCGCTACATCGCGTCCACGAGAAGCCCGATCCGAAGAAAGTGCTCGAGTTCGAAGAGCTGGCCCAGGCCTTTGGATATTCGCTGGGTGTGGACGATTTGGCGGAACGGCGCATTACCGTGCGTCACGGAGAAAGTCGCCAGCAAGCGCGAGCGGGCCGTGGCGGCGGCCGTGGCCGTACGCGGCCCATGAGCGTCACGTTGCCTGCGGCGGAAGAAGTGGATATTCGTCCGCAGCACTACCAGCGATTGACGCAGAAAATCGCGGGAAAGCCCGAAGAGCGAATTCTTTCGTATCTGATGCTGCGTTCTCTGAAACAAGCGCGCTACGCCGCCGACCCACTGGGTCATTTTGCGCTGGCGACTAAGGAGTACACGCATTTCACGTCGCCGATTCGGCGTTACCCGGACCTGATTGTGCATCGTGCTCTGAAATGGGCGCTCGATAATCCGGACGTAGCGCCGCTCCGTGTTCCGGCACCAACGGCGCGCGCAGGGAAAGAGGAATCGGTGGCCGCGCTGGGGCCCTACCGTCGCGTGGAACTGCAGGAAATCGCTTCGGAGAGCTCAGAAGCAGAGCGCCGTGCGGACATGGCCGAACGCGAGTTGATGGAATGGAAGACGGCTCAGTTCATGGAAAGCCATCTGGGCGAGGAATACGACGCGTTAATCATCTCCGTCCAGAAATTCGGCTTCTTTGTCGAGCTGGTCGAGATTTTTGTGGAAGGTTTGGTGAGCATTGACCGGCTGGAAGAATTTACGGGGCAGAAGTGCATCTACCGTGACCGCGATCATTCGATCGTCGCTGAACCACATCGTGGGTCGCGCGGCGGAAGGTCGCAGCGTGAATTTCGTCTCGGCGATCGCATACGTGTTCGCGCCGAGCGCATTGATCCCTTCCGTCATCGCGTGGAATTCGCTCCCGTTGCGACCAATCCTCAGTAACAATACGGATATGTGTACTGATTCTTATATTCAGCCAAAGTACCGTTGACGCCCAATTTTGAGGACTCCAAACTATCAGACATGGAGCGGTACCGCTATCTGGTGGGCAGGCGCGTCGAGGTGCACTACCGGTCGGGCGAGTTCTACCTGTCGTGCGTTGGGGCATTGGCTTCCGACGATGGTGAATCGATCGTCGTACATGAGCAGTTCTCGTCAGGGGGCACCCAGAAAACGATGCGCGTGGAGATTCCGTATTCGTATATTGTTCGCGTAACGGAAACTTTACCGGAACCTCTTCACGTGATTCCTTCACCGCCCCGCGGTCGCGCAAAGCGGCGCTGATCGCGGCTATTAGTTTCCTGCATTTTCCTTCTTGAACTCCTAGTTCGATAAATAGATCAGGCTTTGCCATTCACAAGCTTGCGCAGGTATATTTGCCCTTTAGCCGGGAGGCGAGAATGAAACCGACAATTGGATTCATTGGACTGGGACTTATGGGCAAGCCGATGGCGCAAAATCTGCTTCGAGCGGGATTTCCCGTGATCGTTTGGAACCGCACGCGGGCGCGAGCGCAGGAGGTCGTGAGTGAGGGTGCGAAGCGGGCAGAGAATCCGCGCGAGACGGCGAAGCTCGCGGATGTGCTCGTCACCATTGTGAGCGATCCGCCAGCGCTGGAAGAGGTGCTGTGGGACGCGAATGGCGCAATAGAAGGTTTGCGGCGCGGCAGCGTTTACATGGATTCCAGTACGATTTCGCCGGATCTGGCGCGGCGCGTGGCCGCAGCGTGCGCCGAACGAGGCGTGGATTTTCTGGATGCGCCGGTAACGGGCGGCGATTGGGGCGCGAAAAAGGGAGAGCTGCTTTTTATGATTGGCGGAAAGGCCGAAGTTCTGGAGCGCGTTAGGCCGGTGCTCGAAGCCCTTGGCAAGAAATTCTTTTTGCTGGGGCCGAACGGTGCAGGCCAGACTGTAAAGCTGGCGATGAATCTGATTTTGGCGCTGGAGGTCGAGGCGCTGGCAGAGGCGCTGGCGCTAGTTGGTGCGTCGGGCGTGGCGGGCGAGAAGTTGGTCGAGGTGCTTCAATCGAGCATGGCGCGCGCCGGCATAATGGACGTGAAAGCGCCAAACATGTTGAAAAATGAATACCCAGCGAGCTTTCCGCTGCGGTTGATGCACAAGGACATGCGGCTTGCGCTGGAGCTAGCGCGCCAGAAGGGTGTGGATTTACCGGCCACCGCTGCGTCTTTCGCAACTTACAGTGCCGTGAAGGACGCGTCGAAGGATGATGTGGATTATTCCGCAGTTGCGCGATTTTGGTCGCAAGGCTCCAAGGCTAAAGCGGGAGCGTAGCCGGGAAAAATGACAGCGGGAGATCGCGCGAGGTACGCAGGCCGGCGTTAGCGGCGAGAATCGCAGGTATGGCGTTTACGACTACGGCGGCTGTGGCCACGTCGCCGTGTGTGCCTCCAGGGATTGTAAGCGTGAGATGCGGCTCGCCCTTCAGCACGACCGTATCGGCAGGATGTCTGGCGCCAACGTACATCTTGAGCTCCATGAAGATTTTTTCCTTGCCGTTGGCGCTGCCGCGCGCGATTTGATGCACGCCGGCGACTTGGCCCGCCGCGACTTCAAGAAATTCCGTCTGAATGGCCTCTTCAGCGATCACTGGTTCGATTGTTTCGGAAATATCATCGAGCGCGAAGCCCAGGCCGTCTGCCACCATGGCTATCGATTCGGGCAAGCCGTGGTGCTTGATTACTCCCGCGGCGACCTGCGTGCGAAATTCATCCGGCGTCATTCCCGCGCCAATTTTCTTCTGCAAGGGAAGGCGCCGTTTCGATGCATCAACGATGCGGACCGCGCTGACCCAATCAATGCGCTGGGCAACGGCGCTGAGCGTCAGAGCGAGTTTATCCATCACGAAGCCGGGGTTCACGCCGGTGCCGACCAGCGCGACACCTTCATCGATGGCCGCCGCGTCCAGCTTCTTCGATAGTTCAGGATGTTTGCGAAATGGGTATGCAAGTTCTTCGCATGTAGAAACGACGCAACAACCTGCAGCGACGCATTCGAGCAGCTGGTCCATCACACTACTGAGGTATGACGATGTCGAATGGACTACGACATCCGCCGGTTTTTCGAGCACCGATTGAGCATCGGGAAGAACCGGTACGCCCCAGGGCGCATCCGGCGCGCTGACCACCTCGCCGAGGTCGCGTCCTGCTTTCGCGGGGTCTTTATCAATGGCGCCAACAATTTCGAGCGAACTCTTTTGCCGCATCAGGCGCGCGATCGACGCGCCGATCGGGCCGACTCCATACTGAACAACACGGATTTTCTTTTTCACTGGCGGCTTCCCGGGAAATTTTAGGAGTCATTACCTTAAGGTGTTGGCCAGCGGACTGCAACCGAATTTGCGGCGCTTGTGACGCGCCGCGCGGAGCCGCATAATGTGCCGATGACGCCAACGTGACAGGCCAACCCGACACGAATACTTCCCAAAGAAGCTGGCCGCGCACGGCGCTACGTACGATTTTGCAGTACGGTGGCAGCGCTCTGGTTCTTTACCTTCTTTTCCGGCTACTTCCCGGCAAGCAAGTTTGGAAAGCGCTCGAATTGCTGCCCGCGCGGCTATGGGTACTGGTGCTCGCGGGATATTTGGCAGCGCACGTCGTCGGCGCTATGAAATACGAACTTGTCCTGAATCTGGGCGGCGCGGGAATTCCAGGCCGGCAAGCTGCGCGATGCTACTTTGCGGGGCTTTTCGGTTCGCTTTTTTTGCCATCACTGATCGGTGGCGATATTTTGCGAATGGCGATGGCCCTGCGAATGAGCCGCAGCAAAGCGGGAGTGCTGCTGGGAAGTTTGGTGGATCGGATTACGGACTTCACTTCGTTGGCACTGCTCACGGCGATCGGCGCTCTCTTCGTGCCTGGCGCGTTGGGCGAAAGAAGCCAACGGATTTTCTTCGTCGTGGGGGCAGCAGGCGTGCTCGGCGCGGTCTTTGCGGCGATTGCGCTGGCGCTTTTTCCGGCGCGGCGGTTTTCGCTTCGCGTCCGACGCAGATTCGTGCGGTTGCGGCGAGCCTGGAGGTCTATCCTGCGTAGGCCGGGCGCGATGTTGCGCGCCCTGGGCATGAGCCTGCTTGTGCAGATCACTTTCATTTTTATGAACGTGCAGCTAGCGGAAGCGTGCGGGTTGCATTTGCCGTATCGTGTGTGGTTCTTTGCGTGGCCGCTCGCAAAATTATCAGCGGTTGTGCCGGCTACGCAGGCGGGAATCGGCGTGCGAGAAGCCGCCCTTGCGGCGCTTCTCCTACCCTTTGGCGCTCCCGCTGTGTTGGCCGTTGCTGCAGGGCTGGCTTGGGACGCCGTCGTCGTCGCTGGCGCGATCGCGGGCGGGATTTTTGCGCTGGTTACAGGCCGTTTGTGGCGTCAGAGTGCGGTCTGACGCCCCGAAACGACGGAACGCAACAGCCTTCGGCCTACCGCGCCGCGATCCGACAGCCAGCCCGGTTCGCTTAATGCACGCTCGAATATTTTGAATAGTTCGGGTACGCTGGGTGTTTCACGGGCTGCGGCGAATTCTTTTCAAGCTCCTGCATCACTACTTCGATGGCCTTTTCGAGTTGCGCGTCGTGTCCCTTTCTCCACGCGGCGGGGTCAAGCTCGACATCGTAATCCGGCGACACGCCGTGATTTTCCACTTCCCACGTCCCTTCAGTGGTGAAAAATGCGAAGCGCGGCGCGGTGACAAAACCGTCGTCCATCAGCGCGGGATATCCCCCGATGCCCACGAGGCCGCCCCAGGTACGCCGGCCCACAAGCGGACCAAGGCTGACGTGACGGAAATACCACGGCAGCGCATCGCCGCCCGAGCCGGAAAATTCGTTGATGAGCATGATTTTCGGCCCGTAAATTCCGCTGAGGGGCGTCGTGTTGTCGGCGCCTTCACGTGAAGTCCAATAGTTCCAGATTTTGCGTTGCATGTACTGAATGATGTAGTCGGCGGCTTGGCCTCCGCTGTTGAAGCGCTCGTCAATCACCGCGCCCTGCTTATTGATCTGCGCAAAATAATAGCGGTTGAAATTCGTGAAGCCGCCCGCGCCGGTGTTTGGAAGATAGACGTAAGCGAGCTTTCCGCCGCTCATCTCGTCCACTTTTCGGAGGTTGTCTTCCATCCAAGCTCGATTGCGCAAAGCAGTTTCGTCGGGCACAGGGACTACGGTCACTTCGCGCGAGCTGGAGCCATCCGGATTGGGTCCTACTTTCAAGACGGTTTGCTTTCCAGCGGTTTCCTGAAAATAGCTGAAGACGTCCACATCGGAACGAACGTCGCGGCCGTTGACGGCGAGCAAATATTCGCCGGCGACGACGTTGACACCGGGCTGAGTCAGTGGTGCATGCAATTGGGGGTTCCAGTTTTCGCCGTTATACACGCGAGCGAAGCGGTAGCGGCCATTTTCGATCGCGTAGTCGGCGCCAAGGAAACCCACCTGCAGAGGTTGTACTTCCGGAATGTCACCGCCGCCGACGAACATATGGCCGACGTTGATTTCGCTGAGCATTTGCGCGAAGAGATAGTTCAAATCGTCACGCGTGGCGATGCTGGCGAGATACGGTTCGTACTCGCGCGATAGCGCTTGCAGGTTCACGCCATGAAAGTGCGGGTCATAGAGGAAGTCACGCTCGATGCGCCAGATTTCGTGGAACATCTGGCTCCATTCGGCGCGCGGCTCAACCCAGACTTCCATCGCGTCCAACCTTAGTTCGCCATCGCCGGGCTTGGCCGGCTGAGCGGTGGCTGCGATGAACCACTTTTCGCCCTGCTGGTAGAGAAACTTTTCGCCGTTGAAGGAAAGCGCTGCGTTCTGAATTCCGGCGATGAGTAGTTCCGCTTTGCGTTTGGCGAGATCGAATCTGGAAAGCGCCAGGCTTGGCGGGCCCTCGGAATCGGGAACTGGCGGAATCTCGAGGATAAGGAACTCGTCCGCTTTGCCGGCAAAAAGGCCCACGTAATCTTTAGCGGGAAGCGGAAGCGCTAGAATCCGCTGGCTGATATTGTCGAAATCTATCGAGACCTTGACGGGTTCTTTACTCTTTTCCTTGTCCTTACTCTTATCTTTGTCTTTGTCGGTGTCTTTCTTCTTGTCCTTGTCGCTGTCGTCCTTGGAAGCATCTTTCGAATTGTCCGCGTCTTTCTTATCGCTGTCGGTTTTCTCCTCGTCGCTTTCCGGCGCTAGAGGCGAAGGCAAATCCTTGCGCAGCACGATGACGTAGACGTTGCGCGTCACTTGCTTGCCGTCGCTGGACATATCGAGACCGGCGACCGTGGGGCCGATGTTGGTGCTGGCGGTGAAGTAGATATACTTGCCATTTTTGTCGAATACGGCGTATTCCGCGTCGCTCATGCCGTCGGTAATCTGCGTGGATTTACCGGAATCGAGCGAGTACACAAAGACCGCGCGGAAATGATTCGGCAGAATTTTGGTGTAAACGATCCAGCGATTATCGGCGGACCAATCCGGATTGAGGCCCAAACTCTGGTAATAATCGGTATCAATCTTAATCGGCGTCCCTTTATCCAAATCGACGTACCAGAGATTCAAGCGCTTGTCGGTATAAGCAATTTTCTTGCTGTCGGGCGACCAGGTCGGGCCGTAGAAAAACGAAGGAGGATCGCCGAGATTGATTTTGCGAACATCGCCCATTCCGTTCTGCGCGCGCAAGTGCAGCGCGTATTCGCCGGATTCATCTGAAAAATAAGCAATCCACTTTCCGTCAGGGGACCATGCCGGATCGCGCTCAGCTACGCCAGGGGAATTCGTGATGTCGCGAATGTCCCCCTTTTCGGCGGGAACCGTAAGAATTTCGCCGTGCGCCTCGAAAACGGCGCGGACACCCGTTGGTGAGATGGCAGCATTATTGATTTGCTTGGCGACTTTTTCGAAGTGCGGACGGACCTGGACGAGGTCCGCGGCAATGTGAACGTTCACCAGCTGGTCGTGATGGCTCGAAAGGTCGAAGAGATGCAGCGAACCGAATTGCTCGTAAACGATGGCACCGGGGCCAGCATCGGCGGATTTGATCGGCAGCGCAGTGTTCTCCACAAGCTGCGACTCCGCTTTCGTTTTGTTGTCGTAGGCGAAGAGCGTGTAAGGCCCATTGCGATCGGACAGAAAATAAATCGTGTCACCTACCCACATGGGATTCAAATCGTTCCAATCTTCGTGCGGAAGCTTCATCACGCTGGAATCGGCCAGATCAGCGATCCAAATTCGAGGAGAAGTTCCGCCGCGGTAATGACTCCAGTTTCCAAACGGCTGGGGCGTCGGGCGATACGCGAGATATTTGCCGTCGGCTGAATAAGAACCTTCCCATCCGAGCGGCAGCGGAACTTTCGTGGGGAAGCCGCCTTCGGCCGGGACAGTAAAAAGCGCCTGCGTGTTGTTGGCAAAGCTATCGCGCAGCGAGGTGAAGAGGATATTTTTCCCGTCGGGAGTCCAGCCGACGGCGACGTCGGGGCCCGCGTGAAACGTGACGCGGCGCGGCGTCCCGCCGTTTGCGGAAATCACGTAGACATTCAGTTTGCCGTCGTACTCGCCGGTGAACGCGATCCACTGACCATCCGGTGAAAAGTGCGGGCCACGCTTGATTCCAGGCCCCGCGGTCAGGCGGACGGCGTCGCCTCCTTCGCGGCTCACTTTCCAGAGGTCATCGCCATACATGAACGCGATATCGGTACGGCTCAGCGTGGGCTGACGCAACAGCAGCGGTTTATCGTCTTGTGCAAAAGACGTGGACGCGAAAGAGACCAGCAGCACGGCGACGGCGAGCACGAACTTCTTCATCGAGAAGTCTCCTTGAAATGGGTGGAATCGCTACCGCATGATACGCAGTCGCGAGGGCAGAGGTTTCATGTGTGACTTAGACTCGCGAGAAGCGTTTCGGAATCAAGGATTGTATCTGCTTTGAAATCGCGCGCGGCTGGAAATTTGTTAGAAGGGGATTACCACAAGCTGCAATCGCGCGAGGATCTAGAAACGCGAACGGCTGGCGCGGAAAAATTCACGAAGCGTAGTGACATTGGGGCCGTAGGAACCGACGCGGCCCGCATCTACCGGCAAACCGAGATACTCCGCCTGCTCGATGCTCAGGCCAGCTTCATCCAACTCGGCGAGGCTGTAGCCTTCGGTGGGCACCAGCCGGTTCCGGCGCGAAAGGTCAACAGGACGCGGCGGGCGATGCGCGCTCCACCGCTTCCTTACAATCACAAAAAAATCATCCCAATCTCGTCTATTCCACATGCCCTTCTCCCATACTCCCCGGGTTCAAGCATTTGGATGCACGGCGGGCGAATTCGGTAGCAAAAACTTTCTCGCTAGCCTGCAATCCGAGTCCGGCGTTACTACCCCCACGCCGGGCCGCTCCGGGGACAGGAGCGTTGCCGATAATAACCCCAGAAGTAGTGGAAAGTCGCGCGGGAACATTTTGTGTATCCATAGAGTTATGGGCTGCGCGGTGGGTGCCAATTCTGCCGGCGTCATAGCGCAAGCCACCGCGGCTGGCGGGACGCAGTGTTATAATTCCGTGAAGTTAATGACCCATTTGTGCCGTGTGAAGTCTGCATGAGTAACCCGATCATCGTCGTTCACTATCACGAATTGTGGCTGAAGGGCCGCAACAGGCGATTTTTTCTGCGCAAGCTTTGCACGGCCTTGCGCGTCTCGCTGCAGGGGATTCCCGTCGAGCGCGTCGAGCAGCCGGGCGATCGCATCGTGGTGTGGTTAGGAGATGGCGCGTCGCTTGAGGAAGCTACGCAACGCGTAGGTCGCGTTTTGGGCATCGCTTTTTATGCGATCGCTCGCCCGGTGGAGCGCAGCATGGAGGCGATTTGCCAGGCTGCGTGGGAAGAAATCGAGCCGCTGCAATTCGCGGATTTTGCGGTACGCGCTAAACGTAGCGACAAATCGTTCCCGCGCACCAGCATTGAGACAGAAGCCGTGGTCGGTCGGTACCTGCTGGAGCGGGTACGCGAGCAGGGACGCAATGTGCGCGTTCGCTTGAATGATCCGGCGATGACTTGCTACGTGGAAATCGCCAAACGAATGGCGCTGGTCTACGCGCGAAAAATTCCGGGCGCGGGCGGCTTGCCGGCAAATACCGCGGGGCGAATGATGTGCCTGCTTTCCGGGGGATACGATTCGGCGGTGGCCGCATATCACATGATGAAGCGCGGCGCACATCTGAGCTTCGTGCATTTCTACGGAACCGGGGCGCGGCCCGGAGAATCTTCGTTGCACGTTGCCAACGGATTGGTGCGGCAGCTCGTGCCGTATCAATTTCACGCGAAGCTCTATCGTGTGCCGTTCGAAGCGATTCAGCGCGAAATTGTGCGTTATGCGCCGGAAGATTTTCGCGTGCTGCTGTACCGGCGGATGATGCTGCGAATCGCCGAGGGGCTGGCAAAACGCGACCGCGGTCTCGCACTGATCACAGGCGACAGCTTGGGCCAGGTCGCGTCGCAGACGCTGCGCAATCTGGTGGCGGTGGATGCGGCGTCGCGCATGGTGGTTTTTCGTCCGCTGGCCGGCACTGACAAACAGGAAATCTTGGGGACCGCGCGACAAATTGGAACTTACGATACTTCCTCCGAGCCATTTCATGATTGCTGCCCGGTGTTCTTGCCGCGCCGGCCCGCGCTCTACGCCTCGGCGGAGGAATTGGCGGAGGCCGAAGCGAAACTCGATGTCGCTGCGCTGGTGACGCAAGGACTTCGCGGAACGACGCTTGTGCGTTTCGAGTACAAGGATGGAAAAGTGGAAGAAGCGGAAACTCCCATGAGAAGAGCGCTGGCGCGGCAGCAGATGGGTGCGGCATAGATTTAGACGTTTCCGAAAGCTGACGCCAAAAAAGAAGGGCGCAAAAAAATTCGCGCCCACTCGTTCCGCAGAATTTATCGATTTAAATTAACGGTCGCGGCCGCCCCCTCCGCCGCCATAACCACCGCCGCCGCGTCCTCCGCGCCCGCCACCACCACCGCCTCCGCCGTGACCTCCGCGGCCCCCGCCGCCTCCTCCACCATGACCACCGCCGTGACCTCCGCGTCCGCCGCCACCACCACCTCCGCCTTCGCGTTGCGGACGAGCTTCATTCACGACCAGCGCGCGGCCAAGAAAATCCTTGCCGTTCAGCGCCTGAATCGCCTTTTCCGCCTCTGCGTCATTTCCGATTTCCGCGAAACCGAATCCACGAGGCTGCCCCGTGAAGCGATCTCGCAAGAGCGAAAGCGAATCGGGCTGCACGCCAATTTCCGAAAACAGCGCCGCTACCTGCTCCTCTGTGGCCTTGAACGACAGATTTCCAACGTACAATTTCTTCACGGCCGTTCTCCTTATGCCCCCGGGTCCAGCGCCGAGGCGCAACACACGAGGCTGAAGAGACAGGATCTCGGCGCAGGTGGCCTTGCACAGGTTGGCCACACCCGGCTGAAGCGAGCGCTCCAGCTGCTCAGGAGCATCTTGCTGCAAGTGCCTTCGGCAGTCAACCACGCCGACTGCTAAGAAGGCTAGCAAGCGAGTTGACGGAGCTAGGTTCGATAGCTTGCGTTGATGTGAACGTATTCGGTGGTGAAATCGCAAGTCCACACGCGCGCGTGACCGTGTCCAGAACGCATTTCAACCACGATCGGCACGTACTTGGCGAGCATTTTGCGATGCGCGACACGCTCGTTAAAAGGGTTTTCCCGCCCGCGGCGGCAGACCTTGAGGCCCGCGAGAGTAATGTCCACGCGTTCGAAGTCGAAGGGCACGCCCGCGCGTCCCGCTGCGGCCAGGATGCGTCCCCAGTTAGGATCTGCGCCCGCTAGAGCGGTCTTCACCAGCGGCGAATTCGCGATGGTGAACGCGATTTCTTTCGCGGCGTGATCCGAGGGAGCGCCGCGCACTTCCACCTCAATCACGCGCTGCGCTCCTTCGCCGTCGGCGACGATTTGGAGCGCGAGGGATTTGCAAACAGTTTCGAGCGCCGTGCAGAAATGTTTCCAGCTGTCATTTTCTCGGGTGATGGCGGGCGCGCCGGATTCTCCGTTGGCCAGCAGCGTGACAGTGTCGTTGGTGGAGGTGTCGCCATCCACGGTGATGGCATTGAACGTGTTGGCGACAGTGGAACGCAGCGCGCGGTCGAGCATGGCGGGAGAAATTGCAGCGTCCGTGGCGAGAAACGCCAGCATGGTAGCCATATTGGGATGAATCATCCCGGCGCCCTTGGTGCAGCCCAGGATACGGACGTCTTTCCCACCGACGCGGCATTTTGCCGCCGCCCATTTTGGACGCGTGTCGGTGGTCATGATCGCGCGCGTGAACTGCGCGAAAGCGCTGGCGGAGGATTTGCGCGTGCGCACCAATTGCCGCACGGCATTCACGATTTTCTGCCAGCGTAGCGGCACGCCGATCACGCCGGTGGAGCAGACCAGAATTTGCGATGGATCGAGGCGGCCCAATTCGCGCGCGAGTTTCAGAGTCGTCGCGGCAGCCGCGCCCAGGCCTTCAGAGCCCGTGCAGCAATTGGCGTTGCCGGAATTGACGATCACAGCGCGCATGCGGTGTTTGGACTTTCGCAGATTCAGCTGCGAAGCAATTACTGGTGCAGCCTTTACGCGATTGGCGGTGAAGACAGCAGCGGCGGACGCGGGGGCTTCGCTTACAAGAATCGCGAGATCAAGTTTCGATTTCTTCAGGCCACAATGCGTGGCGGCGAAGGTGAAACCGCGTGGAAGAATCGAATTGGTAAGGCGTAAGGGCATGTGCTGCTCAGCAGGCCGGGACTGGAGAAATCTCACCGAGCACTGGCAACAAGACGCGCTCGGGAATGACCGTGGCGATGACGGCTACGAGTTTGCACGTCCTCTGCTTCGGGCACGTGCGGCAATCGCGTTCCACCTTTTCCGCGAGAGTTTTTCGCGAAGCCGCCGCAAATCCTTGCCGCTCAAAAAGCTGCGGCGCGTGCGTGACGGCGAATACACGGGCGATGCCGCGGCGTTGCGCTTCGAGCAACGCGAATTCGATGAGCTTCGCGCCCAAGCCTTCGCCGCGCCGTTCAGCGCGGACTGCGACCGAGCGAATTTCTGCCAAATCGGAACCGTAACTTTCGAGCGAAAGGCAGCCGACGATATGCCGGTTTTCTTCCAGGAGCAGGAAATGGCTGATGTCCCGGCGGATTTCTTCCTCGGTGCGAGGCAGTAGCACGCCCTCCGAGGCATAGTGCGCGACAAGTTGATGAATCGCCGGTGCATCCGCTGTTCGTGCGCGACGCGCTCTCATGGATGCTCCGCCAGATTCGCGATTCGCGCTTTGAAATCTTTTAGCGCGAAGGTTACCGCGCCAGGAGCGGTGCCGCCGTGAATTCCCCGCCGCGCCAGCGCGGACTCCAGGGTTAGCGCCGTGTCCAGGCTTGGCCCGAACGCCGGCGAGAATTCTTTCAAGCGTTCCATCGGCATTTCGCGAATGGACTTTCCTTCTTGCTCGGCTGCGCGCAGCACTTTTCCCACGATTTCATGGGCCTCGCGGAACGGAACGCCAAAAGTCACCAGATAATCCGCGACTTCCGTTGCTACGAGTGCGGGATCCTGCGCCGCCGCACGGAGACGATCTTCGCGGAAGCGCGTAGCGGCGAGCGTGACGGCGGCGATTTGCGTCATCGCGAGCGCCTGATCGTGCGCGCTAAAGAGCGCTTCTTTGTCCTCCTGCAAATCGCGCTGGTAACTCGAAGGCAGTCCCTTGCAGGTGGTGAGCAGACCCATTAGCGAACCGTAGATTCGTCCGGTCTTGCCGCGAATCAGTTCCCAGGCGTCGGGGTTTTTCTTTTGCGGCATCAAGCTGCTGCCCGTGGAAAATTCGTCGGGCAATTCGACAAAGCCAAATTCGGGCGAGGCGAATAGCACGCAATCTTCCGAGAGCCGCGAGAGGTGCATCGCGAGAGTCGAGAGCGCAAAAAGATATTCGAGAGCGAAATCGCGGTCGCTGACGGCGTCCAGACTATTGGCGGTGATCTGCGAAAACCCTAAATCGCGCGCGAGAGCGTTGCGGTCCAAAGGAAAGGCGCAGCCGGCGAGGGCACCCGAGCCCAAAGGGCACGAATCGGCGCGCGCTGCAGCCGCGCCAATACGCTCGGAGTCGCGGTAAAAGGCTTCGCCATGCGCGAGCAGCCAGTGCGCAAGCAGAAGCGGCTGCGCGTGTTGCATGTGCGTGGTGCCGGGCATTGGAACGCGCAGATTGCTTTCGGCTTGGGCCGCAATGGCGGTCTCGAGCACAGCGAGTGCTCGGCGCAGCTCCTTCCCGGCTTCTTTTACGTACATGCGAAATTCGGTCGCGACCATTTCGTTGCGGCTGCGACCCGTGTGAAGCTTCGCGCCCAGTGGGCCGAGCTTTTCAATCAGAGCCGCTTCCACAAAGTGATGGACATCTTCGGCCTTCGAATCGGCGAGCCATGCCGGATCGGATTCAGCACGCGCAGCGAGTTCGTCGAGAGCTGCGGCGATCTTGCGGCCTTCATCCTGGGTCAGAATTCCCGCAGTGACGATGGCTCGCGCCCATGCGTGATCAAGTGCCAGTTCTTGCGGCAGCATGCGCTGGTCGAAGCTCCACGAACGCTCGAATTCATAGAACGAGGCGTCCGGGCCGCGTTCAAAAAGGCCGCCCCACATTTTTTGTTCGCGGGGAGCGGTCATCACGCATTGGCCTTCTGTGGGGCTTTCTTGGGTTCCGGAACGGAGGCTTCCTGCGGCACGGTGATGGGCAGCGCGAAAAGATTGATGAAGCCTTCAGCGTCCTTGGGGTTGTAGCCGGTCATCGTGAAGCTCGCGAGGTTCGTGCGATAGAGCGAATAGGGCGAGCGGCGCGAAGCGACGGTGACATTGCCTCGGCACAGCGTAAGCGAGACCGAGCCGGTGACGCGGCGTTGCGCGCTGGTGAAAAATGCGTCAAGCGCCTCGCGCAACGGAGTGAACCACATGCCGTAGTAAACCATTTCGGCGTAGCGCAGCGAGAGAATCTGCTGGTAGTGCGCGGTTTCGCGGTCGAGCGCGAGTGATTCGAGCTCGCGGTGCGCAGCGACGAGCAAAGTGCCGCCGGGAGTTTCGTAAGCGCCGCGCGATTTGATGCCGACCAGGCGGTTCTCGACGATGTCCATCCGGCCTATGCCGTTCGCCGCTGCGATTTCGTTCAGCTCATCGAGCAACGCAACAGGAGCGAGATGCTTTTCGTTCACCGACACCGGAGTGCCGCCTTCGAAGCCGATTTCTACGGTGGTGGGCTGTTCGGGCGCTTTCGCGGGCGAGACGACCCATTGCCACATCGCTTCGTCGGGCGCGTTGGCGGGATCTTCCAGTACGCCGCCTTCGTGGCTCAGGTGCCAGATGTTGCGGTCGCGGCTGTAAATGTTTTTGGTGGTTTGCTCGACGGGAATATTGTGTGCGTGCGCGTAGTCAATGGCTTCTTCGCGCGAGACGATGCTCCATTCGCGCCACGGCGCGATAATCTGCAATTCAGGTGCGAGCGCCTTGGCGGCGAGTTCGAAACGCACTTGATCGTTGCCCTTGCCGGTGCAGCCGTGCGCGACGGCGTCCGCTCCGAGTTTCTTGGCGAGTTGCACCTGGCGCTGCGCGAGCAAAGGACGCGCAAAGGAGGTCCCCAGCAAATACTTGTGTTCGTAAACGGCTCCCGCGCGCAGAGTGGGCCAAATGTAGCCGGTAATGAATTCCTCGCGGAGATCTTCGACGTACGCGGAACTCGCGCCGGTGGCCAGCGCTTTTTTGCGCGCCGCTTCCAGATCTTCTTGCTGGCCTAGATCGCCGATCATGGCGATCACTTCGCAGCCGCCGTAGGATTCCTTCAACCACGGAATAATGATGGAGGTGTCCAGACCTCCGGAATATGCAAGCACAACTTTCTTCGGCAATTCATTCTCCTTGATTGGTTGCAAAAATTAATTGAGCAGCGTCAGCAGAATGGCTTTCTGCACGTGCAGGCGATTTTCTGCTTGTTCGAAGACGATCGAACGCGGCGAATCCATCACCTCTTCGCTAACTTCCGAGCCGCGGTGCGCGGGCAGGCAGTGCATGAAGATCGCGTCGGCCGCTGCGTGCGAGAAGATTTCGTCATTCACCTGATAGCCGGAAAAAGCGGCGTCGCGCACGGCGGATTCGGCCTCCTGGCCCATGCTGGTCCAGACGTCCGTATAGATCGCTTGCACGCCTGCTACGGCTTCCTCGGGCGAGCGCAGGATCTCGATTTTTCCCCGCGTCTCGCGCGCCACGCGCTTCGCTTCGGCGACGATGCTTGGGTCGGGTTCATAGCCCGCGGGAGTTGCGATGCGCAGGTGAGCGCCCACACGTGCGCCAACGCTGAGCAACGAATGGCAAGTGTTATTGCCATCGCCTACATAGGCGAGCTTAAGGCCGCGCAGATTGCCGAAACGTTCCTCCAGTGTGAAGAAATCGCAAAACGCCTGGCACGGATGATAAAGGTCGGACAGTGCGTTGATTACGGGAATGTGCGCGTTCGTGGCGAGTTGTTCGAGCGATTCCTGCTTGAAGACGCGCGCCACGATGCCATGCACCCAGCGCTCCAGGCTCTTCGCGACATCGGGAATGGATTCGCGCTCGCCGAGAGGCGTGATTGTGTGGTCGAGAAACACGGAAGAGCCGCCCAGACTGGCGATGCCCACTTCGAACGTGACGCGGGTGCGCAGCGACGGCTTTTCGAAGATCATCGCGAGGAACCGGCCGGCGAGAGCGCCGCGGTAACGGTCGGGATGCGCCTTCACATCGGCGGTGAGATGCAGGAGCTCGCGCACTTGCGCGGGATTCCACTCCATGCCGGTGAGGAGATCATTGGTTCGCGTAATCGGTGTAGCAATGGCGGCGTTCATATTCACCTCGATGCAGCCAAAACCATCGGCTGCGTTGGCGTTTCGGTTTTAGTGTGTTTGGCCGCGCCAAGTTTTGATGTTTGCTTCAGGGTTTTCTCGAACTTGGCAAGAAATTCGGCGACGTCCTTGCCGCGAATTATGAACGGCGGTAGGAGCCGAAGGATGTGTTCGTGAGTGCAGTTGATGACGAGCCCGTTGCGCAAGGCTTGCGCGACGATCGGCGATCCGTCAATCGCCAGATCAACGCCCAAAATCAGGCCTTCGCCGCGGACTTCGCGGATGAAATCGAAGCGCTTCGCGAGCTTTTCCAGCCCGGCGCGCAATTCCGCGCTGCGCTCGCGAATATTGGCGAGAAGTTTGGCTTCTTCGACGACCGTCAGAAATTCTAGAGCCGTGGCGCAAATCAGCGGGCCACCGCCAAAAGTTGTGCCGTGCATGCCCGGGATGAAGGCCGATGCGAACCGTTCATTCGCGATGATGGCGCCGAGCGGGAGTCCGCCGGCGAGCGGTTTTGCGACCGTCACGATATCCGGCTTTGAATCGAACTTCTGATAGGCGAAATAGCGGCCCGTGCGGCCAAGGCCGCATTGAATTTCGTCCGCGATCAACGCGGCGTCGTGCTGGGTGGCCAGCGCGCGGGCGCGCTGCCAGAATGGTTCGCTAATCGGAAAAATGCCGCCTTCACCCTGGATCGTTTCCACCACCAACGCGCAGATCGTGTCGTCGAATTTGGCTTCGAGATCCGCAACGTCGTTCAGACGAACGAACTCAACGCCAGGAACGAGCGGCGCAAAAGGTTCGCGATATTTGGCCGGATGCGTGATCGAAAGAGCGCCAAACGTGCGGCCGTGAAAAGAATTCTCGAGTGCCAGGATCCGCGTCTTTTTCGGGCCGTTACTCTGTGACTTCGCGTGCGCATAGGCGCGGGCGAGCTTGAGCGCGCCGTCCATCGCTTCGGTACCGCTATTGGTAAAAAACACGCGGTCCAGGCCGGACCATTCGGCCAGTTTGCGCGCGAGCGGCGCCTGATATGGATTGTGAAAAAGATTGGAAACGTGAATGGCGCGTCCGGCCTCGCGACGGATGACGCGCACCAGGCGCTGATGCGCGTGACCCAGCGCATTGACCGCAATCCCGCCGAGAAAATCAAGATATTCGCGCCTATCGGAATCATAGAGGCGGCAGCCGCGCCCGCGCGTAAACACTACCGGCGGCCGCCGGTAAGTATTCATCAAGTAGCGCGCCTCCGTGGCGCGAATTTGCGCCGGAGAGAGCCGCTTTTTGTTCGTTGTGGTTTTTCTCTTCGACATTATCAGCAGGCGACTCCATGTGCCGCCTTCGCGGCAGTATGAACAATGGGCAGGACGCGCGTACCGGGGCAACGAGCTCCGTTAACGGAAGTCAGCAGCGAACGCGGGAGCGTTCCGCCGACGATCCTCACTTCGGAGACGCCGCCGGAGAGCGCGCGTTTGGCGGCCTCGAGTTTCAAAATCATGCCGCCCGAAACTTTGTTATGGCGAATGAGCTGCTCGATTTCGCCGCCGCGCACGGCGCGCAAAACCTTTTCGCCGTCCAGCACGCCGGCAACGTCCGTAAGAAATATCAGCCGGTCCGCGCGAATAAATTCCGCGGCCGCCGCAGCCATGTGATCCGCGTTAATGTTGTACAGCTCGCCGTCAGCTCCAAGACCGAGGCACGAAGCCACCGGAACGACTCCGGAACGCCACAGCGAGCGAAGGAAGTCGAGATTGACCTCGGTGAGATAGCCGACAAATCCGAGGCCGCCCTCCCTCTCATCCACCTGCATGGGTTCCGCGAGGAAGCAGGCGGCATCGGAAGCGCTGATGCCGACTGCCGGCTGGCCCGCCAGCGAGATCGCGCCTGCCATACGCTTATTCAGCAGCCCGCCAAACACCATCACCGCCGCGTCGCGCGTCTCACGGTCGGTAACACGCAGACCGTTGACGAACCGGCTGGCGATGCCCATGCGCGTGAGCGTGGCCGTGAAAATCTTTCCGCCACCATGAATCACGAGCATTTCGTGGCCAGCGCGCGCGAGCTCGGCGATCTGCCGCGCCATGTTCTGCACGCTTTCTTCGCGCTCAAGCAGCGCGCCTGCAATCTTGATTACCAGTCTCATAGCAAACCTGCCGTTTCGGGGTAGCCCCACATCCCGTTGAAGTTTTGTATCGCTTGTCCTGCCGCGCCTTTGCCCAGATTATCGAGGCAAGACACGACCACCAGCCGCTCGCCCGAAGGATCGAGCGCAAATCCGATGTCGCAAAAATTCGTGTGCGCAACGTGCTGCAATTCCGGCAAACGTCCTGCCGGAAGAATTCGGACCATTGGTTTTCCCGCAAAAAACTTGCGATAAAGAGATTCAACTTCGTCAGCTTTGCGTACCGGATCCAGCCACATATAAATGGTGGAAAGAATCCCGCGTTCCACCGGCAGCAGGTGCGTGGTGAAGACGAAATCTCTTTGCGCCAAGCCGGTGTGTTCCTCTACTTCGGGCGTGTGGCGGTGCGAGAAAAGGCCGTAAGCACGGAAATTTCCGTGCACTTCCACGAAATGCGTCTCGCGCTTGGGTTCTTTACCCGCGCCGCTGACGCCAGACTTGCAGTCGCAGACGATTCCGCGCGCCCTGTTGATCCAGCCGGCATCCAGTAGAGGCCGCAATGCCAGGATCACTGAAGTCGGGTAGCAGCCGGGGTTCGCTACCAGCCGCGCCTTCGGTAACGCATCGGCATAAAGTTCCGGCAAGCCGTAAACAGCTTCAGAAAGTACCGCAACATCCGGTGCAGCAAGCTTGTACCACTCCGCAAAAGTTTCGGGCTTTCCGAAACGAAATGCGCCGCTCAGATCCACGATGCGCAACGATGGATTCGCCGCAAAGAGCGCGGGCACCAGTTGCAGCGAGGCCTCGTGAGGCGTGGAGAGAAACACGGCTCCTGCTCCACTCTGCGCGATTGCCTCGACAGAGAGCGGCTTGCACGGTGCTTCGCCCCAGCCGCGAAGCTGCGGATAGAGCTCCGTCAAGCAGCGCACGTCGGCGTGAGCGTCGCGCAGATAAAAGGTCGGCTTTTCGATTTGTGGGTGCCGCAGCAGGAGTCGGGCCAGCTCGAATCCCGCGTAGCCCGTGGCCCCGACGACGGCGACCCTTACGAGGTCGTTCATCGGAGCATCTCCTCCACGCGTTTTTGAATGGCGGCTCGCGCCGTTCGCGATGGCGTGATGATCAATACGGTGTCGTCGCCCGCCAGAGTGCCGGCCACTTCCTTCCAGTGTTCGGAGTCCACGGCTGCAGCGAGTGGCTGCGCTCCGCCAGGAGGGGTTTTCAGGACCAGCATGTTCTGCGCGGGGCGTATATCCAGCAAAAATTCTTTCAGAGCGCGAGCAAGTCCGTGGACCCGCGAAGAATCTTCGGCTGTGGCGGTCGCGAGCGGTTTGTAGCCGGCGGCGGTCTTCACCAACCGCAGCTCGCGCAAATCGCGTGAAAGCGTGGCTTGCGTTACGCGCACGCCCAGATGAATGAGCTGGCGGCGCAGATCGTCCTGGCTGGCGACTGGCTCGCCGGCGAGGAGCTTCAGGATCTGACCTTGCCGAAATCGTTTGTGTGCGCCCATTGTAAGTTTATGCAGATTTATTCATAAGACTGCATAATCATACAAGGTCAGATGCATCGGGTCAAGGGAGGATTCATAAAATATGAAAAATGTGTTCGTGATGCGAAGCGCTGACTTTTTTGATCGTCGGCAAAATTCAAACAGTAAAATTTCTGCGTGAAGGATACAATGCGTCGCGATTGTCCTTGCCTTGGAGCCGGTGCAGCGATCCCTGACCGCACATAGCAGTGGATTGTGACGCGCTCGCTCGAGTTTCAGATTTGTACCCACAGGAGGATTTCGACGAGGCGTCTCGCAACTTTGCTTTTGCTAATCGCGGCTAGCGTATCTTTTTGCAATGCGCAGATGGCCAAGAGCGCGCCGCCCGTGGACGTGGCGATTCACGCCGGCAGAGTCCTCGATGTTCGCACGGGAAATTATCTGAGCGATCAGATCATTTGGATTGAAGGCGAGCGAATTAAAGCGATCGGCAAGGCGTCCGAAATGTCGCCGCGCCTGCCAGCAAATGTGAAGACGATCGATCTTTCGAACGCCACGGTGTTGCCTGGGCTTATTGATTGCCACACGCACCTGACTATGACGCCCTACGATTCTGGTCCGGCCGGGATGCGCAAATCCTATCCGCGCCAAGCGCTCACCGGTGCGCGCAACGCCCGTGTGACGCTCGAAGCCGGATTCACCACGGTGCGCAACGTCGGCGCCAATGGATATTCGGATATCGCCTTGCGCGACGCCATCAATGCCGGCGACGTACCGGGTCCGCGGATGCTCGCGTCCGGGCCTGCGCTGAGCATTACGGGGGGCCATGCGGATAACAATTTTCTCGCGCCGCAGTATAACTGGTCGGACGACGGCGTCGCCGATGGAGTGGCTGGCGTGACCCTGAAGGTTCGCGAAGACATCAAGTACGGCGCGGACGTCATCAAGTTCATGGCTACCGGCGGCGTACTCTCCGAGGGCGATAATCCCGCACTGGCGCAATACAGTCCGGAAGAGATGAAGGCAATTGTGGACACGGCTCACGGGCTGGGCCGCAAAGTTGCGGCGCACGCTCATGGCGCCACCGGAATCAAATACGCGGTGCTCGCGGGCGTGGACTCGATCGAGCACGGCAGCTATATCAACGATGAAGACATTGAATTGATGAAGCAGCGCGGGACGTACTTGGTGCCTACGGTGTACCTGGAAGATTGGCTTATGGAAAATGTACAAAGCCTGGGGTTGACTCCGAACATGATCGAAAAAGCCAAGACGGTGCTGCCCATCGCGCAAGAGCACCTTTCGCATGCTTTCAAATCGGGCGTGAAAATCGCGTTCGGCACGGACGCGGCCGTCTACCCGCACGGGCTGAATGCGCATGAATTCGCCAAAATGGTGTCGATGGGCATGACGCCTCTGCAATCCATTCAGGCAGCGACGGTGAACGCGGCAGATTTGATCGGATGGACCGACCGCGTGGGAACGATTGAACCGGGAAAGTTTGCGGACATGATCGCGGTGCAAGGAGATCCGTTGGCGGACGTTCCCGTACTTGAGAATGTTCATTTCGTGATGAAGGGTGGAGAGGTGATCAAGAATCAGTGATGGCGCGATCTCCTTTACGCAGGTGAAGGATCACTAGGTCTTCCGCATCCGATTGAGCTGCCGGCCATTCTAGGCGCACTAAAGCCCGCAGCTCGCTTGGCCGGCGCGGTCTCGAAGTTCACAGCCAGGTCTGCGGTGCCCGCCTGATGTGCTAAACTTTCGGTAGCAGTAGGCCCGTAGCTCAGTTGGCTAGAGCGCCACCTTGACACGGTGGAGGTCTGCGGTTCGAGCCCGCACGGGCCTACCACTTCCTCCCAAGTGCAACCGCATATCTTCTTATCATTCCTGATTAAACGCGTGGTGGCCGTTGCCGTTTGAAGTAGGAGCGACAACCGGCGTTGGCAGCGGAAACGAAGTCGGGAGTACGTTGGTGCGCACGGGGGCGTTGGGCGTCTTGTCCAGCTCGAAGCTCCGTTCCTTCGTGGGATCGGTGTAAAGACGCTCGACGAATGACTTCCGCGAGTCTCTCTCCAAAAGCTGCAAAATATTCTTCTTCAAATGCTCGCAGACGGTCCTGGCATCAGGCGACGCATCTACCATCTCGAAATTAAATTCCGAGCTCATGCGATCGAATTCAGTCAGCAGGCCGGCTTGATAGCTACAAAAGCTGTCGTACATATCATGGCCCGGATACAAATCCATCCCGGATTCCCAGTAATCGAAGCCGCGGGTAAAGACGACGCGCGGCAGCAGTTGGTCAATCCCCAAGCGGAGATAAAAGATTGCGTCGGGTTTTAATGCCACGCTATAAATGCTGCGAATCCAATGAGGATTCATGCCCCGCACGATGGCGCGCGCCATCAGCGAATAGATGTAGCGGTCCGTGAGCACAATGAAGCCGGCGCGGAGCGCCGGAACAATTTCATTTTCGAGACGGTCCACAAAATCCGTGGCATAGAACAAGCTCTGCGTTACGCGACCAAGGTTGTTTCCTTCCTTCGCGCGGCGAATGCCGTCGCCCGCGAGCGGCGACCGAGTCATCCCCGTATCCACCACCGCGTGCCCCAGTTCTTCGAGCCACGGCTTCAGCAGATTGATTTGCGTGGAACGTCCCGCGCCATCCGTACCTTCAATCACTACCAGCTTGCCACCCAGGTCATCCAACCGCATCCCGGGCAACGGTTTTCCGTAAGTCGCTCTCATGGGCGTACCCTCAATTCTTGCGCGTGATCCAAATGAGTTTTCACGATGTGCCGCACTTGCGCCTGCTGCACTTCGATCGGCAGCGTTGCATCGATGACCGTCAAGCCGAATTCCGGAATCATTTTTTCGTACTCGGCCAGGATGCGGCCCTGAAACATCCGGAAGCTCTCCACCGAATCGTCGCTCAAGTCCAGATCCATGCCCGCTTCGTAGAATTTGAATCCGTCGCGCGCGTCCAGCAGGCGATGAATGGCGGTCTCGAGCGGAACGCGAAAATAAAAGGCGATAGCCGGTTTTATGGCGAATCCGTAAAGCTCGCGCACCCATTTGGCGTCCATTCCGCGTGCGACGTCGCGCGCAAATGCCGTGTACACGTAGCGGTCGCACAGGACAACAGCCCCGGCCTTAAGCAGAGGCAGGATGCTGCGCTCGGTTCGGTCGGCGAAATCGGTGGAATGAATCAGCGAAAACGTCGCCGGCGTCAGCATCTTCTTCTTTTTGCCGTGCTTGGTGGTGTCTTTTACCAGAGTCGAGGAGTTCCATTCGCTGAACACTACTCCGTAGCCCTTCGATTCCAGCCATTTGTGAAGCAGACTGAGCTGCGTGGATTTGCCGGATCCGTCGATGCCTTCTACTACGATCAATCTTCCGGGAAAGTGATGTTCGCCGTACTGGCGAATCATCGAAGCGGCGGGTTGCAGAGGTGCAAAAATCTCAAAAGGGCCAATGCGGACGCCCGAAGCTATCTCCATTCGTTTTCCTCTATCTCAGCGATCTGCGCACGAACAAAAAAGGAACGCGCTCCCGCTCGCCGTTTTTCAGTTTGTCGCCCTCTGAGAGATGTATGACGACCCTGTAAAGTCCTTCAATTAGAGGGAAGTTGCAGCAGGAATTGCGCGTGCGTGTATCGAAATGAGAAACAGCCAGTTTTGGGCGGGCACGGCGACAGAGGATCTGCGGCCTGAGTTAAGACAGTGCTTTATGCAGAAAAGCAATCGTGCGCGCCCAGGCATCCGCGGCGGCTTCCGGACGATAACCGTCCTTGTTATTGGAATTTTCGAAGGCATGTCCGGCGCCTGGATAAATTTTCACGTCAATCCGGCGATTCATGCCTTTCATGGTTTTGTCAAAAGCATCGACGTCCGCGGGCGTAATGCCCCGGTCGTCCGCGCCAAAATTTCCCAGCACGGGAGCGCCAATCTGCTGAATATCGTTCGGATCGGTCGGCAGCGAGCCGTAATTCACAACGCACGCAGCAAGGCGTGGCTGATGGATCGCGAGTTGCAAGGAAAGTCCGCCGCCCATGCACCAGCCGAGCGAGCCGATCTTGTCGCTCTTGACGTCTTTCCGCGTGGCCAAATATGCGTAGGCCGCGAGCATGTCGCGAATGGCACGGTCCTGCGGAAGTCCCCGCATCAATTCATGTGCTTCGGAAGCGTCCGTCGCGGTCTTGCCGCGATACAGATCCACGGCCAACGCCACGTACCCCTGGTCCGCGAGCTTTTCGGTTTGCTCCTTAACCCAGTCGTTCAGCCCCCACCATTCGTGAATCACCACAAGCGCGGGATACTGGCCCGGCTTATCTGGCACTGCAAGAAAGCCAGAGATGGTTTCTTTACCGCTGGGGAATTCCACGGTCTGCGTCTTGGGCGCCTCAGCACGCACTACCAGAGCCGCCGAAATTAACGCGGCGATCACCAACACCAAAAAGAGCTTGAGCAAACGGTTCATGATGAAGCGCCTCCCTGCGAGCAAGCGGCCATTGTAAGCCTCTGAACTGGCTCGCGCTATCTTCAATTTCATACGGGTCGAATCGCTGCGACGTGCTCGGCGTTTCGCGTCCGCCCAGAGTGAGTTATGGCGTCACGCGCTCCACCTGAACAGCGGTGCCGTAAGCCAGCACTTCGGTGACGCCTTGCATTACCTCGGTTGCGTCATACCTCATGCCGATCACGGCGTTGGCGCCGTGCTCGCTGGCATGTTGCAGCATCAGCTCCAGCGCCTCTTCCCGCGTTTTTTCGCACATTTCTTCGAAGATTGTGATGTTGCCGCCGACGATCGTCTGCAGCGAGGCGCCCAGATTCCCCAGCACGCTGCGCGATCGAACCGTCACTCCGCGCACCAGGCCAAAATTTCGCACCACGCGATATCCCGGCAAATCGAATGCCGTCGTCACCATGTTCGGATTCACAGCCACATTCATCGGATTCTCCCTGTAAGCAGCTTTCGTGGATTCCGCGGCAGCCGGAGAATACCACAGCGGGAATGCACGCAGTTCAGTGCTGATTCGCGGTCTGCTCCGCAAGTCACGTTCTGACGCGCAAACCGCACCGTGTCATGGCGGGTTCGGGCTGCGCGTGTTAATATACATGTGCGTTTGTTGCTCCTGGATACTCCTTCTGATGCGGTCTACTCGGGAATCGATCAGGGCTGCAAGACCGCGTTTCTAACCCTTTTTTTGGTAGCTACCCAATGACGAAAGATATTCGCAATATCGCTATCATTGCACACGTGGACCACGGCAAGACGACGCTGGTGGACGCGATGCTGCGCCAGAGCGGCATTTTCCGCGCCAATCAGGAATTGGTCGAGCGCGTGATGGATTCCAACGACCTCGAACGCGAACGCGGCATCACCATCCTTGCGAAGAACACCGAGATCGAATATCGCGGGACGAAAATCAACATCGTGGACACGCCGGGCCATAGCGATTTCGGTGGAGAAGTCGAGCGCGCCCTGCGCATGGTGGATGGCGTGCTCGTTCTGGTGGACGCCAGCGAAGGCCCGCTACCTCAGACTCGATATGTGTTGCAAAAAGCGCTCGCCGCGAAATTGCCGCCGATCATGGTGCTGAATAAAATAGACCGGCCGGACGCGCGTGCGGCAGCCGTGCTCGATGAAATCTACGACCTCTTTATTGATCTGGACGCCACCGAAGACCAGCTCGACTTCCCGGTAATCTATACGAATGCAAAAACTGGCGTGGCCCAGTTGAAAGTCGACGACGACTCCACCACGCTGCAGCCGTTGTTCGAACAGATCGTAAAGTCTATTCCTCCGCCATCCGGCGATCCCGCGTCTACGCTGCAGATTCAGGTGACCAACCTCGATTACAGCGATTTTCTGGGACGCATCGCGATCGCGCGCGTATTTCAAGGAACGCTGAAGCGCGGCACAGAAGTGGGAATCGCGAAACTGGATGGCGCGATTCAGCCTACAAAAATTACCAAGCTCTTCACGTTTCGCGGCCTGGAACGCGATGAGGCCGAGGAAGTGAGCGCTGGGGACATCGTCGCGATCGCCGGCGTCGAAGGCATACAGATCGGCGAGAGCATCACCGACCTTGCCAATCCCGCGCCGCTCGAGCCGCTCACGATTGATGAGCCCACGCTCACCATGGTTTTCACCATCAATACATCTCCCTTCGCGGGCCGCGAAGGCCAGTTTGTCACTTCCCGCGATATTCGCGCGCGCCTTGAGAAGGAATTGCTCACCAACGTTTCGCTGCGCGTGGAAGATACTGGAACCACAGACGCCTTTCGGGTTCTGGGCCGTGGCGAATTACAACTCGCCATCCTGATTGAAACAATGCGCCGCGAAGGTTACGAACTCATGGTCGGCAAACCCGAAATCGTGGTACGCACAGAAAACGGGCGCCGCCTCGAACCGCTTGAACTGCTCGTCGCGGATTGCCCCGAAAATTTCATCGGCATCGTGATGGAACTGCTCGGAACGCGCCGCGGCGAAATGAAGAAAATGATCAATCACAATTCCGGCCGCGTGCGCATGGAGTTCAGCATCCCTTCGCGCGGGCTGATTGGATTACGCAGCCAACTGATGACGGACACGCGCGGCACCGCGCTGATTCATTCCCTGTTGGAAGGCTGGACGGAATATGCGGGCGATATGGCCATGCGCCTTACCGGTGCTCTGGTTTGCGATCGTGCCGGCGTTTCCACCGCCTACGCGATCTGGGGCATTCAGGAGCGCGGCGAGATGTTCGTGGGCCCAGCCATTGAGGTTTACGAAGGAATGATCGTCGGAGAGAATTCGCGTGAAGACGACATGAACGTCAATATCACGCGTGAAAAGAAGCAAACCAACATGCGCTCCTCATCAGCCGATGAAGCCATCCGGTTGGTCCCCCCGCGCGACATGACCCTCGAAAAGGCCATCGAATTCATCGCAGACGATGAGTTCGTCGAGGTCACCCCGAAATCAATTCGCCTGCGCAAAAAAGTTTTGGATGCGAAGAAGCGCCCGAAGCGCTGGCAGGAAATCCGCGCCAGTGCCGAATCGGCTTCCTGAGGCCTCTCTTCGCGGCGCTTACTGAGCCGAATCATCTTCGTCGAATGTATATGCGGCGTCGCGCTTCTTAGCAACGAGCAGCTGAGTGATCGTGCGGCTCGATATGCAACCCCGTAAGCGAAAATCGCGCGAATTCCAGTCGAAGAATAATGTCCGATACCGGGACGGACGATTCCCACGACCGGGCAAAATAAGCCCTTCAAGCGCTTGCAATGTCGCTCCAAACAGCACAATATAAGCCACTTATAAGTCGTGGCACACCGGAATCTGATTTGCGATATATATCGCTGAGGTTAGTCCGTGGATATCGTTCGTCCAGAAGTAAAACGCAAGAAGAAGATGCGCCGCATCATGTACATCGTCGCGGCCGTAGTCCTGATTCCGCTCGTCACCTACGCGCTGTCGCGGCTCAAACCTGCTGCGCCCAGCGTTGATAGCGGGACGATCTGGACCGGCACGGTGAAGCGCGGACCAATGCTCCGCGAAGTTCGCGGTCTGGGAACTCTGGTGCCGGAAACCATCCGACTGATTCCTGCTGCTACCGACGGGCAAGTCCAGCGACGGTATCTTCTACCGGGCACTCCCGTGAAGGCGAACACGGTCATTTTCGACCTTGTGAATCCGCAGTTGCAGCAAGAGGAACTCGACGCCGAATACCAGCTGAAGGGCGCCCAAGCAGCTTACGAGCAGACCAAAGCGTTTCTAGAAAACCAGCTGATGGACAAGCGCACTCTTGCCGCCAGCGTTTCCTCGCAATATCGCACAGCGGAAATGGTGAAGCAGACCAAGGAGCAACTGGGCGCGAACGGCCTGGCGCCTGAGCTGGATGTGAAGACCGCGCAAGTGCAAGCCGAAGAACTCGCCAAGGAAAACGATTTAGCCCAGAAGGAAGTAGAGACCTTTCAGGCGTCCATCGCAGCGCAGCTGGCGGTGCAGGAAGCCACCGTGAACGAGAAGCGCGCGATGTACGCGTTGAAGAAAACGCAAATGGATGAACTGCACATCGAGCCCGGAATTGATGGGATGTTGCAGGAGCTGGATGTGGAAGTCGGCCAGAAAGTGACGATGGGCACCGTGCTGGCGCGCGTAGCGCAGCCGAGTCACCTGAAAGCGCAACTCAAAATCGCGGAGACGCAGGCAAAAGATGTCGTAATCGGCCAGCAAGCTTCTGTGGACACGCACAACGGAATCATTCCGGGACACGTGACGCGCATTGATCCCGCCGTTGTGAATGGCACAGTCACGGTGGATGTTGGGCTCGATGGCCCATTACCCACCGGCGCACGACCGGATCTGAGCGTCGAAGGCACCGTGGAGATCGAGCGTCTGGCGGACGTGCTCTACGTGGAACGTCCCGTTCACGGAGAGGCCAATAGCACCGTCGGCCTTTTCAAATTGACGGACGACGGCAAGGAAGCCACCCGCGTGCAGGTTGCACTGGGCCGGTCGTCAGTGAACACCGTGGAGATTCTGAAAGGGTTGCAGGTTGGGGACAAAGTGATCCTTTCCGACATGTCAGCCTGGGACAATTACGACCGCGTGGAATTGAAGTAGCCAAGGGAACTTTTCAAGGCCCGAGACTCGTACCTATAGTTCAGCTGAAAGATTCGAAGGAGAGCAGAATGAACGCGACGGAACAAGGACTGATTCGCCTCGAGGGCGTAACTAAGGTCTTTTACACCGATGAAGTCGAAACTCATGCGCTGAGCGGCGTCCATCTGGAGATCAAGAATGGAGAGTTTCTCTCGATCGCAGGCCCCTCGGGATGCGGCAAATCCACGCTGCTTTCAATCCTGGGCTTGCTCGATTCGCCCACCGAAGGCAATTACTGGATCAACACGCAGGCGGTGGCGAATCTCTCGCTTTCGGATCGCACGCGCATTCGTAATCGCGAAATCGGTTTCATTTTCCAGGCGTTCAACCTGATTGGCGACTTGACCGTCTTTGAAAACGTCGAGCTGCCGCTCACCTACCGCAGCATGGCCGCGGCCGAGCGCAAAAAGCGCGTGCAGGAAGTTCTTGAGCGCGTGGGCATGGCCCATCGTATGAAGCATTACCCGTCGCAGCTCTCCGGCGGTCAGCAACAGCGCGTCGCTGTGGCGCGCGCCCTTGTCGGTTCGCCTTCCATCCTGCTGGCGGACGAGCCGACTGGTAACTTGGACTCGAAAAACAGCGAAGCTGTCGTGGACTTGCTGCAACAACTTCACCGCGAGGGCGCCACGATCTGCATGGTTACCCACGACCCGCGTTATGCCAGCATCGCGGACCGGACCATTCACCTCTTCGACGGCCGCATCGTCGAGGAGACCCTGGGCACGCGCACGGCGACCGTCTAGACGGCTTCTGAAAACCTAAATCGTCCAGCGTTCGAAATCAGCCATTCAACGCCGCAGGACGGGTGTGTTCAGAGGAGTTCAGAAAATGGAAAGCCTGATTCAAGACCTCAAATACGCAGTGCGCATGTTAATCAAGAGCCGCAGCTTCACTGCGATTGCAATTCTTACGCTCGCCCTCGGAATCGGCGCAAATACCGCACTTTTTTCCGTCGTGAATGGTGTGCTGCTGAGGCCGTTGCCCTATGCGCAACCGGACCGCCTCGTTGTGCTATCCGAAAAATCTCCGAACTTTGAAAGTTCATCCGTCTCTTATCCGAATTTTCTGGATTGGCAGCGCAGCAATTCCGTTTTTAGTTCGATCGCGGCCTATCGCAGCGACGATTTCAACATCACCGGCAGCGGCGAGCCGGAGCGCGTGCGTGTGGGGATGATTTCCGCGGGGTTTTTCGAAATACTCGGTATCAATCCGGTTCGCGGGCGCCTCTTTAATAACAATGAAGATCGCCTGGGCGGTGCGCCGGTCGTCGTGATTTCCGCCGGCCTCTGGGAGCGAAAGTTCGGCTCCGCCTCGGACATCGTCGGGAAGAACATCACCATGAACGGCGACGGTTACACCGTGATTGGCGTGGTGCCTGCGAGTTTCCGGCTGGAATCCACGAATTTCGGGATCAAGGACGTGTTCGTTCCCGTCGGACAGGATAAGGATCCCCTCTTTTACGACCGCGATGTGCACGAAGGCATGCGCGCGATTGGCCGTCTGAAGCCGGGTGTATCTCTAGCAGCGGCGCAGGCCGACATGGACCAGATCGCGAATAATCTCGCCCAGACGTATCCCAATGCGGACAAAGGCGCAGGCATTGGCCTCGTGCCGTTGAAAAAGGACATCGTCGGCGACGTAGAGCCCTTCCTCTTGGTATTGCTGGGCGCCGTCGGTTTCGTTCTTCTCATTGCTTGCGTTAACGTAGCTAATCTGCAACTCGCTCGCTCGACCACACGCGCTCGCGAATTTGCGATTCGTTCCGCCCTCGGCGCAAGCCAGTCGCGCGTCATTCGCCAGCTGCTTACAGAAAGCATTCTGCTCGGCTTGGCTGGAGGTGCGCTCGGCCTGTGGCTGGCAACGTGGGGCACTCAAGCGGCGCTGCGCACCGTGCCGGAGACTCTGCCGCGGGTGCAGGATGTGGGATTGGATGGACGCGTACTCGTTTTCACGTTGCTCGCTTCCATCATCGCGGGCGTGATTTTTGGCCTCGCACCCGCCTTGAAAACGGCGCGGCCGAACTTGCAAGAGACTTTGAAAGAAAGCGGCCGTGGAGCCAGCGGCGCGAAACACCGCGCACAAGGCGTGTTTGTTGTAATCGAAATGGCTATGGCACTGATTCTCTTGGTCGGTGCCGGCCTGATGATCCGCAGCCTGGTTGACCTTTGGAGTGTCAATCCGGGATTCAATCCGCGCGGCGTTCTGACCTTCGCTGTTTCCATGTCGCCTTCGCTCGGCAAAGATGCGCCAACGAGCCGCACCGCGATTCGTCAGTTGGGCGAAACGCTGCGCAACATCCCGGGAGTGGAAGCTGTCTCCTCCACGGGTGGGGCTTTACCCATGGACGGCGACAACGAATTTCCTTTTTGGCTCGACGGCCAGCCTAAGCCGGCTAATGAAAGCGAAATGAATCAGTCGCTTTTTTACTTGCCCGGTCCCGGATACCTGAAAGCTATGGGAATTCCTTTGCACCGCGGGCGATTTTTCACCGCGGACGATAACGAGCATTCGCCTGACGTCGTGGTGATCGACGAAAGCTTCGCGCGCGAATATTTTCCGAACGAGGATCCCATCGGCAAGCGTATTCATATCGGCATCCTTGACACCACACCTCAGATCATCGGCGTTGTCGGCCATGTGAAGCACTGGGGCTTGGACACCGATGGCGACGCCAAACATCCAATCGTCGCCCAGGCATACATGCCCTTCTTGCAGATCCCCAACCGGTTTTGGGTTGGCCCCCCACAGACGGAAATGGTGTTGCGGACGCAAGGTTCGCCGGCCGCTATCGTCCCGGCGATTCGTCAGGCCATCGAAAAATTGAACAGCGAAAACGTGATCTTCGAAGTGAAGTCGATGGAAGAGATCGTGGCGGACTCTCTCGCCGCCCGGCGCTTCTCCATGATCTTGCTTAGCGTTTTCGCCGCTCTCGCACTGCTGCTATCGAGCATCGGAATTTACGGGGTGATTTCATACGTGGTGGGCCAGCGCACTCACGAGATCGGCATTCGCATGGCGCTCGGCGCGCAGCGGGGCGACGTATTGCGCTTGATGCTGGGCGAAGGGATGAAGATGGCGCTCATCGGTGTCGCGATCGGCGCCTCCGCGGCTCTCGGGCTAACGCACATCATGTCCAAAATGCTTTTCCGCGTCAGCGCCACTGACCCGGTTACCTTCGCGTCTGTCGCGATGGTTTTATGCGCCGTGGCTCTCGCCGCGTGTTACATCCCGGCGCGCCGTGCCATGCGCGTCGATCCGATAGTGGCACTTCGTTACGAATAGATAGGAGTTTGCGCATGGGAAACTTACTGCAAGACGTTCGATTCGGATTGCGCACGCTGGCAAAAAATCCAGGATTTACCGTCGTCGCCGTCTTGACCCTGGCGCTCGGCATCGGTGCAAATGCCGCGATTTTTTCACTCACCGATCAGGTCCTGCTGCGCTTGCTTCCCGTCGAACGCCCGCAGGAACTCGTTGTCTTGCACTCGCCAGGAAAAGCTCATGGCCGCACCTGGAACGATATTGAGGGCGGACAATCGTTCTCCTATCCGATGTACAAGGATTTACGCGACCGCAACGAAGTATTCACCGGCCTGCTAGGTCGTTATCACGTGCAAGTGAGCGTCGCCGGACAAGGACAGTCCCGACTCGCCGAAGGCGAACTCGTCAGCGGAAACTATTTCCAGGTGCTGGGTGTGCGACCCTCGCTCGGGCGAGTGCTCAGCCCGCAAGACGAAACCGCGCCGGGCGCGAATCCCGTCGCTGTGCTCAGCTACGGCTACTGGGCGCGCCACTACGGCAGCGACCCAAACATCCTGAATAAACAGCTCAGCGTGAATGGCAATTCCCTAACGGTGGTGGGCGTTGCTCGTTCTGGTTTTACGGGCGTGGAAGTTGGCCAGGTCCCCGATCTTTTCATCCCGATTACGATGAAAGCGGAGATGACGCCGAATTGGGATGGTCTCGCCGACCGCAACGATCACTGGGTAACGATGTTGGGCCGCCTGAAACCGGGAATGTCCGCCAGCAAAGCTGAAGCCGGCTTGGCTCCTCTTTACCGCGCGATCATGGAAGGCGAAGTGCCTGCTCTAAAGCTTTCGGCGAGAGACCAAGAGGAATACGTTAATCGCAAGCTCGTCCTGGATGCCGGCGAACACGGTCGTCCAGTCCTACAGCACGATGCCAAGCAACCGTTGCTCGTGCTCATGGCCATGGTGGGGTTGGTGCTTTTGATTGCGTGCGCGAATCTTGCCAGTTTGCTGATTGCGCGGGGTGAAGGACGGCAGCGCGAAATCGCGTTGCGTCTCGCGCTTGGCGCAGGCCGCTGGCGGCTGGTGCGCCAGCTTATGACCGAGAGTTTTTTGATCGCGGTAGCCGGTGGCGTAGCGGGATTGGCGCTGGCTTCGTGGACGCTCGGCGCGATCGTGAACTCGATTCCGGAAGACATCGGCGCCTCCGGACTTACATCTCACCTTGATTTTCGCGTTGTGCTGTTTGCTTGCGCAGTTTCGCTTCTCACAGTCGTCCTCTTCGGTCTGGCTCCTGCGATTCGCGCCACGCGCACGGACTTGCAGACCGTGCTGAAAGATCAAGGAACGAACGTATCCGGCGGAAAGGCCAACGTGCGAGTGCGCAAGTCCCTGCTTATTTCGCAGATTGCGCTCACCGCCGTGTTGCTGGCGGCTGCGGGCCTCTTCGCGCATAGCCTGCTGAATTTGAAATCGCAGGATCTGGGCGTTCGTCCGGACCACGTGCTCGAATTCTCCATCTCGCCGGAATTGAACCGCTACACGCCGCCGCAGACGATCTTGCTCGCCGACCGCATACGACAAGGAATCGCACCGCTGCCGGGAGTGCGTTCGGTGAGTGAGTCGGAAATCCCGATGCTGGCCAATGACAATTCGTCTTCCAACATCACAGTCGAGGGATACAACGCTCAAGAAGATGAAGACATGAACGTGGACCATAACGCGGTGGGTCCGGGCTTCCTCGCCACCATGGGGATTCCGCTGCTGAAAGGCCGTGAATTCTCCGAAACAGATACCAGCACGTCGCCCCAAGTTGCGATCATCAACGAAGCGATGGCTCGTCGCTTTTATGCGGGGCGTAATCCCGTGGGCCTGCATTTCGGCTTTGGCAGCGGCAAAGACACAAAGATCGACACTGAAATCGTAGGTGTCGTCAAAGACAGCAAGAATACCGACGTCCGCCAGACCGTTCCGCCATTTGTGTTCGTGCCTTATTCACAGGGCAAGCAAGCCGGCAACGCGACATTCTACGTTCGCACGAACCAGGATCCCGCGGCGCTCACGGTAAGCGTGCGCAACCTTCTTGAAGGACTCGACGGCAATCTTCCGATCTATGACGTACGAACCTTGACGGCGCAAGTGGACGACATCATGTTCACCGACCGCCTGGTCACCGTCTTTTCGCTTGCACTCGGCCTGCTCGCATCGCTCTTGGCGGCCGTGGGCCTTTATGGCGTGATGGCCTACGTCGTCGCACGTCGCACACGCGAGATCGGCATTCGCATGGCGCTGGGTGCCACGCAACAAAGCGTGGCGTGGATGGTTTTGCGCGAAATCCTCGGAATGTTGGCGGCGGGATTAGTGGTAGGGCTTATCGCCGCGTATGGAATTGGCAGGGTTATCGAATCGCTCTTGTTCGGCGTGAAAGCCAGTGACCCGTTCGTGTACGCCATCGCCGCCGCATTGCTCGCGGCCGTCGCGCTGCTGGCAGGCTGGCTGCCCTCGCGCAAGGCTGCCAGCGTGGATCCGATGGTCGCGCTGCGCTACGAGTGATCGCAGCTTCTCGCCGGCGGCTAAACAGGCGGGAACTTGTGCCGCTCAAGAAGCGTACAAGCCGTTAAGGAGTTCGCATGGCAACACTCATGCAAGACTTGAAATACGCTTTTCGAATGCTCGCAAGAAATCGCGGTTTCACGATTGTTGCGGTCCTCACGCTTGCGCTTGGCATTGGCGCGAACACTGCGCTTTTCTCAGTGGCCAACGCCGTGCTTTTGGAACCGCTGCCTTTCCCTGCGCCGCAGCAACTCGTCGCCCTGTACGAAAACAGGGTACAGTTCGCACGCGCTTCGATTTCCTACCCCAATTTCCTCGATTGGCAGAGGGACAACCACACTTTCACCTCGCTGGCCGCTTTTCGCCAGGATGACTTCAATCTCACAGGCGTCGGGGAAGCCGAGCATATTCGTGGCGAAATGATCTCCGCTGATTTCTTTCGGGTTCTGGGCGTCACCCCGGCGGCGGGCCGTTTCTTCACAGCGGACGAAGACCGCATCGGCGGCGCGCCAGTAGCGGTGATCAGCGCAGGTTTGTGGAACCGCAAATTCGGTGCTGCACCGGACGTAATCGGCAAGAGCATATTTCTAAACGGCACGGATTACACCATCATTGGCGTGCTTCCGGCGAGCTTTCATCTGCGGTTACAGAACCTGGCTGAAACTAACGAGATCTATGTCCCCATCGGCCAGTGGACCGATCCGGTTTTCCGCGATCGCTCGGCCGGCCTGGGCATGAAAGCCATCGGCAGGCTGAAACCGGGAGTAACTCTCGAGCAGGCTCGCGCAGACATGGATTCCATCGCGAACCAACTCGCCGAAGCGTATCCGAAAGAGGACAAGGATTCGGGCATCACGGTGATGTCGCTCAAGGAAAGCATGATCGGCGAATTCAAGCCTTTTCTTTTTGTGCTGCTCGCCGGGGTTGGTTTTGTCCTGTTGATCGCCTGCGTCAACGTTGCGAATCTGGTCCTCGCCCGTTCTACGAGCCGCGCGCGTGAGTTCGCCATTCGTTCCGCGCTCGGCGCGAGTTCCGGACGTGTGCTGCGCCAACTCCTGACCGAAAGCACTCTTCTCGCGGTGGCCGGGGGCACGCTGGGATTATTGCTGGCGTCGTGGACCTTGCAGGGAGTTCTCAGTCTGGTTTCGGATACGCTTCCCCGTGCTCAAGACGTGCGGCTCGATGGCCGCGTGCTTTTCTTCACCCTGGCGATCTCGCTGCTTTCGGGAATTCTCTTTGGCCTCGCGCCGGCATTAAAGGCTTCGCAACCTGATCTGCAAAACACCTTGAAAGAAGGCGGCCGCGGCGCGAGTGGCTCCCGCCATCAGGCGCAGGGGATTTTTGTGGTCACGGAAATGGCCTTGGCCGTCGTGCTGCTGATTGGCGCAGGCTTGATGCTGCGCAGCCTGGCGCGACTCTGGAGCGTCAATCCGGGATTCGACCCTCAACACGTGCTCATGTTTTATGTGGCGCTTCCGTCCGCGATAGATAGCGCCTCTCCGGCGTCCATCCGGGCTTCGCTACTTCAATTGCACGACAGGCTCGCGGCGACTCCCGGCGTTCAGTCTGTCTCATTGCTGCGCGGTTCACTGCCGATGTGGGACGACTCCGAGGATCCCTTCTGGATCCCCGGGCGCCCCAAGCCGCAAAGTGACAATGACAAGGATTGGTCCATTTGGTCTGAAGTCGAGCCCGATTATCTCAGCGTGATGGGAATCCCGCTCGTGCGCGGCCGATTCTTTACGTCCAGTGACACAGAAAGCGCGCCGCGCGTCGTCGTGGTTGACGAAGATTTCGTCGCGAAATATTTCCCCGGCGAAGATCCCATCGGGAAAGTGATCGTGGACGATTATGTGGGTCCCGCCACGATTGTAGGAGTGGTGCCCCACGTTAAGCAGTGGGGCCTGGACGACAAGCTCGCGATGCACGCCGAGTTTTATCTTCCCTTCAGGCAGATCCCCGACAAATACATGTCGCGCGCCAGCCGCAGTACGACGGTAGTCCTGCGCACGGCCGGCGTGCCGCTCGCCCTCGCCCCTGGCATCCGCCGCGAAATCCAGCAAGCGAACAGTGAAGAAGTGATGTTCGACCCGCGGACGATGGACGATATCGTTTACAACCAGTCGGTCCTGGCGCAGCGCTTCTCGATGATTCTGCTGGGTGTGTTCGCGGCTGTCGCGTTGTTGCTTGCCAGTGTGGGCATTTACGGGGTGGTTTCCTACATCGTCGCCCAGCGGACACACGAGATCGGCATTCGCATCGCCTTGGGTGCGCGGCAGAGCGACGTGTTGCGCTGGGTACTCGGAGAAGGAGCGCGCATGGCGCTGGTCGGCGTGGCTATCGGACTCGCGGGAGCGCTGGTGCTCACCCGTCTGATGACGAAGCTGCTCTATAACGTCAGCGCCACCGATCCGCTCACTTTTCTCGGCGTCGCGATTTCTATTGACGCTCGTCGCGCTCGCAGCCTGTTTCATCCCGGCGCGGCGCGCCATGCGCGTGGACCCGATCATGGCCCTGCGCTACGAGTAATACCCCGAGTTCCCGGAAGCGATTGGTTAAAGGCGATTGATCGGTACGAGCGGCTCAGCAGGGACGACGGCCCCGCAGAGCTGGCTTTGGTGTAACGAATTGCGATTGATTAATCACGAATCACGGAGTTAACCATGGAAACTCTGCTGCAAGACATCCGCTACGGTGTGCGTATGCTGGCGAAAAATCCGGGATTCATGATTGTCGCGATCATCACGCTCGCGCTGGGTATCGGCGTCAACACCGCCATATTCAGCATGGTGGATGCGTTTCTCCTGAGGCCGTTGCCCGTAAATAACCCCTCGCAGATCACGGTCCTCGCGTTTCAGCAGCAGCACCAGCGCCAGCAGACGCAATTCTCTACAGCGGACTATCGCGACATTCAGCAACAGACGTCCGGCGTCTTTTCCGATGTGTTCGGCTACGTTTTCGGTATGGATGGGTTGGGTGTGGACGGCAAAGCCGACCGCATCATGACCAATTACGTGAGCGGAAATTATTTTTCCGCCGTGGGAATCAAGCCGGCGCTGGGACGCTTCATCCTGCCTTCCGAGGGCGACGTTCTGAACGCCGATCCTGTGATGGTTCTGTCTTATGCCTACTGGCAAACGCACTTCGGTGCCGATCCCCAAATTGTCGGTCGCAAGGTTTCCGTGGACGGCCACCCCGTGACGATCGTCGGCGTTGCGCCGAAGGGCTTTGAAGGCGTATATCCGATCCTCAAGGTGCAGGGCTATTTGCCGCTTGGAATGATCGCAATCGAAGGCCAACCCAGCGACTTCATGACCAACCGTCAGCTTCGCGGAATGCCAGTCCTGGCCCGGCTCCGGCCCGGCACCACGCTCGCGCAGGCGCAAGCGGCGCTGGCTGTCGTTTCCCAGCGTCTGTCCCAGGATCATCCCGACTCAGACAAAGATATGGCTGTGCAGGTCTTATCCGGAGCTGCGCGCGCGGCCGAACCCCGATCCCAATAATACCGTGCTCACCGTGGGCGGCTTGTTCCTCGGGCTTGCAGGAATGGTGTTGCTGCTCGCTTGCGTGAACGTTGCGAATATTCTGCTGGTGCGCGCCACCGTGCGCGAACGTGAAATGGCTATTCGCGCCGCGCTGGGCGCCGCGCGCATCCGCCTGATTCGGCAATTGCTCACGGAAAGCATCGTGCTGGCCTTGCTCGGAGGTGTGGCCGGAATGCTTCTTGGATTTTGGGGAAGCTCGGCGCTGGGTTCCATCAATATTCAGACCGATCTACCCGATCAATTTTGATTTCGGATTTGACTGGCGCGTTTTTGCTTACGCCACCGCTGCAGCGCTGGTGACCGGCATCGTCGTCGGAATCGTGCCGGCCGTCCGCGCCTCGCGCGGAAATCTCAGCGCGATTCTGCACGAAGGCGGCCGCGGCGTGGTCGGCGGCAAGAACCGGCTGCGCACCACGCTAGTCGTCGCGCAAGTGGCTGGCTCATTAATGCTGCTGGTGATCGCCGGACTTTTTACCCGCAGCCTCAGCAAAGCGCAGCGCACCGATCTGGGATTCGATCCGAACCACGTCGTGAACTTGGTGATGGATCCCAACGAAATCGGTTACAACCAGGCGCAGACTCGCGATTTTTATAAGAATCTTTTGCCTCGCGTGCGGGACGCTTCCAGGAGTCGTCTCGGCTTCCGCCGCCAATAGCACTCCGATGGGCTACTACAACAATGGCGACAGCCTCTTGATCGACGGGTATCAGCCGCCTCCGGGCCAGCCCGGCCCCGTCCTCCTTGTACGCCACGATTTCCGGTGATTATTTTCAGACCATGGGAATTTCGCTGCTTCGCGGCCGAACCTTCACCGATGCCGACGATGAGAATGCCCAATATGTAGCGATCGTCAGCAACGAAATGGCCAAGAAGTTTTGGCCCAACACCGATCCGATCGGCCATCACTTCAGAATGGCCACCGACGACAAACATTCCATCGAAGTGGTCGGCGTCGCCGGGGACGCTCGCTTCCAGGGAGTGACCGGCCCGATCAACCCGATGTTCTACGTTCCTTTCCTCCAGCATCAGCTCGGAAACTCGCTCCAGATTCTCCAACTTCGCACCGCTGGGGCCGCCGGAAACGATGATCCCGGAAGTCGAGCGGGTGATTGAGTCCCTCGCGCCGCAGCTTCCGTTATTCGACGTACAAACGATGAATCAGGCGCTCAATACTCTGAACGGAATGTTGTTTTACAAGATTGGCGCTGTGCTGGCGGCCGTGCTCGGTTTCCTCGGCCTGGTTCTCGCAATCGTCGGAGTCTACGGAGTTGTCTCCTACGCAGCCACCCAGAAGACCCACGAAATCGGAGTGCGCATGGCGCTGGGCGCGCAGCCGCTGGACATTCTGGGACTGATTTTCAGGGAAGGATTGTTGATTGTCGCGGTAGGTCTGGTTGTCGGCATCGCCGGCGCCCTCGCGGCAGGCCGCGTAGTGGGAAGTTTTCTGACAGTCAGCGCTCACGACCCCGTCACTTACGTGTTTGTCACTGGAGTACTCACCGTCGTCGCGCTCGCTGCCTGCTTCATTCCAGCGCGGCGCGCGATGCGCGTTGATCCGATGGTAGCCCTGCGCTACGAGTAGTCAGTAACGGGCTGAAGCTCTTGGAGTGCTGCATGTGCAGCGGAGAGTACTCCGATACGGAGGCTGAAATGGGAGCGCTGCTACAAGACCTGCGTTACGGCTTCCGCATGTTGGCAAAAAGTCCCGGCTTCACGGCTATTGCTGTCATCACCCTCGCGCTGGGAATTGGCGCGAACACCGCGATTTTCTCCGTGATCAATTCTGCTCTGCTGCGTCCGCTGCCGTTCCACGAACCGCAACGCCTCGTCTCGCTCTGGGAAACTGAAAGCGCGCCGGGCAATTTTCCCCTGAGCGGCCGCGATTATTTGGATTGGCAAGCCCAGAATCGCACTTTGGAATCTACCGCGATCTATTCGTGGGAGCGCTCGTTTAGCGCTAGCGGTGCGGGCCAGCCGGAACCCGCCGCGGTCATCAGCACGCAGGCCAATTTTTTCTCCGTGCTTGGTGTCGAACCAAGAATCGGCCGCGCCTTCGATTCCGGCGAAGATCGCGCGGGTAAGAATCACGTTGCAATCCTCAGTAATGCTTTCTGGCGGCGCCATTTTGGCGGACGCGCGGATGTCATCGGCAAGGCAATCGAACTCAACGAAGAGCCCTACTCCGTCATCGGCGTCATGCCTGCCTGGTTTAATTTTCCGAGTGCCACGGAAATTTGGGTCCCGATGGACATGGCGCCGGAAGAACTCCTCCCGCGCGGAACGCATTCCTTTCGCGCCATCGGAGGCTCAAACCAGGCGTCACCGTCGGACAAGCGCAAGCGGAGCTCTCCAGTATCGCCAAGCAATTGGGAAAACAATATCCCGACTCCAATAACGATATCGGCGCGGTTGTAGTGTCTCTAAAAGAGCAGCTGACGGGCGATTCACGGCCCAGCCTTCTGATTCTGCTTGGTGCCGTGGCGCTGGTTTTGCTCGTAGCTTGCGCTAACGTGGCTAATCTGATGCTCGCGCGCGCCACTGATCGTCAGCGTGAAATTGCCGTGCGCGCCGCTATGGGTGCGGGACGATGGCGTCTTGTGCGCCAATTGCTCACGGAAAGCATCATGCTTTCGTTTGCCGGTGCCGCGCTGGGTCTCCTCGGAGCATCTCTGGGCCGTATCGTACCTGCAATCCGCGGAAACCCTGCCAATCCCACGGGCGAACCCGGTAGAGGTGGATTTCCGCGTTCTTTTATTCACTATTGCCGTCAGTGTCGTGATCGGCGCTTTGTTCGGGCTCGCGCCGGCGTTGCAATCCTTCCGCCTGAATCTCAGCGAGGAATTGAAATCGAGCGCCCAGGCCGTCGTCAGTCCATCAGGGACGCGTCGCGTGCTGCGCGACGTGCTCGTCATCAGCGAAATTGCCGCGTCACTCGCGCTGCTCGTTGGTGCGGGTCTGCTGCTGCGTAGCTTTTCACGCCTGCGCAATTCAGAAATTGGCGTGCAAACCCACAATGTCATCACTATGGGTGTCGTCCTGCCACTTGCGAAATACACCATGCTGGCCGCGCGCCGCCAGTTCTGCGATCAACTCGTCGAGCGCCTTGAGCACGAACCGGGCATTCAGTCCGCAGCCATCTCCACCGAAATTCCTCTGGAAGGTGGCAACAATGGTTACATCACGCTGGACGGCCAAAAAGATCCGGCACTCGCGAATCAACTCGTGGAGTGGGACAACATTACCGCAGACTATTTTCGCACGTATAGCATCCCGGTAATTCAAGGCCGCATTTTCACGCCGGAAGATATGGACCGCACCGCCGCAGTGAACGTGAAACTCGATGAGCTAATGAAATCGGATCCCACCATGAAGTCGATATCGCCCGATCTCGGCTTTGTGGCCGTCATCAATCGCAAGATGGCACAAATGTATTGGCACAATTCCGACGCGGTCGGCAAAGTCTTCAAAGCCAGCGGCATTCCAGTCACGGTAATCGGTATCGTTGGCGATGCAAAAGAGTGGGACATTCGTGAGAACGTAGTCCCGCAAGCGTATTTCCCGCTCACCGCCGCTCTCGATAGCGACGGATTTAGCGGACGCTTGACCGTTAAGACCAACGTCGCTCCACGCAGCGCGCTAGGTGCGATTCGCTCCGATGTTCAATCCCTCGATGATGGTCTGGCAGTGTTCCGCCCGCGGACGATGGACGAAGTGGTCGCCGACGCTATGCAAGATATCAGCGCGCAAACTCTACTTCTTGGTGTCTTTGCCGCGCTCGCTTTGCTGCTCGCCGCGGTGGGAATTTACGGCGTGATGGCGTACGTCGTCACGCAACGCACCCATGAAATCGGCGTGCGCATGGCGCTCGGAGCGCAACAAAACGATGTATTGCGCCTCGTTCTGGGCCAGGGCTCCAGACTCACGGCGATCGGCGTTGCGATTGGCATAGCGGTCGCGCTCGCGCTCACACAATTAATGCGCAAGCTGCTTTTCGGAGTTAGCGCCACTGATCCGCTCACCTTCGCGGGAGTCGCCTTGTTGCTGGCGTTCGTCGCGCTGGCTGCATGCTACATTCCGGCGCGACGCGCTTCCCAAGTGGATCCGATGGTCGCCCTCCGTTACGAATAGGCCAGCAATCCTCCAGCGCAGCTGAACGGGCGACGTAGGGTCATGGCATGCTGTGTCCCGCGCGACCTAGCGCTGGACGGAACGAAAAAACAGCCATCTCAGCCACTGTTCGAATTCGCAACAATTAATCCCGCAATTGGTCATGCAGCCTCATTGAAGTGCCTCCAATATTCTCTAATGCGCGGTAACTAAACGGGTTATATTCGTCTGTTCCTGGAATCCCACCTGCCCATATTCGGGAGGCTCCTGAACAGTTCGTCGGCTCTTAAGGTCGCAAGGGGCTCAACCAATGCCGACCATGGCTCTAGAATTCACAAGCGAAATTGCCGCAACCCAGCCGCGGGTGCTCATCGCCGACGACCAGCCGGACGTTCTGGAAGCCCTGCGCCTGCTCCTGAAAGGCCACGGCTACCTGACAGAAGCGGTGACCTCGCCCGCCGCGCTATTCGAAGCTATGACTCAAAAAGAGTTCGATTTGATCTTGATGGACCTGAACTACGCGCGCGACACGACCTCAGGGCGCGAGGGTCTTGATCTGCTTGCCCGGCTGAAAGCGTCCGAAAACGCGCCTCCCATCGTGGTCATGACCGGCTGGGCTACGGTTGGCTTGGCCGTCGAAGCCATGCAGCAGGGAATTGGCGATTTCGTCGAGAAGCCTTGGGTTAACTCCCGCCTGCTCGAAATTTTGCAAAAGCAGCTTCAGATCGGCCGCGACCGCCGCGAAGCGAAGCAGCAGGCCGCCGCTAACACCCGCGCGCAAGATCGCGAGATCGCCGAAGCCCGCTCCATCCAGCAGGGATTTCTACCGAAGGAAATTCCTCAGCTGCAGGGATACGAAATCGCCGGTGCCTGGCAGCCGGCGCGAGTCGTCGGCGGTGACTACTACGACGTGCTTCCCTTTGGCCGAGAGACTCTCGGTGTTTGCATCGCAGACGTGGCCGGCAAAGGCCTGCCCGCGGCGCTGCTGATGTCCAATCTGCAGGCTGCGTTCCGGGGATTTGCGTCGCCCGCAATGTCTCCCGACCATCTCTGCGACAAACTGAATTCTCTGATTTGCCACAACATCGCGAACGACCGCTTCATTACTTTCTTCTACGCGCAACTCGATGGCGCAACCCGCCAGCTTCGTTACACCAATGCCGGGCACAACGCCCCGATCGTCGTCCGACAAGATGGCACTCACGATCGCCTGCGCGAAGGCGGCGGAATTCTCGGCGTCTTTCCGGTGCAGGCTTTTGACATGGGCACATGCGACCTGGGTTCCGGCGATCGCGTGCTGCTTTTCACCGACGGAGTCACGGAAGCGCCGAATCCCGAAGGCGAGGAATTCGGCGAAGCGCGCTTGCTCCAGGTGCTCGTGGAAAACCGCGAATTATCCGCGGAGAATTTGCAAAAAAAGGTTCTAAGTGTGGTCGCGGAATTCTGCCGTGGTCACTGGCACGATGACGCGACGCTTATCGCCATCGCTGTCGCGTAGCCAGCGCGGCTCGGCGAAGGAACGGAAACCAAATGGAATCGTTGCTTCAGGATCTGCGTTTCGGCGTCCGAACGCTCTTGAAGAACCCGGGATTCACCGCCATTGCGATCCTCACTCTCGCGCTCGGCATCGGCGCGAACATTGCCATTTTCAGCGTGGTTTACGCCGTTCTGTTGCGCCCTCTGCCTTTCCCGCATCCCGAACGACTCGTAACTCTGGGGCCAAACGAAGATGGCGACGTGGGATCCTTCGCCCCCGCCGAATTTGTGGCCATTCAACGCGAGCAGAAAGTCTTCGACGACGTCACCGCGATCCGCGGAGGGAACTTCAACTTATCTGCCGGGGAAGAGCCCGAGCGCGTGTTCGGAGCCGTAGCATCCAAGAATTTCTTTCGCTTGGTGGGCGTTAGCCCCACGATCGGCCGCGGGTTCGCGCCCGAGGACGCGCCCGGTGAAGACCAAAGTGTCGTCGTTTTGGGCAACGCGCTTTGGACTACCCAGTTTGGCGGCAACCGCGAAATTCTAGGCCGCACCGTGCTATTGAATGGCGAGCCCCGCACAGTCATTGGCGTCATGCCGCCTGAATTCGACTTTCCGGACAACGCGCAGCTCTGGGTGCCGCCGCGCTTCGCTGTTCCCTCGCATCCCACGGAGCCGAATGCGGATCCCTCAGCGCGTTTCGATACGCATTATTTCGACACGTATGGACGCCTCAAGCCCGGTGTCACGCTCGCCCAAGCGGAAGGGTCGATGACGTCGCTTTTCGGCCAGATCGCCAAACAAAATCCGGGCGCTGAACAGAATGCTAAAGTCCGCGTGCAATCATTACAAGAGTACGAAGTTGGCGACGTTCGTCCCGCTCTCTTGCTTTTGCTCGGCGCCGTCGCTCTGGTGCTCTTGATCGCTTGCGCCAATATTGCCAACCTGCTGCTGGCGCGAGGCAGTGCGCGGCATCGCGAACTCGCGATTCGGCGAGCGTTGGGCGCGAGCGCCGCGCGTATCGCGAGGCAAATGCTCACTGAAAGCGTCCTGCTTTCGGTTGCTGGTGGCGTTGCGGGAATTGTGGTCGCAAGCTGGTGCTTCCGTCCCTTGGTGGCTCTCGTTCCGGCCGAACTGCGCAGCATGGTCCATCTGCAATTGAACGCGCCGTTGTTGATGTTCGCCTTCGTCCTCTCGATACTCGCCGGTGTGTTTTTCGGTTTGGTGCCCGCGTTACAAAGCGCCCATGGAGACTTGAACGAAACGCTTAAAGCGGCTAGCGTACGCGGCACCATGACGGCTGGCCGCCAGCGTATGCAAAAAGCTCTCGTCTTCACCGAAATCGCGATGGCGCTGATCCTCTTGTGCGGCGCTGGCTTGCTAGTGAGAAGTTTTGTCCGTCTCAATAGTGTCCCCACCGGATTCAATCCCACCGACGTTATGGCGATGCAGCTATCGTTGATTCAAACCGGATACGAACAGCCCGCCAAGCGCACGCAATTTGTGGATCAAATACTGGAAAATATCCAGGCGCTGCCCGGCATGCAGTCCGCGGCGATCGTCACGCGCTTGCCGCTAAATCCCGGCTCCAGTTCGCGCAGTGTGACGGTCGAAGGTCACACTTATCCGCCGGATTCTCCTGCGGAGCAGGAAAGTCCCGACTACACCGTCGTCAGCCCCGGCTATTTCCACACTCTCAACATTCCCTCTGTCGAGGGGCGCGATTTCCAGAAGACGGACACCGCGGATATGCCCAGCGTGGCGATCATCAATCGCGCTATGGCCCGCGTTTATTGGCCCGGCGAAGACCCTATCGGCAAGCGCTTTCAGATTGAAGGCACGACCCAATGGCTCATGATTGTCGGAATAGTGGGAGACATTCATCAGCACAAATTGGGCGAGCCGCCGAAGTCAATGTTTTATGCCCCATACGCGCAGGATCCCTGGACGTTCTTCACGATCGCGATTCGCACACCGGCTAATCCTTCGCAGATCGCTCCGGCGCTCGTGAATGCCGTGCAGAGTGTGGATCACAATCTGCCGGTCTTCAATCTGCGGCGCTTTGACGAAATCCTCGCGGCCTCGGTTTCCCAGCCGCGCTTTCAAATGATTTTGCTAGCACTTTTTGGCGGCTTGGCGCTCACCCTCGCCATCATCGGCATCTACGGAGTGATGTCGTACACTGTCGCGCAACGTACCAACGAGATCGGTATTCGCATGGCGCTAGGAGCGGAGCCGCGTCACGTGCTGGCGCAGATTTTGTGGCAAGGCGCGCGCCTCGCGGGATGGGGCGCCCTCACAGGGCTTGCCGCTTCGTATTTCGTCACGCGCTTCATGAAGTCCATGCTATTCGCCGTGAGCCCGCTCGACCTCGCGACATACGCTGCGGTGACTGCGTTGCTCATGGTAGTGACGCTGGTGGCTTGCTGCGTCCCAGCCCGCCGCGCGATGCGGGTGGATCCCATGGTCGCGTTGAGGTACGAGTAATCGCAATCGTCAGAGCCTAAGGAAGCCGAATGGGAGCTTTACTACAAGACGTTCGATACGGGTTGCGAATGCTGGTGAAGTATCCGGGCTTCACCGTGATCGCCGTTCTCACTCTCGCGCTCGGCGTCGGCGTCAATGCAGCGATCTTCACCGTCGTGAACGCGGCCTTGTTGCGGCCGTTGCCCTACGATCATCCGGAACGCATCGTTGCCGGTTTCGAAACCAACCGTAGCGGGGGCCGCATCAATCTCTCTCGCCTCGATTTCCAGGATTGGTGCGCCCAATCGAGCACAATGCAAGCCCTCGCTGCTTACGAATGGGGCCCGGCCAACCTAACTGGGACAGATGAACCGGAGCGCGTGAATGGCGCCGCCGTTTCGCAGAATTTCTTCAGCCTTCTTGGCGTTCAGCCCGTCGCTGGCCGCACGTTTGGGCCCGAAGAAGCGCACGCGCGGAATTGGACCGTCGCGGTAATCAGCGAATCGCTTTGGAAGAGCCAGTTTGGTGCTCAAGCCGATGTGCTCGGCCGCAAGATCAAATTCGACGGCGATCCATACACGATTATCGGCGTTCTTCCATCCCGCATGGATATGCCCGCTGGCGTGCAAATATGGATTCCGCTCGATTTCTCAAAGGATGATAGCGAACGCTCCGCGCACAATTATCGCGTGCTCGGCAAACTAAAACCTGGAATCAGTCTCGCGCAAGGGCAGGCTGAGTTCACATCAATCGCCGCGCGCCTCGCGAGCGAGTATCCGTCTTCGAATAAGGACGTGTCGGCCAGACTCATCCGTTTGCAGGACGTCTTGACCACAGACATTCGGCCCAGTCTGCTACTGCTTTCAGGGATGGCGATTCTCGTCTTGCTGATCGCTTGCGCTAACGTTGCCAATCTTCTTTTAGTTCGCGCCAGCGGCAGACGGCGCGAAATCGCGGTTCGTGCCGCGCTTGGAGCCAGCCGCGCTCGGCTTGTGCGCCAGTTATTAGTCGAAAGTTTGCTCCTCGCAGTTCTCGGTGGCTCGGCGGGTCTTTTGCTCTCACTTTGGGTCAGCAATTTGCTCACCTCCATGCTTCCCGCCCATTTTTTGCCGGCGAATCAGGCGGCTGCGGATCCCCGTATTCTGGTTTTTGCAGGCACCCTGGTTCTCATTACCGTCCTTTTTTTTGGACTTGTTCCGGCCGTCCATGCTGCGCGCACAGATCTTGTGGAAGGGTTCAGCCGAGCGGTTACGCCCGCGGGGCCAGGCGGCAAATTGCGAAACGTGCTCGTCATTGCCGAAGTAGCTCTTTCTGTGCTCCTGGTAATCGGTGCCGGCCTGATGGCGCGGAGTCTCTTGGCGCTGGAAACAGAGAGCCTTGGTTTCGATTCGTCGCACTTGGCGGTCGTCGATATTTCGTTTTCTCCTTCGCAGGGTGATAGCGCGAAAGCCATCCAATCGTTTTCGGATCTCGTGCAGAAAATGAAGGCGCTGCCTGGAGTCGAAGCAGTCGGCGCGACGGATGGCGTGCCGCTCGCGGATGGCGGAGCCGACGGCAGCTTTTTCATCGAAGGCCAGAATAACCCGCGGGCTGACGCGCAATGGCGGCTTGCAAGTGAAGAATATTTCCAAACGATGAAAATTCCCGCCATCCATGGGCGCGAATTTCAGCCTGCCGATCGCAACGGCCAAAAAGTTGTCGTCGTCAGCCAATCTCTTGCGCGGAGATTTTTCCCGAATGAAGACGCTGTCGGTAAGCGCATCGCCGTTCCGGGGCTCGACGAAGCGACACTCGCTGCCTCTCGCAAAGGGCCGGACATGTGGTTTGAAATCGTTGGAATCGTCGGCGATGTCCGACTGAATGAACCCGGCCTGCCGCCGCAGCCGACTCTGTATTTTCCGTACTTTCAATCGGATCGGTCCAGCCAGGGATTAAGCATCGTTCTGCGGACCTCGTTACCTCTGACCAGTTTGCGCGGTGCCATCATTCGAGAAGTCCGCAGTGTGCAATCCGATGCACCGCTGGAATTAATGAACTATGAGGACGTATTTCTGCAATCGGTGGTGATGCCACGGTTCCGTTTCTATTTGATCGGCATGTTCGCTGTTCTGGCGCTGACTCTGGCCCTCGTGGGAATCTACGGCGTGGTCGCCTATGTCACCGCGCAAAGAACTTCGGAAATCGGATTGCGCGTGGCGCTCGGCGCGCAGCCTCACGACATACTCGTGCTTGTGCTTCGCCAAGGCGTGGGGATTGCGCTCGTGGGGATTGCCTGCGGTCTCGCCGGTGCCGCCTTGTTCACGCAATTCGTCGACAACTTTTTGTATGGGGTCAAACCGGCGGACCCGGTGACGTTCGTCGCCGTGGCCATGGTGGTGGGCATTACCGCGGTGGCAGCAAGCTACATTCCAGCCCGCCGCGCGATGCGCGTGGATCCCATGATCGCGTTGCGATACGAATGACGCTTAGGGCGGCATCTATATTTTATAGCAGAAGCCAGCCGCACATCGTGCGCTATAGGGAGACAGACAGTGATCAAGCTGATTGACGTCGAAAAATTCTACGAATCCGGCGCAGGCAAGACGTGGGTGCTCCGCCGCATCAATCTAGAAATCCGCCAGGGCGATTTCATCACCGTGATGGGGCCTTCGGGCGCCGGGAAATCCACGCTCATGGGCATCATCGGCATGCTCGATGGCGCCTGGAAGGGTGAATATCATCTGCTCGATAACGCCGTGCACAAACTCGACAACCGCCGCCGCGTCGAGCTGCACAAGAAATATATCGGCTTCGTCTTCCAGCAATATCACCTGCTCGATAATCTTACGGTCGCGGAAAATCTCGACCTGCCGCTTTCTTACCGCGACATCAAGAAAACCGAGCGCGAAGGCATGGTCGCGGACATCCTCGACCGTTTCCAGATCGTCGGCAAGAAATCCTTGTTCCCCAATCAGCTCTCCGGCGGCCAGCAGCAACTCGTAGCCGTCGCCCGCGCCGTGATTGGCAAACCGAAATTGATTCTTGCCGACGAGCCGACTGGCAGCCTCCATTCCAGCCAGGGAAAAATGATCATGGACCTGCTGAAAAAGCTGAACGACGACGGCACTACCATCATCCAGGTAACCCACAACGACGCTTGGGCCGCGTACGGCAATCGCATCATCCAGCTCGCCGACGGCTGGATTGTAGATGGCCAGACTGTGGCGGGCGGAGCAGCCGCCGTCAGCCGCTGATCGTACGCGCAACCGTTATTCGCGTTCTGGCGGGCGGAATGTAACTCCTCTCAAGAGTGGACACGCAGTGACGAAGCAGTAAAATAGCCCGTCACTCGGTGCTTCTTGGGAGCGAACTGTTATGGGGACATTTTGGCAAGACCTTCGTTACGGCGCGCGCATGCTGCGCAGAAATCCGGGCTTCGCCGCCGTCGCGATCTTGACGCTGGCTATCGGCATTGGGGCGAATGTAGTGATTTTCAGCATCGTAAACGGCGTGCTTCTCAAGCCGCTGCCGTTTCCCGACTCCGACCGCGTCATCACGATTTGGGAGACAGACGCGAACCGCAACATAACGCGCGGCACAGCTTCGGCGGCCGAATATTTGGATTGGCGCGATATGAATCACGTCTTTCAGGAACTCTCTGCCTGGCGCGCGCTGTACTTCACGCTTACAGGCAATGGGGAGCCCGAACAGGTGTGGGGCTCACAAGTGTCGGCGAACTTTTTTCGCATGTTACGCATAAACCCCATCTTGGGACGCGACTTCACCGCGGAAGACGAGCAACCCGGCCATGAGCAAGTGGTCATTTTGAGTTACGGATTGTGGCAGCGTCACTACGGGGGAGATCCGTCCATCATCGGCAAGAGCATCTTGGTGGACGAAAAGCCACTCACTGTGATCGGAATCCTGCCGCGCACGTTTTCTCTCTACGGCACTGTGCCGGAGTTCGAAATATGGAAGCCGTTCGCCTTTATTCGCACGCAACTCGATCGCGAAAATCACGAGCTCGTCGTATTCGGCCGCTTGCGCGACGGCGTCACTATTCCGCAAGCCAACGCCGAGATGGTCACCATTCTCGAACTGCTGAAAAAGCAGTATCCGGGTATCGATCAGAAAAATGGCGTCCGTGTGGTGGGCTTCCACGCCGAACTGGTCAGCACTCTCCGTCCCGGCTTGCTTCTTCTCCTCGCCGCTGTTGCATTCGTCTTACTCATCGCCTGCGCGAACGTCGCGAACCTGATGCTCGCGCGCGCCGCTGTTCGCGAGCGCGAAATTGCCATTCGCACCTCGATGGGCGCGGGACGCCGGCGCATTCTCCGCCAACTTCTCACCGAGAGCGCGTTCCTCTCTCTAATAGGCGCCGTCTTCGGAGTTTTGCTCGCCTATGGAGGACTGCACGTGCTGCGTGCCGCCGTTCCCTCGGGCGGCCGGGGACAAGTCCCACACCCGGAATGGATCGCAATTGACGGCGCGGTTCTCGCGTTCACGATCGTGATTGCGTTTCTGGCAGGCATTCTCTTCGGCCTCGCGCCCGCGGTTCAGATTTCGCGTTCACGCCTATACGAATCGCTGAAAGAGGGCAGCCGGGGTTCCACCAGCGGCCGCCGCAGTCAACTCGCGCGCTCGGTGCTCGTGGTTTCCGAAGTCGCCTTCTCGCTCATGTTGCTGGTCGGCGCGGGCCTGCTCGTCCGCAGCTTCGTTCTGATGATGTCCGAGCCGCTGGGCTTCAATCCCGAAAATGTCTTGACCATGCAGATCTTTCTCCCGGAAGCGCATTATCCGCAACCGGCAAACCTTCAGAATTTCTATCAGGCGGTTGTGGATCGAGCCGCTGCGGTCCCCGGAGTGAAATCCGCCAGTGCCGTAAATTATCTGCCTCTCACGGGCTGGACCGGCTTCTGCGATTTCGATATCGCCGGCAGGGCCAAGCCACCTTCCGGAGAACACTTCACGGCTCAGTACCGCACCTCGGATTGGCGTTACTTGCACACGATGGAGATCCCGGTCAAAGAAGGCCGCGATTTCGCATCGTCGGACGGCCCGGATTCGCAAGGCGTCGCGCTGATCAACGAAGCGCTGGCGCATCGTTACTGGCCGAATGATGACCCTGTCGGCCAGCAGATTCGATTGATCTTTCCGGCGCAGCTCCGTCCCTTGGACGCGATCCCGCATCAGGGGCCCGTAACGATCGTCGGAGTTGTCGGCGACACTCGCGATTGGGCCTGGTCCGAACCGAAGATTGCGCAGCTTTATCTCCCCGATACGCAAAACCCTTCGCGGGTTATGCACCTGACCGTGCGTTCGAATAGTGATCCTACGCAACTCACTTCTGCCATTCGGCACGCCGTTGAAAGCGTGGATCCCAATCAGCCGGTCACCGACGTCAAAACGATGAAGGATTACTTGGCCGTGGTGCTCGCGCAGCGCCGCCTGAATATGACGCTTCTCGCGTTTTTCGCCGCCGTCGCCGCGCTGTTAGCTGCAATCGGAATTTACGGCGTCATGGGCTACGCGGTCACGCAACGCTCGCACGAGATCGGCATCCGCATGGCGCTGGGCGCGGAGCCTCGTGACGTCTTGCGCATGATTGTTGGCGATGGGATGAAGCTAACCGTCATGGGCCTGGCGTTCGGACTTCTCGGATCGCTCATAGTCATGAAATATCTCGAAAGCCAGCTCTACGGCATCAAGGCCCGCGATCCGCTCACGTTCATTGCTGTGGCCGCTGGTCTGGCGCTCGTCGCGCTGGCCGCTTGCTATTTTCCAGCGCGCCGCGCCACCAAAGTGGATCCACTGGTCGCATTACGCTACGAGTGAGGGGAAAAATGACTTACGCGTCCGATACATTTCCGAACGAGATCAGAAGTAAAATTCAGGGAGATACTTTTCGCGCCATGACTCCGACCAATCAACCACGAACTCGCATTCTTGTCGCCGACGATCAGCCCGACATCCGGGAAGCCCTGCGCCTGCTGCTGAAAGGCGAAGGATTTGAGACGGAAACGGTCGCTTCGCCTGCCGCGGTGATGTCCGCGCTCGAAGCGCGCGAATTTGACGCGCTGCTGATGGACTTGAACTACGCCCGGGACACCACCTCCGGCCAGGAAGGTCTCGACCTCCTTTCCAATATTCGAGCCAAGGACAGCACGCTCACCATCATCGTCATGACTGCTTGGGGCAGCCTCGAATTGGCCGTCGAAGCCATGCGCCGCGGAGCAAAAGATTTCGTGCAAAAGCCCTGGGAGAACGCCCGGCTGCTCGCCATCCTGAAGACGCAGATCGAACTCTCGCAAGCTCTGCGCAAAAGCCAGCGCCTCGAAGCTGAAAATCGCCTCCTGCGCGCCGATGGCCGTCCGGTAATGATCGCTGAATCCGCAGCGATGCGGCCGGTGATGGATTTAATCGCCCGCGTGGGCCCCTCCGATGCCAATGTCTTGATCACCGGCGAACACGGAACTGGCAAGGAAGTCGTGGCGCGAACTCTCTACGCACTTTCTCCACGCTCGGGCCGCCCGCTCGTCACCGTAAATGCGGGAGGTCTGCCGGAAGGCGTCTTCGAAAGCGAATTGTTCGGCCACGTGAAGGGCGCGTTCACCGACGCCAAGTCCGACCGCGTGGGGCGCTTCGAACTTGCCGATGGCGGCACACTCTTCCTCGACGAAATTGCCAACGTGCCGATGAACCTGCAAGCGAAGTTGCTCCGCGCGCTGGAAACCGGCGAACTGGAACGTGTTGGCTCCTCGACCACACGCCGCGTGGATGTCCGCATCATCTCCGCTACCAATGCCGAAGTACAAAGCGAAGTAACCGCCGGCCGTTTTCGCGAAGATTTGCTCTTCCGCCTGAATACGATCGAAATCCATTTGCCATCGTTGCGCGAACGCAAGGAAGATATCCCGCTGCTCGCGCATCATTTCTTGCGTCAATCGGCGCAGCGTTATCGCAAACATCTCGAGGGATTCGAACCCGTCGCGTTGCAAATCCTGCTGGATCATCCGTGGCCCGGAAATATTCGCGAACTCGACCACTCCGTCGAGCGCGCCGTGCTGATGGCCGAAGGTTCTGCTGTGCGTGCCAGCGATCTGGGCCTGCGCCCCGCACGCGAGGCCTCCTTGCGCCTCGACGAAATGAGCATCGAAGACGTCGAGCGCGTCTTGATTCAGAAGGCGCTCGCGCGGTTTGGCGGCAACGTCAGCCACGCCAGCAAGGCTCTAGGCCTCAGCCGTAGCGCACTCTATCGCCGCCTGCAAAAATACAGCCTTTGAGCCCACTCCTCTACGAGCGCCGGATTTTACTTCTGGCCCTGGCCGCGGGGCTCGGCGGCACGGCCGTCGCGCTGATACTTTTGTGGACTGGCAATTTCTCTCCGAAGTTGCAGTGGACTCTCACGGTCGTAATGGTAATCGCCTGGCTCAGCTTTGCGTTCTCCGCGCAAAGCCGCGTCATGTTTCCGCTGCGTACGCTCTCGAATCTCCTCGCCGCCTTGCGCGAAGGAGATTTCTCGATCCGCGCCCGCGGCGCTAATCGCGAAGACGTTCTCGGCGAAGTTCTCTGGGAAGTGAATGCGCTCGGCGAAACGCTCCGCAAGCAAAGGCTGGGCGCGCTCGAAGCCACCGCCCTGCTTCGCAAGGTTATGGAGGAAATTGACGTCGCCGTCTTCGCCTTCGACGGTGCCGGCCGCTTGCGTCTGGTCAATCGCGCCGGCGAACGCATCCTAAGCCAGCCGGAAGAGCGGCTTCTCGCCCGCACCGCCGGCGAATTGGGGCTTTCGGAATGTCTCGAAGGCGAAACCCCGCGAATCGCGCAGATCGCCTTCCCGGGGAAATCCGGGCGATGGGAAATCCACCGCGGCAGTTTTCGCGAAGGCGGCCTGCCGCATCAGCTTCTCGTCATCACCGATTTAAGCCGTGCGTTGCGTGATGAAGAACGCCAGGCGTGGCAGCGCCTGATCCGCGTGCTCGGTCACGAGCTGAATAATTCTCTCGCGCCCATTAAATCCGTCGCTGAGAACCTGGGCAGCGTGCTTGGACGCAAAGATCGCGCCGACGATTGGCAGGAAGACATGCGCAGCGGCCTCAACGTGATCGCCGCGCGCACCGATGGACTGGCACGTTTCATGAACGCTTATGCGCGCTTGGCCAAGTTGCCGCCGCCGGTCTTTCGTACCGTGGACGTGGGAGTATGGATTAGGCGTGTTGTTGGTCTTGAGCCGCGTCTTCCGGTGAAGCTTGAGGTCGGCCCGGAGACGCAGATTCAAGCGGATCCTGATCAGCTCGAACAGCTCTTGATTAATCTTCTGCACAACGCAGTGGATGCCGCGCTGGAAACGGGCGGCGGCGTCCGCGTCGGATGGGAACGCGAGAACGGCAGCATCGAAGTTTGGGTACAAGATGACGGTCCAGGAATTCCCAGCGCCGCGAACCTTTTTGTTCCCTTTTTCACCACCAAGCAGGGAGGTTCGGGAATCGGCCTGGTCCTCAGCCGCCAGATTGCCGAAGCGCATGGTGGCTCGCTCACTCTGGAAAATCGCAAAACGGAAAGAGGGTCGGAAGCCCGCCTGCGCCTCCCGCTGAACAATTAGCCACGCTTAAGAGATTGCTCTCTTCTCGCCGATGCGCTGCTCTAACTCCAGAATTTTTTTCTGAGCGCTTTCACGTCGAATGTGCCTCCAACGCGCCGAGCGCAGCCCGAGTTCTAGAAGGGGATTGTCTTGCCGCAGGAGCCGTCACAAAAAAAACGGCGGTTGGATGGCTTCCAACCGCCGGGTAATTCGGGGGAAACTCGAATTATTGTTGCTGTTGCTGTTGAGGCTGTTGCGGATCCTTCTTGGCCAAATCCGCTTTCGCCGGGTCCGCCGAAACGCCCGAACCAGGCTTCTCGTAGCGCGTCAGGAACGGCATGAACGGCGTAACTTCAAAGGGCATTTTCTCGCGCGCCGAAAGCAGCGGTATGGGCTTGGCCTTCACCAGTTCCACGTGATCGCCCCAGGGGTCGAGCTTGATGCGAGCTCCCACGGGAAGTGCCGAGATCTGGTCAATTTTGTTGGGATCCAGATTGGGCGCCGAACTCAAGAGCCCCGAGCTCAAGTACACGCGATTACCCAGGTGCGGGTTGATCAGAGCCGGCAGGTTCTTCGACTCCGAGTCAAGCTGTTTTAGGAAAAGGCCGGCAGTGCCCAGTTTGTCTTTGTACGGCGAATTCTTCAGCAACTGCAAAGCCTTTTCATTAGCCATTTGCACCTGCGCGGGACTGTCCTTGAACGAAAAGTGCGACAGCGCTTCGGTAGTCGTCACGTTCGTTGTGTCGTTGAAGCCCCACTGATCCGTCGACGGCTTGGTCACAATGATGTCCGCCAATTCCTGCGCCAGCATAGTCGCCAGACTGGCTTCGTCGGGCAGCACGTCCAGCAAGCCGCGGCTCAGCACGATCGTATGCCCGATCGAGAACATTTCGAGCGTACCGGTCAAGAGCACCCGGCAGTGAACCTCGGGTTCGACGTCGAGGTTGTTCGTAACCTCCAGGTTGTTCACCACCGTTTCCATCACTTTGTCCACGGTTCCCGGAGGCGCTAGCAATCCGATGCGCTGCAGGCGATCCAGCACGTTTATTTCAGCCGCATGTTGCCATTCGCGCTCGGCTTCGATGGGTGACTTGTCGGTTTGCTTGACCGCCGTGTCATCCTGGAAATTCGGAGACTCGATGGTCATCTCGGTAAATTCTTCCTGTCGGCCCACGTTCTTCAGGTTGTAGCCCCACAGGCGCGTTTGCGACTTGAACCGAATGTCTCCGCCCAGAAAATCCTTCAGATCGGATTCCTGGCTATAAATGTAGGCGGGCAGCCACAAACCCGGTTGTACGTTCAAGCGCCAGCTGTCGAAATGCAGGTTGAATCCGTTGATGCCAGCGATCGGCGTGTAAACACCATTGAATCGAACAATCGTGAAATTCTGATCCTCAGCCCAGATGCGACCCTTGAAGCGTCCCTTTCCCGACTTGGGAAGCGGCGTCACGTCGAAAACGGCGCAGCGCACTTCACCCAGGAATTCGCGCCGGACGTAATCGAATTGATAGTGCTGCCGGTCGAAACCGCTGGTGTCAATGTAAATCATCTGCAGAAAGCCTTCGGGCACGTACGACGAAGTGAAAAAGCCGCTCATGTGCGAGAGGGGGTTGAACTGATCGAACTTTCCCTTTCGCCCATGGAGCATCGTGTTGTCCACGATTCCCTTCGAAAGGTCCGCCTGACCCAGAAAATAGTGATCCTTTACCGGGATCGCGCCCATTTCCTTGTCGGCTTTCATGTCCTGGATGTACGTCTCGATCAGCGGACTGAATCGTCGGATCGTTGCCACTTCATCGTGTTCGCGGGCGATAATGCGGTCAATCGCTTGATCAACCGTTACCACCGGCGCGGCGGTAGAGGTTCCAACCTGAGGCTGCGTCTGATCCGCGGTCTGGGTGGTTTGTGCGGAAACCGTCCCAGCCAACGTGCCGGCCAGAATAATCGCGAAGCAAAAACTCTTGCACGTGCGCATCTCCATTCCCCTTTCAGTACGCCAAGTTGAATACGATGTGGACGATGGCGGTCGAATCCACTGGTTGGCCGTCCTGTTGTGCTGGTTTGAAACGAATTTGCCGGGCCGCGTTTTGCGCAGCTTCATCCAGGCCGTGTCCTAGGCCCTGTACAACCCGCAGAACTCTCACTTCTCCCGAGGCCGTAAACACCACTTGCAGCAGCACCTCGCCTTCGATCTTCTTCGCGCGTCCCTCATCCGAATACGTCGGCGTCGGAATCATGAGGATTTCGAGCTTCTTCATGCTCGGCTGTGCCGAGGTTTGCCTCACCTTCGGTGCCGCAACGGCTGCACTCTCATCGCCGAACCCGCCTTGCTGGACGGTTCCGTGCGGCGCGCCGCCGGTGCTGCCCACTGCAACGCCGTTACCAAATCCGGTACTGGCGATTACGCCTTTTGCACCCTTTGCGCCGCCGGTGCCATTCCCATTTCCCGGTCCCGTCGGCATGTCATATCCACCCAGCACGTTCACGTTCGCCGCATGGCCCGTTCGGGTGTTGGCCGGCAGACCGTTGGGGTCGCCGAACCCTCCCGTCTGCACTGCCTCTCGAGGCTTCTTCAAAGTCGGTATTGCGGAACTGCCCATAGACATCGGCGGTGTGGGGTCAGGGAACGCCTTCGCCACTTCGGTCATATCTGGCGCGGGAACGTTCTTTCGCGCGGTCCTCACAACTGGCGCCGTGGCTACCGGCGCGTAAATCTTCGGCTTGGGCAATTCCACTACAGGAGTCGGCGTCGGCTTCGGCACTTCTTTCACCACCTCGCGCTTTATCGGAGCCGTCTTCACTGGTTGCACCGGTTGCGGTTTCCACGCCACGATCGGCGGCGCCTCCATCGGAGTAATCCAATAGTGCTGGACAATGTTAAGTTTCTGCGGCATCAACAGCGGAATTATCACCAAAGCGGCCACCGCAAGCACTTGCAACCCAAATCCAGCGCTAAAGAGATCCCAACGGGGTTGCGCCTCCGGGAGCAGCGATGCATTGAAGACAGCTCGATTTGTAATCCGCGCCATGACGATCACCAAATTCCTTATACCGAAATTAGGATGCGTTTAGACAGAAATACGGCTGACAGTAATTTAGTACTAGAACGAAGGGCTGGGGAGAATAGGACTCGAGTACCATTCTACCCCCAGTCGTGCTGAAAGCGATAACCCAAGCCATGGGGCTTGGCGGGAAGTTAGCCCTTCGGTCCATTGCGACCCAAGTGCCGAACACCGCGCCTGCTCCTATACTTGAATTTTAACCCGACTGGGCTGGGTCAGTTGCGGATTTTAATCTTTCGATGTGACGTAAACGGGGGCACGGCCTCTGTATCGGCCTATGCCCCCGTTCACGGGCTTCTATTCGATCTGAATTGCCACGGCCAACTGCTTATTGCGGTTCGACTACTGTGTAGAGCGTACGTCCGCCATGATTCACCAGCAACAGCACGGGCTGCTTGCCGACGCCCGCCATCGCTTGCCGGTACTCGCTCACATTGCTTATCGGCTTATGGTTGATTTCCTGGATCAGGTCGCCGTTCGAAAGTGACGAAGCGGCTGGACTTGACGGATCCACCGAGGTCACTACTACCCCGTGCGTCCCAGCTGGAACATTGATTTGCTGCGCGATGTCCGGCGTCAGGTCCTGAACCTCCACTCCCTGCAGTCCGCCGCCCTCGCCCTGTTCGCTGTTGTTCTCGGCAGTGGCCTTTTCTGGCAGCTCGCCAAGCGTCACGTTGAAGTCTTGCACCTTGCCGTCGCGCCAGACTCCCCAACTTGACGTTTGTACCGGGCGCCATCTGCGAAATGTTGAGTCTCAAGTCGTTGGCGCTATTCACCGGCTGGCCATCGAGCTTAACGATTACATCCCCCTTCTTCAATCCAGCTCGTGCACCAGGGGTATCTGCCGAAACATCTCCTACAAGGGCGCCGCCGTTTTGAGTAAAGTTGAAGGCCTTGGCGATTTCCGGCGTCACGTCCTGGATGTACACGCCCAAATAGCCGCGCACAACCTTGCCGTGTTCCAGAATCTGGTCCATTACCGGCTTCACCATGCTCATCGGAATCGCGAAGCCGACGCCTTCGTTGCCGCCCGAACCGTGCGAAAGAATTGCCGTGTTGATTCCCACCAGATTGCCGTGGATATCAATCATCGCTCCGCCGGAGTTTCCGGGATTGATCGCCGCATCGGTCTGAATAAAGTTCTCGTAATCTTCGATGCCCAATTGCCCACGGCCCGTGGCTCCCACGATACCCATCGTGGCCGTCTCGCCGATCCCAAACGGATCGCCAATCGCGAAAATCAGATCTCCCACTTGGAGTTGTCTGGAATCGCCTAGCGGAAGAGTCGGCAAATCTTTCGCCTGGATCTTCAACACAGCGATGTCGGACTTGGGATCCGCTCCGACAAGCTTAGCCTGAAATTCGCGCTTGTCGCTGAGCTGTACCTTGATATCTGTGGCTCCGTCAATTACGTGATTGTTCGTCAGAATCGTTCCATCCGTCGTGATGATCACTCCCGAACCCAAAGCTTGTTCGCGCTCCGCGTGGGGAGTGCCCCCGCCGAACTGATTGCCGAAAAACTGGCGGAAAAATGGGTCGTTGAAGAATGGCGACATCTGGTTGGCCTGCGGCTTCACCAATTTCGAAGTGCGGATGTTCACCACTGCGGGAAGCGCCGGCTTGATGACTGCCGAAAATCCGTTCGCGAAATTTCCCAAACTTACCGGAAGCGCATTTTGCGATCGGCGAGTGGCTCGCGCGGGTGAACCGAAAACTGTGTGGTCTGCCCAATTCCTGAATCCTTGCGAGAGGAGGGCGCCTCCCGCAAATGCCGCCAGCACCACAACGGTGGCAATCCAGCGGCGAATCTTGATGCTACTGCTCTCCATGGCTATCTCTCCTTAATCTCACTATAGTTTGTTGTATCGCTTCGTGCGCTACGTTGGCGCTACGGCGATTATGGTATTTGACGTAACATGAGGCAATTAGTGTTTCGCAGCTCTTGCGGAGTCGCGCTCTTGCTTCCCTGTATATAGATGCAATAACTGCAGTTGGGGTTTACGCTAAAATTTCTCCATAGCCGCTTGAATCGACCCAAGACTCCCACTACGCGCGTCTTGCCCCACTTGCCCCTCCCACCTTAAAGAAAAACTTGGGAAGCAATGCAATACCGTCCTATCCTTAGTCTCTTGCACTTTGCAATTCGCAATAAATCGAAAGGGGTCTTTCGCATGACTCGTAAAGCGCTCGCATTGTTGTGTGTCGCGATGTTTCTCTTTATCTTCGCGCTCCCGGCCGCTTCATCACCGGGCACCGTAAATCAGGCTGCCATCACCACCGACGACGGCACTCTGAAAGCACTCGCCGCGGTCGCTGGAGCCGGTACCATGGAAACCCACACCTACGAATATCTCGAAGAGCTCAGTGACGACATCGGCGCTCGCGTCACCGGCTCGCCCGGAAGCGGCTCAAGCCATCGTTTGGGGCACCGAGAAAATGAAATCCATCGGCCTGGAAAACGTCCACACCGAGCCTTGGAAAATCTCGCGCGGCTGGACTCGCATTTCCGCGGATGCCGAACTCGTCGCACCCATTCACCGCAAGCTGATGGTTGATTCCATGGGCTGGGTCGGTTCCACGCCGGCAGGCGGCGTTGAGGCAGAAGTCGTCCCGGTGAACGCCTATCAGCTGGATGACGAATTGAAAAATAACTCTGCGAACTGGCGCGGCAAGATTCTGCTGATCGTCCAAAAGGGAGAGGCGCCAAAAGACCGCATGGGCGCCTTCGCAAAATTTGGTGGTTTCTTGAAGGTCGCCCACGAAGCCGGCGCAGTCGCGGTCATCGGCGGCCAGGGCGGCCGCAAAGCTGCCGGCATGCACCTCACGCACACGGGCGCACTGGGCTTCGACGCCTACTACGACATCCCCGTCGTCAGCATGGCCGCCGAAGATCAGGAACAACTCGAGCGCTATCTCGATCGCGGCAAAACCGTGCGCCTGAAAATGAACGTCCAGAACCGCGTCACCGACGGCCCCGTGGATAGCGCCAACGTAGTCGGCGAAATTCGCGGCACGGAAAATCCGGACCAGATCATCGTCGTGGGCGGCCACTTGGATTCGTGGGATCTCGCTTCTGGCAGCACAGACAACGGTTGCGGAGCCACGGTGACTCTCGGCGCCGCCGAAGCCATCATCAAATCCGGATTCAAGCCGCGGCGCACCATTCGCTTCATTCTTTTCACCGGCGAAGAGCAAGGCTTGCTCGGCTCGCTCGCCTATGTGAAAGCTCATCAGAGCGACATGTCCAACTACGTCGCGGCCCTGATCCTCGATTTCGGCCAGGGTCCCGTCACCGGTTTCCAGATGGGCGGCCACGACGATCTGATTCCCGCCGTGCAGAAATTCGCCACTTCTCTGCAAGCCTTCGGTGATCTAAAAGTGGACGACGAAGTTGAATTCGGCACGGATACAGGCCCTTTCACTCTCGCCGGCCTCCCGGCCATCAATCTCAATCAGGATTCGCCGGATTACAAATACACGCATCACTCTCCCGTGGATACGTTTCGACAAAGTGCAAGCGGACATCCTCGATCGCAACGCCACCGTGATGGCTCTCGCCGCGTTCTGGATAGCCGACCGTCCCGAGCGTCTAGCCAGTCCATGGCCGCAGGAAAAAACCGCGAAAATGCTGATTGATCAGCACCAGGATGAAATACTGAAAGCTTTCGGCCTCTGGCCCTTCGGCAACCTGGGCGCCGCGCCCGAAAACCAGTAGCCAAGCTAGCACGTTATTTTGAAACGGGACATAGGGGCACGTCATGTTCTTGGACCCGCCGAAGGAGGGCCGTGCCCCATGTCGCCGCACCTCAACTGATCAATCGCGCGATGAAAAACGCCGCAGCCGCGGCTAATCCGCCCACCAGCACAGTCTGCGTTCCACCGCGCAAAGGCTTCACGCCCGTGTAGTGTCCCTTGATTCCGCCAAACACAAAAAGCGCCAGTAGCGTCACGACCACCGAACAAATCAGCGCCATATGTATATCGTGATGGATCAAGATGTACGGCGCGAGCGGTATCAACCCTCCAGCGATATACGACGCCGCAATCGTCCCAGCGCTGCGGCCCGCGCGCGCCGGGTCCGGTTGCTCCAGGCCCAGTTCAAAACGCATCATGAAATCCACCCACTTCTTCTGGTCCGCGGTGATTGTTTTCACAATCGGCGCCATCTGCGGTTCCGAAAGACCGTAGTCGCGGAAAACTTTCGCCACTTCTTCGGTCTCAATCTCCGGTAACTCCACCGTCTCCCGATATTCCCGGTCGAGCTCCGACGCATAATGTTCCGTATCCGTCTTTGCCGCGAGATAGCCGCCCAGTCCCATCGCGATTGAACCCGCCGCTATTTCCGCCAGTCCCGCAGTCACCACGATCGCCGTCGAAGCCACCGCTCCGGTCAGCCCCGCCGCCAGCGCGAACGGCACCGTCAACCCATCCGACATTCCAATCACGATGTCGCGCACCGCCGCAGTCGCGGTGAAGTGCTTCTCCACATGTTCGGTTGCTGGCATCCTCGCGTCCCTCCACTCAGCCAATGCGCCGGCGCTAAATTTTCGCGGCCCTTGCGCCTCTTCCCCGGCAGGCGCGTATAATTATGGGGCAGGAAAGGAAAATCAGGAGGCACATAATGACCGCAACTTCTGGACAAGGAGCCGCACCGCAGATGACTTTTACATTGCCACCTTTGCCTTATCCGTTCGACGCGCTCGAACCTCACATTGACGCGAAAACAATGGAAATCCATCACGACAAGCATCACGGCGCCTACGTAACCAACCTCAATAAAGCTCTCGAAGGCCACGCCGATCTTCAGAAACTTTCGGTCGAGGAACTCTTGGCTCAGATCAACAAGGTTCCCGAAGACATCCGGACGGCGGTGCGCAATAACGGCGGCGGCCACATGAACCACTCCATGTTCTGGAAGATCATGAAGAAGGGCGGAGGCGGCGAACCCGGCGGCGAACTCGGAAAAGCGATCACTGCTTCATTCGGCACCTTTGCCGACTTCAAGACCAAGATCAATGACGCCGCTACCAAGCGCTTCGGTTCCGGCTGGGCCTGGCTCCTGTTCCGCAATGGAAAACTCGCCATCGAATCCACCGCGAATCAGGACAATCCGATCATGGACGGCGGCAAGGCGTTCTTCGGAGTGGACGTTTGGGAGCATGCCTACTACTTGAAGTATCAGAACCGCCGTCCGGATTATCTAGCCGCTTGGTGGGAAACGATCAATTGGCCCCAGGTGGAAGAGAATTTCGCCCACGCCAAGAAGTAACTGCAACTCCAAATATCAAGTGCTGTTTGATTCTGTAGGGGCGGGACTTAGTCCCGCCCTTTTGTTCTTGTCGCACCTGCGTCAGAGAATTTCCCGTCAAACCCCCGGCCACAACCGGTGTTCCAGCGCCAAAATCGCAATCGCCGCGAGCGTCGTGATGAATGTAACGATTAAACCGACGCGCGCGAATTCCCAGAACGTAATCTTCACTTTTTTTCCGGCCTGCTGTAGCACGATCAAATTCGCCACCGAACTGAACGGCGTCGCGTTTCCCGCAAGCGTGCTGGTGCTGGCCACGGCTAACCAGATGTAGTGCGTGTTGGGAAACGAAGGCACTACCGACCGGAATAGAATCACCGCCGGCAAGTTGCTCACCAGGTTGGAAAGCACCAGCATCACGCCGCTCACCGCGAATAACTGTGCAACCATGCTGCCTTGCAAGCCCGTTCGGAAAAACCCGATCACGTGCTCGATTGCTCCAGACGCTTCGAAATCCCTTGATCACCACGAAGAGCGACGCAAAAAATAGCAGCAATTCCCAATCCAGCCGCTGGTAAATGTTTTGCGATCTTCACCCGGCCGATGATCAGGATGAACGCGCCTACCGAAATAGCCACCAGCGGAAACGAGTAGCCCAGAATCCACAGCACAATCACGAGCGCCGCCGCGAAACAGCATTTCACCAGTAGCGTACGTTCTATTCTCACTGGCACAGCGCGCACCTGGTGTTTCAGTTTGTGGTGAAGCAGTTGGCTACGAAAGAAAAGGGAAAGCACCGCAACATTAATAATCATTCCCACGATAGATACCGGCGCGAGATGCCCCAGAAATCCCAGGAACGAAAAATGTGCCGAGACGCCGATCACCGCATTCTGAGGATTTCCCGTCACGGACATTACCGACCCGATATTCGCCGAGGTCGCCACCGCGATCAGGTACGGAATTGGCGGCACCTCCAGCCGCTCCGTCACCACCAGCACAATCGGCGTGAAGATCAGGCAAATCGTGTCGTTCACGAAAAATGCCGCCAGGACGCCAGAGGTGAAAATCACCAGCACCAGCAATTCCCAGCGCGTCCGCGCGATGGACGCCACATGCACCGCAATCCAATCGAAAAATCCTGAAATCTGAAAATGCGCCACCAGAATCATGATCCCCAGCAGGAAGATCAACGTATTCCAGTCAATCGCCGTGTATGCAGCGCTCAGCGGAACCGCTCCCACCAACACCATCGCCACAGCGCCGCAAAACGCCGCAGCAGTGCGATCCAGGTGGCTGCCCCGCCCACTTTCCACCGCAATTAAAATGTAAGTAGCGAGAAAAATTGCGGCGGGAATCCAATGATTCTGCGCTAGCGCTGAACTCAAATGGGTCATGTTGCGAAGTGCAAGACTCCGGGCTGGAAGCAACTCAGCTTAACGTGTCCGGGAGCGTTAACAAAAGCAGGGTTTTTGTAGTCGTGAAGTCTCGTTCAAAAACAAATAATCCGTCGCCACGACTTCTCCGTGTCCTCGGTGCCGTTCTCTGTGTCAACTCTTTTGACGTTGGTTTCTACTCCGCCCCCAGAAACGCAAATCGCAGCAAGAAAATAGCGCTCAAGACCCAAATCAAAGCACTAATATCCCGATACTTTCCAGTCCCTACCTTAATGGAAGTAAAAGACAGCAAACCCAAACTCAACCCCGTCGCGATGCTGAACGTCAGCGGCGTCGCCACCAAAGTAAGAAACGCCGGAAACGCCTCGCTGAAATCGTCCCACTGGATCTTCGCAAGTGACCCGCACATCAGCGCTCCAACCAAAATCAGCGCCGGCGCAGTCGCATAAGAAGGAATCGCCGCCACCAAAGGCGCGCAAAACATCGCCATCAAAAACAGTCCCGCAATTACCAGATTGCCGAGTCCCGTGCGCGCCCCCGCCGCCACTCCCGCGGCGCTCTCGATATAGCTCGTCACGGTGGACGTCCCAGTAAGCGCCCCGACAATCGTGCCAAACGCATCGGCCAACAAGGCTCGGCTCGCCCGCGGCAGTTTCCCGTCGTGCATGAACCCGCCTTGCTCGCACACTCCCACCAAAGTTCCGACGTTGTCGAAAAGGTCCACGAAGAAGAACACAAAGACCAACTCGCCCAATCCCAACTTGGTTGCCGACCGCAAATCCAGCTTGAAAAGCGTTCCCGCTGGATGCGGCCATGAAAAGAAGTGCGCCGGCCAGTGGCTCACTCCCGCCGGAATTCCTGCAATCGTAATCGCCACAATACCTAGCAGAATCGCGCTGCCCACGCGCCGCACCATCAGAATCGCGATCAGCACCAGCCCCGCGGCGGCGAGCATCACCTGCGGATCGGAGGTCTTTCCAAACGCCACAAACGTCGCCGGATTCGCCACGATAATCTTCGCGTTGCGCAAACCCACAAACGCGATAAAAAGCCCGATGCCTCCCGCCGTCCCGTGCTTCAGGCAGTCCGGAATGCCGTTCACGATGTGTTCGCGCACATTCGTCAGCGTCAGCAACAAAAACAACACGCCGGATAAAAACACGACGCCGAGTGCCGTCTGCCATGGCACTCCGCGCCCCAGTACGATCGAATAAGTGAAATAAGCATTCAGCGACATCCCCGGCGCCAGCGCGATCGGATAGTTCGCCCAAAGTCCCATCACCAAAGTCGCCAGCGCCGCCGAAATGCACGTCGCGAACAAAACGCCTTCCACCGGCATTCCCGCCTCGGAAAGAATCCGCGGATTCACTACCACCACGTATGCCATAGTCATAAACGTAGTGAGTCCAGCCAACAGCTCGCGCTGCACGGTGGTCCGATTCTCGGCAAGGTGAAACACCCGTTCCAGCAAACAAAGCCTCCGCTAAAAATGCGCCACTATAGGCCGCCCACACCTCTCAGTCAACGCAAGATGCGGTACTGTGGCCGAAGGTGCCGCGAGACCACAATCTCGTTGCTGTACCAAGAGTATGGTCGCTAGCGAACTTCCGGAAGTTGCTCGCTTTGAAGCTTGGTATAAGCGACACGCAGCGCCGCAGGGAACAAGACGTGGTGTAGAATTACCTAAGCGTGCGGGCCGCACCATAGCCAATGCGCGGAGAGTGTTTTCATGGCCAGCGATTCCGGTAACAAAAAACAGCAGGCTCATCAACTCATCGACGAACTCGACCCGGCCCAGGTTTCAGCCGTAGTGCCTTTGCTGCAGTTCATGCTGCTGGACCCACTGTCTCGCTCCCTCGCGGCAGCTTCCGTGGAACACGGCCCCATCCCCTCGGAAGAAGCCGCAGCGCTGGACCAAGCGCGAGAATCACTTGACCAAAACCAGGGCATCTCGCATGAGGATGTCCTTCGCGAGTTCGGTTTGTCGCCTCGCTAAACTAGGCCCGTGCCCAAACTTACGATCGTTTGGTCCCCCGAGGCTCGAGCTGACCTTCGAGCCATCGATCGCGAAACCGCCCTTCGCATTTTGCATGCCATCGACAGCTATCTGACCACCGGTGTGGGCGACGTTGAGAAGTTGCAACTGCCTCGCCAAGAGTTTCGTCTCCGAGTGGGCGATTATCGCGTCCTTTTTCTGCCGGTCCAGAAGTTTACGATCGAAATTCTTCGCGTGCTTCATCGCAAGGAAGCTTACCGCTGAGTGCTGTTCTGCGATCGCATTCCGAATTGCCGTTCAAAGAGCTCCTTGGCGCGTCTTGCTCCTTCCTCGGTCATGATTACAGACTTTGCGTTGCTCTTCGGGTCGGAGATGTACCCTTTTTCATGCAGCCGATCCATCGCCTCCCAGTCTTGGCCTTTCCACGCTCGCCGGCCAGACTTGTCGTCGAACATCGTCAAGTACAACAGCGCCAGAACCGTCTCATCGACTTTGTTCTTGTCGTATTCCATAGCGGACCTCGCTTGTCCTTGTCTCTCATTTGTGGTGAAGTTTCACTTTAGATTGCGACGCGAGGAAACAGAATGAATTTACTCCGGACCACGCGACACATCAAATGGCGAGCTCTCTTGGCCTTGTTGTTCGTGTTTTCCACGCCGGCATTTGCCCAAACCAAAGTGCCTAAGTCCGCAGCCAAGAAAATAGACAATGAGCAACGCACCGCGCGCGCCTTCGAAGCCGCCCGCTCCAACCCGCTCGAACTGCGCGCGTTCCTCGTCGCGATGCCCAAGGGCGCCGATCTCCACAATCATTTATAGGGCGCCGTGTATGCCGAGACGTGGATTCGCGATGGTGCCGAGGACCACTTGTGCAGAGACCTCGCCAGGCTCTCCTTCTTCAAATCGCAAGCGATGACTGACAGCATCCCGCCGCAACCCGTCTGAGGAGAAGGCAACGTCCCAGCAGCGCAAGCTCTCAAAGACCAACATCTATATGACGCCCTGATCGATTCCTTTTCCATGCGCGGCTTCGTGCCCACGCCTGGAATCACCGCCCACGACCATTTCTTCGACTCGTTCGCACGCTTCGGCGGCAACCTCGATGAATCCCGTCACTTAGGCGAATGGCTTGACGAACTGGCCACGCGCGCCGCCGCGCAAAACGAGCAGTACCTCGAACTGATGCACACTCCCGATTTTCGCCACGCTGCCGCGATCGCAAAGGAGATCGGCTGGCCCGCCACGGGCAATTCGGCAGATTTCACTAAACTGCGCGATGAATTGTTGGCTCACGGCCTGCGCGATGAAGTAGCCATTGCGAGCACCGCGCTCGATCAAGCCGAAAAGCTCCGAAGCGAGCGCTGCGGCCATAAAGACGAAGCGCCCGCGTGCAAGGTTGAGATTCGGTTCCTCTACGAGGTCTTGCGTGGTTTTCCGAAGGAACAAGTGTTCGCGCAAACCCTGCTTGGCCGCTTGGCCCCAAGGCGCGACGGGCCGGATGGGTTGGCTGCAACATACTTCTCGGGGCGATTCCCGAAGACGCGAGAATTCACCTCGTCAGCGGTGGAAAGCCTGCCGCGCCTGCTGACGTTCGAGCGCGATATGCGCGGATTCGTCCGCTCGAGAAACTACGCGCGGAACAGCGCGGATGGACGCTGGATGTATTGAACGTTGTGCGGTCGCTCGGCAAGACAGAATTCACCGTCGGCGACGTTTATGTCTTCGAAAACCCGCTCTCACGCCTGCATCCACATAATCGGCATGTTCGCGACAAAATCCGACAGCAGTTGCAGATTCTGCGCGACGTCGGGTTACTACAGTTCCTGGGTAGCGGGGAATATCGTCTGCGGTGAGTCGCGAATCTTCAGGCTGACGTGGAACTTCTTGCCTCGTTGTCGTCGGTTAGTGTCGCACCTACGGCGCTTGGCCTTTTTCTTGGAGGACACCCAACGCTTACGCGTTGGGCTAACTTCTGTCGCGCCTCCCGGCGCTGGTTTGTGCGGACGCGGAATGTGTCATGCATATATTGCCAGCTTTGAAGAGGCGAAGAGAGGTCCCTCGTCGGCGCGCACAAGCGGCGCGCCTCTGTCGGGATGACAACGAAACCAACGGATGCGGATGGCGCGAAAAGAGGAAACCCCGGCGGTATGGGGGTACCGCCGGGGTCGAGTTTCGTGCTTGGGTGGGCCGCCTTCGCGCCTGCCAGGACGCGGGGTGGGCGGCTAACGAGGGCAATGTAATGGAGAGCGCTGGCGGGCGCAATAATGTAAAAACACTAGGGGTGTTTGGGGCGGCGGTTCTATCAAAATCAATGGGAACGTCAAAAGATTTGACACAGAGGACACAGAGAAAAGCAAAGGCGGAGGGCACGGAGGAAGGCAAAAGCAGATCCCTCGCTGCGCTCGGGATGACACGTTGCGTTTTCTTGGAGCGCAGAGCCGCAGCAATGGTGCGTTAACAATGATGGCGTCCGCCGCGGCGGACGCCGCTACCCTTCTGTCCGACGCTGTCGGACCTCCCATCGCTGGAGCGCTTGGGGTAGGCAGGGCGAATCGCGCTTCGGTGCAAACCCTTCGAACCCGCACCGCCGGTTCTCAGGGTGAATTGCGCTGTGGCGCGATTCACAAATACAATGGCAACCGGCTGGCGGATTCCTTGGATCGCGCGGACACAGAAGAGAGATCCTTCGCTGCGCTCAGGGTGACGACGAGGAGAAAGGGCAACGGCGGGCGCCGTGTGCGGGAGCTTCAGCGGCTAAAGCCGAACGCAATCTCCACGCATTATGTCGTGCCTAAAGAGTCTGTGCGAGAACTCGAAATTCGTTTCCTCAGCGGCTGAAGCCGCTCTGATTTTGCGTCGGTTATGGCACGGCTGAAGCCGTGCCCTGACGAAAATCGTGTTCTCACACAGACTCTAAAGCCGCATTGGTTTTGCGGTGTTTGCGGCACGGCTGAAGCCGTGCCCTGACGGAGGGCTATGAGAGCTGCGTTGGGGGCGAGGGCTTTAGATGTGGAGACGAGCAGATGCGATTACGGTTTTTGCGGGGTGATGCCTTGGGATTCTGTGCAGTCGTAGGATTGGGCTGTTGGCAGGTTTTTGAAGTCTTCGGTGCGGCCGCTGGGCCATTCGATTATGGCGCGGTCGATTTTATCTTGGTGGGATACGCCGAAGGTTACGGGGAGTTCGGATTGCGAGAGGTAGCTGGAGCCGGTGTGGACTCGGCGCTCTTGCGTGATGCCGTTGGATTCGATTTGGACGCGGGCGCCTATGGCGTCGCGATTGGATTTTGTGCCGATCAGGCGGAAGCGAATGCTTTTGTTTCCGGCTTGGTTGTCGTTGCGATAGAGGTAGGCGGGGCCGTTGTTGGTGGTCATTAATATGTCGAGGTCGCCGTCGCGATCGAAATCGGCGTAGGCCAGGCCGCGGCCAACTTTTGGGGCGGCGAATTCTTTGCTCATGGCAGGGGCTACGTCGCGAAAATGTCCGTGGCCGCTATTAAGAAATAACTGCGGAGGCTGGGCGTAGCCGATGTTGCCGCGAATGTTGCGGACCGTTTCGTCGATGTGTCCATTGGCGACGGCGAGATCAAGCAGGCCGTCGAGGTCGGCGTCGAGAAAAACGCAGCCGAAGCCGAGAGTATTGACGGAAGGAAGGCCGATGCCGGCCTGGATGGCGATGTCCTGGAAAGCGCCATTCGCGATTGGTTGATAGAGGCCGATCATTTCGTTATCGAAATTGGTGATGGCGATTCCGGCGCGTCCGGAATTTTCGAAATCCCCGGTGGCGACGCCCATTCCGGCGCGGGCTTTTCCTTCGGCGCTGAAAGCAATTCCGACTTCTACTCCCACTTCTTTGAACGTGCCATTTTGCAGATTGCGGTAGAGCTTGTTGGGCTGCGTGTCGTTGGCGACGAGCAGATCGGGCCAGCCATCGAGATTGTAATCGAGCATGGCGACGCCGAGAGATTTCGAGCTGGTGTCAAAGATGCCGCTCTTGGCGGTGACATCTTCGAAAGTGCCGTCGCCGCGATTGCGGAAGAGCCAGCAGGTTTCGCCGCGATAGGCTTCGGGAGTGCAATAGGATTTGTGGGTGCCGTCGAGGCTGCAGAAAACGTCGTGCTCGGCGGACCATTTCACATAATTGCAGACGAAGAGATCGAGCAGGCCGTCGCGATCGTAATCGAACCAGAGGGCTGAGGTGCTGAGGGCTTGGCGGCCGGCCAGGCCGGCGGCTTTTGTGACTTCGACGAACGCGCCCTTTTTATTATTTTGGAACAAGCGGCTTTGGCCTACGCAGGTGATGAAAATGTCCGAGAAACCGTCGTTGTTGTAATCGCCGACTGCTACGCCCATGCCGTACATTTCAATTTCGAGGCCGGCGCGGCGGGTTACGTCGGTGAATGTGCCGTTGCGATTATTTTGGTAGAGGCGGAGCGTGCTCGAGGTGCGCTTTGTGGCCCGGCCAGTCGGTGCCGTTGATTAGTAGGATGTCTTGCCAGCCGTCGTTATCGTAATCGAGGAAAGCGCAGCCGGAGCCTAGAGTTTCGGGGAGGAGTTTGCCGCCGTAGGCGCCGGAATTGTGATGGAAGTGGATGCCGGCGGAGGTGGTGACGTCTACCAGGTGGAAGGTGGGTTGTGCGGATTGCTGTTGCGGCGGCGCGGGCGCGGATGGTGGCGCGAGATTTGCTGCGACGCGCGAACGCCAACGGCGCAAGGCCGGCAAGTCCCGCAGCACCGGCACCGAGTTCGCTCAAATTTTTCAGGAACGCGCGGCGATTCACGAGATGTTCACCAGGCCGTTGCGGATGGCGTAGACGACCAGCTCGGCGGTTTTGTGAATGCCGAGCGCGTCCATGATATTGGCGCGATGGACGCTGACGGTGTTGACGCTGAGCGAAAGCTGGTCGGCGATTTCTTTGTTGGATTTGCCGTCGACGATGAGCTGGAGGATTTCTAGTTCGCGGGCGGTGAGGCCGGCGTTGCGTTCGCCTTTGAGCGTGGCGGAGCGCGAGAGTTCGGAGGCGAGGACGATTTCACCGGCGGCGACGCGGCGGATGGCGGTGGCGAGTTCGAGGTCCACGGCGTTTTTCAGGACGTAGCCGCGCGCGCCGGCATCGAGCGCCTGGCGCACGAGCGTGTCTTCGGAGTGCATGCTCAACATTAATATGGCGGTTTCGCGGGAGTGTTCGAGGATTTTGCGCGTGGCTGCGAGGCCGCTGGAGCCGGGGAGCGCGCAATCCATGACGATTACTTTGGGATGGAGCGTGCGCGCGAGTTTGATGGCTTCGTCTCCGTCGCCGGCTTCGCCGACGACGGAGATGTCTGCTTCGTCTTCGAGCATGCGGCGGAAGCCGCGGCGGACTAGGGCGTGGTCGTCTACGAGGAGCACGGAAATTTTATGGGCCATGCGGCTCGAGCCTTTCCTTCGGAATTTTCAAGCGAACTAGAGTCCCATTTTGCGGCAGGCGGAGCAACTCGATGGTGGCGGCGAGAAGTTCGGCGCGTTCGCGCATGGCGACTAGGCCCATGCCGGGCTTGGATGCGGTTGTAGAGGCGTCGAGGCCTTTGCCGTGATCTTCGATTTCGAGTTGCAGCGAATCGGTGAGAAAACGCAGGCGGACCCAGGCTTCGCGGGCGCCGGAATGGCGCGCGACGTTATTTAGCGCTTCCTGGAGCACGCGATAAATGTGGATGGCGGAGCTGGTGTCAACCGGGTAAGGCGCGCCGGACTTTTCATAAGTGATGTCGATGCCGGTTTGTTTTTCGACTACGGGAATGTACCAGTCGATTGTGCTTTCGAGGCCGGCTTCATCGAGCATCACGGGATGAAGGGCTTGCGAGAGGCTGCGGATATTTTCGAGCGTGGTTTGGGTGATGTCGCGAACTTCGTGAAGTTCGGAGCGCAGCGGCGAATCGGCGGGAGTGTGGCGTTCGACGCGGCCGAGCATCGCGCCGATGGCTGTGAGGATTTGGCCGAACTCGTCGTGGAGTTCGCGCGAAATGTGGCGGAGCGTGGATTCCTGGGTGGAAATTAATTTTTGTGCGAGGTCGCTGCGCTGGCGCGAGAGGGCGGCCAGTTGTTCGAAGAGGCGGCGATTTGAGCGGATCACGTAGAGGCTGGTGAGGATGATCGCGGCGAGAGTGGCGGTGAGGAATAAATAGACCTGGCGCTGAACCCGGCCGTAGATTTCGCGGACTTGCAGGGCGATTTGTTCGTCGCTTTCATTATTTTGCACGAGGAGGCGGGAGACGGCGGTGCTGAGGCCTTCCTGGCGGGCTTGCAACGTGAGACGGATTTGGTCGCGGGCTTCTTTGTCCTGGCCATTTTGCGCTAGCGCGAAGGTGCGGTCTGCGGCGTTCCAGAATTGCGCGAGCGAGGCGGCGAGATATTGTTTTTGGCCGGCGGTGCGCGTGGCGCCGCTGAGACTTTCTTCGGATTGCAGCGCGTCGTCGAGGTCTCCGTGGATGCGGGCGAATTGCGATTTCCAGGCCGTGAGCGGGTAGGGCTCGTCGTTGTCGAGCATGTCGCGCATGGCGAGGGCGAGGGAGTTCAGATCATTTTGCACGCGGAGAAGCTGCAGGGAGGCTTTGCGATTGCGTTCGACGAGATTATTTTGCAGCGCGCGGAGGCCGGCGATCTGGTGGGTGATGTACGCGGAGTAGGTGACGACCGCCACGAGCGTGATGATCAGCCCGAGGACCAAACCCATCGCAGGGGAGCGCAGAGCGCGGCGAAACACAGTCACGAGGATATAACGCGCGGTTGGCAAGTTCCAATGGGCGCGGGGTATTCAGGGTCGAGCACTTCGCGGATCTTGAAGTGAAAAAAAAGAGCCGCTACTGTGGGGTAGCGGCTCCGCGTTGCTTCCTAGGGTAAACTGGCTCTTGATCAGAAGAGAAGTTTCAGACCGAATTGTATCTGGCGACCTGGGTCAGGGGATTGCGCCAACCCGAACGTGCCGGCACCTGATGCGCCGCCAGTCTGGGGGTTCGTGTCGATTACTCCGTTGCACTGAGGCCCGCAGGATCCATTCGGAGCAGAGAACACCGGTGTGTTGGTGAAGTTGATGAATTGGGTCATGAACTGCAGGTTGAATCGTTCGGTGATGTGGAAATTCTTCGTTAAGTTGATATCGGCAGTGGAGAGGCCTGGCCCACGGAACGAACCGACGCCGCAGTTCCCGAAGGTCAAGGCCGGCGGCAATGTGACCGCAGCGGGATTCAAGAATTGAATTCCGATGTTTCCGCCGAGATCCTCGAAAGCGCCGCTGCCGTGTTGCGCGACACCCGGAACGCAATTGGGCCGGTACGCCGCACCCACGCCGCCGCCCGTGGTGGATTGATCGGGCGCGGAGGGATTGATGGCGAATCCGGAATGAACGTTGAATGCGGTGGCGACCTGCCAGCCACCGATGATTTGGTTGAGCCAACCGCTGACTTCGCCACCGAATCGTTTTCCGTGGCCAAACGGCAGATCGTAGAGCACGTAGCCGTTGAACGCGCTGGCGACGTCGCTAATACAGCGGCCGTAGTCGGCCTTCTGGTCGTAGATATTCTGGAAGAAGAAGTATCCGCCGCCAGTTTGGCTCACGCCGACACCTTCTTCATCGCCGTACTGTCCGAAGTAGCCGAGAGAATTGGAGAGGCACTTGGACCAAGTGTAGTTTGCGAGAACCTGCACTCCATGGAACGGACGCTCTACCAAACTGAGTTCGAGAGCGTTGAAGCGCTGGATGGCGCTGGAATCGTTGTAGCGAACGTTGGCGCCGGCAGCGATGAGCGGGGCGGCGAACGGGCTCGGCGAGATGACTCCGTTGACCAACTGTTCTTGATTCAAGAGATATATGTCGCTCATGTGGTCAATCTTGTTGCCGACGTATGCAGCGGAAACCGTGGTGCTGTTGCCGAACTGATGCTGAACGGTGACGTTCCACTGCTGGTCAACGGCCGGTTGAATATTGGGGTTGGTCGCATGAACCGTGGTGGAGGACAGGCACTCGGATGAAAACGCCAGAAGCCCAGCGGCTGTACAGGGAGCGCTCGGGAACGCAGTGTACCCCTGGTCCAGGGTGAACGGCGGCAGAGAGAGTCCCGTGTTATTCGCTTCACGGTTCACTACGTATGGAGGATTCACGACGGCGAGGTTGTTGACGCCGTTGCCCTCCATGTAAGTGGAGATGCCGTAGGCCGCGCGGAAAACGGTGTTTGGCAAAAATGCGGGCGTCCAAGCCAAACCGATGCGTGGCTGGAAGTTGTCGATACCGGTATAGGTGTTGTAATTCTTTCCAATCTCCGGCACGCCGGTGATTTTGTCAAAATTGACGTTGTTGTTGTGATTGGAATCGCCGCGAGGCGTAGTCAACTCATAGCGAAGGCCGAGGTTGACGGTGAGATGGCTGGTGAGACGCCAGTTGTCCTGCACGAAGGCGCCAAGTAGGGTGTTTCGCAAGTGAAAGCTCAAGGGCGTTCCCAAGGTCGCGTCGCTCGGAAGACCGAGCAGGAAGTCAGCGACTCCGTTGCCGCCAGAAGTGCCGGCTGCACTGTTGCCGGTGTACTGGCCGCTGAAGCTAAATGAACCGGCGACACCTTCGTTTCCGGGATACACGTCGTTCATGATGTAGTGAAAGTATTCAAAGCCAAAATGAAGAACGTGGTTGCCGTGAGTCCAGGTAGCAACGTCCTCGGCCTGAATAGTAGTGTCATGGAAAATCTCGACGCTATCGGTGCTCCCGATGCTGGTGTATGTCCCCCCGTTACAAGCCGGGCCACTAAAGGTGATGCAAGGGAGGATGGTGGTTGGGACGCCCGGAATTCCAAACTCCTGCGGCAAGTTAATATTGGTAGGGTTGGAATAGACTTGGTCGTTTGCCGGGAAGTCCTGGAATCCGACGCGCACTTCGTTAACGAACGAGGGTGAGACGGTCCGCGCATAGTCCAACACAAAATTCTTCAACGGATAATCCCGTTTAAGGTCCGGGAGCAGAAGGATGCTGTTCGTAGTGTTGTTGATTACGTACTGCTGCGACCAACGCCCCATGATGTGGTCCTTGTCGGACGCTTGCCAGTCCACCTTGAAGTCGCCCTGATAGGAGTTCACATAGTTTTGTTGCAGGTAGCTGGTTTGGTTGGCGCTCGGGAAAAGCGACGAGCTGAGAATATTCTGGGCGGCCGTGCTCATTATCGGAACCTGATTGTTCAGATAGGGCGTGCGCAGTGTTGGATTGGCGTTTGAAAACGGGTTGTAGAGCTGCTGAGCCGAATTGGTGCAAACGCCGCCCGCGGAGAAGCCCGCGGTGCAGAGCGACGAGAAGTCACCGGTGCGGAACGCTGCTGGAACGGGGGCAAAAGGCATTGAGTTTGCCGGGGTGTCGAAGAGCGATGTTTGCCAGTCCGCAAAGAAAAAGAGTTTGTTCTTGATGACCGGTCCGCCGAAGGTCGCGCCGAAATTGTTCCAATGGAGAGGGTTGCGCGGCAGCACGGCACCGCTACCTCCGGGTTCCTGGTTAACAAGTGTGATGGCTTTGTTCTGCCAACTGTTGGCATTCAGGTCCGTATTGCGCAGGAATTCGTAAATGTCGCCGTGATACTCGTTGGTGCCCGACTTCAAAGTTTCGACGACTACGCCCCCGATGTAATTTCCGAAGTCCGCCGGAGCGTTGCCAGCGATCAGATTGAATTCCTGAATTGCGTCTGGACTAGGAACATAAGCCACTTCGTTGTTGTCCGCCTGGTTGATATCCATGCCGTCGAGCGAGAAATTGTTGTCTTGCTCGCGAGCGCCGTTGACGTAAGGCCGCCCAGTGCCGAAGGTGTTCTGAGGTGCCTGAAAGGCAAAGATATTGGGGCTCACGACGCCGGGCGCGAGCAATGTCAGTTGGTTGATATTGCGCGTGGCCAAAGGCAACGCCACGGCCGCGTTCGCGTCTATCAGCGTGCCCAGTTCGGTGGAGTCCGTCTGCAGCAGCGGTGGAGCGCTGCTGACTTCCACGGTCTGCGACACCTGACCGACGGCGAGCTGGAAATCCTCACGCGCGATCTGGTTGAGAATGAGGTTGAAGGCAGCGTGAACCTGCTTGGAGAACCCCGTGGCTACTACGCTTACTTCCACGTTGCCTACCGTCACCTGGGGGAAATTGTAAACACCCGAGGCGTTTGTTTGCGTCGTCAAGATAGTGCCGCGATCCACGTCGCGTAAACTGACCGTGGCATTGGAGACAGCCGCGCCGGACGGGTCGGTGACTGTTCCGGTAACCGAACCCGAAGCCTGCTGGCTCCAGGCGGGCGATACGGTTAGCCCGAGCGCCACGACAAAAACCAGGGAAAGGAACAGCGCGAATTTGGTGATGTTGCTAATCTTGTTCACAGAAGCCTCCTGGCGGAAATTCGGAGAATCGAGGCTGTCATGCCTCCCACGCACCCGAAATACCCCATTGCATGAGCAAGAGCTATATAGCTCATTATTTCTGTTGTCAAGAGAAAAATGAAAATGTATAAGGCTTCTGATAGATTTTTCAAATACGCTCTATAGCGGCTAATCGCGCTCTATAGCAGTGGGTTTGCACTTGGAAGGCGGGAGATGGCGCTTCTTCATTGCGCCGAAAGACTATGCTGGTAGACTCACGGGCAATTCCGGAGCGTTCATGACACCGATCGGCCGAAACGGCGAACCCACGTACAAGCGGATACAGAATGTGATCCGCAGACGGATTGAAGGCGGGCAGCTAAAGCCGGGAGATATGGTGGCTTCCGAGAGGGAGCTGGCCAAGACGCACAAAGTGAGCCTGATGACGGCGCGGCATGCGCTGGCGGATCTGGCACGCGAGGGCATGGTGGAGAGGCGGCACGGTTCCGGGACGTTTGTGGCGCCTCCGAAAATTCATTTCAACAAACTGATGAGTTACACGGAGCAGATGGCCGGCCGCGGACTGGCGGTGCGCTCGAAGATCGTTTCGTCGGGCGTGCTGGAAAATGAGCCGGAGATTGCGGCACGGCTTTCGCTGCCTTCCACCAGCCATTTGTTTATGCTGGAACGCGTGCGGCAAGCTTCGGATGAACCGTTTGCGTTGGAGACTTGCTATTTGTCGGTGGATGAATTTCCGGCTTTGGCTGGCGGGACTTTGGAGCGCGGGTCTTTGTTTGTGACCTTGGAGCATGAATACGGCGTGGAGCTGGCTTACGCGGACGAAGAGATTGATTCGACCGCGGCGGATTTGAAGACAGCGGAATTGCTGAGCGTGCCGCGCGGGGCGCCTTTGCTGCGGATGCGGCAATTGATTTATACGACCAAGGGGAAGCCGTGCATGTATGTGGTGGGGTTGTACCGGTCGGGGCGGCATACTTTGTTGATTCGGCGATTTCGGTGATGGTGCACGTTTCTTTGCTCTAAAGATCTAAGACAGAGTCCGCAGAGAAGAACAAGAGACGGAGAAATCGCGCTGACATTTGCGATCGCTGTGGGCGCAGCAAGCAGCGCGCCGGCGGGTGCTAGGCATGATGCTGATCGGGCCAGTCTCGGGCGCGACGCCGGGACCAGGGAATCCGGTGTTCAACTTCGTCGTCGGCGGCGTCTTCATAATCGCCGTTTGGATACAGCATTTTAAGAGAGGGCAAGCAGCGAAACCTCGAATTCGGAATGCTATATATCTCACGGCGATTGGCGGCGTTTTCATCGCGCTTGGGGTTTGGGGCTTGCTTTCTCGCCACTAGCTTAGTTCGCGAGACATTTGCCAGGCGCTTACTGTTGCTAGTGCTACCAGGAATATTCCTAACGGCCAATTGTGGAGGAGTAGTTTGCCTACGCCGAATAAGGCGCTGTAGACCATCACGCAGCCTAGAACCCAGCACCAGAGATTGCGAGCTAGATCGTGGGTCTGGGGAATTTCTTTGGCCATGGCGGCGATGGGTTGCCAGCCGGTCGCATCGGGACGGACTTTTCTGTAGAACGAAAGCAGGATGCTATCCGGTTCTTTTGCGGTGAGGACAGTGACGGCGATCCAGACTACCGTGGTGAGAAGCGTGGTGGTGAGGATGTCTTTTGCGAAGACTACCGTATCGGAGCCGACGAAAAGGGAGGGCCGGCCGAGGAGTGAGTCGGCGAGGCCTTTCCAGTGCAGCGCAAGAGTGGCGACTAGCGCGGTGATCATCGCGGAAATTTCGCTCCAGGCGTTGATGCGCCACCAATACCAGCGAAGCATGTAAACGCTGCCGGTTCCGGCGCCGACTTGCAGCACGACTTCCCATCCTGACCGGATGGACGCGAGTTGCGCGGAAACGTAACCCGTGAGGATTACGAGCAGAATGGTGACGAGTTGCGAAATGTGGACGTAGTGGCGTTCGGAAGCGTGGCGCACGAAGAAGCGACGGTAAAAATCTTCGACGATGTAGGACGTGCCCCAGTTGAGTTGCGTCGCGATGGTGGACATGAACGCGGCGAGGAAGCCGGCGACGATGATGCCGCGCCAATAGTGCGGGACGTAATCGTTGACGATCATCATGTAACTGGTTTCGGGATGCTGCAGGCCGGGATAGAGCACGATGGCGGCGAGAGCGGTGAGAATCCAGGGCCACGGGCGCAGTGCGTAGTGCGCGATGTTGAACCAGAGCACGGAAAACAGGCCCTGGCGTTCGTCGCGCGCGCTGAAAATTCTTTGCGCGATATAGCCGCCGCCGCCGGGTTCCGCTCCGGGATACCAGAAGGCCCACCACTGGACGCCGAGGTAAACGGTGAAAGTGATTACGGGGAGAGTCCAGAGCGTGTCGCTGGCGAAACCTTTTGAGAAATCGGGGAGAAAGGCGAGCGGGTTCGAGGCGCCGTTCGTGGCGCGGAGAGCACCGATGTGCGCAATCATCGTGTCCATGCCGCCGGCGGCTTTGACGGCATACCAGGCAATGCCGATGACGATGCTCATTTTCAGCACGAATTGAAACAGGTCGGTCCAGAGCACGCCGGAGAGGCCGCCGAGAGAAACGTAAATTCCGGTGAAGGGAATGAGGAAGAAAATGCAGACGATGAGCGCGCGGCCGTCGGTACCCGAAAATACGGGGCCGAAAATATCGCTGAGCGCGCGCGAAAACGTGTTGAGGAAGCCCCAGGTTTGCATGGTGGGGCCGAGCGTGGTGCCGACGATATTGATCATCGCTTTGGTGACCCAGCCGAGGATCATGCAGTTCATCAGCAGGCCGAGGTAGATGGCGCGGAATCCACGGAGGAACGCGGCGGGATTTCCGGAGTAGCGCATTTCGGCGAATTGCACGTCGGTCATGAGGCCGGAGCGGCGCCAGAGGCGCGCGAAGAGAAAGACCGTCATCATTCCGGAAGGAAGGAAGGCCCACCAGATCCAATTGCCGGCGACTCCTTGGGTGTAGACGAGGCCGGCGACGAGGAGGGGCGTATCGGCGGCGAAAGTGGTGGCGACCATGGAAGTGCCGGCGAGCCACCAGGAAGCGGTGCGTCCGGAGACGAAATAATCCTCGGAGCTTTTTCCGGCGCTGCGGCGGAAATAGAGGCCGAGGAGAAGAGTTATTACGAGGTAACCGACAATGGCTGACCAATCGAGAAGTGTGAATGGCATCGGCCCGACTTTATTGCACAGATGCGCGGCGGGAAGCAACGTGAAATCGCAGTAAATTCGGGGTGGCGCACGTGCTGAGGCTCGCGGTGAGCGGCAAAAAAGTTGGGCGTGGGTTGCGGAACTGTACTATTCTGCGCGTCGCTTAAATATTTTTTTGTGCCATAAACTGCTCAAAGAAGGGCAAATGCGAATTTTGTTGCTGATGGCTGTGATTGGATTTGTGGGTGGGTGGGGTGCTGCGGAGGGGAGCGCGCCGGAATTGAATTTGATGCCGATGCCAGCGAGCGTGCGGGTCGGAAATGGGGCGCTGGAGATCGCGCCGACGTTTTCGGTGGCGATTGAGGGTTATCGCGAGCCGCGACTGGAGCGCGCGGTGGAAAGATTTTGCCGCGAGCTTTCGGGGCGGACTGGATTGTTTATTTCGGCTGAGATTGCGGAGCCGAGCAAGGCGACTTTGGTGATTCATGCGGAGCGCGCTAGCAAGACCGTGCAGGAATCGGGCGAGGATGAAAGTTATGTGCTGGATGTTAGCGGCACGGGAGCGAAGATTACGGCGCCGAATCCTTTGGGAGTGATGCATGGGATGGAGACTTTTCTGCAGCTGGTTGCCATTACGCCGTCGGGTTTCGCTGCACCGGCTGTGCACATCGAGGACGCGCCGCGATTTCCTTGGCGCGGATTGACGATTGACGTTAGCCGGCATTTTATTTATTTGGATACTTTGAAACGCAATATTGATGGGATGGCCGCGGTGAAGATGAACGTGCTGCACCTGCATCTTTCGGACGATCAGGGATTTCGCGTGGAGAGCAAGGAATTTCCGAAGCTGCAGGAGTTGGGGTCGGACGGTTTGTATTACACGCAGGCGCAAATGCGCGAGCTAATCGAGTATGCGCGGGACCGCGGGATTCGCATTCTGCCGGAATTCGATATGCCGGGGCACAGCACGTCGTGGTTTGTAGGTTATCCGGAGCTGGCGAGCGGGCCGGGGCCTTATTCGATCGAGCGGCGGTGGGGAATATTCGATCCGGCGATGGATCCTTCGCGGGAATCTACTTTCAAATTCCTGGACAAACTGATCGGCGAAATGGCGGAACTTTTTCCGGACCATTATTTTCATATTGGCGGCGATGAGGTGAACGGAAAGCAGTGGGATGCCAATCCCGAGATCCAGAAATTCATGCGCGCGCACAAATTGAAGAACGATCAGGAACTGCAGCAGTATTTCACGCTGGAAGTTCAGAAAATCGTGAGCAAGCACCATAAGGAAATGGTCGGGTGGGATGAAATTCTGGCGCCGGGGATGCCGAAAGACATTGTGATTCAATCGTGGCGCGGGCAGGAATCGCTGGCGGAAGCGGCTCGGCAGGGATATCGCGGAATACTTTCGAGCGGGTATTACCTGGATGGGATGGCTCCGGCGAGCCAGCATTACGCAGTGGATCCAATGGCGAATGCGGACGCGGCGCTGACGCCGGAGCAGCAGAAACTGATTTTAGGCGGCGAAGCTTGCATGTGGGCAGAATTTATTTCGGATGAAAATGTGGATTCACGGATTTGGCCGCGGACAGCCGCGGTGGCGGAGCGGTTGTGGTCCGTGCAAGACGTGCGGGATCTGGATTCGATGTACCGGCGATTGAATGCGGTGAGCGTGCAGCTGGAGGAACTCGGATTGACGCATCGATCGAGCACGGAAGTGATGCTCGCGCGGATGGCGGGGTCGGATAATATCGCGGCATTGCGCGTGTTGGCGGACGCCGTGCAGCCAGCGAGCATTACGATTCGCGAGAAAGAGGCGGAGGCGGCCGGCGGGATTCAAACCAGCGATATTCCTTTGAATCGCATGGTGGATGCGGTGGCTCCGGAAAGCGAATTGGCGCGGCGATTTTCTGGCGACGTGGATCAGTTTGCTGCGAGCAAATTTCAGGATGCTGCGGCGGAGGCTCGCATTCGCGCGCAGTTGGTTTTGTGGCGCGACAATGACGCCGAATTGCAGCCCTTGCTGCAGAATTCATTTTTGTTGAAGGAACTCACGCCGGTTTCGCAAAACCTGACTACTCTTGCGGCGGCAGGGCTTGCGGCGCTGGATTTCATTGACAAGGGGCAGGCGGCGCCCGATGCGTGGCACCGCAACCAAACTGCGCTGATTCTGCAGGCGGAGAAGCCGACGGCGGACTTAATTCTTGCGGTGGCGCCCGCGGTGCAGAAGCTTGTGGATGCGGGCGCGAGCGTCAGCGCTGCGCCTCGGCGGTAATTTTCTCTCCGTGGGACCCTTCTGGAATGAGCGAATCGCTATCGGGCGTGTGTGGAATCGCTGTGTGCGGCTGACCATGGAGGAACTTCTTGCGCATTGTAAATTTTCGCCGCGAATCGGCATTGCGGCTTGGAGTGTTGCGTGGCGAGAGCGTTTTTGAATTGCAGGAATTGAGCGCGGCTGCTAGAGGAAGCCGCGCACTTCGCGCTCTGCCGAATCCAGCCGCGCTTGAGCCTTGGCGATTGCCGGTTCTCCCGCGGTTTGCGCCGCGCGAGCGTGCGCTAGCGCCCGCCCGGCGATCATCGAGCCTTCGTTCAGAAGCGCGGTGATCTCCGCTTCCAGTTTTCTTCTGCTGCCGCGCAGGCGTTCGTCAACGTCACTCTGAACCCGGGAGGAATTCACCTCCGAAAGCTGTTCGACGAATTCCATGGCGTCGCGGACGATGCCAGCCCGCCAGCCGAGGCCGCCGCGCACCAGGTCGGAGACGAACAGCAACGGGGAGGCGGGAGCGGCCACGCGCTCGATCACGTGAAAATGGAATTGCGATTGAACTCGCAAACCCTGTGCTTGTTCGAGTTCTTCGGGGAGCGATTCCAGGCCGGGCATGCCGGTTGCAGCCAGCCGATGCAGAAAATTATTTCCGAGTTCGACAAATCGTTCGGTTGTCTTGCGGAAAGCGGTTTCAGCAAATTCGGCTTCGCCTTGCAGCCAGGGCGCGAGCACTGAGTAAACGATTTCCTGAGCCGAATGATTGAGCGCCCGACGATAGGCAGGACCGCTGCGAATCCGGGACAGCGAAGGCAGGCGGTCCCGGAGTTGCTGAAGAGCCCGCGGCTGAGCCTCTTTCAGAAAACGAGCGCGCCGTTCGGCGAATGTGGCGGATAGGCGCTGTTGCTCGGCGGTAAGCAGCACCGCGAGGTCGCGCGCGTCAATCTCCGATTGCCGCAAAACTTTTCGCAATTCCGCGATGCGCGCTTCGGATTCTTCCAATGGACGATCCAGCGCATCCCGTTCTTCCTTGATCACGGCAAGCAGCTGATTCGCGGAGCGCCGGACGGCGCGTTCGGCCGCTTCGTGAACGAGTGAGCGCCCCGAACCAGAGACAAGATCCGTTAGCGCTCGAACGAGCTCGGACCAGTCACGCTCCGTGCCGCGTTGCTCCAGCCGCTCCAGCGCGCTCACTTCAAAAATCCGTGGAGCCGCGCGCGCGAGCCGCCTTCCGAGAATTCCGCGAGCAAACTCAAGCGCAGCGGCACGCTCCGAATCGCTCGTGCGATCCGCTTTGTTCAGGACGAAAAACAAATCATGTACATCGCGGGCGACCGTCTCCACGATTTGTAGTTCCTCGGCGGAGATGGGAGGATCGGCGCCGATAACGACGATGGCCGCGTCAATGTGCGGAATAAAAGCGTGGGTGGCGGCAGTGTTTCCGGGGAAAACGGAGCCAAGTCCAGGCGTATCCACCAAACACATGCCGCTTTGCAGCAGCGGGCTGGGGACGAAAATTTCGACGCCCGTAACTCCTTTGGTGTTTTCGGGATTTCTCTCTTCGGCGACGTAATCCGCAACCGCATCAAGCGGAATCTCGTTCCATGCCTCGCCCGCGTGCATCCGGACGCGAGCCGCGACGCGCGCACCATGCCGGATCACGGTGGGCACCGCAGTGACTGGGACAACTGCGGTGGGCAGCACCGTATGGCCGACGAGCGCATTCAGGAGAGTTGATTTGCCGCGCTTGAATTGTCCGACGCACGCGGCGTAAAACCGCCCTTCGGCCACGCGTTCCGCGACGGAGCGCGCGCCGGCGGCGATATGCTCGGCTCCGAGATCCGCCGCTAGTTCCGCGAGCCGGCGCAGCGCGGCTTTGCCGGTAGCACCCGGCACGGCAGCGCGATGGTTGGCGGAAGTGGTGCTCATTGAAGGAAATTCTGCGAGTGAGAATTAACCGAAGGATTGCCGCGCAGCAAATAATCCACGTGCACCAGTTTGGTTTTGATTTGGTCGCCGTAGTGGTAGCGGGCACCCGCGGCTAGTTCACACATTTTTACGATCGAGCCGGGCCAATGACCGCTCAGGCGCAGAATTTCTTCGCGGAAGCCGCCCAAATCGTGCGAAGCCAGGCCAAATTCGCGAATGCAATTTTCCAGTAACTCCCGCGCAACCCTCTCCGGCAGCGGGCCCAAATGAATCCGCAGGGTGTCGTTCCAATACAAGCTCCAGGCGTGACCGATATCGGTCTGCGTGTAGCCGCGCGCGGCGAGATAGATGGGCGTGCGGCATCTATACATGAGTTCTTTGAGCAACCGGGCCATGTTGTGAGTCGGCGGGGTAAAATGATCCAGGAAAAACCGGTACGCGCCCCGTTCGCAGGCGGTAAATAAAATCCCCCGCAGGCGCAAGACGGATTGCCGCGCAAGCCAGCGATCTATAGAATCGCCGACCGGTCCGTCTGCCTGAATTTTCCCGCGCACGAAGGGATCGCCAGCCGAATAGAGACCGCGCAACAAACTAGAAGCCAATTCGCGACCCGTTGCCGGACCCGTCCAGCAGACGCATGTGCGCCGTTCCATCTCGTTGAGTCCGGCGATGGCCGCCTCGATCAACGAGGTCTTTCCGGCGTCCATTGGGCCGTAGAGTAAGCGGCTCTCGCGGCGTTGAATCGCGGCGCGAATCCGGCGCAATTCTTCTTTGCGGCCGAAAAGAATGCCGAGTTGGACGCTTTGGTTCATCTCCGTCAGCTCCCGCGGGCTAGCGCGAAGCATAATCTACATTCGCGGCGAAGCCGCTACGAGCGAGTTCCGTCCTGATGCACGTATTTGATGACTTCCACTTCGGACGTGGCGATCAAACCTTCATCCACCATCTCGTCCAGGAAAGGGAGCAACTTCTGAATTTTTTCCTCGGAGTCAATAACGCTGACCATGAGCGGAGCATCGTGGGAGAAGGACAAGTGACGCGGGCGGCGAATCAGCGTGCTCGCGCCATATCCTTCGATTCCGCGAAAAACGGTAGCACCCGCGATGTCCAGTTCGCGGCATTTTTCCACGATGGCGCGGTACAACGGCTTGCCGTTCCATTTATCGTCTTCACCGAAATGAATACGCAGCATTTTGGCGGTGCCTTCGAGTTTCACGAGCGGGCCTCCTTTCTGCGGTCAGCTTCCTGGTAGTCGTGCGTGTATTTGATGATGTCCACGTCGGAGAACACGACCAGGCCCTGTTGCACCATGTCGTCCAACACGGGGAGAAATGCGCGAAGCCGTTCCTCGGTATCTACCACGGAAAGCATGATGGGCCGATCGTGCGAGAGATGCAGCGCGGAGTCTTTGTGAATTCTGCGGTTCGCGCCGTAACCGAGAATGCCCTGGTACACGGTGGCGCCGGCGATGTCGTTGGTGCGCATGCTCTCGAGCAATGCCAGATGCAGCGGTTTACCATTCCATTTGTCGTTCTCGCCGATGAAGATGCGCATCAATTTTGCTTTACCCTGGCTCTTCAGAGCCGGTGCGCTTTCCTGGGGCGCGTGCTTTGCCGAAACGTCGGCGGGTTTCACGATGGTGGTGTCTTGAATTTCGATTAAGCCGGTTCCAGCCAATTCGCGCAGCTTGGGAAGAAGTTCCTCGACCTTTTGCGGGGTTTCGATGAACTCGATCCGTACCGGCAGATTTTCAGTGAGCACCAGGGAGCGGTCGGTGTGCATGCGGTGATCGGCACCAAAACCGGCGATACCGCGCGTGACGCTGGCTCCGGAAACTTTGTGATAGAAGAGAAATTCCAGGATCGCGGCGTATACGGCTTCGCCGTGATACTGGTTGTCCTGGCCAACGTAGATCGTTACTTTCTTGGCCGGTCCGGCTGTAAGCATGTCGCCTCCTGGTTCTCAAGCCCGCGGCGCGCCACGAAACATTTTAGCGCGCGTCCGATAACGCCCGACGCCACTTTCAAGCGATGGAGCGTCCGGTGATCACGCCCAGCCAAACGGAGACGAATCCAACAACCACGCTGAGAATCACGTTGAGGCCGGCGATGAGGAACTCGCCGTCCTGAAAGACGCGAAACGTTTCATATTCGAACGTGGAAAACGTGCTGTACCCGCCGATGAATCCGATCGGAATCAAATAGCGCCAATTCGCGCTCCAGTTCGCTTTTTCCGCGAGGAGCGTAACGATCAAGCCGATCAGAAAGCACGCCGTGCAATTGACGACGAAGGTGCCATAGGGAAAACGCGTGCCCATCCGGTTGCTGACATATCCTCCCATCCAGAATCGCAGTATCGAGCCAATACATCCGCCCAGGCCCACCATCAAGTATTTGGTCATAGAACGAGCAGCATCTTCTCCTTTAGGCCCGCGACGCAGTTTGCGATCTGGATTCGGGTGCGTTGGATGAATCGTTTCCGCGAGCATCTTCTTGTACCGCATTTTCCGCCAACTGCGCGAGATCCTTCTGCACGGCGTCGCGCTCCTCCGCGCTGAATTCGATTCCACCGAGAGTCCGCTGAGCCTGCACCCGGTAATTTTCGGCGTAGGTTTCGAAGCGCTGCCTCAATTGATGCAGGATCGAGGCCGCCCATTCGTGCAAAAGTTTCCAATAGGCATCGAGCGAATCGCGAAAGGGCTGGCCGAGTTGGGTGTTGATGTGTCGCGCGAGTTGCCGTTCCGAGAACCCGCGTCCCAGGAGTCCGGAAATTCTGGCGCGCGAGAGTGCGAGGTTGAATGGCTGCGGCTCAAACACAGGAGTTCCGCGAATGATGGATTGGAATTCGCCGTCAGCGGGCGCATCGGTTAGTCCTAGGTCGGCCGCGGACTGCTTCAGATCGTGCTGGAGTTGCGAAGCAAATGTCGCGAGATCGTCTTGCAGCTTGCGCACGCTTTGTTGCACGAAGCGAAGGAGGAAATCGCGAACGGTTTTACCAGCGGCTTCCTGGCCGCCCTCACTTTCAGACCATGAATCGAGCAACTGGCTCGCGAGTGCGCGAATGGCCTCGGGCGTTCCCGCACTGGCTCCCGCAATTTGCCGCTGGCAAAGCGCGCGCATCTCGTCAATTTGGCCGGTGGTCCGGCGGAGGAGCGCTTCCGCCGCGCGGGCGCGCTCTTGCGCGTTCGCGGACGATTGCGCGCCCCTGCGCAGCGTTGCCTGCAAGGCTGCGGCCACGGACTCGCGAAGCACGGCGATTTTTCGGCGCAAAGACGCCGCGCGCAGCTGTTGCGACTGTTGGTAAAGGGGAACGATCTCTTCCTGGAACCATCGATCGGTCATTTCCCGATAGGACGGCATGACGCTCACGGCGCGCACCGGCAAATCAATTTTACATTCTGAAACGATGTGCTCTCTGGCGTACTGAATGATGCGTGCCCTGTCGGCGGCGCTGAGCAGATCGGCCTTGGCGAGAAGTACGTTCACGGGAATCGCCGCTTCGCGCAGCGCCAGAATGGTGTGCAAATCGTCGGCGGTCAGCGCGGAGCCGGCGTCAATCAAGACCACGCCTAAATCGCACTTCGGCAGATACGCGAGTGTTTCCGCGGCGCCATTGGCGACGAGCGAGCCCAGCCCGGGCGTATCCACAAACGCCACGCCGCCATGCAGGCGCGGTGATGGAAGAGCCACGACGATGCGCGTCACATGTTTCGCATTGCCGGGATTTTGCTGTTCAGTGGCGAATTCGGCGAGCCGCGCGATTTCAAAAGTTCTGACGGGCGCTTCCGCAAACCACACGGTGAGCGATGGCGCGGCGGCGTACGCAATGCGCGTGGGAACGGCGGTAACGGGCGTGACGCCCACGGGCAACACATCGGTTTCGACGATCGCGTTCAGTAGCGACGATTTTCCGGCGCTGACGCGGCCAAAAACCGCGATCTCAAACGTTTGGTCCTGCGCTCGGTCGAGGATGGCCTCGATTGCGGGACGAAATTCCACCAGACCGCGCTCGCGCACGATGCGTTCGATTTTTTCGAGCAGCTTTAGATCGCCGCCCGCGCGTTCCAGGCGATCCAGCCGGGCCTTCAAATCCTGCCCGACGCCTTGCGAGAGATAACGGTCGAGATTGCGGACCAGCGTAGCGAGTTCGCCGACGATTCCGTTCAGTTCCGTGGCAACCGCTTCCGGCACATCGCCGTAGCCCTGCATGTATTTCGGTTTCAATTCTTCGACGGCGATATCCACGGCGCCCAGGTTCACGTGAATGGCGCGCGACGCCGGAATGGATGGCTCCGCGGCCAGAACGCCTTGGCCATCGAGGACACGGACCAATTGGGCGCGCACGCGCGCGATGTAATCTTCGATGGTGCGGCGCTGGCCGGGAGCAACGTCCGGGGCATAGCGCGGAAAAGCTGCTGTCGAAGCCGCGGAATTCAAGATGCCTTCGATTTCTCCCAGGAGCTTATCAATATATTGGCAGGTGACGCGCAGGCGTTGCGCCTGAAATTCATTCAGGCTGGGCGCGGCCGCGCGCGACAGCGAATTAAGATTTTCCGCGCTCATGTTCGCACCGCGAGCGCGGCGTGCAGGCGCCGGCGCGATCGTAGTGCGAGAGCTCGTCCGTGGAAGTTGCGCAAATCAATTCTCGCTTCTGTTTCTATTGGGGGATCTTCGCCGGGGACATGACTCCGCGACAAGGATCCTTGTCAGGAGTCATCATCTATCCCGGTGTTGAAGGGACAGCGGTTAAAGGGCAACTCCTTGCCCTCTCAGTCTTTATCATACTTTGGCGGGGCCGGAAGTCAACCGCGCTGCGCGGTGTGTTTGCTGAGGAAGCATGGGCGTGGAAAAGCGCTGAAGTGCGCAACGCAAAGATTACCGCAGAGTTCGCAGAGAAAGGCAAACTTGGGACGGCGATAAGCCGATGCTGGGGTCAGGCGATGCCGAGCTTTTTTTGCATGTCTTCGAGGGAGATGCCCTTGGTTTCTGGGTAGAAGAACAGGACTACGAAAAATTGCAGGACCATCATGGCGGCGAAAAATACGAAGGGATAGCCGCCGGAAGCCGCGGCCATGGTGGGGAAGATGAAAGAGATGAGCGCGTTCATTGCCCAGTGCGAGAAGCTGCCGAGGCTTTGTCCTTTGGCACGCACGCGATTGGGGAAAACTTCGCTGAGATAAACCCAGATGACGGCGCCTTGCGAGAAGGCGAAGAAGGCGATGTAGCCGATTAACAGCCACACGAGGAGATCCTGGTGGAGACCGGAGAGAAAAATCGCGGCGACGCCTGCGAGGCACGCGGCAGTGCCGACTGCGCCGATCAGAAGGAGGGTTTTGCGGCCGATGCGGTCTATCAGGGACATGGCCAGCATGGTGAAGACGAGGTTTGTCGCGCCGATGGCGACGGCCTGGAGGTCGGAGGAGACTTTATTGAAGCCGGCGAAGGCGAAAATGTCGTTGAGGTAATAGAGGATGGCGTTGATGCCGGAGAGCTGGTTAAACATTCCGATGGTGACGGCTAGAAAAATCGGCAGGCGGTACTTCCAGTTGAAGAGCGCGTCGCTCGCGACGTGTTCGGCGTCAATGGACGCGACAATTTCCTGCAGTTCCTGCTCGTAATTTTCTTCGCCGGTGACGCGGAGGACGTCGCGGGCTTCTGGGATTTTTTGTTTTTTGACGAGCCAGCGCGGACTGCGGGGGATGGTGAACAGTAACAAAAAGAAAAGAAGCGCGGGCGCGGCGGGAATGCCGAGTTTCCAGCGCCATTCGGCTCCAGCGAGATGGAGTTCGCCGACGAGATAATTTGAGAGGTACGCGAGCAGGATTCCGAGGACGATATTGAATTGAAACAGGCCGACCAGGCGGCCGCGCCATTTTGCCGGAGCCACTTCGGCGATGTACATCGGGCCGAGCACGGACGAGCCGCCGATGCCGAGGCCGCCGATGAAGCGAAAGATTACGAGCGCGGTCCAACTCCAAGAGATGGCGCAGCCGAGAGCTGACACCAAGTACAAGACCGCGAGAACACGCAAGCTATCGCGGCGGCCGAAGAGGTCGCCAGGGATGCCGGCGAGCATGGAGCCGAAGATGGCGCCGACAACGGCGACCGAAACCGTGATGCCCAAAGCCTCGGCCGAGAGGCGGAAGGTTTGCGTGAGCGCGTGGGTGGTGCCGGAGATGACGGCGGTGTCGAAGCCGAAGAGCAGGCCGCCGAGGGAGGCTACGACGGTGCTGCGCAAGAGATACGCGTTAAGCTTCATGCTGCTTTTGTAGCCGCCTTTCGGGCGCGAAATGCCTTCGCGCATACTCTCATTTATCGGGTCGCGTGAAAAAGAATATTAGGGGTCAACAACTGAATGGTTTATGGACAAATTCAAAAATACTGCTTCAGGGGCTGAACCCCCTAAAAAGAGGCATGACTTACGGCTGGGTGAAGTTCCGCCCTTCCGAGTCCTTGTCAGAACCGCAAATTGGCACGGGGCCGCCGCACAAACTGCCGCCGGCCAACTCGCGGCCGTGATAGTCTCTCCGCTGATCGGACCTTTCCCCGGGAAACTTGCCATCGGGATTTCTGCGGCCACGGGCCTGATATTTTGCGGCGCGGTGAATTCTTTGTGAGGACGCCCGACCATGACTTTGCAGGCGTTGATATTTGATGTGGATGGCACGCTCGCCGAAACAGAAGAAATGCATCGCCGAGCGTTCAACGAGGCGTTCGCGTCGCTGGGGCTCGAGTGGAATTGGCCGCCGCCGCTTTACAAGGAATTGCTGCGCATCGCCGGCGGAAAAGAGCGGATCCTTCATTATTTGATGACCCACCGGCCGCGGGATGTGGCTGCTCACGAAGGTGAAATCCCGAAAATTTATGCGCTGAAGACGAAACTTTATTCGGCGATGGTGCGGGAGGGAAAGATCGAGTTGCGGCCGGGCGTGGCGCGGTTGATCCAGGAAGCGCGGAACGCGAGGATCCGGTTGGCTATCGCTACGACGACGAATCCCGCGAACGTGGATGCGTTGCTGCAGAGCGCGTTCGCTCCTTCGGGTGAATCGCTCTTTGGCGTGATCGTTGCGGGGGATGAAGTGGCGGCGAAAAAACCGGCGCCGGATGTTTTCGATGTGGCTTTGCGGCGGCTGGGATTGCGCGCTTCGGCGTGCATCGCGTTTGAAGATTCCGCGAATGGCGTTTTATCGGCGAGGCGCGCGCGCCTGGCGGTGGTGGTGACACCGAGCGCTTATACCGCGGAAGATGATTTTGCGGGCGCTGTATCGGTGGTGTCGTCGCTCGGCGAGCCTGGCGCGCCGCATGAGCATCTGGCGGGGCGGATATGGCCGAGCGGGTTCGTCAGCGTCGTGGGGCTGCGCGAATTGGCGGAAGAGCTGGCTCACGGGCGGAGCGCTAAACTGAATTTTTCTAAGCCTTGATGTGGTTTTTTTACCGCACCCCAGCATTCGCGAAATCTTGTGGTCCGGGGAAAGTGCCGCGGAGATAGGTGGCGTCCCAATGGAATTGCCACCGGCCCTTGTCTTTTTCGAAGGGCAGTGGTCCGGGAGTGAAGTCCACCCATTGGCTCCAGCGTCCGCTTTGTTTATTGACGACTACGTTGCTCATGCCGTCGAGGACTAGTCCGGCCTGCCCGCCGCCTTCGCGGCAGATTGTAGATTTAAGAACGGCCCGGCCCACCCATTCGAAGCCGTTTTGTTTGTCCGCTTCGCTGAGATCCTGCGGTTTCAATTCCTGCACCACGAGCGCGCGGCATTGCCGCAGAAAATGGTCGGGAGCGTAGGGGCTGCCGGAGACGATCGCGGTGGTCCAGCCGTCTGAGCCTTTGGCCCAGTGGCGCTGCAGTTCGGCCATCACGGCGTTTTGCGCTTCGCGGTCGGCGGTGGAGAGGCCGGTGGCGTTATCTTCCGAGCCGTCGGAGGCGTCTGAGGTGGAATGGCCGCAGCCGAGTGCGGTGAAGACGATGGCTAACGCGAGTGCCAGTGGGACGAACGGGGGCAGGCGGACAAGTTTTTTCATTTAGTTCTCCTTACTCTCTTTACAAAACCCCACGCCAACGAGAAACCGGGCGCCTCTGATGTTCAATCAGCATGCGGAAAAACGCAGAGCTGTCATTCGGAGGGCGTATGTGGTCCGAGGAATTTGCTTTTTCTTTTTGGTCTCGGCGAAAAGCAGATCCCTCGCTCCGTTCGGGATGACACTCGCTTAAGTTTTTTCGCAACCTGCAAATCCCGTCCAGTTAGCGAACATTGCGCGACGTGATGGTCGTCGCGACGTTACTTCACTTTTTCTAGCCGAGGGATCATGGTGTCGCGCGGGCCGTCGATTGAGCCGTCTTTGTTGATCGTGAAGACGAGCGGGCTGGGCAGCATCAGGCCGAAATCGCCGCGCGCGATGATCTTGTTGCCTTCGACTTTGTAGGTGCCGTCCACGGCGTAGGCGCCGAGGCCGATGTACGCCTTGCCATCCTTGAATTCGGCGTTGATGGTGCCGGAGGGGTCGCGATACTTGCCCTCGGTGCTGCTGCCGCAGGCGATTGCGAGAGCGGCTCCCACCAGCACGACGGCGAACAGTATTTTGCGGATCCACGAATGATTCATGACGACTTTCTCCTTTGCGAGCGTTTTTCGGAACGCTTATCCGGCCGCGAACCGGGACGGTGGCCGGTCCTGATCGCCGGCGCACAGCAAATTCAGCCCGTTGCTGCGGGCCCGCTGGCAGTGCTAAAGTCTCGGGCCAAGACCGGGCGTGGAACCAGCGAGAAACGGGTCCTGCCGAAGCGACTCTTCACTACGCATTGCGCGAATACGGAAGAAAAACCGTCATGGCGGCAAAAGATTCTCAACCGACGCACGGATTCGAGCCTGGCGGTATTGGCTCGCCTACCGCCGAGAGAAAAGTGTTGGATCACCTTTTCAGCGTCACTTATGAGGAACTGCGACGGCTGGCATCGAGCGTGCGACGGGGAGATCCGAGCGCGACGCTGAGTCCGACCGCATTGGTGAACGAAGCGTGGATCAAGCTGGCGAAGTCGCCGGATATTGCGGCGACATCTCGGCTGCATTTCAAACGAATTGCGGCGCGGGCTATGCGGCAGCTCTTGGTGGAGGCGGCGCGGCGGAGGAATTCAGGGAAGCGCGGCGGCGGGGCGGGAATTACCGTGGAGTTTGATGATGCGGTGCACAAGAAACCGACGGGCGGCGAGGAATTGCTCGCGCTCAATACGGCGCTCGATTCGCTGGAGCGGATGAATCCGCGGCAGGCGGTGATGGTGGAAAGCCGATTTTTCGGCGGGCTGGACGTGCCGGAAACGGCGGCGCTGCTGAACGTTTCCGAGACGACGGTGTTGCGCGATTGGCGCGCGGCAAAGGCGTGGCTTGCGCATGAGCTGCGCGAGGCGTCGTCCTGACGCGCGGTGCAGTTTTATCCGGGTGTGGATTGTGGTCGGAGAATGATGATGGATAGTTCCCGCTGGCAAAGGGTGCAGACGCTTTTTCATGAAGCTGCGGACTTGCCGGCGTCCGAGCAGCGAGGATTTCTGGAAACGCGCTGCGGCGGCGATCCGGCGCTGGTCAGCGAAGTTTTGATTCTGCTGCAGGAAGATTCGCGCGGCGGTTCGATGCTGGAGCGTGACGTCGCGCATGTGGCGGAGCAAGTTCTCGGTGATTCGTCTGCGGATGCAGCACCCTTCAAGGAGTTCGGACCGTACCGAATTATTCAAGCGCTGGGCGAAGGCGGCATGGGCATGGTGTATCTGGCCGAACGCGAAGATTTAGGCAGCCGCGTCGCGATCAAGGTGCTGCGCGATGCGTGGCTCTCGCCAGCGCGTCGCGAACGGTTCGCCATCGAGCAGCGGACGCTCGCGCAACTGAATCATTCGTCGATCGCGCGACTTTATGACGCGGACACTTCGCCGGACGGGACTCCATTCTTTGTGATGGAGTATGTGGAGGGCGTTCCGCTTACGGACTATTGTAAGCAGCACAATTGCTCGATTCCGGAGCGGCTGCGATTATTCCGCGATGTTTGCGAGGCGGTGCTTTACGCGCATCAGCACGCCGTGATTCACCGCGACCTGAAGCCTTCGAACATTCTGGTGAAGGAAGACGGCACCGTGCGGCTGCTCGACTTCGGAATTGCCAAGCATCTGCAGAGCTTGGGTGAAGCGGTGGACCAAACAATGACGGGCTTGCGGTTGATGACGCCGGCTTACGCGGCACCGGAACAGATTCGCGGCGAACAGGTGGGGATTCAGAGCGACGTCTATTCTTTGGGCGTGGTGCTGTATGAATTGCTCGCGGGGCGGCTGCCATACGATTTGTCCAATCGCACGCCCGCGCAAGCCGAAAAGATTTTGACCGAGCAAGTGGCGGAAAAGCCTTCGGACGTCGTCGCGAAAACGGCTGGTGGTGCGGCGGAAAACGAACGTGGCGCGGCGGCCGTGAGCAAGGCCGCTTGGGCTGATCTGGATGTGTTGTGTCTCACCGCGATGCACAAGGACGTGCAGCAGCGTTATCAGTCGGTTGAGGCGCTGATACGCGACATTGACCATTATTTGAAGGGCGAGCCGCTGGACGCGCGGCCGGATACGCTGCGTTATCGCGCGAGAAAATTCGTAACGCGGAATTGGCGAGCGGTTAGCGCCGTGGCGGCAGTGATCGCCGTGGTGGTGGGCTTGGTGGTGTTTTTTACCTTGCGCTTGGCGCGCGAGCGCGACAATGCGAACAGGCAGACCACGATTGCCACGACGATCAACCGATTTCTCTCCGACGATTTGCTTGGTCGCGGGAATCCATTTCAGAGCGGCAAGGCGGCGGAGACGCTGCTCGATGCCATTAAAGTGGCTTCGCCCAGCATTGACCGCAAATTCAAAGACGAACCGCAGGTGGCCGCGCGTTTGCATCTGACGATTGCGCAGGCGCTCGACAACCGCACGAATTATCCCGAGGCGCGCGCGGAATACGAGCGCGCTCATCAATTGTTTTTGCAAACTGAAGGACCGCTTTCGCAGGACGCGATTGTGGTGCAATTGCAACGGGCCGCGATGGAAGCGCGGAGCTACCAATCCGGGGGATTGCCGGTCGCCAAGTCGTTGCTGGCCGAGCAAGAAGCGTTGATCCCGAAGCTGAAAAATCCGCGCAAGGATTTGCCGGTGTGGCTTTACACGGCGAAAGGCATGATTGCGCTGATTGAAAATGACGCGAAGGCTGCCAATCAGAATTTCAAGGCGGCTTCGGACGCGGCTATGTTCGTGCCGGACTTTGACGAAACGGCGCGATTCAATCTGCGTCAGCGGCTGGCGTTCACTTACATCCGGCTTGGTGATGGAGCTACGGCCGAGCGCCTGGCGCGCGAGCTGATCGTTGCATACGCGGGAGCGAACGGGTCGGACAGTCCGTACGTGCTGCGTGTGCGGCTCAATCTGGCGCAGGCCTTCATGATCGAAGGGAAATATCACGAGGCGGTGCAGGAAGCGAACGGGATTTATCCGGATTTTCTGGCGAAGTTCGGGCCGGATCATGAGTTGACCATGCAGTTGCTGGCGACGCGCGCGCAATCGGAAGGAAGCCTGGGATTATTTGAGGATTCGACGCGGGATGATCTGGCGATTTACAAGATCGCTTTGCAGAAGCAGGGGCCAGCTTCGTTTTATGCGATCGCCACGCTTTCGGATGCGTCAGTGGGGCAATGCCGGTCGAATCACCTGGTCGAAGGCGAAAAAAATGCGCGGACGGCGCACGAGGATTCGATCAAAGCCTTCGGGCCGCATGCGGGTTTGACGGGTGGGACGGCTTTGCCGCTGGCTAATTGCTTGATCACTGAGGGCAAGCTGCGGGAAGCGACGAAGCTGCTGGATGAAATTGACTCGAAAGTGGTGGCGCAGCTGACGGGAGATCCTTACTGGGAAGCTAGCGTGAACCTGGCACAGGCGGAGATCGCGTTGCGGCAGCGGAACTACGCGCAGGCACATGAATTAATTGAGGCGGCGCGGCCGGCGTTTTCGCGTCCGGATGCGGAGGCGTATCAGAAGAACAAGCTAGATGCTTTGAGCGCGGAGATCAACACGCACCTGCAGTGAGTCGGGGCACTCACTCACTCACTCACTCACTCACAGATTGAGCCCAGATATCGGTACCGATCGGCTCCTCAATGAGTGAATATGCGATTTGGCGCCAATCTAGAATCGTCTGGCTTCAACAGGGCACCTCAATATACTAAAGATACGATCCTAACGGCGACCCTCTTGTTCGCCCAATTCTCTCGCGCGTCTTCCGATCTTCTTGAGTACTTCTTCCAACTGGCGCTGCTCCTTGGGCGAGACATCCTGAAATGCACGTTTGACGGGGGTGGCGTGTTGCCGGAAGACAGGGAGAATCCTGGCCAAGTTCCGTAACAAAATGGCTTAAGCGGGACCACCTTTCCAGAGAGAAAGTATCGCTCGTCTACTAATCGACAATACAAGGCCGGTGCACACTCTCACGCATGAACCACAACGGCGATCACGCGAAACGTACATACGTTGCCGACGGTAACGATGAAGCGGCAACACTAGCGGCCGCTATTCAGCTCGGCGCTACAAGTTGTTTCGAGACTCTAGTGCACCACAATGATCGGAACGCAGTAACCGGTGGAAGGACATGAAGGACTGCGACCAGTGGTTTAGGCCCGCGGATAGGAAAGTGGCCGAGATCATGAAAGCCAAAACGGCGGCGCGGCCGAGTTCGCGTCCTGCTTATTGGATTTCCGACTCGACACGCTCGAGGGCTTTGGCTGCATCGTCGTGAGTCTTGCCCTCGCGCTCTATTGTTCTTGGTCGGTTTGTTTTGTAGAGCAACGGGCAGTTGCCCGCAATGAGAGTGCAACACAAGCCGTCACCAAAGCTCTTGCTCCTCGGCGGTAGATAATTCGGGGCACGTGCAGCACCTCGCCCCCCAATCGGGCGCCTTGATAATAGTTATAAACAGCAGCAGTCGGATGCCATATACCGAACGTGGCATCAGGAGCAGCTGATTTCTAAACCGGCTCGCGCGCCTCTTGTAATAAAGCCTCCCCCACTTTCATCTCAGGCATAAATTCGAATGTGGAGGTGTGCCGGTTCCAGAGAAACTTCCGCTGAGAGACTCGCAGGTCCTCTTGCTGCGACAAGTAGCTCTTCCGCTTTGAGGGGTGCAATCCTGCTACAGACGCTTTCGGTCTGATGAAAGATTTCGCGCCTTCCCGATTTCTTCCCAAGCTTTTGATTCAGACGACCGGGGTCGCGGCGCCGCTTCTCGTTACATTTCAAAAGCACCTTCTCATCGATCACGATTTACGGAACCCGCCGCTTCGCCCGCGCCGAGGATCGACGACGTCTCGCGGGCTTCGATCGGGGCCGGAGTCGCCGGCTGGCTTAGGAGAGCAATTGTCGATGATGCCCATTTGAGCCGTCCGTTGCTACCCGCCACTTCCTCCGCGATTTTCGTGAACAACTGATCTTGCATGGCAGTCCGCTTCGTGTAGTCCACAACATAGCTGACGGTGAATTCGAACGATCCGGAGTTTACGACCAGCGCGACGGTAGGTTCTAACGGAGGATTTTGGCTTTGATAATATTCGCTCATACTTTTCCAAGAGGACTGCGCCTCGAATAGGTACTCACCAATCGCCTCTTTGGCTACCCTCGAAAGCATCGCCCTGGCAAGTTGGGAGTCGCTGGTGCCTGTGAGCACTACCTTAATCTCGTCCCAGATAAACCGGAATCCCTGCGAGTAGTTGAAGACGGACCCTTTCAAGACAGTGCTGTTTGGGATGCGAGCGATCCGGCCGTTGTATAAGTCCTTGCTGACCCAGTTCCCGGTTTCCATCAACGTGGTCCGCAGGAGTCCGATATCGATCACGTCACCTCGAGTATCACCGATCTGAACTCTATCGCCCACGGCATATAACTTTGAAAAGCCGATCGAGAAAGCGCCGGCAATGCTGGCCAGCACGTCCTGCAGGGCCACGGCCACACCCGCGCCAGCGACACCCAGGGCAAAGCTCAGACGGCCCAAGCGATCTTCAAAGAGGAGGGCGAGGAAAAGTAGAATCGCAAGGTATCCGCAAAAGACCACGAACTTGCGGACCCTGTAACGCGCATCGGCCCGGCCAAAGCGCCTGGGCAGCGTTTGTGCGAGTACCCGAAACGTGGCGTGGATGAATAGGATTCCGACAACTGCCGCAACGCACTTGCCGAGTAGTGAGAGCGAAACAGCCTCTTTTAGGAAATCATTCATCCAGCCGCCGTCACGCCCCGTCTGCCGCTCCAGGGCGAGGTGAGACTATCGGATCCATTAATTCGTTCGAACAACCGCGATTTATGATTCACGGGCGCTTGCCTCTTTCCGTCCGATGCCGTTTGTCTGCTATTGTGCGAGATGAACGCGTTTATCGTTGCTTCCATGCGATCTTCGACCGAGGGGAAACTTCCTTTCGCGCCGTCTCAATTCATGTGCCACATGGCAGTTCCGCCAGAAACGAGAACCAGGCCGTACAATCCGGCATGCGGCTCAAATGTTCGCTTCGTACTTTTGCGAATAGAGCGTGCGCCTTTGCAAGATCGCACATTCCCAAACCAACATACATGAAAGGGCCGCCGGCTGTCTTCAGTGCGGCCTGCTCCCGTTTTCTTGCGCGATCCGCCCCAACCGAAGTACTCCGGCGGCGGCTGAATAGCGCACAACGTCTTTCCTGTCTGACATTGCAGGCACGATGTCCACAAGCAGAGCTGGATCTCCGCGCTTGGCGATTGCTTCGATTGCCGCCGCCCGGACACTCCAGTCCTTATCGGATACGGCTTTCGCAAGTGCCTGGCCGCTGCGCGGGTCCGGGTCGCCGGCTAATTCTCGCGCAGCAGCGGCCCGCGTTGGCGCGGTGCTTCTTTTCTTCCAGGCATGCAGGGCCTCCATCCCATATCCTCCGTAAGGGAGGAAGCCAACACCCTGATCAAATGCAAACCGGACGGCTCTCGACGGGGTCTTCATTTGATTGATTTCTTCGGTAATCGGTGATGTTCTGCCCTTCCGCACGCCAACGACAAGCGAATAATAGACGTCGTATCCCGAGTTGCTCTTAAGCTGGACGAGAGCGTGACCGACAGCGAGCGCGACGGAGATATCTTTATCCGTCAGCAAGTTTTGCAACTTTGGTACGGATTCGGGGGCACCAAGTGGGCCCAGAGCTTTGGCTGCTGCGGCCCGCACGTACGCTTCTTTATCCCCGAGTGCGTCTTCTGCCAAATGCACCGCCGCCGGGTCTCCGGGGTCTAGGCCCAGCGCCTGGATGGCATTCGCGCGCTTATCCATGTTCGAGCCGTGTGCCCCTTCCACAAGAATGTTCCAAGCTTGCTTCTGAGCATCGACCTGCCCCGTTGATTGCCCCGACCCAAGAGGCAAGTCGACAGCCGCTGGCGTGAAACACAGCAACAGAACCAGAAATCCCATGAGGGTACGCATTGTCGTCGCACCTCGCTTTTCTGGAGGCCGTGCGAGTCAGCAGACGACAAGCAGCCCGGCGTATTGCCGGAAACTTAGGCCAGTTATTTCATCATAAGGCGCGCCGCCAATGAGATCGTCAAATGAAGAATCAGACAAAACGGCATTGTGATGCCCACAAGCGCGGCCCCTCCGGTTTGCGTTTAACGATCAAGCCCGTCGGGCCGTAGGTCGAAAGCCCATTGCCCGGACAGACGCCAAGGTGTGGGACCATTCGATTCTTGAGTCCCGCATCGAACGGCACAGCATGATCGTCTGTTCTTTTCGGCTTGCATGCCGCAGGCTCGGCTGCGCCAAGGTCCGGTCAGACTGCGGGAGCAAGGGCACGAGCATGTTTGGCCGCAGGCGCGCGCATCTTACGTGCAAAAGGCTTCGAATTGCCGAGAGTCGGGCAATCTACATCCGGTGGGGGCCAGGATGCACTTCGACGCGAGGCCCTGGGCGCCAAACCCATGGATGCGCGTACGGATGAACGTAATAGCCGCGATTCACCCAAACACGACTCCACGGCGTGCGATCGAAATAGATGGTGTGCGCGCCCCACAGAAAATACGGATGCAGCCATCCAAACGGGAAAAATCCCGCCGTGATGATCACCGCCGGCCCCCACCGTATCGCTCCGCCAACGAAAAATCCCGGTGCGGGCGGACCAAACACCACAAATGGGTCGTAATAGGGCACATAGATGTACGCCGGATTCACCGGCAAAATTTCCACATAGCCGTCGGTTTCGACGATGTTGCAGTACGGATTCGTCTGTAAATAGCCATACTTGCGCGCCTGCCTGCGCAGACGCTGCACGGCATCCATGACGTCCCCGCGCTGCACGAGCACGGCGTTACCGAGCTGTTCGGTCCACGTCGGATCTTTCGCCATCATGTCAAGCACCGACGGAAACGGGATCAACGCAAGTACGCTCGGGTCCCACTGCAAATTATCTTCACGAATCGCGTTGGCAAGCGCTTCACCTTTGAGGTTGCTGTGCTCGTCGGCCCACGCGGCGGCCTCGGGAATTTCGTTCCAGTAGGTGCACGCCGTCAGGATTTGCGCGAGCAGCGGATCGGGATACAGGGCGATGCGGCTAACGAGATTTTCCAATTGTTTTTCGGTGAGCGGCGCAGGCGGCGCGGGCTCGGGAGCGGCCGGCGTTGCGGGAGGTGGTGGAGGTGGGGGCGGCGGGTTCTGCGCCGTAGCTCGAAATGCGAAAAGCGCCATGAGCGAGAGGAGGAGAAAGAGCTTCGCGAATGGAATCGTGCAAATCGAATCGCGGTGAAATTTGGGACGCGTCACGAAGTGCGCGCGATTCGCGACGGCGTCATTTGCGGCCGAATGATACTTGGGCGATGTCATACTGTTCTCCCTCTAAGAGCAGGTGGCGGGTTGCCAAATCCAGTGGATGGCATTTATCGCTCCAAATCGACGGAATTTGCGGGAGGGCGCTAAGTGTTCATGCACAAAACGGTTAATCAGATTTGCAGCCAATGGTACGGCCACGAACGCGCTGGAAGAAGCCATCCGACGTCACCCCGCTGACAGTGATCCGTCATTTACGGGCCGGGAGATGCCAAGCCGGCGCATCTTGTAAAGCAACGTCGTGCGTCTCACCGCGAGCTGCGCGGCGGCACCGTGAGGGCCGCCGATCACCCACTCAGTATCCCGCAGAGCTTGCAATATATGCTCGCGTTCGGCCTCCGCCAATGATCGAGGTTTCAACGAGGCCTCTGTCCCAACCCGGTTCGCGTCAGGCAATTCGGGCGGGTGAAGAACTCGGTCTGACGACAGAATCACGCATCGCTCAATAACATTTTGCAGCTCCCGGACATTCCCCGGCCAGGAATACCGAACCAGGGCCTCCATGTCTTTCGGACGTACGACGTCGATTGTCTTATTCATCCGTTCCGCATACTTTTTCGCGAAATGACGTACCAGAAGTGGAATATCCTCGAGCCGGTCGCGCAGAGGAGGAACTTCGATGGGAAAAACGTTCAGCCGGTAATAGAGGTCGCTGCGAAATTGGCCTTGCGCGACCATCTCGGAGAGATTCCTATGCGTTGCGGCGACCAGGCGAAAATCCACGTGCAGCGTTCGCGTGCTTCCCAGCCTTTCGAGCTCTTGTTCCTGGAGAACGCGGAGGAGTTTCGACTGAAGTTCCAGCGGAATATCGCCGACTTCGTCCAGAAAGAGTGTGCCGCCATGCGCCAGCTCGACGCGGCCGATATTGCGCGCGATGGCTCCGGTGAATGCACCTTTCTCATGTCCAAACAGTTCGCTTTCGAGCAGCCCTGCGGGAATAGACGCGCAATCGGCCCTCACAAGGCTGTGTTCGCGGCGAGAACTTTGGTTATGGATCGCTCGCGCGACGAGTTCCTTGCCCGTGCCGGTTTCTCCCAGGATGAGCACGGTCGAGCTCGTGCTCGCGACGATCTCCACTTGACGCAGTGCCTTTTTCAGATTCCAACTCTCTCCGATGATTTCCGTGTCCGTGCAATCCCGGCTTCCCGCAAACGAACCGCTTATTTGCTGCCTAGGTGCCACATCCATCGTTGGACGTTCATTATTGATAACGAAATTAGTCAGAGCCATCACAGCCTCCCCTTGGTCAAAAAAGTCGCTACTGCAGATTCCAATGGCTTCCGGGCTGGGTGTGAATGAGAAAATGCAAACCGTCGATTCGAACCTATCGCATAGCAGAATGAACAGTATTCAATAGAGCCTCGCTGCTGAATGGTTTATAGAAAAATCCCACGGCGCCATCGTGCAACGCTTGTTCTCGAATGCCATCCTCGCCGTGAGCGGTTATGAAAATAATTGGAATCAAGTTCTTGCCAGCCGCCAATTGACGTTGCAATTCCAGCCCGCTCATGCCCGGCAACTGGACATCCAGGATCAGGCAGGTCCTTTGGTTTAACCGCGTGGAGTTCACGAACTCCTCGGCCGAGGCGAACGCCTCAACGCGCATCCCTACAGACTCGAGCAAATTGCTGAGGGCGTCCCGCACCGCCTGGTCATCGTCCACGATTGTTACCGAATAAATTTCCTGGATCTTCCGCGTCATGGTCCGTTCCCCCTCCGCAGCATTCATGCGAGTAGAGAGTAAATGCAGCGCCAAAATGAATCCATTATCTGTTCGGAAGAAGGAATAACACCTTTGGGAAGGCGTATCGGACTATCGGGCGGATATTCCCAACCTCTCGGCCAGACGGACAAGATGCGGTAACGATTGCACTTGCAACTTGCGCATGACTTGCCCGCGATGAATCTTCGCGGTAGTTTCACTGGTGCCGAGCTCGGCGGCGATCTGCTTATTGAGGTGGCCGGCGATCACCAGCGCCATCACTTCGCGCTCGCGCGGGGTGAGGCTGTTAAATCGCTTCCTCTCTTCAGTTAACTGGAGTTCGTGTTCGCGCGTTTCGCGATCGCGGCCAACAGCTTTCTGAATTGAATCGAGAAGGTCCTGATCGCGGAAAGGCTTCGCCAGAAAATCCGAAGCGCCGGCCTTCATGGCCTGCACCGTCATGGGAATATCGCCATGACCGGTTATAAAAATAATTGGGATGTGCACGTTGAGGGAGGCCAGCTCTTTTTGGAAATCGAGCCCGCTGGTGCCAGGAAGGCGAACGTCGAGCACCAGGCATCCGGGCGAGTTCTTGCGGTCCGAGTTCAGGAATTCGCGCGGGGATGCAAAGGTTTCCACCCGCAATCCCACGGATTCGAGCAGGTTCTTGGTTGCCGAGCGAACCGCATTGTCGTCATCGATTACGAAGACCGTGGGTTCGGTACTCGTCATACGGCCTGTGCTTGTGCGTGTGCCTGCGCCATCCGCGGCAACGTGAATTGAAACGTGGCGCCATGATCGTTATTTGCAACGGCCCATAATTTCCCGCCGTGCGCTTCAACGATCGTGCGGCTGATGGAAAGCCCCAAGCCCATACCTTCGTTCTTGGTGGTGAAGAAGGCGTCAAACACACGGTCGATGAGTCTTGGCGCGAATCCGGTGCCGCAGTCGCGAACGCTCACGAGTACGCGATCGTCCTCGGTCGCCTTCGAGCTAATCGACAATTCCTTGGGCCATTGGGTGATTGCGTTCATAGCCTCGATGCCATTGGCGACGAGGTTGAGGATCACTTGTTGCAATTGCACGCGATCGCCAAGGACACCCGGAAGCTCGGACGCAAGTTGAGTTTGCAGCGAAACCCGATTCCGGACTAGTTCTCCGTTGACGAGTCCAATCACTTCCTCGATTACCTCATTGACCGCAAGCGCGGTTTTTTGTGCGGGAGTATTTTTGGCCAAGGCTCGTATACGCTTGATCACCTGGCCGGCTCTCTTGCCTTCTTCAATAATCCAGCACACCGACTCACGAGCCTTGGCGAGATTCGGCGGGTCAAGACCGAGCCAGCGCAGGCAGGCGTCACCATTCGTGACCACTGCTGCGAGAGGCTGATTGACTTCGTGCGCGATCGAACTGGTGAGTTCTCCCATGGTTAAGACTCGGGAAAGATGGGCAATCTCCGATTGCGTTTTCTGAAGCATTTGTTCGAGCTGCTTTCGATCGGTGATGTCCTGCGTCAGCCCAATCATCCGCAACGGCACTCCAACGTTATCGCAGTATGTCCGGCCCTTGCTCATCACCCATCGGACCTGAGCGTCGGGGCGTTCAATGCGGTACTCAATTTCCAATTCTCCCTCGGGCTTGAGCGCCTGGGCTATCAGCGTCTGCACGCGAGAGCGATCATCAGGATGAACGAGCCCCAGGAATGATGCCCAGGTTTGCTTGAGGTTGTCTGGCGCGAGGCCGAAGATTCGAGCGTGATCTTCAGACCAGGTACAAACGCCCGAAGCAGGGTTCCAATCCCAGGCGCCGGCACCCGAGGCCTTTTGGGCGATACGCAATTGCTCTTCACTGGAGCGCAGGGCCTCTTCGATGCGTTTTCGTTCGGTGAGATCACGCGTAATTTTTGAAAAGCCGATCAGCGTTCCCCGGACATCGCGCAGAGCGGTGATCACTACATTGGCCCAGAAGTTTGATCCATCCTTGCGGAGCCGCCAACCTTCTTCCTCATAGCGCCCTTCGGCGGCAGCCACCTGGAGGGCCCTCTCCGGCTTGCCGTGCTTCATGTCTTCAGGGGGGTAAAAACGAGAAAAGTGATGGCCGATCATTTCCTGCGCGCTGTATCCTTGGATGCGCTCGGCGCCTGCATTCCAAGT
>CAWIAM010000011.1:0-326025 GCA_963834215.1 uncultured Acidobacteriota bacterium | reverse complement strand
GCTTTCTTTGCGGCCGGTCGCAGATAGTCTGCGACGAACGTGGAAGCGCAAAGCGGTTTCCTTCCTTCTGCCGTCATCGACGGAAACACGAAGTCCGCTGCCTTCGCGTGCGGCGTTTCCTTCTGCCACGCGCGAAGATGCGCGGCCAGGACCGGATGCATCGGGACGTATCCGTCCGATGCGTCGGTCTTGGTTTCTCCGTCTTCACCTTTGGCCCAGCGCTTGGAAATCCGGATTCTTCCTTCGCCCCACAGCACGTCGGCCCAGCGCAGCGCGAGCAGCTCCGAAGCACGGAGCGCCGTTGCCGCGCAGGTGAGCACGAGCGCGAAGTGGAAAGGCGAGGGGAGGGACTTCAGAATCGCAAGCGTCTGCGCCGGGGTGATGATGATGGCGCGGTAGGTGGACTTGGAGCGCGTCTCGACGTGCTGCACCGGATTCTTCGAGACGTGTTCGTGCCGCACGCCGATTTTGTAGATGCGGAGCATGATTCCCCGAATCTTCGCGACCGTCGTCCAGGCAAGTCCGTTGCTTTCGTTGAGGGATTTCAGCCACTTCTGTATTTCAAGCGGCTTGATGTCCTCCGCGATCTGCTCACCGAATCGTTTGGTGAGATAGTCGCGGACGTAATGCTCAACGATGGGGATGGTGTTGGCAGATTTCGGTCGCACAGCATCGCTGCCGAAATCGGCCTTGAGATAATGCTCCGCAAGAAACTTGAAAGAAACGCGGCCGGGGGCAGGGGCGTCGTTGATCCTGACGCCTAAGCCGAGCCGGTCCACCTCGCGCCAAGCGTCCTTATCCTTCGGAAATTCCCTGACAAGTCCGATGGGCAAAATGTTTTCGACTCGTTTCCCTTCCGCGCTCAAAACCCGGAACCGCAGCACCCAGGTCTCTCCTTCCTTGCGGCGAAACTTCTTTAGTGATCCTCGCTGATAAGCCATAACTCCTCGCTTTCAGCGGGGACTGCCGCAGGCAGGATCGCATATTCTTTTGATTTTGTGGATCGGTGCGGAGGAATCTTTTTGCATCACGGCGGCGGCGAGTTCGGAGAGCCGGAAAACCCAGACCTTGCGTTTGCTGCCGGTGCCGATGGCATAAGCCCCGGCAATTCCCCGTCGGGCAAGCTCAAGCACGTACCTGCGCGTCACTGAAAGAAACATCGCCGCCGCGTCGGCCGAGACGAACGGCTCCGGCGTCTCGGGGTGCGTCGCGGCGGCGATGCGCGCGGGCAGCATGTGTTACCTGCCCATTCTCTTGAGCAGTATCTGTCCGTGCTGATCTCCCGACTGACACGTGGCTTCGTGCCACTCGGCGGAGATGAGATCGACTCCAAACGGCGTTACCGCGAAGGAGGTGAGGGAACATCCGCCCTGCGCGTTGCCCATAACCTTGTCTACGGTGAACTGAACGGAGTTTTCCTGGACCGTACCGGTCAGGACCGCCGACAGCGGGCTCAAGGCCGACATCACAGTATTTTGCGTCTGTGACGCGGACGGCCGCGAGAAGGGCGACATGATGGGCGCGCAGGCAAGCACCGGGAATCCCGAGACGCGGCTTGGGTTCGCCAAGTCCTTGCGCAGCTCCAGCCTCAGATTGCACATGCCGAGACCTGGCTGCGGGCCCGCGCCTTGCCAGACGCCGAAGATTCTTTCGTAGTCTGGGGGTAGCGCGGGAACGGCGGAAGCGCCCGCGGTTCCGGCTGCGCCGGGAGCGGGCGGGGCGGATTTCGCGGCTTGCAGTTTTGCGAGGCGCGCTTCCTGCTGCACGCGAATCATGGCCTGCTGCCGGGCGGTGTTGATGAATGTCGGTGCGAAATACCAGGTTGCAACTGCGATGCCTGCGATCCAGATCAGTTTCTTTTGTTTTGGGTTCATGGTGAGGCTCCTTCGCGCCACTATGCGCAGGAACGCCAACCATCCGAAAGATAAGCGAGGTTAAACGGGCGAGCTGACGACAACGGTTTTAACGAGTTCTTGAAACATTCCACATAAAAGATAACGTGTGAGAACACGAATTTGAAGATTAACGCCGGACGCTGATCATGCTGCAAATACGGTATCTTCCGACTTTTAAATCCTCAGCAACCTTGCTGTTTGCGGGATCGCACGACGACATTGCTCGATTGCGCTGCATTTTTCTGGAGTGGAAAGGCGAGAAGCTTGACCTAATTAAGCTTCTGAAAGAAAAAGAAAATGTATATCTGTCCTCGATAGTACAACTGCATTTACAGCTAACCGCGAAGGGGAATAGTTTTACTTGGCGCGATGACAAGGGAAAGTGGCTTATTTCAAGAGCATATCAAGGACAAATCCTTGGTCTTTTCGATGGACTACTAGACACCGATAAAGCAGGACATCAATACTTTGGCGTTGGTGGAAGTCTCATTCAGATCATGGTTGCTAAGGATGAATATCCACTTCCGCAAACACCTTAACCTTAAGCGTTGTCTGGGTTGAGATTGACCTGACGCATCAGAAATTCGTAGTCCTCGCGCTGCAGGAGAGTCTCAAGAAACTGCGCGTGTGCGTGTGCGGCTTTCGGACGTTCTGTACTTAAACAAAGCCGCACAAGCCCCCAATGGGCCGGCCAGTAGTTGCGGTCCAACCCAAGCGCGTGCCTCAAGGCGCCCTCGGCTTCCTCGAAGCGGTTCGCCTTCCATAGGAACATGCCGTAAGCCGCGAGGACGGCCGGATCGTCAAAACTCTCGGCGGCCTCAAGTCCGAGCAGACGCAGCGCCTCCTCCTGCTGCCCCGACACAAACAAAAAATGTAAGTACCAGCCGCGGTTCACCGTGCCCTGGTGGTCGAGCTTCAGGGCAATATCGAATTCCTTCCTTGCCGCGTCGAGGTTGTTGCTACACATGTGAAGCACGCCGCGCAATATATGGCTGCGCCAGTTGTCCGCGCTCGCCGGTTCGAGTCTCGCGATCAATTCGAGAGAGCTGGCAATCAATGCTGCGCGCGTTGATTCGTCGGGGTAAATCCCCTGCATGAGCTGGCAAGCCAGAGCTTCAACCATACCGAGAACGGCCTCGGGATTGTCGGGTTCGAGTTTGAGGATCGCGTCATAGCGCCATATGCTTTGCTCGATTTGCGATGGGGTGCCGATTGACAAATGATTGGCCAGTGCAAAGTCCTGCGCCACTTTGTGACGGGGGTTGTATGTGAATTCCGGTTTGTAGGCTTCTCCGGGCGGGCGTTTCACCAGCTTGAAATTCTTTTTTCGTTTGCTGCTGCGTTTCGGGACGGGCACAGCGATGACAACGGGATCGTCCAGGCCGGGGCCGTCGTAGTATTCCTGAATCAGGGCGCGCATGTAGTTCACATTGGCCCGGACCTTGGTGCTTCTGTCCTTGAATTCCTCCACCGAGTAGAACTCCACGAAAAGGGCGAGTTCGTTGACCTCCTTGCCGGCGAGAAAACCCTCCACCAGAAAGGCAAATATATCCGCCTGCAGTTTCCGCGCCTGAAACAGAGGATGCGCGAGCATGCGGTCAAGCTGGCGCTCGACTTCGTGCCTCCCCGGATTGACGCCTTCCGCGTTCGCCATGACCGATCCGGTCATTATGCCGCATAGAGCCTGAGGGCGTTTAACGTCGTTTATCTTTCGGGCTCCGCGCCTTTCCTCCATCCTCGCGTCCATGAGCGCAACAGTCCTTCAAGGACAAATCCATCGCACGGCGGAATCCCCCTTCCGCCGTGCCTGCGCTCGGAGGACAAAATGCGTTCAATCGTTAAGTTTTTGAGTGTCACCTTCGGGTTTGTGCTGTTCGCAGTGAGCGCCTTCGCGCAGTGCGATAACAAGACCGGCTTCGCCAAGCTCGCTTGTCAGGCGCAGGCGAACAGTAGCGCGCCGGCCGGACTTCCGCCGGGAGTGGGTGACCCGAAGACGGCGCCCATCAGTACGGTTCTGGCCGATGCGATTCATCTCGATACGCTGCCCTCGACCGTCGATCCCCAGGCCTTTAAGCCGTTGATGAATCTCGACCGGACGGACGACGGCGCTTTCATTCTCAAGGCCGGAATTTTTGAAGCCTATGTGCAGAGCTATGCGCTCGATGCCGGCGACGTGAATGCGAGCAAGCCCGGAGGCTATTACCCGGCGCCGATCAAAGGCAAGAAGGCCAAGATCCTCACTGCGCTTCTCAAATACGCCGAGCTGCATGCTGACGTTTCCCAGACCGACATCCAGCAGCTGGTGTGGGCGGTCGTCGGAGGCGTTGACCTCGAAAAGATGAATCCCGCCGTGCAGCAGACGGCGGCGCGCGTTCTACCGCAGGACATTCTCAAACAAATGCAGGGCGCGGCGCAGGCCAAGGCGTTTCAGGACGCGCTCATGAACATGCTCAATCAGAAGCTCGCCAAGGACAAGAACGCACAGCAAAACCTCAATCAGATGAACAACGCGATGAAGCAAATCCAGCAGCAGACGGCCGGACTGGCTCCCGGCTTCAAGAGCGAAGCGGATGCCGATGCGCCGGTGGCGCGCGGGACCTGGGCGCAGATGCCCGGTGGATTCTTCGTTCGCTATCTGCCCGACGGGTACATGAAGACGCGCGTGCAGGTCGTCGTGCCCGACAAGGCGATTGAACAGGCCGATCCGAAGACTCCGCTCACTTTCGATCCGACGCAGTATCTGGCGATTCTTTGCCAGGCTCCGGGCGAGCGCATTGGCATCACCCTGCGTCCGGCCGACGCGAAGCGGTAAGGCAACGCGAAAGGAGAATGCCATGAGCTTCTTCGATCAGTTCTTCCGTCAGAAGGCGCTTTACTGCGGACCACCCCGATTGGGCGCGATGCTGCGGGCGCGCGATCCGTGGAATCTCGACTTCCCGCTCTTTCAGTGGTCGCAATTCGATTCATTCACGCTCAGGCACGCGGTGGAATCGGTGGCGATATTCGGCGAGCTGGGAGCGGCGAAGACGACGGGCTCGGCCGCGTGGCTTCTCCTCAAATATCTTCAGATTGGCATGGGCGGACTTGTCTGCTGCGTGAAGCCCGGCGACCGCGAACTGGTGGAAGCCTACGCGAGGCTCACGGGCAGGGCGGACTCGCTGATTGTGGTGTCGCCCGGTAGCAAGTGGCGCTGCAATCTCATCCGCTATGCGTTAAAACGCCCTGGCGTCGTTGGCAGCCGCGTCGAGCAACTCGTTTCATTGCTCATGACGATTGTCGAGGCCGCGGAACGCGGTGAACGCGCAAGCGTCGGGCAGGGGGACAAGTTCTGGCAGCGATCCCTGCGGCAAATCCTGCGCAACGGCCTGGAAGTCTGCATCGCCGCGCGTGGCGAAGTCACGATGGCGATGCTCCACGAAGTGATCACCACGGCCCCGCGCTCCCACGGTGAAGTCCGCAAGGAAGCATGGCAGAAGGAATCGCTCTGCTACCGGCTCATCGAGGAGGCGGAGGCAAAGGAAAAAAGCGACCGCGATCAAAGCGATTTCGAGCTGGCGGCGCGGTATTTCCTGCGGGACTTCCCCGACATGCCGAACGATACGCGCGGCTCAATCCTCGCGACCTACGCCGTGATGGCCGACGTGCTGTTGCGCGGCCACATGGCGGATTTGTTCGACGGCGAAACCAACTTCATTCCGGACCTGACGTTCGACGGCGCAATCATCATTCTGGATTTGCCCACCAAGGTCTACGGCCAGGCCGGCGTCTATGTGCAATCGGCCTTCACCTATCTCTGGCAAATCGCCTGCGAGCAACGCGACGTGAAGCTTTCCCCGCGCCCTGTGTTCTGGTTCGTCGATGAGGCCCACGAAATGGTTTGCAACTACACCCCGGAGTTTCTGGCGACCGCGCGAAGCGCCCGCGTCGCTTCAGTTTTGATTTCACAGAACAAACCAAACTATCTGGCCGCGATGGGCGGCGAAGCAGGACGCCATCGCGTCGATGCGTTCCTGGGCAACATGGGCACCAAGATTTTTCATGCAAACGGCGACCCGGAGACCAACAAGTGGGCCTCCGACATGATTTCCGAAGAGCTGCAGGCGCGCAGCAACTGGCACGGAACGATGGAAACCGGCCAGGGCAGGGGTGGGGGTTCGGAATCGCCGGGGCGCAAGGTGCTGCCTTCCGAATTCACGATGCTGAAAAAAGGCGGGCCGCAAAACAATTTCGTGACCGAAGCGATTGTCTACCAGACGGGCGCGGCCTTTATCGCAAACGAATGGCAGCCCTGGCAGCGAACGGCGTTCACGCAGCAGATCCTTGGCGTGACGGTGGGAACAAACGCGGACGGCACTAGGAAGTGACGGGTTACCCAGAACGGTTCCGGCGCTCAAAGGAGGGCGCGGCACATGAAACTCATCAATGACACCAAATCGTTGTTCGGCGCGGGAGGCATCTGGCAAAAAAGCGAATGGATGCTGGCGTTACTCAGCCTCATCAGCAGCTGTTTCGCCGTCAGCATCGTGCCGTTCGTCCGGAAGGATTTCGGCGAGCGCTATCTCGGCTGGCTCAATCTCTTCTTCGGTTACACGGTCGTTGCGAACTTCACGTTTCTCGGCACGCTGTTCGCCGGGCTCGCGGGCGCGTTTCTCCATATCGGCATCGGCGGCGCGCCGATTATGCGTTTGTTCTGGCTCGCTTTTGTGGGCATGAGCATCTATCACCGCCGCGAAATCGCGCGCAAGAACAAGGCGGGCATCAAGTGGCACTCGATGTATATGGGCACGTCGATCCTGCCGCTGCCCTTCTCCCAGGAGAACATCTACAAGTTCGTCGAGCCGGGCCTTGTCGTAGGCAGTGGCTGGCTGCTTTCCGGGATCGCGACGCTGCCTGGAGTGTGGCTCATGATCGCGGGCGTCGCGCTGTTCGTCAACAATCACATCGTCTACTACAACCAGCGCCAGGCCATCCTCGACATCCGCGACGCGGAAATCGAAGCGCAGGGCATGAGCAAGGCGTTTGCCGGGCGGCCCGCGAACGAGACGAACGGGCTCCTTGTCGCCGACTCCAACATTGAATTGATCCGCGGCGATGCGGGCCTCAAGGAAGCGTTCACGAATCTTTCCCCGGAATTAAAGCAAGTGCTCGACACAGCTGAAGGCGCGCAAAGCAGCGCCAGAAAGCACGAGGTGATATGTCATGTCAGCAGCCGACAAGTACGGAAGCCCGGCGGAGTCCATCTCCTCCGAATCGCTGTCGCAAGCCAAGGAAGCCGGACAGAAACTCGCGGATAACGGTGTGAAGCAGGAAAGCTCGCTTGGCACGGGCGCGCCTGCCCCCACGCCGGCACTCAAATACGGCGGCAACGACACGCCGTCCCGCGAGTTGAAGCCGGAAACGAGGTCACGCTAATGAAAACCGGACAGAAAAAGGATGAAGCGGAAGGGCGCACAGAGGTGAAAGCTCCTGCGCGCCTGAAGGAAGATCCGCTGACACCGAAGCGCAACAAGCGGGGCTGTATTGATCGTTTTGCCCGCCCGATCGATGAAGTCGCGAAGACGGAAAAAGTCCCGTCGAGGTCGCGGTGAAGCGTGTGGAAAGGCGCGGGGCGGGAAACAGGTGTTGGGAGCCATTAACTGCCCCGCTCTTTCCACTGCCTTATGAAATAGCGGCGATGAAAAGGAATAGCAATCCGGTTTTGCACATCGCTGGCAGGACGGTGTCACATGGATGAAGGCAAACCGATTTCGGGATTCGCGCAGAACTTCGTGGCCCGAAAGCTCAAGGAAATATGGCGCGGGGCTTATGACGGCTCCGGCCTAAACCAGGAGCATGGAGGCAGTTTTACCGAAGGTGTCGCGGCGTTGGCCGAAAGGGTCAGGCGCCCGGATCTGCGCCAACATATTTTGCGCGAGGCCTGCGACATTGAAAAGCACTGCGACGATAACACGACGGTTCGGAAATACGCCGCCGCCGAGTCATCGGAAGCCGAGTTGAAGCCCCCGTCGAGGTCGCGCTGATGCGGTCACTTTCCACCCAAGACGGCATCGATGTCGCGCACCTGCGCCATCACGAGGGCGAGCAGTTTGAAGTGCACATCGATGTACATGCGCGCCTCGTCGCTGGGTTCGATGCCTGCGTCCGCAATCGATGCGACAAGCGAGCGGGAAACGAGTTTCCGGGCACAGGTGAGATTGGCAAGCGCCTCCTTCAGCGCGACATCGTCGGCTGGTTCCAAAGACTGCGGGCCGGGAATTTCCAGAGGCCGTTTCATCGCCAAACGATAGCCGCGCGTGGCCATGACGGCAATCCGATTTGCCACTGCCCCGCCGTGCTTCTCTCGCACGTCTGTGACATTTCTGCCGAGTCGTTTGTGGCAAGCGGGTCACAGCGCACGGATGCAACGCGCAACGAGGAAGCGGCGTTTTCGCGGCTGCGTTTTGATGCGCCTAAGCTCTGCTTAGGGGAGACGCATGTACCAAAAAGATTCTCTAGCATGACGCGAAAAAACGCTTCCGGTTGTGTTGAATATCCGCTATGCACGCTATTAGTGGTTTTCTCCGACCGATGAGAAACGGCAACATATGCTGCGGGTCACTGAAAGCAAGAACGCCGAGGCCGCCAAACAATATTTTGGCAAGAGCATGGTGCGCTCCGACTACTACAGCGAAGGCCAGGAGATTGCCGGGCTGTGGGGAGGAAAAGCGGCAGAACGTCTGGGGCTCTCAGGCCAGGTGGATCAGGAGGGCTACTTCGCGCTCTGCGACAACCTCGACCCGAAGACCGGCGAGTCACTCACCCCAAGACAGAAGGCAAACCGGCGGGCCGGATACGACTTCACCTTCTCCGCGCCGAAGTCGGTATCGGTCATGTATGAGCTGTCGGGCGACGAGCGAATCCTTACGGCCTTCCGCGATGCGGTGAAAGAAACCATGGAAGAGGTTGAGCTGGAAATGAAAACGCGAGTGCGCAAAGACGGCAGGGACGAAAACCGGCTGACCGGCAACATGGTCTGGGCCGAGTTCGTCCACTTCACGTCGCGGCCGGTGGACGGCAAACCCGACCCGCACCTGCACGCCCACGTATTCGCGCATAACGTCACCTGGGACGATGCGGAAAAGCGTTTCAAGGCAGGACAGTTCGGCGACCTGAAACGGGACGCGCCGTATTTTCAGGCGGCGTTTGATGCGCGTTTTTCGCATGCGTTAAACGCGCTGGGCTACAGGGCAGAGCGCGAGGGACTGAGCTTTGAAATGGCCGGCGTGCCCGAATCCGTCATCAACAAGTTCTCGCGCAGGCGCAATGAAATCGAAGAGAAAGCGGCAAAGAAAGGCGTGACGACGGCCGAAGGCAAACACGCCATCGGCTATTACGGCCGGGAGAACAAGAAATCGGGCGTCGGCAAGCCCCAGCTGCGCCGTGAATGGAACGAGCGCCTGACGCACGATGAACGGGTGGCGCTCGCGAAGGCGATGGGAGGCAACGGCGGAGATGGAGGAGCCGGGGGCACAATCAATGCGCAGGCGGCGATGGACTATGCGGTGGGCCATTGTTTTGAGCGCGCCTCGGTGACTTCGGAAAAACGCCTTAAGGCGGAAGCGCTGCGCTACGGCGTGGGCAGCGTATTACCGGAAGCGATTGATAAGGCCGCAAAGGGCAAAGAGATCATCCGCCGCGAACGTTACGGCGAAATGCTCGTCACCACGCGCGCGGTGCGAACGGAAGAATTGCAGATGCTGCGCTTTGTGCGCGAGGGCAGGGGGCAATCCGCTCCCTTCGCCAAAGACGTGAAAGATGTCGGCGACCTGAAGGGCGAGCAGCTGAACGCCGCGCTGCATGTTCTCCAGAGCCGGGATCGGGTCGTGGGTATACGGGGCGCGGCGGGCACCGGCAAGACGACCATGATGAAAGGGACGGTCGCCGCCATTGAGGAGCATGGCGGAGGGCACGTCTTCGTGTTTGCGCCCTCGGCCCAGGCCTCGCGCAGCGTCCTTTATAAGGACGGCTTCAAGGAAGCCACCACGGTCGCCCAGCTCCTCGTGGACGAGAAGCTGCAGCAGAAGGCCAAAGGCCAGGTGATTTGGATTGACGAGGCGGGACTGATGAGCAGCAAGGACGCGCGCGGAGTGTTTCAGCTTGCCGAGGAACTGGGCAGCCGCGTCGTTCTGTCCGGCGATTACAAGCAGCATTCGGCGGTCGCGCGCGGCGACGCCTTCCGGCTGCTTGAATCGGAAGCGGGCTTAAGCGTTGCGGAACTGACGCAGATCCGCAGGCAGAAGAAAAGCGATTACCGAAAGGCAGTGGAAGCGATCAGCACGGGCACCGCCAAGGGAGCCGAGAAAGGCTTCGAGCTGCTCCACAAAATGGGCGCGATTGTCGAAGCCAGCGGGACAGAGCGACGCAGGATGCTCGTTAACGATTACATGGATGCGGTCGGTGACGGCGAAACGGCGCTGGTGATTGCGCCGACGCATGCCGAGGGCATGGACATCACCGCCGACATCCGCGAAGAGCTGAAGCAGAGCAACAAGCTCGGCGGTCACGAATGCTTCTTTAAGGCGCGTCGGAATACCCACTGGACCGGAGCGCAGAAAGGCGACGCCCGCAATTACCGCGCGGGCCAGGTAGTGAAGTTTCATAAAGCGGTGGCGGGAGTGCGCAAGGGCAAGGACGGCGTGCGCGGAACCTCCGGAGGCTACGCCAAGGGCGAAGCCGCAATGGTGCTGAGTCACGACATGGGCCATGTCATCGTCATGCGACAGGACGGCTCGCAAGCGTCCCTTCCCTTGGGTAAGGCTGAACGTTTCAGCGTCTATGAGACGCGCAATCTCGCCGTAGCCGCGGGCGAGCGCCTCCGCATCACCGAAAACGGCTATGGCCAGGTGGAAGGACGCGCAGGGGAAAAGCAGCACCGGCTTAACAACGGCGACATCTTCACCGTCGAAGGCTTCACCAAAAAGGGCGACATCAAGCTTGAGAACGGCGTCGTGCTCCCGAAAGACTTCGGCCATATCACCCACGGTTATGTCGATACGTCGCACGCATCGCAGGGCAAGACGGTGGACCGCGTGTTCGTCGCCATAGGTGCGAGCCTCGCTTAAAGCCGTGACCCGTGCGCTCTGGTATGTGTCGCTGTCGCGCGGCCGGGAAAGCGTGAAGATTTACACCGAAGACGCGAAGGCGCTTAAATACGCCGTGCAGAAATCGCCTGAGCGCATGTCCGTCTCGGAAATGATGCGTGGTGAGTCAGACACCGGCGCGAAGAAAAGCAAGCGGCTCGATATGCGCCGCATAGCGCGGTATCTCAAAGACAGAATGCAGGACGCCTACGACGCCGTTACGTCGCGTGGGCCTTGGCAACAACGTGTCATTCAGCAGAGGGAGCAGCACCATGACCGGTAGAAGCGCAAGCGTCATCAGCACCATCGTCCACAAGGGCCACGCCGCGCCGCCGGAAGAGGAAGTCCGCGCCGCGGTCGAAAGCGAACGCCAGGCGCGCACGCATCCGGCGATGCTGGTCGTCTGCCTTAAAAACGGCGACGAGCATCTGCTCGCCTATCCATTATTCCGACGTGCCGTGAAGCGAGACGGAGGCAGGACCTGGGAACTGGTCTTCGACGATTGCACCGTGGTTCTGACCGGGCGCAATCTCGGGGACAAACTGCGCGACATGCTGCGGCTGCAGCGGCTCAGCATTTTGCGCGAGGGCGATCTCATCGAAGACGAGCTTACGCCAGAGGACAAGGCTTTTATCGAGCGAATCGTTATACGCGACGAGAAGGAGGAAGCATGACAAATCAAATGCTTGAGTCCCTGAGTGACCAGGAATTGCAGGAGGTCATCGCCCGCTCACAGGAAATTCTTAAAACACGCGACCGCGAGCGCAAGGAACACGCGCTGGAGGAGGCGAGGACGTTGCTCTCCTCCGTGGGACTGAGCCTCAAGTCCATCGCAGGAAAATCCGTGCGCCGCTCCGCCGCCTATCGCGGCGGGCGTCTTTACCACCATCCGGCAAAGCCCGAGCTGATCTGGAATGCGAAAGGCCAGAAGCCCAACTGGCTGCGGGAGCTGGAGAAAAACGGCGGGCGCGCGGTTGAAATAACGGAAGCCGCGAACGACAACCCGCAGCTAAAGAAAACGGGATAGGCTTTTATATCTGGCGGCCGCGTTGGCGATCTTGCTGTTGTTTGCGCACCTGCCAGGCCCATAAGCCTTCCGACGCCACTTCGCCCGCAAGCGCGACCCCCGTCCACCCCAGCTGCTTGTCCGCATACCAGGACGCCTCTTCGATGAGCAGAGGCGCTGTTGTTTTCGCGCTATCGATACAGCGGCCGAGCGAGATGATTGAGCGAAGAAAAGGCTGGCGCGCGGCGCTTATCGGAGCGCCGCCGATGGGTGGTATCTGCGCCGCGCGTTTGCTCATCGCGTTGTGGACGCTCCCAGGATGATCGTTGCGCGTGAAGTATAGGAGCGCCCGCACAACTTGCAAGTGAGATGTATGGTGCACAGCGTCAGTCATCGTCCCGGTCGCTGGATTTCCGATATTCGGGTTGGGTCGATCCGGTTTCCTCGAAATACATCCAGATTTCGCGCATGAGTTCCAGATCCCGGCCCATGAGTGCCCGCTCATGCCCATCAAACCAGTCGAGGAAGACGTAGGAAATCCGGTGGGGACTTCGCTCCCCGCATCCCCCGGCGTAGAACCTGAATTCGTCGCTCGGGCCGCCCCAGCTTATCTGGTAGCGCCAATAGCCTTCCTGCTGCTCGCTGAAAGTTCCGGGTGCGACGTAATCGAAGCAAAGCCCGTATTCACTGAAGGTGCCCAAGTCCTCGCTGTAGCGATCCTCGTCGCCTTTTTGGTAGGCGGCAAACAGTTTGCGCAAGTCGTGTATGCGGCCGTTTTTGCTGGCCTTCCATCGGGCCGCGCAGGTGTTTGTGTTCTTCGTCATGGCTGTTTTCCTTTTCAAAGATTAGTGGTGAGAAATGAAAAGGGGTGACATCGCTGTCACCCCTTGAGACTTCACGCGGCGGCTTCGTACGCCTCGGCCCGCTCCTCTGGACGATCCCAGAAGAGCGTGTGTCCACTCTCCGCGCCCGTCTTCACCAGCCGGCAGTTGAGCGGCTGAGCGAGGCCCGGATCGTCGTGAATCGAGAGCGAAATGTATTGATCGCCGCTCCTCTTCGCGGTCTTGATCCAGGCCGCGCCGATTTCGCTCGTGAAGCCCTCCGCGACGTGAATGATCCGGAAGTCCGGAGCCTTTTCGCTTTTCTTGTTGGTGTTTGGCTCCAGGGTGAGCTTCGCCCTGTAGGTGAGCGTCTCGATGCTGCCCGTGTAGCCTGCGCCGTCCTTGTTGAATTTTCCGATGATAGCCATGTCTTTCTCCTTTTCGTGTTGTGGAGGCCGCCTTATGCGTCCTCGCTTACGGCGCGGACAGAGCGCGCGGACAAGCGGGCAAGTCATAGGATTTTGTCTCGCGAGGAATGCGCGCACTACAGCGCAGGGGAAAATCCGTTAATTGACGTGGCCGCGACGCGCGCTTACGTCGCCGGTAAATGAGCGAGAAAGCAGCGGGACTCCCGGCGAGAGGAGACTGGCGGAATCGGATTCGACTCCAAGGACGGAGCGGTTTGCGGAAACGAGAGACGCGATTTCAGTGACGAAGCGTGGAGTCTACAGGAAGAAAGCGAAGCCGGACCGGGAAACACGGCGGGGGCCGATGAAAACGATGTGCGCGGCGGTCATGCCGAAGGAGCGATTCGGGAGTATCTCGCGGATGACGACCGGGACAGCAAGCGGGCTCTTGTGGCGGAAAGTGGGCGCGGTCGGGCGTGAAACCTAGAGCAGATGGGCGGTTGCGGTGAGAAGTGGGCGCTTGCGGGCGCGAATGGTGCAGTAAATAAGGCCCTTGTCGCCAGAGGTGGCAATTTGCGGACCCGAGTGGTACAAGCAGATAGTGCTCTTGTGATGAAAAGTGGGAGTTTGCGGGCCCGAGTGGGGGCGGTCCTGTGGAGAGGCGGGGTGAAAGCACGGTCTCGGCTCACGCGGCGGAGAGGGTAAGACGATTCAACTCTTCAAGCGTCCGGCCAGCATGATCGCCGTATCTGGACACTTTAATGCGGAAGGCCAGCATTTTGCGGAATCCCGCGGCGACTTCCTGAAACAGCGGATGATCGGGAAAGACGCGGAAGGAATCCTTCACGAAATAATCCGTCATGATGTCGCTGTCGTTCTCCACCGCAAAGGCGTCGCGCACCTCCTTGCTGAATCCCGTGTATCCGTCGGCGCAGACGGTGATGCACTTCCGGCCGTCCGCCAGATCCGAAATCATGTAGCGGGCTTTCTCTAAGCCGCGCGCTGTTTTGATTCCATGTACCTGAAACTTCATAAAAACTTCTCCACTGATAAAAGATTGCTGATGAAAAGAATCGGGGCGGCCTTCGGGCCGCCCCGATTGGCGCTTAAGCCCGCAGAACGGGTGGAAGCCAGCCCGTGCCTGCGGTCTCACGCTCGGCAAGCACCGCAAACTCGGCCTTCTTGAGCTTTTCCCAGGAACGTTTCGAGGGTTTGCCCGTTGCTTCCCGAATCGCGTTGACGATGGTCGGCCGCCCTACGCGCTTGAAGAAATTCTCCGCCGTAGGCGTGAACCATTGCTTCATGTCGAGGTTGAGAGCCGCTGAGAGCGCGTTGATATGCGCGATCCGGGACGACGCGGAGTCGAGCTTCGGAGTCACCACGTCAACGGTGCATCCGGCGCAAAAGGCGAGCAGTTCGAGCAGTGTGTGCTGATCCTGCTTAAGGCACCATTCCCAGAGTTCACTTTCTTTACCGGGAAGCCGATCCGCCCACTTTTCGTACTCCGTCTTCAGCTCGCTTGCGCCGTTGCAGTCCTCGTCGTACTCCGTGACTTCGCCCCTGATTTGCAGGCGCGCATCTCCCGAGAAGGAGTCAAAGACGCTCATCGCGAGACCGTGCACAACGGCAGCAAGTGCGACGGATGCCCCGCCAGCATGCTGGCTGGTAAGCCCACGGCCGTAAGAATCATAAGTCCAGCTTGCGTAGGCATTGCCGTTCTCGTCGGTCACTGACGTAAGCGCAAATGGGTAGGAGCTGTTGCCGTAGTTGAACGTCTTGCTCGTCACAGGCGAAGTGTTGTACGAGACCGTGGCCAGCCGGTTGTTGGTACCACCGCCGCCGGAGCTGTAGGTGTAGGTCAGCACAAGACTGTCAGGCGTTGTGACGGTACTCAACTGGCCACCAGAGTTGTAGGTGAAGCCGAGCGAACGGCCATAGGAATCGGAAACTGACGTGATTTGCTCGCTGCCATTGCGATTAACTGTCTGGGTGTAACCGTTGCGACTTTTGATCGAAGCCAGATACCCTATTCCAGGCAGTCCGATAGGAATGACTTCGTTATAGGTCTCCACCGTGTCGTCGTGAGTCGTGAGCGTCCAGGTGTTGCTACCGATGTAGGTGAGCACCATGTCCACGTCGGTGTCGGGCGTCCAGGTGCTTCCCACCAGATTGAAAATGACCCCTTGTCCGTCCCTGCGCTGGGCTATGACTTGCGTGGTAGTCGGGAAGCTGAGCGCGCGGTCGAAATTCGTGATCCAGTGGTCGAACTCGAACAGCCGGTAGCTGGCCGCTGGCATACCGCTGGCGATGGAATTGCTGTTGTAATAGTGGATGAAGGAAAGCTTGTTCGGACCCGCCGTCTCGTAATCTTTGAACGTCTCATTGACATTGCCGGAGCCGAGATCAATGGGGTCTGTCCCGCCGCTGCAGCCGCCCGGATTGTCGCACGACGAACCTAACTGCTTGTTCCAGCCGCCGCCGGCCATGGTGAAGGCGTCAACGACATTTCCGCCACAGGTGCTGGCCGGCGCTGAAAGCTCAGTGCTCGTCGAATTGATCGCGAACGTCGTTGTGCCAGGGCAGGGAGAGTACCCAAAAGGAAGGTGCGTGCTTATTACAGTGGAGGTAAGCGTGAGCGTCGAGCCTGAAACACTTCCGGCGTAGACCACATTGACCCAATAACCGTCAAGCGTGCTGAGGCCAGTGCCGACGACCGTAGAGCCGTTTTGATAAAGCACGTAGTTGGTTGCGGAAATGCCTCCCGGAAACGGCCCGGCCGCTGGCTGCTCTGTGACCGACCCGGTCCAGGAACCGGAAACGTTAGGGATCGTTTGCGCCGGCGCGGTCTCAGCCGTACTCATCAGGCAGGCGGCGGCAAGGAGCGCAATGCATGCGCGTCGTGCAAAGGAAAAAAGACGGCTCTGCCCGCCGCCGTCACGTTCTGCGCGCATGGGATGCTCCCTGTTAATGCGTCCGTTTTGTTATTGCTCTACGAAGCGAGAGGATTTAACCCATACACCTCCGGGTTGAAAAGTCACCCGGATTTTGCCGGGCGGTATGAATCATGGAAATTCAGCGGATTAGCAGCGAGGCATAAAAATAGCGCCACGTAACAGGAACGCGGCGCTATTTGTCTTTAGAGCGCACAAGCTCTCGCCTTCTTGTGCGCGAATTCATCCTAGCGATGGAAGAAAACCTGTCAACTGACGAGTGGAGTCCCAATCTGGAGACACGGAGGATGTTGTTCCTGCATGTGCGCCGAAAAAAATCTTCTGATTCAACTTCTCCGCTTACGCGGACGTTCCTTGAGGCGCACGCCTGGACGGTCGTCGTTCAGAAATTCAATGCCGCCTTTTTCCAGCGCCGTCTGGACTTTCAGCAGCGTGCCCATCTGTGAGCCGATGACGCCGTCGAAGGATTCCATACGCCGCACGGTGCCGATCGCGACGTGCGCCGACGCGGCAAGCCGCGCCTGATCCCATCCGAGTAGAACGCGCGCAGCGCGTAGTTGTCTTCCGTTGACGAGTCTCACTGAAACGTGACGCTAGCATAGGCCGCTCTCTAACCCCAACAAACGCATCATCATAACCAACTACTTGATTATTATAACCAACTCATGAGATTCTGCAATCGCGGGACGCGCGAAGCACGGTGGGGGCGATGAGCGCGCAAGGGAAGGGGTAACCATCCATGAGATTGCGAAACCTGATTGCCAGGTCTTCGATTGTCGGGGTGTTTGTACTTATCGTGTCGGCCTGCACTCCTGCGCAGCAGGGCGGGCAGGGTTCGGTCAGCGCACCTGTGGCGGCGGCCCAGATTAGCCACGGGCAGCAGAGAGACCCCAACTTGCCGGAGATCAGTTACAACACCGATGCGCCGATTGACTGGATTTACGGCGACCAGGGCACCATACCGGTGGTGCAATTCAAAAATCCTCCCGACCAGGGCACGTACATGGGTTTCAATGAAAACGGTTCCATGATTCGTAATATGGGGAGTGGAAAAATCTACTACTGGAAGCTGAAGAATGCTGACATCAAATCCGGCACCCTGACGCTGGCTGCCAAGAGTGTTCAGGATATTTCGCTGGATACGCTTGCGGCTCTGCAAAACCCCAGTAATGTAATTAGAGAAAGACTGGCGATGAATGGCAGAGGGCCTATGCCTGCGCAGCCTGCGACGCAGAATCCTCCCCGCCAGCAGCCTCCTCAGAATCCCGATAAGAGCGGTGGACTGTTCGGGGACAATCCGCAAAAAGCGCTCCAGGGCCTCGCGCCTGCGGCAGGAGTGCCTGCCGACATCTCCGGAAAAAACGCATCCGTCCGGGGAGGCGTTCTTACCTTTACCCTGGCGGATGGCACCAGATCGAAGCCTTACACGGTGGTGCGTCCCGCGTTCATGGCGAACGCGCCGCAAGCGGCGGATGTTGCGGGCACGTGGATAGCAATGGAAAGCGGAGGCAAGGCCATGATGTTCAACGTGCTGTCTGACAATACGGTGACGGGCAAGGAAATCTCTGCCCAGGTAGTCCAGATGCTCATGCAGGGCAGGGGCCAGCACTAGATCCCCTCGCGTTTTTCTACGTCTCGGATCGCGGAGATTTACGATGTCCACGCTCATTCTCGGCCGGCGCGGCGGTCCCAGGTCACGTTCCATCGGTTTTGTCCAAAAGCAGCGGAGAGAGTCACCGGAACTCATCACCTATTCGGGTGGCGGCCATCTCATCACCTTCGCTCCCACCGGCACCGGCAAGACCTCCGGGCCGGTCATTACGAATGCTCTGAAACACCCGGGCCAGCTCATCGTGCTCGACATGAAAGGCGAAGTGTACGCGGCCACGGCCGATGCGAGACGCGCCATGGGGCAGGAAGTGTGCGTCCTGGATTTAAGGGACGACGGTGTGCCGGGCTCGCTCAATCCGCTTGACCTTGCCGTGAGCTGCGGCACCGATATTGCCGCCGTCGCGCGGAGCTTTGCCGCCGAGCTTATCGAACGCGGCACCGACGAGCGGGACAGATTCTGGAATGACTGGTCCGAGACGATGATAGCGGGAGGCTGCGCCTGGCTGATGGCGGATTGTCCGCGCAAAAACCGCAGACTCAGCGCGCTGTTCGATCTCTTCGGGGGCGACGATGTCATCTTCAGCATGGCCAAGCTCCTGGACGAAAAAAAAGTGGTGAACCGTTCGGCCAAAGTGGCTTTCGCCTCGTTCCTGCAGCTCTCCGATAATCAGACGAGACCGAGCGTACTGGGCACGGCGCAAACGCATCTGAGGCTTTTTGACAGCGATCTCGTGCGCAGACTAACCGACACGACGACGATTGATATCGACGCCTTCATAGAAGGAAAGCCCGTCTCGCTCTATATCATCGTGCCGCCGACGAGGCTTACCGCCTACCGCCCCGTGCTCCGGATGTGGTTGTCGGGCCTGATTCTCGCCCTGACGCTGCGCAAGACCAAACCAAAGGAGCGCACGCTCATGCTCTGCGATGAAATCGGCAATCTCGGCCGCATCGATGCCCTGCTCACTGCGGCGACGCTGCTCAGGTCCTGGGGACTTACCTTATGGACGTTCTGGCAGAACGCGGCCCAGCTCCAGATCTACGGAGCCCAGGCCAACACGCTCGTCGATAATGCGGGAGTGATTCAGGTCTTCGGTGCGAGGAACCGCCGCATGGCTCAGGATTTTGCGAATCTTGTCGGGGGCGTTGCCCCGGAGGAACTCCAGAACCTCGCCCCGGACGAGCAAATGCTGCTGATTGAAGGCAAGGCTCAGCGCTGCAAGCAGGTGCGGTATTACGAAGACAAAGGACGGGCCGCTTACGCGGATTAAGGACCGTCTGCGACGGCGACTCCGCAAAACCCTACGGCGCTCTTTTGAAAGCGCGGGTTTGCTCCGTCGAAGCAGTTTTCCTTGCGCTTATTCCGGGTGCCCGATAGTGAATGCTAATGATCACATCGAAGCGCCTTTGGAAGTACGTCGCGGCACTGACATGCATACACTTTGCAATCTGGCTCGCAGTACTGTTTTATGAAATGTCCACTTTGGTTCAAGCGTTTGGCAGCAGTCCCGATCAGCCGCGTCACAGGGAGTCTGGGGCTGAGCAGGCGGCGGATGTATTGCTTGGCATTTTGCAGCAACCAGGCCAGGCATTGCTGGATCATGTACATTTTCCTCACAACGACGCCGTGTTCTTTTCGATTATGGTCGCCAACAGCGGCCTGTGGGGCCTTTCGATAGTCTGCGCGACTCAATACCTTGCACGGTGGCGTAAGAGCGGTAATGCGCGGTAACAAAAAGCGCGCCACAGCCTGCGACTTCTAGCCAGTCAAATTGACAATTTTCTTGCTGTGCTCAGGACTTCAGGATAGTGAATGATAAAGGACGTTATCATTCACGGACGCGCGGTCTCAATATGCTTCCTTCAGGGATTCGCAGCTTCACAGAAAGCGGGCACGGAAAACTGATCCCCATTCCTCCGGCTGACCTTGAGTTCGATGTGGAGTACCACTTCCGGGCAGATCTCCCGCAGGGTAAATTACGGCCGGATGACTCCTCAGCCGCCCAGCCTCGAATCAGCGTATCGATAAAGCCAAGCTTCGACGAGAGCTACCTTCCGGAAGGCGCATATCAGCTTCGGACGGAAAGAGATTCCTGGAGGATCGAGAAACGCGGCACGACGTGGAAAATGTCAAGCGACGGCAACGAATAGATCGCAAACTGGCGCGCCTCACACGCAAAGGCTGTCAAATTTTCGGACGAAAGCCTCCTGAATGGCGCGATCGGAAGTTAGTGCCGTCTTGTACCACTCGATGAATTTGAGAAGCGCATCTTGGAAATCGTCGCGATAAACCGCCTTCTGATCTCCGTTAATCTCAATAATCCGACCACCGTGCTGGGCCCATATTACCCAACCATTCTTTGTACGGGCTTCGTGCAATAGCCCGCAGCGAACTCCTTCATAAAAGTCGTGCGCTATATCCTTATTAAATTCACCGTTGAAGGGGGCGCGACTTGCTAGGAATGATTCGAACATTTCGCCGCTCCGGTTATATTCGTACTGCCCAAGAGCCGGTGCGCCCTTTACGAGCAAGCGATAAGACTTACCTTGTGCGGTGGACTCCAAGAATTCAATCAGGCTGCACTGGATCGCCGCGATCGAGAACCCCTCGCCTTGAAACGTGCCATTGTCCTGAAGAATTTTGATCGGGTCGAGATAGCGGGAACTGAGGCGCCCGTGGAAATAATCCTCGAATGCCTTTTCCCAAACAGCCGCATCGCCACCAGGCGTAAGGGCCACCTTGAACTTGTTCCAGTCCTCTGTCGTAAGTGATCCTGCGATATAGATGTCGCCGATGACTCTCTTCACGGTGTAGCTCCAATGCTACACTATCGATACTGTGGCAATTTAACAACTCTTCATCGCCGCGACTACTTTGGAGATTTGGGGACCTTGATTCCTAACACGATAAAATACATATCGCGTTAGAATGCAGAGTGTTGATGCAGAAGCGACTTGAAATCAGCAGTTATTTCATGCCCTCGTTACCTGTTGCGAGGCGATGCTCCACTAGTTTCTTTTTCGCTTCTTCCATAGGCTGGTCGTAGGAGGGATACATGCTATCCATGTCTAGAATCTGCCTCCAGAGCGCGGCGGCCTCGTCTATCTGGCCAAGGTGCTCATAGACTTCAGCTAGCATGCATCGCGCATCCGCCTCCCCATAATGGGGTTTTAGTTCTAGCCCTTTTACGAGAAACTCCACGGCTTCTGCATATTTTCCCAGCAATCTCAAAATCCATCCAAGACCAACAAGAGGTCGTGGATCGGAGGGAAGCAATTCAATCGCCTTGCGTTCCGCTGCACATGCTTCTTCCAATTGTTCCTGCTCTCGTAAAACGCACGCTAGGCAATGTACGGGCTCGCCCCAATCAGGAGCTAATTCGATTGCTTCACGATAGCTTCTCTCTGCGGCAGCATAGTCGGGGGCGTCCTGAAACTGACGCTCTTGTCCCTCTTTAAGGAGACGAAGCGGCTCTGCTGGGATTAACTGGGGGTCAGGCATATCGTGATTGTTCGACGATGACGTGTTTGGTATTGGCTCCTGACAATCTAGACCTGATGCAGGTAACATTTCTACTTCTTTGAAAGTCGCCCTTCTCTTTTGAATTGTTCTGTCTGATAAATTCTGTTATCAGGCACATTAACCATTACAAAGCGCGGTCCCACTGACATTGACTGGCTATTAGCACAGTCCGCAAGCACATAATTCGAAGGAAAACCAAACTAAGGCCGTCTGTGACCACTTTCACAGTCATTGTGTGCATCGAGAAAGCTGAATGAATAGGACAAAAGGGAATGTCTTTCTTCGTGTGACTGCCGTGATTGCAAACGGTGTGATTATCCTGTCCGGGCTTTCCGGGTGGATTATCAATAAAGGCGAGTCTTCGTGGGCTGAAGTGACTGGCTTACTTTGTGGACTGATGGTTCTCGACACGGCGCTGATACTGCTGGAGCCGAGATATTCGGATCTGATACCGGACATATTTCGTTCGGTGGCCGTATTTGGAAACATCGGTTTATTGATGGTGTCGAGCGTAATGGGACCTGCGGAAGCGATTCTTGCTAAACGCGCAGCACTGAGCAGTTCAGGAACGGTTTTCGAGACCCTTGGTGCCGTATGTGCCCTGCTATCGGCGATTATTCTCAATATGTATTTGATTCGTAGCAAAGCCCTCTGGAAAAAACAGACACCATACATCGAGAGCTACATATGCAGTCAGTGTGGACATATACGTGGGCGATCAGATACCGCCAAAGATTGGGAGATTATTCACTTGGGTGCTCTGGGCCGCGTTGCTAACCAGCTCCAGAATCAGTATCAACCGTGTCCCAATTGCGGAGGGCGAGAATCGGTTCCACTGGATTCGCGTGAGGGCCAGCAAATGGCGGAAAAAATGAGAAAATCTGGACCGTCCGGGTGATCGGCTTGCTGATCTAAGAACCCGCATCTTCATGGTACGGTTCGCTTGGCCTGCTTCGAGTTACTGCTCACGAGTTTCAAATCAGGAGACGATAGAGTGCCAACGTCCTCGATGTTGCATTTCTGCACCATCTAACGTGAACGTGCAACGGTCCCTTTTGACTGTAATGGCACCTTGCACTAGCGTGTGATAAAGGACGTTATCACACGCATGCAGGTACGCTATGGCATCCCGATCAAAGGCCCCACCTCCAAAACAACCGGCGAATCTTACCGGCGCCGAGATGCAAGCTGGGATACAACGCCTCCAAAAACGCCTCGACGAGGTGAAGGCGTTCGATCCGCGCAGTGTCACGGCTCAATTTGAGATTCCTCATGTAGACAAGCTCTCGGCGGCTGTAGAAGACGCACTCATGCGCACGTTTGGAAACGAATCGCTGGAATACGAGCGCTACCGCAGCGCGGCTCACTTTGATAATGGCCCGTTCAACTACGCTTACCAGGTGCCAATTGGCGAGGTCCACCAGTCTTTGAACCGTTCTAAGGCGACTTCAATTGCGCTACTCGAACAGGCGATCGAATCGTTGCAAGAACGAATTGCCGAAGGAGGAGCGCTGGCACCGGCGGCGACACCTACACAAACCAGCCGGAATTCGGGAACGCTTTCGCGCAAAGTGTTTGTAGTCCACGGGCACGACGAAGGCGCGCGTGAATCCGTTGCTCGGTTTCTGGAGCGCGTCGGCTTCGAGGCAATCATCTTGCATGAACAGGCAAATCGCGGCCGAACAGTGATAGAGAAGGTAGAAGCGCATGGTGACGTTGGTTTCGCGGTCGTGTTGCTTACTCAGGACGATGTAGGGTGCGCAAAAGGCGCAACACCTATTCCCCGCGCGCGTCAAAATGTCGTATTGGAACTGGGATATTTTATTGGTCGCCTAGGGCGTGAGCGCGTTTGCGCCCTCAAGCGCGGCGAAGTAGAAATTCCTTCAGATTTCGGCGGAGTCGTTTACGTCGCGTTCGATGATGCCAGCGCGTGGAAGCAGGCGCTCGGTCAGGAACTACAGGCCGCAGGCTTCGAAATCGACTGGAGCAAAGCATTCCGAACATGACGGTGAGCCGTGAAATAGTCCCGTTTGCCGAGCCCGAGGGCTTAGTCGGCATAGCGGCAAAGCCCCCTTCCCTGTACCTCCAGCAGGCTAGGGCGGCAGAGCGCTTCTTCGATTTCTTCACCGCGAACATCCAGAACAAGCACACGCGGCGTGCCTATTACAACGCTGCCTGCAAGTTCTCGGAATTCTGCGCCGAATGCGGCGTGCACGATCTGGAAGACGTGAAGCCTGTCCATGTGGCGAGCTATATAGAAAGCCTTCGCGAGGGTTTCGCCAAACCGACGATAAAGCAGCACCTTGCCGCAATACGCATGCTGTTTGACTGGCTGGTCGTCGGACAGATCATCGATGTGAATCCGGCGCACGCAGTGCGCGGGCCTAAGCACGTCGTTATCAAGGGGCGGACGCCGGTGCTGAACCGCGAGGAAGCGCGCGCCCTGCTCTCTTCCATCGACACCAGCACGCTCACGGGCCTGCGCGACCGGGCGCTCATCGCCGTCATGATTTACACGTTCGCCCGCGTAGGCGCAGTGCTACAGATGAATGTCGGGGATTATTTCAGCCAGGGTCGGCGTGGATGGGTGCGTCTGCACGAAAAAGGCGGCAAGGAGCACGAAGCGCCTTGTGTATCCAAACTGGAGAGCTATCTCGACGCCTACATCGCGGCGGCCGGAATTGCGGACGACAAGGACGGGCCTCTATTCCGCACGACGGGACGCTTCACCGGCACGCCGCATCGAATGGCGCAGCAGGACGGCTACCGGATGATTTCGCGTCGCGCGCGCCAAGCGGGCATTAAGACGCGCGTCGGCAATCATTCGATGCGCGCGACCGCCATAACCGATTACCTCAAAAGCAACGGCACGCTGGAACACGCGCAAATCATGGCCGCCCACTCCTCGCCGCGCACTACCAAGCTCTATGACCGCCGCAGCGACGAGACGGCGCTCGACGAATACGAGAAGGTGGGGATTTGATGTCGAATATGCGCATCCTTATTTGTACAGTAAGCGAAAATCTTGCTTTCTCAGTAGCTTCCTCAACTGGCAATTTCCGTGGCGAAAATCAGAGACGTTTGACCGCCATGGAAGCCCTCCTGGATAAAGCAAAAGAGGAAAAAGTTGATCTAGTCGTTTTGCCTGGGGGATATTTTGCAACTAACGGAAATGTCCAGAACACGCCTCTTTTGCGCCAAATATGGGCAGCGATCAAAACGAGAAGAGTGCCAGTTTGCTTTGGTATCGATGCCGCACAGAAAGTGCTGAAAAAGAAAAAGCAGCGTGGATACGCATGCGCATGGACACCACAAGATGGCTGCGTTCCGATCCCACTTCATCTCTGGCGGCAGCGCAGCATGACATGGAGAGATCGGATCTCGCACCATGAGGCAAGTGAAAGACGATATGTTCATATTGGGAAGCGACGGGTCACATTACTCATGTGCGGCGAGGTGTTTAATCGGCAGATTTGCGGCGCCACGCAGGGTCAAGGGATTCAGATAGTTGTAGACATGGTTCATACGGGTAAAGGATTCCGCAGCACAAGGACATTAGAAATGTGGAGTTCAGCACAGCCTATCAGTGCGGCGCTGCTGTCGTGTCACGCCAAGAAGGTAGGGGCAATGAAGCGTTGGGCCGTGAATGGGAAAGATCAATCGGATAATAGAATTGATATTTTGGTAGCAGCCCGTCCAATTCGTATTGAGGGGCGCATAGTGACTGTACCGTAAGCGGCCAGCAAGGCACACCGGAGGGGCAAAGTGATAAACCGGATTATCACGTACTTAAACGAGTGACAAGGGGCATCGGGGATTAGGGAATGGATTTTGCGGAAGTGATGCACGGCGGCAACCGGTCAACCGTTATAGGATGGCTTGAACCACCAGGAGGACCTATACACGACGCTCGTGCCATACGGTTCACCTTTGGCCCACGAACGCGTTTCCCACATGTTCTGACCGTTGAACACCTTCGAGCTCTCGTGGAGCTTATCGAAAACGGCCTTCGTGACGTAGGTGGAATATCCTTGCTCACGAATGCTGCTTAATTTCGCGGCAATGTTCGGAGCCCTGCCAACCCAAATTAAGTCGTTGTCATTGCGAACACCGGCCCGCGCGACGCGAATTTCGCCTGTGTCGATACCGACCGATTGCGCAAATTTGAAGGGCGAGGTTTTCAAACGCCCATAGAATGTCAGGAATGCCGGTTCCAGCACCCTCGTGAAAAAGTAGTTGATCTTCAACGCGGCTTTCGCCGCATTCGTATTCTTTGAATTTCCGATGAAGACTCCCATCACGCGGTCTCCGTCAAAACTGCGAATCTCGCCGCCACCTGCTTTAATCAATCGGCTGGTGCCCAACAGATAGGTCTTGTAGACCTCCGCGGCGATTTCCTGATCATAGAGCGCCAGTTCCGTGGAGTCGGCGAGGTCGGCGTAGAGAACGGTCGCCTCCAACGTTACGCCAGAATTGCCCAGCGTAATCGCTTCTGTTTCAGGTATCACCTGACCGGAACGTGTGTCCCACGCGGCTTTGATTATCGAGTCAACGGCCTCGCTAAGTTCGCTCTCCACGTGGCTACCTCGTAATCAGGGTTCGCACTCCCGGATGTTGGGACGAGAACAGGGATACAGCCGTAACCCACGGAATTATAGCCAGGGCCATTAGGACGAAGGCCCATCGGAGAGAATCGAATTTCAATTTGAGAATTTCGGAGTTTCGCCACACCTGGCCCAGTAAATCTTTTGTGCGCGCCGCATCGTCTTGCCGAAGGAACTCCTCGATGAACGCCGCTTCAGTTCGCTTTGCGATTTCGCGAAAATAAATCAGCGATTGATGCCCACCGTGCAGCACCGGAAAAGCAACTCGATAGAGAAACCAGAGGCTTGCGCCAATCATAGTCGCTGTGATTCCCGCCAAAACGCAGGAAAACACTGACATGTTAATGACGGGCGGAGCATTCGACGCTAGCACAGCGAGCATTCCGGTGTTTATGGCAAGTACGACAGACGACTTGGTGTCTACGCGAGCAAAAAAGCCCAGGACCAAATTGAGTTGGTCTCGCGCTTCTTTAATGTCTTCTTTGGCTTTGGAAGTGTCTTCATGGGGCTTGGGAGCCATAATCTAATTACGACCTCATCTTATGCGAATATTCGCGCGAATTGTATAACGGCTGGAATCAAGCAAATGCCATCTGCCGTGGTGGTTCAATCTCGACCTTGGTGTGTAGGCGCACATTGAGTGCGTCGAGGATTTTAACGGCTCGTTCGAGTGTAATGCCGAAATACTCGTTGCGCTCGTCACGTGACACCTGCGATTCATGCACACTCAGCCGCTTTGCTAATTCGCGCTGGGATATTCCCTGCGCGATGCGCAGCGAGATCAATAGATGCCCAAGCCCGCGAAGATTCTCAAGCTCTTCGAACTCACCGCGCTTTAGGCGCTCATAGCTTTCCACTTCTTCTTTCAGTTGAAGGTGAAACGATTCCATCGGATCGATGACGCGCTTGATTTCCTCCTCACCGAGCCCGGCTTCTTTGAGCCGCGCACGGTGATCGGCGAGTCGGTTCCGCTCGTCGGCGACACGAGCTGACGCCTCTTGATATTCAGTCTCGTTGCGAATCATGGCTGACCTCCATACTTGATTTTTGCGATGCCCCTCGGTTTGCCATTGCGGCGACACTGACGAAACGCTGAGGGAAACTCTAGCTCGTTGCCATACTTGTCCAGAATGCCACTGCCGATACCTAGACCCGGAACATGCGGATACAGTTCCACCCGATACTGATGCCACATGGGCAGCTGCTTCTTCGGGTAGCCCCGATATGGCTTTCGCGAGGCAGGGTCCCAGGTCCATACCTTGCAGGGGTCGAGAAGGTTGAGCTTGCGGGCCAATTCTCCGGTGATCAGTGATTGCAGATCGCTTACAAAGTAACCGTCGATGTCGTTTGGGTGGTCCTTGTCCTCTGCGAAGGACCCGTCTGCAAAGACTTCGCGGACACCTACCTGCCAGAGCTGGCGCGTGAGAATCTCAAGGTTCGCTACCAACCGTTCGCGCCATGGCCTGTCCCAGGATGGATGATCCTTTTGGTTGCTCGGTCCTTGTACCAGAATTGACTGCCGGAGCTCGTCGATGGTGAGTTCGTAATCACCGGGCGGAAGGAGGCCGTCCGAGTCAAAGGTTGGGATCGTCGCCATATTCTACCCACAAGCCATATATGACACCTTAGCTCACCTTGACGTATGCGTCAAGTTTGGCTATGATGTAGTCAACATGGTCTCCATCTGTAGTGTATCGATTCTGATGCCGTCAAGTAATGGTGGTGCCCATTCACGTGGAAAATGACACCTCGCAACTTCCGCGCGCAAATTTACGTCGCGATCCCGAAAACACCAGATGCCGGATCGCCCAGGAATATGGAAGGATTGAGAAAAGATGGCCACTCGTAGCTGGAATAAAGACAGAGCTTCCAAGCGGATCGATTCCAAAATTGGCGAGCTCCCCCTCAAAGACATCGAGATAAAAGAGTACGTGCGCGACACCGATCTCGCGAACCTTCCGGGCAACGTGGCCTACCGGGTTGACGGCGTTCATCTTTACGCTGACATTCTCAACCTGTCCGACATGCTGCATGTGACGGAGGTCGAAGGAGAGACTTGCCATCGCCGCACGCTTCGTTTCCTAAATCTCCACTACCGTGCGGTCTATCGCATTCTTCAGCGCGTCGATGCGATCTTCGTCGACTTCCACAATCAGCGTCTGCACTCGGTGGTATCGAAACCCTATGACGCCGAAGTCGAGCGTGTCCACAAAGCGATCGCGATGGGTCAACTTATCATCGAAGTTCTTGCGCAGACCGGTGAAGACGCGGATCACCCGGCGGCCAAAGTTCGCATCGGCATTGATACAGGCAAGGCGCTGGCCGTCAATAACGGCCGCCACGGTCATCGTGAACCGCTGTTCTTGGGTGTGCCGGCGAACCACGCCGCAAAGCGCGCTGGCGGAGGAACGATTCCGGGCATTTATCTGACGAACGAAGCCCGAACCACCATCGGACTCAAGAAGACTGACAATGAAGACACGACGCCGCTCACTAGCGCGGAAATCGCCAAGAGTCAGGAGAAAGCGAAGCTGGGCGTGACCGACGACGAAATCGTGAAGGAGTGGAAAGATGATTTGGAAAAGCAGCAGATCGGCGTGTTTGAATTTTCGACGCACACTCCACCTTTCAGCACCCTTGATATAGAAACCTTGTCGGTGAAGAATTCGCGCCGGCAGGACGCCGCCACGGTTTATGCCGATATCGATGGCTTCACGGCCTACGTCTCCGCCAACATCGCATCGGATGATTCGGCGAAACACGTCGTCCGTTCATTGCATGTATTGCGGAGCGAGTTGGATGCTGTCCTTCACTCGGACTTTTCCGGCCGCAAGGTTCGTTTTATTGGCGACTGCGTGCATGGTTTGATGGTCGAAGGGACGGCGCTGACTACCGACGAGAAGGAGACGATCAGCAACCTTACACTCTGCGCGGGCGGTATGCGCAGCGGCTTCAACCTTGCTCTCATCAAACTCAAGGATGCCGGCACGGATGCATCGAGCTTGGGGCTGGCCGTCGGCTTCGAATTTGGTCCGATGACCGTCACACGCCTTGGAATGAAAGGCGAGCTCGTCCGCTGTTCCGTTAGCCGTGGGGTCCTTACGGCCGAACGCGAACAAAGCCACTGTAAGGGAACGGAGACCGCCCTAGGTTCCATCGCTTACGACAAGGCGTCGGACGCAGTGCGCTCCGTGTTCGGTATCGGCAGGAAGCGTAGCGGGCTCACATACGACGTTGCTGTCAAGGAGCTCTCTGAAAAGAACGACAGCAGCGCGAAAGCAGCAAAAGCGTTGGAGTCTTCCGGGTTGCTCAAACCTGCGACGGCTGCGGTCGCACCCTTCAGCTTTCCGAACCATCCCGCTGGTCCGTCTAAGCCCGCCGGCTTCGCATGATGTGGTATTTTGAGGACTACAAGCGATATCGGCGCGAACGCGAAGCGCTGGAACTCCTGGGTTCCAGCGAGGGTTGGCTTACACCCCTTGGCTGGCGCATAGACGGCTCGGCCCGAATGATTTGGGAGGCAGATATCGCAACTCCGGCCGGTAACCGGCCGGTCTCGTTGCGCTACCCTAGCCACTTCCCTCACTCCCCGCCCCTGGTTCTGCCGCGCGGTGACACGACGCGCTGGTCGCAGCATCAATACGGACCCGGCGGCGAGTTGTGTCTCGAATTCGGTGCTGACAATTGGCATCCGGACATCACCGGCGCGGACATGATTTCCAGTGCCAACCGGCTGTTGCAAGGTGAACGGCCCGCCCCAGACGTATCCGCGGAGGTCGCGTCCCGACACCAAACGACTCTCGGTCAGGATCTGCGGGGCACTTTCGCCCGCTTCCTCATCACGCGGGCTTTGGCAGATGAACTCGCCAATCTTCCCGAAGCGACGATGACGTCCCCGCAGGCAATCAGCATGTACCGAGGCAACTCTCTCGTCCACGTGATCGCCTCAATTGCTATGCCGGACGGCCGGGTATGGAAAGACGAACTTCCCGATGCTGAAAAGCTCGGGTTAGAGCAGCCTGTAGCGCTAGTCCGATGGCCCGGCGGTGCACCACTCCCTCCGACTAGCAGCTTGAGCGACTTTCGTACAGCCGCCGCTCGTTACAACCTTGAATTTCCCGACGTGAAATACGCGCTACTCGTCAGGAAAACTCGCATCCGAGCCTATTTTCTTAGCGCCGACGATGGTACGGTCTTTGAAGTATCCACTATTCCAGCGCAACCGTTCACACCCCGCCTTGATAAGGGCCATGCCGCCCTCGCCGCAAGAAAAGCTGCCATTGTCGGGTGTGGTTCCCTCGGGAGCAAGATTGCGGTTTCGTTGGCACGTTCCGGGGTCGGTAGATTCCTGCTGGTTGACGACGATCTTTTCTTGCCGGACAATCTCGTGCGGCACGACTTGGACTGGCGCGAAGTTGGCACGCACAAAGCGGACAGCGTCGCCAGCAGGATTCAGCTCGTCAATCCCGCGGCGGTGTGCGAAGTTCGAAAGCACAGACTCGGGGGACAGGAATCCAGCGGCGCCATCGAAAGCCTGATCGAGAGCCTTGGAACATGCGATCTGATCCTTGACGCGACTGCCGAACCCTTGGTCTTCAACTATCTCTGTGCTGCGGTCGCCGTTGCCAAGAAGCCCCGAGTGCTTGAAACACTGGCGCAGCACGCATTCCTCCAGTTCGTCGCCGACCCAGGCACTCTTCGAAGTAGCGGAGCATGGACGCGAAGGATTCATCGACCGCGCTGGCCAGATTGTCATCCCTCTATGCTTTGATGCTGTCGGACAATTCTCCGAAGAACTTGCACGATTCGAGAGGGACGGACGTTGGGGTTACATTGATCCTGCCGGAAACATAGTCATCCAACCAATTTTCCCGTGGGCCGAAGAGTTCCATGAGGGACTGGCTCATGTGCAGGTTACCGGAACGGTCCTCGGCTATGACGGCCGCTGGGGCTACATCAACCAAACTGGTAAGCTCGTCATCCCTCCGAATTCTGGCCGTATCATTAGCGATAGCAATGGTGAAGAGTCGGCCTTCCACGATGGCTTGGCGATGGTCGAAGTCGAGGACAAGGCCATTCCGCCGCGCAAAGGCTTCATCGACAAGGACGGAAAGCTCGTCATACCGGCGAGGTTCACGTATGTCTACCCATTCTCTGAGGGCTTGGCGGCGGCTACGGAGTCCGAATCCGGCGACACGGGATGGGGCTACATTGACAGGTCCGGGAACTGGGCGATTCCACCACGCTTCGACTGGGCCAGCAGCTTCCAGTTCGGACTCGCACCAGTGAACCGAAAGAAGAATTGCGGCTATATTGACAAGAAAGGTGACCAAATTCTCCGACTGCCTGCTCCTGGCGGGCAGGAAGACTGCGCTTCCGCTTGGGGCGATTTCACGGACGGTCTGTCACGCTGGCTATTCGGGAAAAAATACGGGTTCGTAGACCGTAGCGGAAAAACCGTGATCCCGCCGCAGTTCGACCTCGCCTATGGTTTCTCTGAAGGTCTGGCTGCCATTCAGATCGACAAGAAATGGGGCTACATCGAAACCACAGGAAAAATGGTGATAACACCTCAGGAATTCTGGACCGTCAAGCCGTTCCATAATGGATTGGCCGAAGTGCAGACCAAGAACGGTGGCACCGGCTACATCGATCGCTCAGGCAAATATGTCTGGGGACCGCACAAGCGTGACGATGCGACGGACTGACCTGCAAGGTGGCGTTCAGGGCGGTTTTTCCCTAAGAATTCCCAACCCACAACCCAACCCACAATTCTTGTAGCCTTGTAAGTCTTACGGGTATTTTGGCAGTCCCCGCGTTCTTGTATGTTGTTGTAAAACCTATCCCGGCTAAACTGTCACGGCAGAGGTCGCGGGTTCGAGTCCCGTCGTCCCCGCCATTCCTTCTGAGGCACTTAGAAATAATTTCGTTCATACAGCTTCAACCCTCAAAAACCACTGCACTGCTGCGTTCACCCCACGGCGCTCTGAACCGCACCCGCTAAGAACGAATCGGAGGATGTATCCCGCACACCGACTGAAACCCAACCGCTTAAATATACCTTGACACGTATATACTCGGTGGAGTATATCAAGGGCATGGAATCGGTATTCGAAATTATCGCGGAGCCGAACCGCCGCGCGATATTGAGCTTGCTGGTTTCGGCAGAACAATCGGTCGGAGAGATCGAGCGTCAACTTCGTATGACGCAGCCGACCGTATCAAAGCACCTGCGTGTGTTGCGCGACGCCGGCTTCGTGGAATCCACCGTGGACGCACAGCGCCGTCTCTACCGGCTGAAACCTGAATCGCTTCAGGAGGTGGATATGTGGCTGGCTCAGTTCCGTCGGTTCTGGTCGGCTCACGTGGATGCTCTCGAACGCCATCTTGACCGCATGGAGCAATTGACAGTGGAAAGGGCATCATCAACAAAACGGAAAGCAAGGAGAAGACGACGCGGCCCAAACCGCGGACGCGATAAAGGAGAAGCGAAATGAAAATCAAAGTGACGAGCTTATACGTGGACGACCAGGAGAAGGCCCTGCGGTTCTATACGGACGTCCTCGGCTTTGCCAAGAAGACCGATTTCAGTCAGGGTCCATATCGCTGGTTGACTGTCGTCTCGTCTGACGAGCCAAACGGCACTGAGCTACAGTTGGCGCTGAACAGCAACCCCGCGGCCAAGACGTACCAGCAGGCGATGTTTCAGCAGAACCAGCCTGCGGCCATCTTCTTCACCGATGACGTCAAGGGCGACTACGAGCGGATCAAGGCCCATGGTGCCGAGTTCACGATGCCGCCCACCGACGTGACCGGCTCGACCATTGCGATGCTGAAAGACACCTGCGGCAACCTCATTCAGCTCACCCAACTGGCACGCTATTCACATTAAGGAGAAGAAGGTGACCGATCGCGAGCAGTACACACCGGGTCCGGCCAGCGGGGCGCAGATACGAAAGGGCGGCGAGAAGTGGACGCTCATTCTCGTCCGAGAATTGCGCCACTCGCCAGAAAAAGTCTGGCAGGCGCTTACTGACCCGGCGCACCTGCGCGAATGGGCGCCCTTTGAGACCGATGGGAGCCTAGGTGCGGTTGGAACGGTGAAGCTCACCTGGGCCGGAAATCCCACGCCGCTGGAAACAAGGGTGACGCGAGCCGACGCTCCCGAGCTACTTGAATACGGCGATACGCGGTGGGAGCTCGAAGCCTTTGGTCGCGGCACGCGCCTCACCCTGTGGCACAACATCGACCGCCGCTTCATTGCGTGGGGCGCCGCGGGCTGGCATATCAGCTTCGACGTTCTGGATCGCCTGCTCGCGGGTGAGCCGATTGGACGCGTCGCCGGCGCTGACGTCATGCAGTTCGATGGCTGGCAACGGCTGGTCGCGGAGTACGCCAAGCAATTCGGAATTGAAAAGCCCAACAGGCCGCCTCAGCCGGCCGAACAGTCGTGAATGGAGGTAGATCATGAATCAAGCCATCATCCGTACGATTTTTCGCTGGATTCACATCGTTTTCGGCATTCCCATACTCGGTTACATTTATGATTCACCGACAAATACTCCGCACTATGCTTGGACCATTCGGTCTGTCTTCGTTCCCGTAATTGTCCTTTCGGGATTGTGGATGTGGAAAGGCCACGTCGTTCGACGGCTTATCTTGAAGAACAAAACTACTGGCGTGCCAACGGGACAAAAATTGGAGGCATAGAAATCCGATGAATCCATCCGAACGTATTGACCAGTTGATCGCAGAACTCACCGACTGGCGCGGCAAAACGCTGGCCAGCATCCGCAAGAGCTTCCTTGAGGCTGACCGGGAAATCATCGAGGAGTGGAAGTGGATGGGAAGCCCGGTGTGGTCTCACGACGGAATGATTGCGGTCGCCAACGCCCACAAAGATAAGGTGAAGGTTACCTTTTCCCAAGGGGCGAGGCTCCCTGATCCTGACAAGCTCTTCAACGCCGGCCTCGAAGGAAAGGTGTGGAGAGCGATAGATCTTTTTGAGGGCGATAAGATTGATCAGCGCGCACTAAAAAATCTCGTCCGTGCCGCCGTTGCATACAATCAGATCAAATTGACGGGGAAAGCGGCTGCTCGCGCGGAAACAAGTGAGCGCAAAAAGTAATGGGTGCGTGAGGGTACGACTAATTATCGGCTGGACGATTGCTGGCCGACTCTAGCTGTGGAGCGCCCGGTGCGCGCAGATTGCGCACATCGCGCATGGGCGGTTGGCCGAAGAAACGGCTGTATTCTCGATTGAACTGAGTGGCGCTTTCGTATCCGACTTCAAAGGCCGCGCTGGCGGCGTCCAGGCCGTCAATCAGCATGCGCTCGCGCGCTGCGTGCAAGCGAAGTTGCTTTTGATACTGCAGAGGACTCATCGCCGTCAGCGCGCGGAAGTGGTGATGCAGCGTGGAGACGCCCATGCCGGCGGTCTTTGCGAGATCCTCCAGTCGAAGCGGCCTCGCATAGTTTGCCCGGACCCACGCAACCGCCTTAGCGGTCCGTTGACTCTGCTCTCCCAGCGTGGCAATCGCTCGCAGACGAGCTCCCTCCGGTCCGCGCAGAACTCGGTAAATGATTTCGCGTTGAATCAGTCCGCTCAAGAAAGGAATGTCCTGCGGCGTGTTCAGCAAATCCACGAGCCGACAGCAGGCATCGAACAACTCCGCCGTTGTTTCAGGAGTGGCCATGGCCGGCTTGTCCACCATCTCCTCGGGGGCCTGAATCTCGTCGCGGCCGAGCAGCTCTCGAATAACTGGCATTTCAAGCTTGAGTACGAATCCGAGGTACGGCACTTTTTCGCTGGCCTCGAACACGTTGCAGATCACCGGCAGATCGAGCGACGTCAGCAGGTATCGCGATTCGTCAAAGATGAAGGTGGTACCTGCGAGCGTGGCTCTCTTGCGCCCTTGCGCGACGACAGCCAGGCTTGGCTCGTAAGTGGCTGAGCCAGGCGCGGTCGGCGCGGTCCGACGGGTTAGCATCAAGCCGGGAATCGCGGTTACCAGGCGCTCTCCGGAGCCAACGAAAAAGGCAATCTTGCGAGCCAGTTCCCTGCGCAGCTCTCTTGTGCGATCCGGTGCGGGACTCTCGTTTTTGCGAGCTTTTGTCATAATCCTTGTTTCACGGGTCCGGAATCAGCATAGGGCGGCCGCGCTGTTCGCATCAAGACTTTTCCTTAGCCCAAGAGGTTTAGGCAATAAATCGGAAGAATCGGGCTACCGCTTCCTGAGTGTTTGACCGTAATCTCGATATGAGAGCGAAAGCTCGGAGGAAAAAATAATGCAAAAGCGCAAACTTGGAAAAAGCAATTTGGAAGTTTCGGCAATGGGCTTCGGCTGCATGGGCATGAGTTTTTCCTACGGCCCGCCCAAAGACAAGAAGGAGATGACCAAACTTCTACACGCGGCGGTCGATCGCGGCATCACATTTTTTGACACCGCGGAGGTTTATGGCCCGTTCTTAAACGAAGAGCTCGTTGGTGAAGCGCTGGCTCCCTTTCGCGGCAAGGTAGTTATCGCCACTAAGTTCGGGTGGGATCTGAGCAACCCCAATCAGCGCCCAGGAGCCTTCACTCAGAATAGTCAGCCCGCGCACATCAAGCAGGCCGTTGAAGGCTCGCTCAAGCGGCTGCGCGTGGAGACCATTGACCTTTTGTATCAGCACCGTGTTGATCCCAATGTGCCCATCGAAGACGTCGCCGGCACCGTGAAGGAACTGATTCAAGCCGGCAAGGTGAAGCACTTCGGAATGTCCGAGGCTGGCGTAAAAACGATTCGCCGCGCGCACGCGGTCCAACCGCTCACCGCACTGCAAAACGAATACTCGCTGTGGTGGCGGAAGCCGGAAGCGGAGGTGATCTCGCTGCTTGAAGAACTCGGAATTGGTCTCGTGCCATACAGTCCGCTGGGCAAAGGCTTCCTGACCGGCAAGATCGACGCGAACACAAAATTCGAGAGCACCGATTTTCGGAGCACGCTTCCCCGCTTTTCACCGGAGGCGATGAAGGTCAATCAGGCGGTCGTCGATCTGATTGGCAGAATTGCGAAGCAGAAGAACGCAACTCCGGCGCAGATCGCGCTAGCCTGGGTGCTCGCGCAAAAGCCGTGGATGGTTCCGATCCCCGGCACGACGAAGCTCAACCGACTGGATGAGAATATCGGAGCGTTGTCGATTCATCTGACGTCCGAAGATTTGCGGGACATTGATGCCGCCGCGTCGAAGATCACGCTGGTGGGCGCCCGCTATCCAGAACGCCTGGAACAAATGACCGGCCTGTGAGGCGCGCGGCGCCGCTCAACGCGTGTCGACGTCGCCGCACTTGCTTTGCGCGGCAAGGCGAGGATCAGTTCAGTGAGGGACCCAAGTGGGATTGTGCGTGAAGAGCCCGTTGACGAAACCCATCTGGTACACGATGAAGATCCCAAAGCCCAGGCTGATCAAACCTGACGCCAGTCCCAGGCCGCGATTCAGCCGCGCGAATCGCGTTTCGGAAAATTTGAATGGCACGGCAATCGCCGCGGTGATCAGCATCATTCCAGCGACAGTGCCCACGCCGAATACCAGCAGGTACACAATCGCCCAAGTCGGCGCGCGAATCGTGGTCAGGACCAACAACGCCACCGCCGCGGAGCCCGCGAGACCATGCACGATCCCGACCGCGAATGGCCGCACGATCTGGTAAACGCCCAGGCGTCCGAAAGTGCGATCCATCCATCCCACGGGAGTCGCGTCTTCGGCATGCCCGTGGCGCTCGGGATCGTGGCCGTGCGGATGGCTGTGGACATAATCGCCATGGCCGTGCGGGTGTGCGTGTGGATGAGCGTGTCCTTCTCGCCCGAATTGCATGGGCGTCAGCGTTTCGGTAATCCAGCGCATCATTCCCGAAAGATTGAGCACGCCTAACAAAATCAGCATCAGGCCAACGGACAATTCCATCGTCAGGCCTAGGCGGGGCGGAATCACCAGCCCGAATAGAATGATTGCGGAACCCACCGCCATAATCGTCACGGTGTGGCCGACGCCCCAAAGCGCCCCGATCACCGCCGCGTGGCGAATGCTGCGCTGGCGGCTGACGATCGTCGTCACGGCGATCACGTGGTCGGGATCGGTGGCGTGGCGCATCCCCAGAAAAAAACCCAACGCCACGATGGAGAGGAGAGTAACCATTTATTTCGCCACCGCCGCAGACGCGCGGAATTGCGCTCGCCTAGTGGCGGGAACTTCTGGATTGCCGTTCATGCCTTCGCCGCTTTTGGACGATACCACGAAAATTTCACTCCCTGGACGCGCGCTTGAATATTGCGCCGCGCGGTGGCGATATAGGATTTGGTATCACCGCTACGTCCGCACAGCCCGACGGCTATCATACTGCCCGCTATCTCCTATAAGCGCCGCCGAAACGCTAAAACCGGTAATTTAATTCCGTGTATCCCAGCGCGCCATTGGCATTCACCGGATAGATTTTCTTGATCACGTCGCCGCCCACGGCATATCCAAAATACAATCCAACTGAAACTCCGTGCTTCCACTTGTAATCCCCGCTGATGTCATACAAAGTCGCGAGTGAAGTCGCGCCATTCGATGGCCTTCCGCTGAATCCAAACGTCCACGGCTGAAACGCGCCGCCTCCCGTGTACCACAAATCATTCTTGTTGCTCAGCCACAAACCATGCACGTCGCTGCGAATCGCGAGCTTCTTCGTCGGCCGCAGCATCACTTCCGCGAACAAATCCGTGTTGTTCATCGAATTGAAAAATGGAAATCGCGCATAGATGCGTGGAGTAGGGAGTATCGCGAAGAACGTCCCGTGCGTTCCGTCCGCGGCATTTCCATCGCCGCTCGAATAATAATATCCGCCGCGAATCCAAGGACGCACCGCGCTCGCAAACGCCGGCTGCCACCCACCCTCCGCCGCGAATGCCCCGGACCGCTGCTTCAATTGGCCCCACTCACCGTTCTGCAACACACCCCAACCCAGCAGATCGAATTCACCTGCTGAATTGGTCGGCGCCGCGAGAATAAAGTGCCCGCCGTACGTTCCGATGTTGATGCCGCCCAAATCCGTGGCGCGCACCGCCGCCGGACGGTTGTCCGTCTTCACCAAGCTGCGGTCGTCGTTGTAATAAATTCCAAAAGCGCGCCACTCCGCATGGCTCTTTCCGAACGCCACCTGCCGCGTCAGCGCCACGTACGTCACCGGCGTTTTCACCCATCCCCAGCCATCCACCTGAAACACCCCGCGCGTGGGAATCGCACTCACTGCCGTAAAGGTCCAAGGACCATTTCCATACAGAAATTGCAGCCCGTCCAAACTGCGCATCACGTCCGAAAAACCGAAATTTCCGATCAAGCGCTGCCCGATCCGGTCCGTCTTCAGCGACGCGAGCGTGGGATCCTTTGGAGCCACCTCACTGCCATCGGTAAATTCAATACGTCCCATGCGCAAGCTCGTATGTTCCCACTTGAGCCGCAGAAAAACTTGCTTCGGAAAAATGAAAGCGGTGTTTTGATCGTTGTGATTCGCCGCATAATACGATCCGCCCAGACCATACTGGCCAAGTGGAGCGGGATTTACGGCGTGGTTGGGAAGGCCCAGCAGCACAGGCGCTTCAAACTCGATGTTCCAATCATAATTCGGCCGCTCCTGCGAAAAGCCGAAGCGAATCACGGTCCCCGAATACCCGTACAGATTATTGCCGCTGGTGGGCTCAAACCAATCCCACGCTTCGTAACGCTCGCGCACGCTTCCGGAAAAAGTGACCCCGCCAATCTGAATCGGCTGCGTATCCGGCTCTTGCGCCTCCGCCATTGTCCCCGCCAGCAACACGAACAACAAACAAACGAGTAGTCGCCTCAACGGACCTCCTGTCCACACGATTTCTTGCCGGCAAGCCGCCGCTTCATCCACGCTCGTTTGTGGCAGCCGGAATAATGCTCGTAGCGCAAATTTGCGTTGCAATTTGCTGGCGAACGGAAATTTCCGCAATAATGCAAAAATACTAGAGACACGCGCAGCGCAATAGGTCTACTGTCTACCCGCACAATTCGACTTTGAATCTCCAAACCAAATCCGTCGCCAAAAAGCTTCTGAAAATTGCGGGCGTGCTGGTCGCGCTTTACGCGGTCGTCACTTCCGCACTCTTTGCCATCATGCTGCGGCCACCAGACAAGTTCGCCGGTACGATGAAATACGTCCCTTGGCCCGCCTTCGTGGTTTTACCCTTCAAACCTTTGTGGAACGTCGCTCGCGGTGGCCACCTCGCCGTCGGAGACATGGCCCCGGATTTTTCACTGGAGAGCCCGGATCACAAGAGCACTTTTCAGCTGTCGTCCATGCGCGGCCAGAAACCAGTCGTCTTGGTTTTTGGAAGTTACACCTGACCGCCTTTCCGGCGGGAGGTTCCCGACCTTAACAAGCTGTACGAACAGTACAAGGACCGGGTCGCGTTCTATGTGGTGTACATTCGCGAAGCCCACACGAGTGACGTCTGGCAGGATCCCGATAATCTGGACGATCACGTCGTCTTCGCCAGCCCAAGAAATTTCGCGGAGCGCGAACAAATGGGCCAGATGTGCGTCGTCAAGCTCGGCATACATTTTCCGGCGGTGGTGGACAGCTTCGACAACGCCACGGAACGCAACTACACCGGCTGGCCCGACCGCCTCTACGTGATTGACCGCGATGGCCGCGTCGCCTACAAAGCACGGCCCGGTCCGTTCGGCTTCCGTCCCCAGGGCGTCGCGGATACGCTACAAAAGCTAGTCCCCGAATCAAAACCCTGATCTTCCCGTCGGTGTAACATGTGCCTACCGCCTCCGACGGTTGCAGCATCGGCCTGGAACCATTTCTGTCCTTCAGGACAGCTTGCCGCTTCCTTCCCGGCCCCTTAGTCTCTCTTTACGCAAACTTTGATTCCCAGCTCCAGATCGGGGCCTTTCCCAGATATCGCTCGCGTCACGTTACGCCGCGCCGCTCGGGAGGCGAATCACATGAAGTCTGCCAAACGTCAATTCCCTGCTCTCGTGCTTGCGTGTGTGACCGCGCTCCTGCTGTTGAATACCGGATGCGTCGGCGCTCATGGCAGCGGTTATTCCGGCGGGGGTAGTGGCGGCGATAACGCGCCCGCCACACCCACGGGCCTCGCAGCTACCGCTGGAAATGCGCAGATCACGCTCAGTTGGACCGCCGATTCCGGCGCGACAGGTTATTACGTCAAGCGTTCGACCGCCAGCGGCGGTCCTTACACGCAAATTGCGACACAGACACAATCGTCCACTAGCTTCATCGACTCTGGACTCACGAACGGCACAAAATATTTTTACGTAGTGGTGGCTTACAATTTGGCGGGAGCGAGCGCGAACTCCGCAGAGGTGAGCGCCATTCCCGCGCAGCCCGCGCCCGCAACTCCCACTGGCCTTGTGGCGGCAGCCGGAAACGCGCAAATCACTTTGACTTGGACTGCCAGCGCAGGCGCAACGAGTTACCACGTCAAGCGCTCGACCACCAGCGGCGCTGAGATCCAAATCTCCGCGCCCACTGCAAACACCTTCACGGATACCGGACTGACCAACGGCACCAAATATTTCTACGTCGTCTCCGCTGTGAATGCCACCGGCGAAAGTGCGAATTCCTCAGAAGTCTCGGCCACACCCACGGCTCCCGCGACTCCTCCCCCAACACCAACAGGATTGCAAGCGACGGCCGGAAACGCGCAAGTCGCGCTGACCTGGAACGCAAGTACGGGGGCGACGGGCTATCACGTAAAGCGCTCCACCGCCAGCGGCGGACCGTTCAACACCACGTTAGCCTCACCTACCGCAACGAACTACACAGACGCTGCCGTGATCGATGGCACCGCGTACTACTACGTCGTCTCCGCCGCAAATGCGACAGGCGAAAGCGCGAATTCCGCGCAGGTCAGCGCCACGCCCACTGCCCCCGCGGTGAACGTGACGATTACAATTGATCCCACCAAGACCAAGCCGATTTCGCCGTGGATCTACGGCATCAATTTTTATTCAGGGGTGACTGGCGCGCCGCCGCAACTCACGTTCGACCGGGCGGGCGGCAATCGCTGGACCGCGTACAATTGGGAAACGAACGCCTCGAACGCGGGAAGCGATTATCTCTACGAAAATGACGACTACCTCAGCAGCAGCACTGTTCCCGCAGAAGCAGTTCGCAGCTTCATCTCCGGCGATCAGTCCAATAATCTCGCGAGCTTGATCACCGTGCAGTTGCAAGGACTCGTTGCGGGCGACGAAGCCGGTCCCGTGAGCGTCAGCAATCCTCCGGACCTCTCGCGTTTCAAACAAGTGGTAGACCAAAAGTCCACGATCTCCAGCGCGCCATTCACGCTCACGCCGCCCACCACGGACAACTACGTCTTCATGGACGAATTCGTCTGGGCGCTCGACCAAACATTTTCCGGCATGAACATCTTCGGCACGAATCCTGCGCACCCGACGTTCGTCAGCCTCGACAACGAGCCCGAGCTGTGGAACTCCACGCACCTCGAAGTGCAGGGTCCGAATCCCGTCACCTCCGACAATTACATCGCGAAAACCATCACGCTCGCCGAAGCGCTGAAAAACCAATTTCCTAACATGATCATCTTCGGCCCGGTGCACTACGGTTTTCAGGGCATCTACAATTGGCAGGGAGAATTGAGCGCCACGCCCAACGGCGCGAATTGGTTTCCGGATAAGTATCTCACTGCGATCAGCGCCGCGTCGGCCACCTACGGCGAGTCCTTGGTTGACGTCTACGATTTCCATTGGTATGCCGAAGAATACGATTCCAGCGGCACGCGCAGCCTGGACCTCACTGGCACCACTCTCACCGACGCGCAGGTTCAGCTGATCGTTCAGAGCCCGCGCAATCTGTGGGATCCCACTTTCACCAATTCCACCAACAGCAATCCGTGGATTTACCAAGAACTCGGCAACTCGCCGATCAACATCCTTGGCCGGCTCCAGGCCAAAATTAACGCCGAATTCCCCGGCATGAAAATTTCTCTCACCGAATACGAAAGTGGCGGCTGGAATCACATTGCGGGGACGATCGCGCAAGCGGATAACCTCGGCATTTTCGGCAGCCAGGGAGTGTTCGCCGCGAATTTCTGGCCGCCCAACGGGACCTACTCCTACGCTCTCGCTGGATTCCGCGCGTTCCGCGACTTTGACGGAGCCGGCGCCAATTTCGGCGACACCTCGCTGCAATCCACTTCGAGCAACGTGCAAAACGTGGTCGTCTACGCCAGTTCGGATAGCACAACGCCGGGCCGCTACGTCTTCGTCGCCATCAACCGCTCCACCACGCAACAGGTGATCGCCATCGAAGGACAACCGCTTTCCGGCACGGCCAAGCTTTATCAAACGACCGCTTCCACTGCCCAAGGCCAAAGCACCGTCCAGCCAGTTTCCGTCGGTTCAATGCCGGTGAGCGGTTCGACACTTACGCTGACTCTTCCGGCGCTAAGCGTGACGACCATCGACGTCAACTGATTCTCGCGACGGGTCATCGCCGTCCTCGTCGCCGACCGCTGCGCGCTCGTTCCTTGCCCGTGGAAGGAAGGCGCGCAGGCCAGCGTCCATCTCGGGCATTCACCCTAGTACCTTTAGGCCCCATCCCCTGTACCAAAACTGTACTGCGTTCTTATTGTCGCGATTCCGGACCAAGCGTAGTGTGCCTGCACCCAGTTTCACTTGGCCATCGTTAACGCGCACGACGCGTCACCGTCAAGGAGACTTCTCATGCCATCGCTCAAGCCCCTTCCCGGTCCCGAGGAAAATTCCGCAAAACTCACGACGGACGGCGCAAATCGCCGCAAATTCATCAGCGGATTGAGCTGCGCGGCCGCTGCGTCTATTGCCGCTAGCGCCACTGCGTTAAGTTCCGTCGCGGAAGCGGCCGGCGCGCAATCCAACGCCACGACCGCTTCGAGTTCCAGCGGGAGCAGCCGCGCGCAACAGAGTTTTCAGAATCGCGTCAATGCCGCGCGCACCGAACTGAACGTGCCGGTTCCACAACAGATCACGAATGGCGATGAGCAGCGCTATCCCAATCGAATCGGCAACTACTCAAAGGGCCTGCTGCACAATAACATTGGCGAAGTAGAACCGGCATCCTACCAAAGCCTGTTGAAAGCCGTTCGCAGCGGCGAACCGCAAGACTTCGAGCAAATTCAATTGGGCGGTAACACGCCGCTTGTTGATCCGCAATGCGGACTGGCTTTCGACCTGGAAGGCACTGACTGCCACCAACTCGCCATAGGCACGCCTCCGGCGGTTGCCAGCCAACAAATGGCAGATACCGCGGTGGAGAGTTACTGGATGGCTTTGTGCCGCGACGTGAACTTCACGCAATATGGCAACGAGCCCGTGACGCAAGCCGCGATTGCGGAATTGAATTCGCTCCCCGCGTTCCTCGGTCCGCGCCCGGTCACGCCACAAAATCTTTTTCGCGGATTTACGCCCGGCGATGTGCTGGGTCCTTACCCATCGCAGTTTATTCTTCATCCTTTGACCTACGGCGCGATTCCCATCACCCAGATGATGACGACGTATGTTCCCGACCTGGACTACATGACCGACCAAACGTCCTGGCTCGCTGCGCAAAACGGACAAGGTCCGTTCGCCGCGAATCAAGCCGACCCCAATATCCAGCACATTCGCAACGGCCGCGGCTTGAGCGCCTACGTACACCTGGACGTGCTCTTCGAAGCGTACTTCAATGCCTGCATCATGCTCGTGGATCTGGGAGCGCCGCTCGATCCCAACAACCCCTACGTCAGCTCGCATATCCAAACCGGTTTCGGCACCTTCGGAAGCCCACACCTGAAGACTCTCGTCGCGGAAGTCGCGCAGCGCGCGCTGAAAGCTGTGTGGTTCATGAAATGGTTCGTGCATCGCCATCTGCGTCCGGAGGCTTTCGGCGGCCTCGTGCATATGACCAAGACCAACCAAGCCAGCTATCCGCTGCATCCTGACGTGCTCAATTCGCACGCCGTCGCCGAGGTATTCGCGAAGAACAATTCTTATTTCTTGCCGCATGCGTTCCCCGAAGGATGCCCGCAGCATCCATCTTACGGCCAAGGCCACGGCACAGTTGCGGGCGCGTGCGCCACGATCGTCAAAGCCTGGTTCAACGATCTCGCGCCGCTCACATCGATCCCGGGATTCACCATCATGCAGCCCAGCGAAGATGGTTTCTCGCTTGTTCCCTACGAGGGTTCTGACGCCAATCAACTCACCATCGGCGGCGAAATGAATAAACTGGCGGCCAATATCGCCATCGGCCGCAACCACGCGGCCGTTCACTGGCGCCACGATTACACGGATTCTCTGCCGCTGGGCGAGGCCGTCGCGATCTCGATGCTGAGCGATATGGCCCATAACTGGAATGAGAACTTCGAGGGCTTCTCATTCACGAAATTCAATGGCCAAAGAATCACCGGCGTCGGCGCAAACTCAAGATAACTCCTAATCCGGACGAGTGCGGAGCAACGCACCTCGCCGACGAGGGCGAACGAGCGCGCGAGCGCCCGCTTTGCGCCTGTCGTCGCGCTGCACCGCGGCATGAATCCTCGCATACTCGCATCTTTACGTACGGTTAATCCGGTACGACGATTTTCCCCGGGTGTGTCGAATTTCCCTCCGAATTCAGAGCGCAAAATGCTGTAGGCATCTCTGCAACGCATTGACGAGCAGCGAGTTCCGTCTTTTTCGGTAGTGTTTGGCCCCGAGTTTGCACCTTGCCTGCGGGGTGACACATTCACCGCAGGAGGCCGTAGCATGAGAACGAAACATTTGCAGAGCTGGGCGGCGATTTCAGCTCTCGCCGGATTTTTATGCGTGGGCACGCCTGCCCTAGCGCAATCAACACCCGATCAAGACAACAAGCCCGTAACAGGCAACGAAATCTACCAGCGGTCCGTGGCGGAGTTCGACCAGTTTCTCGACACCCACCACCAAACCGCCGACCAACTCCGCAAAGAGCCGGACCTGGTGCTCAATGATGAATTTCTGAAGAGCCATCCGGAGTTGCAAGACTACCTGACACAGCATCCCGCCGTCCGCGACCAGATGCGTAAAGATCCGAACGCTTTTATGGCGTCGGAAGCGGCTCTTGACCAACGTGGCGGTCAAGGTGCCGGCCGCGATCGTGACCGCGAAGGCGACCGCCGCGAGGTGGCTGGCTTCGATCGTTTCCTCGATAGCCACCGTGAAACGGCGCAGCAACTTCGCAAACAACCGGACCTGGTGCTGAACGCCGAGTTCCTGAAGAGCCATCCGGAATTGCAGGAATATTTGCAGCAACATCCTGCGGTCCGCGATGACATCAGGAAAGATCCGAACGCCTTTATGGCGCAGGAAGAGAAGTATGATCAGCAAGGCGATCAACGCGCCGATCAACGCGGCGGTAATGACGCTCGTGCGGATAATGACGCCAACGGCGATCGCGACCGTGACGCTAACAGCGATCGCGACCGTGACGCCAACGGCGATCGTGACCGTGACGCAAACCGCGACCGCAACGGCGACCGCCGCGCAGTGGCGAATTTCGATCAGTTCCTCGATAGCCACCGCGAAACGGCCGAGCAGCTTCGCCGCGACCCTTCACAAATCAATAACGATCAATTCGTGAAGAGCCATCCGGCCCTGCAGGCTTATCTGCAACAGCATCCCGAAGTGCGTCAGGACGTGAGCCAGAATCCTAACGCCTTCATGCAGCAAGAAGCCCGCTACGACCGCAACGACAACGGCATGGACCGCGACTCGGACAGCCGCCGCCAGTTCGGCCAATTCTTGGGAGGCCATGCGGACGTCTCACGCCAGCTTTCCGAAAATCCATCGCTGGTGAAGAACCACGAATATATGGACAACCATCCGGAACTCCGTGACTACTTGAATTCGCATCCGGACGTTCAGCAGCGCCTGACAGCGGATCCCGATACCTTCGTCAAGTCTGCCCAGCAGTTCAACACCACGACGACTCCTGGCGAGACCACCAAGCCCACGACGGCGCCTGGAGATACGACGAAGACTCCGACGCCCGACGCTACCAAACCCAAGCAGTAAAATCCGACTCCTCGCGCGATTGGAAGGCTTCCAATAAAACGAGCCTTCCAATCGGCGGGAGCCGTTTCGTTCGTTCGCGCCGATGTAATCTGGCACTGAACCGCCGCTTCACAGTTCGCAAATTCGCCGCAGACGAACCGTTTTCAAAGGAGGCTTTATGAAAGCGAAAATCCCCTTAGTTCTAGCTCTCGTCGTGGCTTCCGCGAGCCCTCTCTTTGCCGGCGGTGGAGACAAGAAAAAAGAGCCCGAGCGAGCCACTCTGGAAAAAATGGAAGCGGTTCCCTGTGGCGCAACCCAAAAGGGCATAGCCGGCTTGGGCACGCTGTGGGCTTCGGCGGGGATCACGCACGTAAACTCCAACGAGAAGCTTTGCCCGCAGTACACCGTGTTGACCGACGAAATGGAGTACGACGTGCGCCCGACCGATCTGAAGCACGCCGTAATCCTGCCTGTCGGCAAAGAAGTCGAGTTCAAGATCAAGAAGGATCACATGTACTTAAGAGTTCCGGATGCCCACCAGAAGATGGAGACGTATGAGGTAGTCTCCATGAAACCGACGAACTCAGATGCCAATGTGAAGGACGCGTCTGCCAAATCGGACTCGCACTAAGAAGCTTTCCGCAGAGAGAGCTACAAACAATCGAGCGCGCCCCTACCGACCCGGATCAAAAGGGTCCTAGGGGCGCTGCTTTGCTGCGCACCCGCTTAAATCCAAATTCCTAACGGTTCACCGGAAACAGCCTCCAGAATTGTCCGCTGCCGCTCGCGCCGCGGAAAAGATACAATCCGTTCCTCTGAGAAAATCGCTTCCCGCGAATCGAGGAACTTCATGGACCATAGTTTGCGCAACACAATCTCGCTTCTAACCCGCACCCCCGCCACCCTCAACTCTCTTCTACGCGATCTGCCGGAATCGTGGACACTGCAAAATGAAGGAGTCAACACGTGGACCGCGTTCGATATCGTCGGCCATTTGATTCACGGCGAACGCACCGATTGGATGCCGCGCGCCAGGATGATTCTCCAATTCGGCCAGACACAGACTTTCGTGCCTTTTGATCGCTCGGGACACGTGCGCGAATGTGAAGGCAAGACGCTCGACCAATTACTCGACGAATTCGCTCGGCTGCGCGCCGAGAATCTGGACGAACTGCGATTGATGAACCTGCGGCGGGAAGATCTCGAGATGAGCGGGAAACATCCCGCGCTCGGGACCGTCACTCTAGCGCAGCTGCTGGCAGCGTGGGCCGTGCACGACTTGACGCACTTGCATCAGCTTTCACGCGTGATGGCCCACCAGTATCGCGTCGCCACCGGCCCTTGGCACACGTATCTCGGAGTGCTGCAGTGCATCGGCCATAGCGCCTGACCACCCATACGATGCTGGATTCCTGAGTTGAGAAGCGGGTCGTCAGCGGCTCGGACTGTTCCGCAGTGCACGCACACCCGGCGATTCGCGAGACTTGCCTTCAACTTTCAACTGTCGACTCTTAACTGTTAACTTTCCGCTACCATCCAAACCGCAAACTTGCTCGCCGTTTCTCTCTGCCGCATAATGAAATGGGCGTACGGCGGGGTATGAAAAAATCGTTCATCTTGGTGTTGGCGATTTTCGGTGGGCTCGCGGGCTTGGCTATCGGGCTTGCCGCGGGGCGTGGCGGCCAGCCTCGGCTGCACCGTGTGCCATTCGCATCCGCACAATCCACGACGAAGCCGGCCGCCATCGCTCCGGCCCACGCAGCAGTTCCGCCGCACGCAAGCGCCGACCCAGGCGATCGCACAGACAATCAACCAAGCGATCAGCCCGACGACGACTCCGGCGAACGCGTCGTCCGCTTCGCCGGCAATCCGCAGCCGATGCCGCCCTTCCTCGTCACCGATCTCGACGGCAATGCCGTCTCCACCGCCGCCTGGAAAGGCAAAGTTGTTTTCATCAATTTTTGGGCCACTTGGTGCCCGCCCTGCCGCGCGGAAATTCCCGTGCTGATTGACCTGGCAAACCGCTACAAAGACCGCCTGCAAATCGTCGGCGTCTCGGTGGATGACGAAGATCCCCAAGACGTTAAAAAGTTCGTCGAACATTTCGGCATCAACTACCCCATCGTGATGGCCAGCCCTGAAATCGTCGCCGAGTACGGCGGCGTTCCGGCGCTGCCCACGCTGTTCGTGATCAATACCGATGGAAAAGTGGTCCAAAAGCACGAGGGACTGTACGCGCCGGAACTTTACGAAACGGAAGTGCGACTGCTGCTCGGCTTACCCGCCAACGCGCAAGTGCAAACCTTCGAGGATCAAGGACAAATCTTCCTGAAGAACGCCGCTCTCGCCACCGAATTGCCCGACGTGGATTTCACGGGGCTGACGCCCGAGATGAGGAAGGCGGCGCTGAAACGCCTGAATTCCGAGACGTGCCATTGCGGATGCCGCCTGACGCTCGCGCAATGCCGCATCAATGACACGTCGTGTCCGATCAGCAAGAAGCTGGCCGCCAGCGTCGTGAAAGACGTCGCCGGCGGAAACGCCTCACCCGCATCCTCGGCACCGACTAAGTCGGCTCCTGCGCCGGCACCTGCGCCATCGATGCCTCCGTCGCAAGCACCCACGCCAGCGCCGCCCGCCTCGGAAGACAACTAGTCTCCAGGCGCCAAACGTACAAATCGCGGAGACGGACGCCGCTAATCGTGCGCTACTGCGCTTGATCGTATGGCAAACACAGCTGTAGTTGGACAATCGCTGCGTTGGTCGCCTTCAGCGTGTCATCTTTATGCCCACCCCAGTCGCCTCCCACGCGCTGCAAACGTTGGTTGGCGCGCCGCAGCGCAGTGATAGCATCGCGAAATTCCGGATGCAATTCCGCGGGCGGCGCAGCCGGCGCCGTAACTGGAAAACTCAATGCGAGGATCAGCGTTACTAGAGCAAACAAACTTACGAAGCGACGCTTCATTTATCTTTCCTCCGAATATGAATTTAAGCTCCTCTGCGGCATCCATGCGAGGAGCGGACCCACAACACACAATATCGCACTGCAGCTTACAAAGAATCAATCACGTGAGATATGGCAGAGAGAAGTGGGGAGAATCAAGCAAGGGCGAGTCTGGTCGTCGCGGCCGATCCCTGGATTCTATCGCGGGGCGAGATGCGGTGCATCGGGAGCCACAATCACCGCGTCCGGCGTTGGCGTAGCACGTTCGACGTTGGAATTCAAAATCACCAGATCCACGCGACGATTCATTGAGCGGCCTTCCGCCGTATCGTTCGAAGCAACCGGATAGTATTCGCCATAGCCCGACGCCGCGAGCCGGTCCGGCGCAATCGCATACTTCGTTATGAAGAGCTTGATGATTTCCGTCGCGCGCGCAGTGGAGAGCTCCCAGTTCGAATCGAATCGCGCGTTGTGAATGGGTACATTGTCCGTATGGCCTTCGATGCGCATCCGCTCCGGCCCAATCACTTTGACGATCGCGGAGAGCGTTGGCAGCGCCTGCGGCCCCAGCGCCGTGGAACCGCTGTCGAAGAATCCCGCTTCGCGCAGACTGACGACCACGCCTTCTTTCGACGCTGTCACCGACACGATCCGCAGATGGATTTGCGGCGCGAGCAGCTTGTCCAATTTCGCCTGGACCTCTTCCAGGTTGGGCCGGTCCGGCGACTCCGCCAGATTCTCTTGCGGCGAATTCACCAGCCGGCCCATGGCTTGCAGCCTCTTCACGTTTTCGATCATTTGTACGTCGGCGAAAGGCATGGGTTCCGTATCCACCAGCCCAGGCTTCGAATTCGACGAATCAAAAATGCCCATTTGCTGGAACGCGACTTGAATGGCCATGGCCAGCTGCCCGGCTTTGCGCTTGTCCACTTGCGCAGAGGAGTAGTTGATGTATACGTCCACCACGTTCGTCATCGTGTCGAACGAAAGATTCCAAACATGCTCGATAATCTGCGCGCGCGTTACGTTCTGCCCCGCGTTGCGCATCAGGTATTCGAGCAGCGCAAACTCCTTGGGAGTCAGCTCCACCCCTCGCGAGGCGCGCTTCACCGAATGCTCCACGCGATTCAGTTCCAGATCGTCCATGTACAAAACGGTATTCGACCCGCGGCCGCCGCGACGCAAAAGCGCCCGCACCCGTGCGGACAACTCAGAAAATGAAAACGGCTTGAGCACCAGATCGTCCGCCCCCATATCCAACACTTCCACGCGGTCCTCGGGGCGGTTCCGTCCAGCGAGCACCAGGATTGGCAATTGCTGCTGCTTCGCGCGGAAGGATTGCAACACCTGCATGCCGCTCGAGAGCGCCAGATTCATATCCAGGATCGCCAGATCGTAGCTGCGCTCCTCGACCATCTGCTTCGCTTCCTCGCCATTCCGCGTCAAATCAACTGTGTAATGTTCGGCATCGAAACTACTGTGGAGGAACGTAGCTAACGCTGGGTCGTTCTCGGCGACTAAAAGACGCATTGCTGCTCCTGGGGAAGGGGGAAATTCTAAATATTAGGAAGGGGGAATGAACTTTAGTTAAGGTTGACAAAGGTGTCAAAGGAAATCTTCATCATCCGTACAAATTTTCGAAGAAGTTAATAACTGGTGGAAATTCCAACCACAATGAAACAGTGCGTCGCATCCCATGCTCCACAATGGAACACTTCGCGCATCTTTTCTCGCGATCGCATCACGGATGCGTCATCTTTTCCGGCTTCACCAGCTCATCGAACTCTTCCGCGCTCAAGTGACCAAGCTTCAAAGCAGCTTCCCGCAAGCTAATATGCTGCTGGTGCGCTTTGTGCGCGATCTCCGCAGCCTTGTCGTAACCAATCTTCGGGCTCAGCGCCGTCACTAGCATCAGAGAATTCTTCACATTTGCAGCGATACGGTCCATATCCAATTCCATGCCGTTCACGCAATGGTCCACAAAGGAACGGCACGCATCCGCTAGCAATCGCACTGAGTTAAGAAAGTTGTGAATCATCACAGGCTTGAACACGTTCAGCTGAAAATTTCCCTGCGACCCTGCAAAGCCAATCGCCGCGTCATTGCCAAAGACCTGCACCGCCACCATCGTCATGGCCTCCGATTGTGTCGGGTTCACCTTCCCCGGCATGATCGAAGATCCCGGCTCATTTTCCGGCAAGATTAATTCGCCAAACCCCGCGCGCGGTCCCGAAGCCAGCCAGCGCACATCATTCGCAATTTTCATCAGCGAGGCAGCCAGAGTCTTCAGCGCCCCGCTGGCAAACACAATCTCATCGTGCGCGGAAAGCGCCGCAAACTTGTTGGGGTGCGATTTGAATGGCTGTCCCGTCAATTCCGCGATCTTCTTCGCCGCGCGCTCCGCGAATTCCGGATGCGCATTCAATCCCGTGCCCACTGCCGTGCCGCCGATGGCCAATTCATATAAGCCCGGCAGCACCATTTTCAGCCGCTGCACATCCCGGTCGAGCTGGCTCACCCAGCCGGACATTTCCTGTCCTACCGTCAGCGGCGTAGCATCCATCAGGTGCGTGCGGCCAATCTTCACCACCTTCGCAAACGATTTCGCCTTCGCGTCAATCGCATCGCGCAATCGCTCGACGGCGGGAATCAACACCTCCCCCACACGCGACGCCGCAGCGATATGCATCGCCGTCGGAAACGTGTCGTTCGATGACTGCGACATATTCACGTCGTCATTCGGATGAACCGGCTTCTTGCTGCCCAACACGCCCCCGGCGATCTCAATGGCCCGGTTTGAAATCACTTCGTTCGCGTTCATGTTAGTCTGCGTGCCGCTGCCCGTTTGCCAGACGTGCAACGGAAAATGCTCATCCAGCTTCCCCGCGATCACTTCATCCGCAGCCTCCACGATCAGCTTCGTCTTTTCCGCCGAGAGCTTGCCCAAATCCTGGTTCACGAGCGCCGCGGCCTTTTTTAAGATTCCGAAAGCGCGTATCAATTCAGGAGGCATGGTGTCGCGGCCAATGTCGAAATGAATCAGCGATCGCGCGGTCTGCGCCCCGTAATAACGGTCGTTCGGAACCTCAATTTTCCCCATACTGTCCGATTCGACCCGCGTTCCGGCCTTCGGTGCCACTGACGCCTTGGCGTCCACGTTCCCTCCCGTGATTACTTCATCGCGCCCGCTAAAGGCAATTCGGTGCTCGCTTTAGCCAACGTGTCTCGCGTATATAAGGATACTGCGGAAACCACCTCCGTGCAGCCGTCAGTTGCTCTTGGAGCCGTCAAAAGTGCAAGTTCGGCGCGCTGCAGAGTCCATGTGAGAACGATGGTTTTCGTCAGGGCACGGCTTCAGCCGTGCCGTAACCGACGCGAGATCAGAGCGGCTTTAGCCGCTGAGGGCACCGATTTCGAGCTCTCGCCCAGACTCCGAAGCCTCTCGCCGATCAACAGATTGCCCTACTGGCCTGGCAATTGCTAACAAGGACGCGCGGTCAGCTGTCCGGCCCTTGGACCTTGGTACAGGCATGATTTCAGAAACGTTCGCGCTACGATGCTCTCAGGCGAGCTCCAAAACAGATTAATATTGTCACTGCGAACTAGGGAATTCACTCTCGTCATCGCGCCATTTTTCTGGATCGCTGTTTGGGGGACTGCACGATCGTATGGCCTCTCTATTCAAATTTGCGTTTTCTCGTGACCGCGGTGCAAACGCCACAGCTACCGCAGAGCCCAGCCCGGTCGTCGAACTCGCCGCTGCAGCAACGCCCAAACGCGCCGAACCGCCGCCTCCAGCGCCAGCGCCCGTTGACGAGGCCCAGTTGCAGGAATTCCTGCTCAAGAACTTCCTCACCACGGAGCCGCCCGAGACCGTGGCTCCCGAAGCAGCTGCTCCTGCGAAAGTTCCCGCCGCTCCGCCCGCGCCCACACACGCGCCTACACCCGCTCAGGATGCTGCTCCCAAAGCTGCCCCGGAATCTGTACCCGAGATTGCCACCGAATCAATGCCGGAAATGCCGGCCGAATCAGCATCGCAAACCACGCCGCCAATCGCGCGTGAGACCGATCCGGATCCGAAGCCCGAATCCGTAGCGGCCCCGCAGTTGAACGCGGAACCGATTTCCAACTCCATCACCCTCGCCGACCTCCACGAAAGCCAAGAGGTAGTCGCAGAAGCTGAGCTGGCCGCCACCTCCGTGCCGCCGGCTGCTCCCAAAGTCGCGCCTCACGAATGGGCGCTCGAAGAAACCCTGGCGGGCCACAAAGAATGGCTCGAATCCCACGCCGCAGTCGGCGCGAAAGCCGACTTGCGCAACGCGAAGCTGCAGGATACCGAGCTAATCGGCATCAACCTGCGCTATGCCGATTTGCAGGACGCGAATCTGAAATCCTCGGACCTGCTGTTAGCCGACCTCCGCGATGCGTGCCTGGTCCGCGCCAATTTGCAGGAAGCATGCCTGGTCGGCACCAATCTGGAGGGCGCGAACCTCGAAGGCGCTTCGCTCGAGAGCGCCATGGGCCTTCTGCCCCGCCAACTGGCCGGCGCCAATTTGCACGAAACGTCGCTGCCTGCACCCATCCTGGAATTTAACGCTCTGCCCGAATTTGTCCGCACCGCAAACACGGCCGCACGCCTCTTCAGCACCACCATCGCGCTCAGCGTGCTTTCCTGTCTCGCCATCTGGAAGACCAAGGACATCCAGCTTCTCGCCGATTCCGCCATCATCCCGTACCTGCACTCGTCCAGTGCCGCTGCCGCCGTGCCCACGGACGAAATCTATCTCATCGCTCCCGCTGCCTTACTCGTCATCTATCTCTGGTTCCTCTACAACCTCCAGCGCGTTTGGGACGCGGCGCTCGAGCTCCCCGCAATTTTCCCCGATGGACGCGTTTTGGACCAGAAAGCACCGCGAATCATCGCCGGCCTGCTGCGCACCCATTTCCGCTGGATGAATCCCGACGCCCCTTCGACGCGCGTAATCGAAAAAGCCGGTTCCGTCCTACTCGCTTATTGGCTGGTTCCGGTCGTGCTTCTGTTCTTCTGGGCGCGCTACCTGACTGTCCAGGAAATCCACGGCTCATTCTTGCAAATTGCCGTAACGCTCGTCGCCGTCGGCGTCGCATTCTACTGCACCACCAGCGTTGGCCGTCCTCCTGAGATTTGGGCGGCGCAAGGTCGGCCCACCAAGGACTACTTCGCGCGCCTGAAGTTCTTGAAGCCCGCCACGCTGCTCGCATCACTTTTTGTGGTTCTGTTGCTGATTTCCGCCGGCACCGTCTCGGGCGTTCCCCATGATAAATCCCGCGCCCCGCAGTTTGCTGCAGCCAGCATCCGCCGTTGGGTGCCGAGCTTCCTTTGGGCTCTCGGGTATGACCCGTACGCTGAGCTAACCGAAGCATCCATCTCAAGGCGTCCGCCAAATTGGAATGGCGCTGACGACCAACTTTCATCTGTCCAGGGCGCGCATCTCAACGGCACGAACTTCCGTTACGCGCAGGCCTACGGAATCTTTCTCGCCAACGCGCACTTGTTCCGCGCCAATTTCCAGGGCGCGTTCCTCGCGGAAGCGGACATGCGAGGCGCCGATCTAGGCCAAGCCAACATGAAATTCGCGGTGCTCGATCGCGCGCAAATGAATCGTGCCAATCTCGACCGCGCGGAACTCGACGGTGCAAATCTCGCGCGCGTGGACCTGCGCGGGGCGAACCTCTCGTACTCCTCGCTCACGGATGCCGTCCTGGTAGACGCCCGCTTGGATGGCGCGAGCCTCTACGCTACCCACGCCGAGAACGCCACGCTAATTCGCGGCAATCTCGAAAAAGCAGATATGCGTGAAGCGCACCTCGACGGCGCCAACCTCGAAAGCGCGGACTTGCAGCAAGCCTACCTATGGTCCACAAAACTCGCCGGCGCAAATCTGCAGAAAGCCCAACTCGCGACGGCCATCTTTATTGACGCCGATTTGCGTGGCTCAGACCTGCGTGGCGCGCAATTCAATGGCACGGTCCTCAACGGCGCAAATCTGCAGAACGCCGATCTGGATGGCGCCGACTTGCGCGGAGCGCTGCAATTGGCCGCAAGCCAGATCTGCTCGGCAAAATCGCGCCAGGGCGCCCAACTCGACGAAACGCTGCAAACACAAGTGGATGCTCAATGCGGCGTTCCTCACCAGCCACAAGCGACTCCAGAACTTCACTAGGACTGGAGCCTTCGCTCAATTGCTCCCTCAAAAGCTCGCCCTGTCGGCTACAATAGCGCTGCTGCACCCTCATGCAAGACTCTAGCGCCACTCAAATTTCGCACCAGCCCGCACGCGCGCACTTTCTTCCGCAAGCCGCAATCCTCGCTATTATTTTCGCGACTTGGTTCTTGATTTACGTCCCGGGCCTCTCGCGGCCCGGTTTGCTGGACGACGCCGACTCGATCCACGCCGAAGCCTCCCGCGAAATGCTGCTCAATCACAATTGGGTGACGCTCTACATCAATGGCATCCGCTACCTTGAAAAAGCGCCGCTCATGTATTGGGCGGTCGCCATCAGCTACAAACTATTCGGCGTCGGCGAATGGCAAACGCGCCTGCCGCTGTCTCTGGGCGTACTCGCGCTGGCGTGGGCCGCATTCATTTTCGGCCGCCGTTACCTCGGAGAAGAAGCCGGCTTCTACGCCGCGCTGATCCTGGTCACCGCGCCGGGAATCTACGTCTACACGCGATTCCTGATTCCAGACGTCGTCGTCGCCATGTGGCTTACGCTCGGGCTGTACCTCTTCTTGCTGCGCCTACGAGCAAGAGCGCCCTTCGCGTTGGCTATGCTGGGGCATCGCCGCCACGATCGCGCTCAACGTTTTGACAAAAAGCCTGATCGGTATCGTCTTTCCCGCGATGATCATTTTCGTTTTTCTGCTTCTCGCCGGAAATTTCAAAAAACTCCTGCAAGATGCATCCGTGGTCTTCGGCTCTGGTTTTTCTCGCCGTCGCCGCGCCCTGGCACATTCTCTCCGCCATCCGCAGCCCCGCTCAGCCGAGCGGCCCCGAAAAAGGCTTTCTCTGGTTTTATTTCGTGAACGAGCAATTCCTGCGTTACCTCAATAAACGAATTCCACGCGATTACGACAAAGTTCCGCTGCTGCTCTTCTGGGCGCTTCTTTTCGTCTGGTTAATTCCCTGGTTCATTTATCTGTTCCCTGCCCTGAAAGAAGTTCCGCGACGCATCAACTCCTGGCGCGCTCGACCTCGACGCAGCGTTCCCGCGCGAATCTTTTCTTCGCCATCTGGGCCGCCGTGATCATGGTCTTCTTCAGTTTCTCGACGCGCCAGGAATACTACTCGCTCCCGGCGTTACCGGCGCTCGCCTTACTCATCGGCGGCTGGCTGCAGCACGAACACGAATCCGCCACCGGAACGCCGGAACGAAAAGCGGGACAAATCGCCTCCAGCATTCTCTTCGCGCTCGGCATCCTCGGATTCGCGGCGGCCATGGCCATGCTTGCCATGACGCATCCTTTTCCTCCAGGCACCGACATCGGCACGGTGCTAACGCCGCACCCAGGCGGATACAAGCTCTCCCTCGGCCACATGCAAGACCTCACCATTTACGCGTTCGGCCTGTTTCGCGGTCCAATACTGCTCGTCGGCATCGCCCTGCTTACAGGCACCGGCTTGAATTGGCTTCTGCGCCGCCGCAGCAAATTACTGCAAGCGAATCTCGCAATCGTAGCAATGATGGTTGTCGTGCTCTTCTGCGTCCATTGGGGCTACGTGATTTTTTCGCCCGAGCTCACGTCCAAAAGCATGGCGCTCGAAATCAGAAGCGCACTTCAGCCGGAAGACAAAATCGTCGTAAATGGAAAATACGAAATCGGCTCCACGCTGAACTACTACACCGGCGCCGAACTCTACGTGCTCAATGGCCACGATGGCAACCTGTGGTTCGGCTCCTTTTTCCCCGGGGCTCCAGACGTATTTCTAGACGACCAATCCTTCGCGCGCCTCTGGAACGGCCCGAATCGCGTGTTCCTCTTCACCGAGGACTACGTGCAAGACCAAGCCCTGCGCGACGTCAACGCCAGCACCGTATTCGTCTTCGCGCACGAAGGCGGCAAAACCATTTTCACGAATCGTCCAGGCAATCGCTAAGCGCGGCCCAACGCCCTATAGCGGCGCACCACGCCGCAGCGCGCACACGCGACGCCACAAATCGCAGCCTTTCTTCGTCCCGACTTCGTTACAATCAATTCGGAGGAAACGATGCATCCATGGCATGACCTCAGTCCCGGCGAACACGTGCCGCAGGAATTCCACGCCGTGATCGAAATCCCGCTGGGCTCCAGCGTCAAATACGAGCTCGATAAAGCCACCGGCATGATCAAAATGGACCGCGTGCTCTATTCCGCCGTCTACTACCCGGCAAATTACGGCTTCATCCCGCAATCGTTAGCCGAAGATCACGATCCGCTCGACGTCCTCGTCCTCTGCCAGGTCCCCGTCGAATCCACTCACCATCATGTACGCCCGCACTATCGGCCTGATGGCCATGGTGGATTCCGGAACGCTCGATCACAAAGTCATCGCCGTCGCCACGGCCGATCCCGAATACAACTCCTACCATGAAGCCAGCGAGCTCCCGCCGCACAAACTCGCCATGGTCCGCAGATTTTTTCAGGATTACAAACAGCTCGAGGGCAAAATCGTCGAAGTGGACGCCATTCAACCGGCCGCAGCGGCCTATCCCGTAATCGAAAGCGCGCTCGCCCGTTACGACAAAAAGCGCCGCGCCGGCCATCACAAAAAATAGCTCACCCCCGCGCCGCCCGCTCTTTCCAGCCTCAGGCGATGAAAAAGTGAACTGTCCGACGTTGCCCGTTTTCTGAACCTTCGTCCAGTTGTGCCCGACTTTCGCTTGTCCCCATACTGGACGTGCAGCTTATACCTGTTTTCAGACCGCGGTGGATCTTGGGGAACGCCGTGCAACGTCCATTCGTCTGTCGCTTCCCGCATTTCGGAACGCAACTGCTCGCGTACCCCCAGCTCCAAGCCCGTCATCATAGCCGCACCCGTAATTCCGCAGATTTCGAACTTCCGTCAGCGTCACTGCGCGTCGCGAATTCACAAGCCGCGACGCCGAAAGCCGCGATGGTCGGAGGAAAAATGATTCGTCCGCTGGGTCTTGCTCTCGCGCTCGTCATCGTCGGCTCCGCGTCGCCCGCGAAGGCGGGTACCAACACCAACGTGAAATGCGCCGTGAACGAAGACCGCGTGTGGGTCTATGAAAATCTCGACGATTTTAACTTGGCCGCGAAGCTGAAGTGCGGCGATCCCGTGCAAGTCGAATCACGCGTAAAGGGCTACGTAAAAATTCAAACCGCGGACGGCACCGAAGGTTTCGTACTGGATTCGGCGCTGCCGAAATCCGCGCTGCCTCCCGCGCCGGAGGAAAAACCGAACACGGTAGAGGCGGCGTCGCTCGCGTTTGCCGCGCGGCGCGCATCAAGATCCGCAGCGCCTACGGTAAGCGCAACGCCGCCCGCTTCACCAGCGCCCGCCGCAGTAGCAACTTCTAGCGCTCCTGCTGCCGTTTCCACTTCAACCGCGCCAGTCGCCGTCGCAGCCCGCACCTCGCCGGTCGCGCCTACGGCACCTGCGCCACCCGCTCCGGCCCCAGTTCAACCAGCAGTAGCGATGGCCCCAGCAGCACCAACGCCAGCCCCGGTTGTGCCAACACCCGCGCCAGTCACCGTCGCAGCCCGCACCTCGCCAGTCGCACCGTAGCGCTCTCGAATACCCGCACCCGCTCCCACTCAACCAGCGGTTGCAATAGCCGCACCAGCACCAACGCCATCTCCCGCCGCGCCAGCACCCGCGCCCGCTGCTGTCTCGGCGCCTGTTTACGTAAGCCAACCAGTCAGTGCTCCCGCGCCTGCTCCAGCCGTGACGAGCGCCCCAATCGTCGCGCATGCGTCCAGCGTGGATGTAGAGACAGTATCAGCGCCGCCGCAACCCGCGCCGCCCGCTCCCACGGTCGCCGCCAAGTACAGCAACCCGCAACCAATCGCTCCCGCGCGCGCAAAGAAACACAAAACACCCGACGCAGCGCCGGTTGAGCCCCCAGTTTCAACGCCGCAACCCACGGTAGTGGCACAGACGGCCCCAGCTCGGCCAACGCCGACAGCAGCAGTACCGGCCAGGATCACGGCTCCGGTTGCGCAAGCCTACGTTTCCCCAGACGCCACTTCTCAATCCGCGCCGATGGTATCGAGCAGAGTCGAACCAAGTGAAAACGCCGCCATGGCAGAAAATTCCGCGAGCCTGCAGCCCGTGTCCAGTCCCGCGGATCAGCCAGCGCCCGTTCACGCCAAGCCTCCGGTGAATCCCGACGATGACGACGATACCGCCGTCCGTCAACTCGAAGAAGACACCGCCAATTGCACGCACTATTTTTCCGCTTACGGCCTCTCGCCTAATCAATATAAGTGGCTCGCGCAGAACCGCCACAAAGCCTTCCCCAGCGTCTGCCCTGCTCCCACTCCCGCGATGGTGGATTTCGTCGTCATCTTCACCCACGATGTCGCGTTTTATAACGTCACCATGCCCGACGCCATCCACGTCGAACAAAATGGCTTCTCGGATTGGACGCCGCTCAGCACCGTGGACACGGCGCTCATGACTCCCTCGGAAGCCGACAAGAGCCACCACGAATACGTTTGGGTGTTCCACACCACTCGCGGCGCGTTCGATCCATCCAAGTTTTCTTCGCACCGCCGTCCGCTGTATTCCAAGTCCGAAACCAACACACTCGGTTCGCGCGGCGGTTTCCGCACCGTGATGGACGCGCTCACCTTCATCGAACAAAACGGGACAAACCGCTAAACGCGCTGCACCAAAACGGAACGTTGTTCCTGCATCGTCAGTCACTGCGCCCTGATTCTTCGCTCACGACTCCATTTCGCACACCTGTCTTGCCGCCGAGCTAGCGTTCGGGCATTTAATTGCTAATTGACGTTCGCACACAAAATGCGAACTAGCGCGAACGCGTACCGGTTCCGGACGATGCTGTGCCATAGAAGAACCTGGTTTCCCTCTTGCGCGAGCAGCGATTTCCCTTGGTTTTGCGTGTGCTGGTCGCTTCGGGAGAGGCGCGCCTAATGAAGAAAAAGCGGCTAGGTGAAGTCCTCCGCGAGCGGAATCAAGTCTCTGCAGACGACCTCAATAAAGCCATTCAGGATCAACAAGGTAAGCTTGTGCATCTCGGCGAACTGATGCTGCAGCGCGGCATCGTGTCGAAAGAGAATCTCGTTTCTGCGCTCTCCGAAGTTTCCCGGATTCAATATGTAGACTGCGCGTTGGTCTCCATTGACGATTCCACACTGAGCCTCATTCCCGCGGCGATGGCGAAGCGTTGCAGCGCGTTGCCGCTCAAAGTGGACGGCGCGAAACTCGTCGTAGTTCTCGCGGAACCGCAAAATCTGCAGTTGCTCGACGAACTACGTTTCAAGTGCGGAATGATCATCGAGCCGCGCCTGGCGTTTCGCTCTGAGTTAGAAGCCGCCATCGCAAAGTTCTACGGCGCCACCGAACCGGTCGTGATCAACAATGCCGACTCCACCAACCTTCCGCGAAGGCCCTCCCAGGTTGCGAGCGAGTCCGAAATGGAATTCATTTCCTTCAGCTCGCAGGAGCGCAACGTCGAGGCCATGCGGGAAATGCAATCGGAACTTCTGCAAAAGTCGAAAACCACTCCCGCCGTGATGGTTGTCGCCTCCATGATCAAATCCGCCGCTGAGCGCCGCGCCAGTGACATCCACATTGAGCCGCAAAGTGACGGCACTGCCGTCCGCTTCCGCGTGGATGGAATGCTGCGCGACTACCAGCGCCTGCAAAAAGTCCTGCAAAATTCGGTGGCCTCCCGCATCAAGATTCTCTCGGAAATGGACATCGCCGAACGCCGCGCTCCTCAGGATGGCCGCTTCCTCGTAAAGATCGGTGGCCGCCGAATTGACCTGCGCGTTTCCACGCTGCCCACGCAGCACGGCGAAAAGGTCGTGATGCGGCTTCTCGAGGGCGAAGCGCCCTTGCAAGATTTGGCCAGGCTGGGCTTTCCATCGTGGATTGAAGAACGTTTCCTGCCGATGCTGCGCCTGCCACAAGGCATGGTTTTAGTTACCGGCCCGACCGGCTCCGGCAAGAGCACCACGCTCTACTCAGCCCTCAATTTGATTCGCCGGCCCTCGATCAACATCATCACCGTAGAAGACCCTGTGGAATACGCCGTCGCAGGCCTGAATCAAGTGCAGGTGAACACCAAGGCAGGCCTCACCTTTGCAAGCTGCCTGCGTTCCATTCTGCGCCAGGATCCGGACGTCATCATGGTCGGCGAAATTCGCGATAAAGAAACCGCGGAAATTGCCTTGAAGGCCGCGCAAACCGGACATCTTCTTCTCTCCACTCTCCACACCAACGACAGCATCTCCGCTTTGACGCGCCTGCTTGACCTCGGCGTTCCGGGCTATCAAATCGCTACATCGCTCACCTCGATCATCGCGCAAAGATTAATCCGGCGGCTGTGCACGTGCCACAAATCAATTCCCACAACCCCCGAGCACGCCTCGCAGTTGGTCCAAGTAGGTATCACCGACCCCGGGCCGGTTCACAACGCGCCTAATGGGTGCGATCTGTGCGACCACACCGGCTTCAAGGGCCGCATCGGCATCTACGAAATGTTGGCGCTCGATGAACCGATCCGCGCGGCCATCCGCGAAAATGGACACAACGACGAAATCCGCGCCCTGGCACAAGACAGCGGAATGAAACTCATGCAGGAGTACGCGCTCGAGCACGTCCGCGCTGGCCTTACCACGCTCGAGGAAGTGCAGCGCGTCGTGCCGTTCTCTCAGCTCTACGCGTTGCAATGTGTTTCTTGCCGTCGCGAACTCTCTAGCGGTTTCCTCTACTGCCCGCACTGCGGCAAAAAGCAAATCTCCGCCAAAGCAGCGAAAGTCAAGAAAGCAGCGCAGATACCGCAAGGAGTGATGGTCTCGTGAGCGATCGCAACGCCCAAAAAGATTGGGACACTTCCCGGTTCGGGAAGAGAATTCACAGCATCGGCGAAATTAGCGTGAAATACGAAGGCGCCGACGACCCCATCCTCACTCGCGTTCCGGACATCAGCACCGGCGGAATGTTCATCAATACCTCTCGCAGATTCCCCGAAGGTGCCGTCCTCGACCTGCGCTTTCGCCTCGAATTCACTGGAGCGGAAGTACAAACGCGCGGCGAAGTGCGCTATTGCCTGCCGGGCGTCGGCGTCGGCGTCGAATTCATCGGCATCCCTGATTCCGCGATCCGCGCGATCCTGGCCGAGATTGAATCAGCCGGCCATGTCATTTCCGCCAAGACTCAGCGCGTTCGACCCAATTCCACTCGCCGCGCGCTGAGAAAACGCAAACAGCCATAAGATTTGCCGCCCCGCATTTTCGTCGCGACGCTTGAAATGCACATTTGACTCCCGAACGACTCTGGCACCAAAATCGAGCTTTCGCATCGCGTACTGACAGCGAGTCTTCAAATCTCGCCCGGTTATTCTAAAAACGGAGCAAGTCATAATGAAAACGAGAATTCGTATTGCGGTCTGCGGCATCTTCCTGCTCGCAGCCTTTTTTGCAGCCAGTACCATCACCGTCCACAAATCTTCAGCATCTGCCGCCTCCGCGCCGAAAGATACGGACATCCAGCGCGGCAAATATCTCGTCGAAGAAGTCGCCAAGTGCGGCGAATGCCACACGCCACGCGATGATCAAGGCCAGCTCCAGCTCGACCGCTGGCTGCAAGGCGCGCCTATATGGATCACGCCCGTGCACGCGAATCCCCATTGGGCTGAACGCGCCCCGGCCCTAGCCGGTTTTCCCGGCTATTCGGACGAGGACGGCGTGAACATCCTCGAAAAAGGCATCGGCGCCAATGGCGAGACGATTCGCCCTCCCATGCACATCTACCACATGAAACATGAAGACGCCGTCGCGATCATCGCGTATCTGCGTTCGTTACCCAACATTGCGCCTAAATAATCGCAGCGATCGTTAACTTTTCTTAACATCGCCGCCCGCTTTCGCGGCCGTTTACATTTTTTCCTGTATTGTTCGTCTCGCCAAGTGGAGTATTGTCGTCGTGAGGGAGGGCCCCATCATGCCCAGCTCGAACAAAAGGATTCCATCACACGAAGCGATCGAACGCCGTGCCTACGAAATTTACATTGAGCGTGGCGCTGTAGAAGGCGACGACGTCTCCAATTGGCTCGCGGCCGAAGAAGAACTGATGGCGCGCGCCGAAGAAGCGGAAGCTGCCAAGACGCCAGCCGCCGATCTGCGGCCTGCGCCGCTGCGCAAGAGCGTGACGGCCAGCTAGCATCAGGTTCCGAAAATATATAGAGCCGTGGGTTACGAGTACGCCGCGGAGGCGCGGCTAGCCGAGAGGAAATGCCTACTTCCCGCGAAACAAGAATATAATCTCGATAATCAGAATAATCACCACGGACAATTCCAGCACGAAGCTCCGCGTCTGGTTGAACTGATCCACCATAAAACGATACAGTTCTCCCGCCGTCCGCAGTTTCTGATCCACCAGCCTGCGGTAATCCGTCACTCCTACTTTTGCAGCCGCCAGTCCGTACAGTCGCGCGTAAAACATGTCGCTCAAGAACTTGATCGCGTTATCCACTTTCTCGGTCAACTCCATCACGTCCAACCGGATCGTATTCAGCCGCTCTGCTTCGCGCGAAAGCCGCCACGCGGCCGCCACGCCACTCTTATGTTCGAGCGAGCGGTAGACGTCATCCAGCAACCGCGTCAGCAAACTGTCGTAATGCCGCAATTCCAACAGCTGTGTATTGGCGTATTCCAGCAATTGAATCGTCGTCGCGGCGCTCTCCGCGTTGCCGTAGACCAACGCCCCCGACCAGCCCACCACCAGCAAATCCGCGCGCGAGTACGAAATAGTCGATTGCAAAATTTCCTGTGTCTCCGCGTCCGATAAAAATACGGACTCGCCGCGAACCAGCTGCGCGATTTCCCGCCCGTGCCCCGCCAACAAATCCTTCGCGCCCAACGTCGCGCCGTCCGCGCCCGGCAATTCCTCTAGGTGCACGATGAAGTAGTCCTCGTTCAACCAAGTCTTGTAAGGCCGCACCAGAGCGCCCGCGGCGCGGTCCAACGCACCACGCAACAGTTCGTTCGCTTTGGCCTCCAGCTCCGGCGCGCCAATCCAGTGGCTCGATTGCGTCACGAGCGACTCCCAATCGCCCGCGAACCCGAGTTCCATCTCAATGCTCACAACGCCGTAGTCGTAATATTTCGTGCTGCCGCCGATTGTCTCGCCGGTCTTCAATACCACCGGTCCGATCGGATCGATCACCGGCGGCCTTTCAAATTTCAAATAATGTGGAATCGGCGGAGTGCGGCTCGCGGGAGCCTGTACGGCGTGAGGCTCAAGAATCGCCCGCAGGCTGTCTAAGTTAACGGCCTCCGAAACATCATAGAGATAAAGCACCCGAAAATGTCCGCGCAAAGAAATCGCAACCTCCCATCACACACCATAAGTATCTCATCCGCGAAGCATTTGTAGCGGCGCACTTTAGTGCGCCATCAGTGTTACGGCGACCAACGATGACGTTCTGAGCAGGTGTGGTTAAGCCGCGCCTTTTAGGGCGTCGGAGCTTTGGCTCCGACATCAAAGTTGCCGGATTGGGGGACTTTAGCCCCTGTGTGAGATCCGTGATTTTCGTCAGGGCACGGCTTTAGCCGTGCCGTAACAAACGGAAAATCAGAGCGGCTTTAGCCGCTGGGGGAGCGAATTTCGAGTCCTCACACAGCCCCTCAATGAAAATCATGCGACTCAGTCTCCGCCTCGGTAATCAATAACCCCCGCACATTCTCAACCTTCACCGAAACCACATTGTCCAGATTCTGCAATCGCCCCTCGATCCACAGAAATTGCTGGCTAACAATCGCCACATGCTGCTCCGCAAACAATTGCGGCGTAATAATCGCATTCGCAATCCCCGTTTCATCCTCCAAACTCAAAAACACAAATCCATGCGCCGTTCCCGGCCGCTGCCGCGCAATGACGCCTCCAGCGAAACGCACATGCGTCCCGTCCGGCAGATGATTCAGCTCGTACGCCGTCACCGCTCCCTGCCGCCTCATTCGCGCGCGATGATATTTCATTGGATGCGGGCCCACCGTCATCCCCGTCCCATGAAAATCCGCTACCAACCGCTCCTCCGCCGTCATCGGCAGCAGCGGTGAATCCCCGGGCGCTTTCTCCGCGATAGCGATCGCCTCATCCTCCGCCTCATCGCATCTCTCCAGCAAAGGCCCGGCGTTCCGCGCAACGCGCTCGATTTGCCACAGCGCATCCCGCCGATGCACTCTGCGCGCGCCCCCAATACAATTCAACGCGCCAATTCCCGCCAGCGTCGCCAGTTCCGCCTTGCGCAACCCCGGAACGCGCAATTTCAAATCAGCAATCGAAGCAAACGCCCGCACATTTCGCTCGCGAACAATTTCCGCCCCCACCTCAGCGCGCAAACCTCGCACGTAACGCAAACCCAAACGCACGCTGAAACCCTCACTCTCCTTTTCCAACTTGCATAACCAATCCGAACAAGTCACATCAATCGGCTTGATCCGCAAACCATGCCGCTGTGCATCCTTCACCAAAGTTGCCGGCTGATAGAAACCCATCGGCTGATTGTTCAGCATCGCGGCGGTGAACGCAGCCAGGTAATGACATTTCAAATAAGCGCTGGAATAAGCCAGTAACGCAAAACTCGCCGCGTGCGATTCCGGAAATCCATACAGCGCAAACGACGTAATGGACTGCACGATCGTATCCTGCACCTCGCCCGTGATTCCGTTCCTGGCCATCCCGCTGCGCAGTTTCAGCTCGATATCCTTCATCCGCTTTTCGGACCGCTTGAAACCCATCGCGCGTCGCAATTCTTCCGCCTCGCCTCCCGTAAATCCCGCTGCGATCATCGCCATGCGCAATAATTGCTCCTGAAAAAGCGGCACGCCCAGGGTCCGCTCCAGCACCGGCTCGAGCGATGGATGCAAACAAGTCGCCGGCTCGCGCCCCATCCGCCGCTGCAAATAAGGATTCACCATCTTCCCCACAATCGGTCCGGGCCGAATAATCGCCACCTGCACCACAATGTCGTAGAAACGCTGGGGCTGCAGGCGCGGCAAGCAACTCATCTGCGCGCGGCTTTCGATCTGAAACATCCCCACAGTGTCCGCTTTTCGCAGCGTCTCGTAAACCACCCGATCGTCCATGGGCAGACGCCCCAAATCAATTTCCTTGCCGTAATCGTCCCGGATAATCTGCAGCGATTCTTCCAGCACCGCCATCATTCCCAGCCCCAGCAAATCCACTTTCACGATGCCCATATCCGCGCAATCTTCTTTGTCCCATTGCACCACCACGCGCCCCGGCATCGTCGCTGGCTCCAGCGGCACCACAGAATCCAATTGTCCCTGGCAGACGACCATCCCTCCCGAATGCTGCCCCAGATGCCGCGGCAAATCCTGAAACTTCACGCATAGCTCCAGGAATTTGCGGATCTGCGGATGCTGCAAATCCAGTCCCGCGTCCTCGAAATGCCGCGTGAGCGTATCGTTCTCGTCCTTGTATTCCCACGCGCCCACCAGACTCGTCAGACGTCCCAGCGTTTCCGCATCGAACGAAAGCGCCTTGCCAATCTCCCTCGCCGCCGAACGCCCCCGATAAGTGATCACATTCGCGGTCATCGCCGCGCCCAGTTTTCCGTAGCGCTCGTACACATATTGAATCGCGCTCTCGCGCTGATCGCCGCTGGGAAGGTCCAGATCAATATCCGGCCATTCGCCGCGTTCTTCGGAAAGAAATCGCTCGAAAAGCAGATCCATCCCCACCGGATCCACCGCCGTAATCCCCAACGCATAGCAAACCGCGCTGTTCGCCGCCGATCCGCGTCCTTGCACCAAAATATTCCGCTCGCGGCAAAAGCGAATAATGTCCCAGACGATCAGGAAATATCCTTCTAGCTGAAGCTTCTCAATCAGCTTCAATTCTTTCTCGATCTGCGCGCGCGCTTTTTCATTCTCCGACCCATAACGCGCGGCCATCCCCTCCAGCGTCCGCTCGCGCAGAAAATGCGCCTGAGACTTCCCGTCGGGAACCGGATATTTCGGAAACTCGTATCCCAAATTGCTCAAATCGAATTGCAGGCGGGAAGAAACCAACTCCGTATTCGCGATAGCCTCGGGAATATCCGCAAATAAACGCGCCATCTCCTCCGGCGACTTCAAATACCGTTCCGCATTGCGCGCCAGCAAACGTCCGGCAGTCTCCAACGTCCGGTGATTGCGAATGCAGGTAAAAACATCCAGCACTTCCCGCTGCTCAGGCAGCGCATAGCACACGCCATTCGTCACCACCAGCGGCAAACGCAGTTTCCGCGCAATCTCCAGCGCCGCGTGATTCCGCGCTTCCTCCGCCCGGTCGTAATGCCGCTGCAATTCCACATACACATTCTCGCGTCCGAAAATCTCGCAAAGCTGCCGCACGCATTCCGTCCCGCTTTCAATCCCGCCACGCCCCAAAGCGTGCGCCAGCGGCCCTTCCCTTCCTCCCGTCAGGCAAATCAGCCCCGCCGCTTTTTCCGCCACTTCTTCATCCGTGACGTGCCCTTCGCCCTTTCGCGCACGCAATTTCATCAAAGTAATCAAGCGGCACAAATTCTGATATCCCACGCGTGTTTCCACGAGCAAAGGAATACGCCACCCGCCCACCCCCGTCACTTCCGCCCCAATATGCGCCCGCAACGAAATCTTCTGAGCGGCAAGATAAAAACGCGGCGCGCCATAAACCCCATCCCGATCAAGCAAGGCCATCGCCGCCATCCCACGCTCCACACACACTGAGGCCAATTCCTCAGGCAAAGCTCCGCCCTCCAAAAAACTAAAAGCCGAACGCGCATGCAGTTCCGTATACATGGAGGTGAGAAACTCTACGCAGATCACAAAACAACCAACAACAAACAAGCAACTGTCATTCCGAGGAGCCGCAGGCGACGAGGAATCTGCTTTCCCCTGGCGTCGGCAAGAAAGCAGATCATTCGTACGACGTGGTAGCGATGGATAACACCCAAATCGCCCTTCTCTACAAAATTCTCCGTGTCCTCTGCGTTTCTCTGCGTCCTCTGCGTTAAATCTTTTGACTTTGACTTAGCCCTTCCGCTCCGACACGAAAACCTCTAATCGTAAACACCCCGCACAAACCACCCCCGGCACTCCGAATCGTAATAAACGCAATAAACCCCCGCTCGGCCACCCTCCGCCACCTGAAATTCAAACTCCAAATCCCACTCATCCCGATGCCAAGAATTTTCCCGCCACCAATCCCCCGACGTCCTCCAAGGCCCCGAAGCCGCCACTACCCACCCGCACCAACCGCGAAAAAATACTTTCGCCGGACACCCTTCCCGCAATTCCACCGCAGCCGACAAGCAAGGCCGAAAAATCCGGCACCCAGTAGCCGGCCGGCGCAAACGCTTCGCATCATCAACACCAGCCGCCATTGCTTTCCCACGCGCGCTCCCACCTCGCGCACGAATCCGCGTCCCATCGCCCTCCATCACGAACCGCTTCATCCGGAATTCTCCAGGACGATGCGTATCCACCAATTCCGGCGAACCGATATTCGCGCGGCCCACCAATTTCGCCAGTCGCGCCACCGTAAGCTCCAATTTCTCCGGGTCCGGCGAACCGGGAACAAATAATCCACCCTGCGCCGACCGCGGCCGCGCCGGCTCTGCCTCCAGCACAATCTTCACAATGTCCCCAGCCGGCGGATCCCCCTGCAATTGCAATCGCAACAATTTCAAAAGCATCTTGGAATCCCGCATCGGCACCGGCAGCTGCAGCACCTTCACATAAAGTTTCTGCGCCGCAGCGCCATTCGCGGAATTCCCCAAAACATTTTCATCCCCAATTTGAACCTCCTTCCCGAACAAATCCCCCAAATCGAATTTCACGCGGATCGCAGCCGCCGCCAAAGAACGCGCCGCCAACCGCGCGCACATCTGATCCAGCAAACGCCCCAGCAAAAATGACAAAGGCTCCAAATCCTCCACCGCATCCTCAAGCTCCAACTCTTCTTCCATGCTCTCGACGGGTTCAGCCAACACCATCGCCCGCGCACGAGCCCCCCGCGCCAGTTCATGCAAACGCACTCCCTCCTGCCCCAATCGCTCCGAAAGTTCCAGCACCGGAAGCCCCGCCAATTCCTTGCAGTTTCGTATTCCCCAGCTCCCAAAAGTTTCCAGCGCCTCCACCGAAGGCGAAAGCGCACCAACCGGCAACGCGCTCAAACACTTTTCTTCTTCGCCCGCCGGAATCAAAGTAATCCCCGGAAAACCGCGCGCCGCATGCACCGCCGTTTCCAGATTCGCTGAAATTGCCACACGCACCTGCAATCCCAACCCCTCCGCCCGCCGCACCATCTCCTGCGCAATATTTTCGTCGGAACCAAATAACGAACCGAGCCCCGCCACATCCACAATGATCGTGTCCGCCGCAAGATCTTCCACACGCGGCGAAATGGACCACCCTAAATCCAGCAAAGCCGCATGCGCCGCTTTCTCCTGCGCTCGCGACCGTGCACATATTTCCACTCCACACAATTCCGCCTGCAACTTCGCCATCCCCAGTTGAATCCCAGCCCGCAAAGCCGCTTCATCAGCCGCCACCACGCGAACCAGCGGAGGTATCCCATCCACCAGCGCCATTGCCTCCGCGCGCGTCCGCACCTCGCCGCGCACCACGGCCTGCACCATAAAATTCGGAACATAAATCGAAGCGAATGCCACGATTTTCGAATCTCCATTCACTCCCTGCAGTGGGATTGCCTTCTCTGCGTTCTCTGCGGTTTTCTCTGCGTCTCTGCGTTAAATCTTTTGACTTCGTTTTTGGCTCTGCTCTTGCTCCTCTCGCAACCAACTGAAATAACCCCAATCCCTCCAAGCAGTAAAAATCCCCGTCCGCTCCGCCGCAAATCCGGAAGAAAATCCATTTTTCGAACGTGTACGCGACACTTCCCCCCGCGCGCTCAATCCATCCAGCAACCACCCCAACGAATGCCGCACAAAATCCGCATCCGGCACAGGCACCGCCCGATCCCACGAAGCCCCCTCCGCCTCCATCCGCAATCCCAAAGAAGCGCAAGTCTTCGCGTTCGACTCCTGCTCCAAAAACACCAGAACCGTCGACGTATCTTCCACCGCCCTCCGAAAACGGAACCACGACTCCAGCGGCACATGCCGCACCAACCGCGGCGCAATATCGCTCAAATCCACCGCAATAAATCCAAATCCTCCACTCTGCAAAACCAAATCCGTAGCCCGCAAACTCTGTTCAATATTCTTGCAACGCACCCACAAAAGTTTCCGCAGCTCCACTCCTGCCGCTTCCGCCGAATGCGGATCAAAAGCATCCGCGCCATCAATCAAAGCGCAAGCTTCCTCCTGCGCCGTTCGCGCGCTCAAAGCCGAAAGCAGCAAACTGGTCCGCCCGGAACAAGAAGGCCCGAAAATTTCCGTCAAAGCCCCGCGCGGCAAACCTCCCGTCAATGCATCAATTTCCGGAATGCCCGTGGAAACCGTCGTAACGATCTTGCGGTCGCGATAGGTAAAAGGCGCAGCCACGCGCCCGGCCAAAGCCAGTTCCACCTGCGAGCGCAAAGCTGCAAAGTTTGCGGCCATAGTTCATCAATAGTGCAACGCGAGGCGCCAAAGCCAAGGCATCAATCTTCGCCTTTTATTCGCCTACCCAATTTTCTACATCTTGCCGAGCATTGTCAACCTCGCCGCCTATCCGAATGCAGTCATCCCGGTATGTATTGAAAGTCTCGACTCGGATAGAAAACAGGAAGCACGCAAATGCCGAAACGTCCGCCCAAATCCGCTGATCAGCCCATCAAACCGCACGGCTCGCTGAAGGAATTGCAAACGCAGGCGAAGAACTGCCAAGCCTGCGATCTATGGAAACACGCCACGCAAACCGTATTCGGCGAAGGCCCGTCCAACGCAAAAATGATTCTCGTCGGCGAACAGCCCGGCAATCAGGAAGATTTGGAAGGTAAACCGTTTGTTGGTCCCGCCGGCAAGTTGCTCGACGAAGCTCTCGCTGAAGCAGGCATTGACCGCCAGCAGGTTTACGTCACCAACGCAGTAAAGCACTTCAAGTGGGAACCCCGCGGCAAGCGCCGCATCCACAAAAAACCAAACGCCGCGGAAATGGCCGCGTGCAGGCCTTGGCTGGACGCCGAAATCGCCGCGCTGCATCCGAAAGTTATCGTCTGCCTAGGAGCCACCGCGGCGCAATCCCTGCTAGGCCGCGATTTTCGCGTCACCCAGCATCGCGGCGAATTCCTGAAATCCGCGCTCGCTCCCGTCGTGATGGCCACCGTGCACCCGTCATCCATTCTCCGCGCACCCGATGAGCAAACCCGGCACACAGAAATGCAACGCTTCATCGCCGACCTGAAAAAAATCTCGCAAGCCCTGCGAAAAAAATAACGTTGCGTCTGTCCTTTGAGTTTGGTGCAGGTCGCGGATTAACAATCGAGCGGAGAATGTTTCTTCAGTGTCTATAAGGATTGGCGGCGCCCAATTCGCGTCTGTCTGGCGCGCACGCGCCTTAATTTCCGCCGCAAGCGGCCGTTTTCACGCCGGACGTCGCCACCCCGTATTGGTTCGCTCCGGAAATGTGCGTACCGCCTCCCAAAAGCAAAACGCTATCCACCGGGCTCGGCCAATTCATCTCATAAATTCCTCGCGTCGCGTCCACGGCGCGCCAGGTTCCGCGAAAAGTCCCGCTTGTGAATGTGCCGTTGGGCGCGACGGACACGTTCCACCCGTTCGCCCAGTGCCATGTTCCCGCCAAGCCCACGCTTCCCGAAACGCGTCCGCCCGAAATCGGATAACCGTACTGATTCCCACCGCTCATCGTGCGCTGGTCGGGTGAAACCGTTAGGGTTTCAATCATCATCGGCCAAGTGAACGTGTACGCGCGCCGCTCCGCATCCACCAATCGCCAGCGCGCCGTGAACGGCCCACCCGTCATCGTGCCATCCCCGCGAATCGTCACCGGCGCGTTGTTGAACCATTGATAGCAACCCACGATGGGATCCGCGCCGCCGTTCACTCCGGAATGAGCCGTCTTGTGCGGCGACGGCGTTGCCACATTGCTCGGCGGATTCGATTCGCTCGCGGCTTCGCTGCCACCCGAAGGATTCGTCGCAGACGATGTGTCCCCCGCTCCCGACGAATTCCCGCCGCCACGCATCAGCATCATTCCCACGATCACCGCCGCAAGAACCAACACCGCGGTCGCGCCAATCAAAACTGTCTTAGAATTCAAAATGCCCGCGCGCGGACCGCTGGCACCGCCGCCCGCAGAACGAGTCGCATCCCCCGCTGCGTTCCGCTGCCACATCACCGTCGCATCCGTCGGCGGCGTCACCACCTCGCCCGTTTTCTCGGACAGCAACTTATGCACGGTCGCCGCCAGATTATCTAAATGTTTCTCCATCGGCGGCGTCATGGCATCCAGCCAATGCACCGAACCGATGAAATAGTCCAGCGACTTCCCCGGCGCCACATCCTCAATCCGAAAAGGAAGCACAGCCACGCCGTTGCTCACCGCGCGTTCCACTTCTTTCGGAATATGTCCGGAAGCATTCGCGCTCGAAGAAAAAACCAGCACCAACACTTTTGCGCCGTGGATCGCCTCGATAATCGCTTCGCCGTAAGACCTTCCCGCCACAATATCTCGCGGCGCGATCCAACAGCGAATTCCCGACGCCTCCAGCCGCGCGCACACCGCGTCCGCCACGATCTTGTCTTTCGACGCATAGCTGATAAACACATCAAACGCCACAGGCAAAGCCTCCGCGGCCGCTCGACGCGCTAGAAATTGCCCGCGCGCTACTCTGTCCTGAAAATCGCTTAAGTCAACAAACAGCGGGAGTCCCGCGATTATAGCTCACGTCCGCGCATCCTACCCCCCGCAACTCCAGACGCAACGAACGGAATTGACGCCGTATCGTCGCCCGCCTCGGCGCCAATCACTCCGCCAAATTGCGCACTTCGCGATGCTTCAGGTTTTCTAATCACTCCACAAACGCTGTGGCCGCGCACATGCATCCCTGTCAACGGGAAACCCTGCCATGTCCCATAACGAAACGGCGCAGCCCTCGCAAACCCAGCACGCGATCCATACCCTGCTCGCCGAAGGTCTCCTCGACGAAGCCTCGCAGCTGCTGCACCAAGCGCTCGCCAACCGGGAATCAAGTGAACTCTGGAACGATTGTGCGGTGGTACAGCTCGCGCTCGCCGAACGCTCCTTCGACCGCGCCCTCAAGCTCGATCCGTGGAACCCCGATGCGCTCGCGAACATGGGAATGTTGCTTTTCGGCCTGGGAAAGCTGGAAGCAGCCGAATCGTTCCTGCGCGAAGCTCTCGACTCCGCCGTCGGCCCTACTCGCGCGCACCTGGAAACTCTCCTCCGCGCATATGACCCTCCCACGCCTGCACCAAGAAAGATTCACGGCGCGGCAGGGGGAAAAGCCATTGCGCCGCCGCAGCCAGATGCAGAAAACACTTCCGCGGCTCCAAAACGAAAACAGATCGTCGAAGGCGATGTGGACCTCGTCGTTCAGGAAGCCTTCTTCGCCGATCCCACTTACCGCGGCACGATGGTTGAAGTCGGCGCGGCCAAACCCGACTACTTGTCGGTCAGCGCCACCTTCCGCTCCCGCGGATGGCGCGTCCTCTCCATCGAGCCCAACCCCTATTTTTGCGATTTACAAAGGCAGCAGGGCTTCAACGTCATCGAATGTGCCTGCGGAACCGCGGACGATGACGACGTCAGCTTCTTCGTTGTGCAAATCGATGCCACATACCACGGTCAGCCAGTAACGAACGAAAGCTTTTCATCGCTCGGCGTCCGCGGCAAGTATGCCGACATGATGAAGTCAGTCCCCACCGCAGTCAGGGAAATAAAAGTGAAAGTCCGCCGCCTGGACACCATTCTGCGCCAACACGCCAGCGACCTGCGGGAAATTGACATTGTCTGCGTGGACGTCGAAGGCTGGGAACTGGAAGTCCTCAGCGGCCTCTCCTTCGACGTGTACAAGCCAAAACTTCTAATTGTCGAGAACCTGTTTCTCGATCCAGCCTACGAGGATTACTTCGCCCAAAAGGGCTACAAGCTCTGGCAACGCCTCGAGCCGAACGACGTCTACATCCGCCGCGACCTCCAACCCGCCAAACTCCCGAAAATCGCGGAGTAATCCCGCGTCGCCACCGCCAATGCAATTTGAAATTGCGCGAATGGACGCCCGTCCACTGCACGCGGAGAACTCCCGACCTCTTGCTTTCCGCCGCAGGCGGACTCTATCCAGCTAGCGGCCCTCGGATCCCCCGACTTAGAATCCGGCGATTTTGGATTACGTAAACGAAATACATAAGGAAAGTATGGCGCGCCCGGAGAGAGTCGAACTCCCGACCTTTTGGTTCGTAGATAGTCCGGGTCAAAATCCAAATAGCTTGTTTGGTGTCGCTTACGAGCTAAAGCGACCGCTCTAAATCCTGCAATGATACCTAACTGGACCTAGCATTGAGGCCGGAAATCGAAAACGCCTCTTCGTCTTTTGCATCTGAGCGAAATAAACCAGAGATTGGAAAATGAATCGCAAAGAGCTATAGTCCCCATTTGGGGGCAGTGACCACCGGGGCAGAGACTAGAACGGCACGCCCGGAAAAATCCAAACCCCTTATCGTTCGTTGCGTCCGGGTTGCCCTTCGAGAATCTGCCCCTGGGTCTACTTGAGGCGCGGAGATCACACTAGCGAGTTCAATCTCGCGGTGTGCAACCTGACGACCACCTGAAATGGGTCCCGCTCCAATGAATATTCGTCTCGGTGCTTCGGTGTCGCTTGACTCAATTTTGTTGGCGCTTTTGTCCTCAGCACCGAGTGTGACGAGAGCGACGTGCTACCCGCACTCCAAGACTACGTGTTGGGCTCGGGGCGGCACTGCCGGATTTGCAACGAAACGTTTTACGAGGGCGGTCCGAAACGGAGGCATGGGCAAGCCGGGATGCGCAACGGTTATTAAATTCAGATCAGTTCTTTTTTGCCTTCGGTTCCCCGCAGGTCTTCTTCACGTGTAAACGCTCTCGTACGAAATCCTTTCAGGCTCTTCTTCCAAGCTGTTTTGGAACACGTAGAATACGGACGTTTCGTGAAGGATGGAAGCATCCACCACGTCTCGGTACTTCACGATGATTCGCAGTATCCCTCTATGCGTCCCGTTCACAATGCTTTTTCCATCGTTAAACGCGGACTCGGCGTTGAACGCACCGACCTTTTCGGCCTGACCGCTCCCAAGCAGGGAATGGAGATTGACTGTTGTGCTGTTCGAGGGTCTCTCTGGAACTGGTCCGTCAACGGTATCCACGCCGATTTGGACGCTCTCAATACGGGCAAGCGTCCTACCGTGATTCTTGATTTGAATCGAACACGCGAAGAAGTCATGCACAACAACATCATCATCATCGAGATTCCATTGGTCTTTTTTCAATGGTGCCAAACTAATTTCAATCCAAGCGCGTTCGCTGTTCAGTAGAGCATCGGCGCTGGCTTTGGCGGCACGCGCCGAGTCGCGGGCAATCTTCATTTCAGCGGCTAACTCGTGCTGCCGCTCAACTCGCTCCCGCCCTTGCCGCTTGTATTCTTTCAACTCCAACCAGAAGATTGCGACGAGAGCGAGTCCTTCCAGCCAGATGGCAAGGGATTGTTCGTTCCTTCCTAACCAATCGAAGACCGCTGATGGGCTTAGGCACATGTGCGTTTGTTGTCAGGGCAATTTCGAGTTGATGTGTTTCCCCAAGGTTCGGATTTCACTTCGTGCGGTCTGGCAATCGCTCCGAGAAATACACGGGAACATGTGCGTGTACATGTTCCGAATCCGCTTGATTAGGTCCATGTGCCCGAGAAAGAAGAAGAGGTTGGGGAATAGCTGCGGGATGCATTCCGACTGATAAGCCTTGACGATTTCTTCGAGATGGCCCAAGGTCACCAAATGTATCGGCATGATCGTGACCGCCGCGGATGCTCCGATCCACGGCATTGCGTCGAGCCGTTTTTTTTGCTCCTCGGAGTACTTGTAAATGTCGGGCAGCTTCGTTTTCAGCGATGCATCCCACCAATTAGTGCCGTAGCAGGTTGCCAGAAAGCTGTTGAGCAGAATCCTTAGCCCGTTCTCAAACTGGTAGAGGGGAGAAAAAAGCACACTCGTGATTTCCACGGCTTCAAAATACGCCGCAGGCAGCTTAATAGTTCTTCTCAGACGAGGGCGTCTGCGGTTACTTGCTCTTCTTCTTTTTGGAGGCATGTTTTGTCAGCGAGTGACGGGCATTTCTGACCGACTGTTTTTCGCTACCGCACACCTTGGAAATCTCAGCATCGGTCAAATCGAACCTATCTAAAATTTCTACCTTTCGTTCGAGGCTGGCTTCTTTCTCACTGGCGATACAGAGGTAGGCAAGCATCAAGCGGCTTGAATCCGCGCCATCGGCATTCATTTTGTCCCCCTGAACTTCTTCTTTTTCAGTCCCGATTTCATCACGGCCACAGTCATCGGCGTCGTGTCACAGATCAGAGCTATCTCTTGGTTTCCGTAACCGAGGCGAGCGAGCACCCGAACACGGTCCTCCAAACGCTGCAATTCCTTGATTGCGATGTAGCCAAAAACGAGTGCGAGACTCGGCAACGCTTGGTCGTCAACATTCTTCGTTTTTTTATTTCGGACTTTCGGCATGGGTGTACTCCTATGAGGATTCGAGCCACCTATCCCCGGTGAAGGCTATTTCTTCTTTTTATTCTTTTTCCCACGGGACAGAATCGGACGGACGGTTGCCGCAGATGCCCCCATCAGCTTAATGATTTCCCCCGATTTGAAGCCGAGTGAGTCGAGGAACAGAATCATTTCGGATTGGGAGCGGTCGCCCCTCAACTCAGCTATTTTCAATTTCAGAAGAAGTTCGATAGAACGACTTAGGTCTTGGACAGCTTCATCGCTCATGCAGTCATCTCCCCAAAATCGTGCGCCGGGGCGCAGCATACCGCAAGTCCTTTTGACGGGTCAACCATGGGAAGTTATCTGTTGAGGAACTTTACTTCTAATACTGTCCGACACACCGGGTTGTGAATGACCATTCAATTCACGCCTGATATGGAGGGAGTCTTCTCCTGGGAATCCTCATGCCCTCGCTGGAATCATTGACCTCGCAACATCTGTCCGCTTCGGGCGGGTACGGTGTGGGGTAGTTGAAAATCATCTGTTTGTGGACAGGCAAACTTGAGGAAATCAGCCGCGTCGAATCAGACACTTGCAGAGCCTTCGGAAGAGGGGTTTTTGGACAGGTTGTAATAGGCTCGTTTTGCTGTTCCAGCACTCAGGCCGAGTTGTCGAATAATCGCGCTCCACGTAGCACCGGAATCGCGCAGAGCGGCAATCGTCGCGGCATCCACGCTCACCATTGGCCGTCCGAGCTTCTTTCCCTTCGACCTTGCGGCGGCGATACCGGATTTGACGCGGTCCCGAATTAACTCCCGCTCAAACTCCGCAATGCTGGCGAAGATGCCGAAGACTAGCCGACCGTTCGGAGTGCTGGTATCGACACCCTCGTGCAAACTGATGAACTCGATCCCAAGCGAACGGAACTCTTCGAGCGCGTTCACAAGCTGCCGCAGACTTCTGGCAAACCGATCATAACGGTAGACGACAACGGCATCCACGCGCCTCTTGCGACACGCAATGAGAAGCGCGTCCAACTGTGGCCTACGCTCTTTCGCACCGGACACCCCCGTGTCCACATATTCGCCCTCAATCTCCCAACCTCGACGCTGGCAATACTCGCGCAGTTCTCGCGTCTGCATACTCGGGTCCTGGCCGTTGTTCGTTGAGACTCGCGCATACATAGCGACTCGCATGTTTGGTGCCTCCGGTTTTCAAGAGCGTTCGAGTGTTTTTCTATGACCCTTTTTGAGGTGGAGTCGATTCCACCTGTAATTGGGTCCTGTTCAAGTCGCCAGCAATTCAGTCTCAAGAGTCATAAGGGCGTCGCGGACATTGTTCGATGACTCTTTCACGATCCGAGCGAAGTTTGGTGCTGATGCTCCGTTTGCCTCTTGCCGCCAGATTCCTTCAAGCAATCTTGTGGCCTCGCTTGCAAGTCCGTAGCTCGAAAACTCGATCTGCCGTGTCCGGGACAGGAATCGCGGTTCTAGGCCATCGGTCGTGTTGCACGTAAACACAAAAACCGTCTGAGGCGGAAAGGCAGTGGCGTCTAGTTTCGAGAGAAAATGCAGTTGTGCGGCGTTCGACATCCTATCGGCTTCGTCCACCAGCACGAGATGGAATCCACCCGACGCGGGAACATACCAGCACTGGCGAATGACATCCTCGACGGCGGCGACGTTGCATTGCTGTGATGGGATGTGATGCAGTTCCGCACGAAGTGTCTCCGCGAGAGCTAGAGCCATCGTGGTTTTTCCCGTTCCTGGCGGACCGACAAACAGCCATGCGGACGAGTACGGATTTGCCGCGAATTTGGCGAGAATGCGCTTCGGCTTGTCCAAGCCGACGAAATCCGCAATCGCGTGCGGACGGTATTTCTCCGCGAGGGGCATCGGGAACGGAAGAGTCGTGGCGCTCATTGGCTGTCCCTCCCCTCGTTCTGAGTCTTGCCGAGAATGTGATCCGTTGCTTTTTGGGCTTGAGATGCGGCAGAGATAATCAACCGCGAGTCAGACTTGAGTCGCGTGATCCAGGTTTGCAGATAGGCTGCGGAATTCCCGAGAGTCGCGTGCGAAATGCCAGCAGTTCCAACAAGCATCGCCGCTCCCATCTCCGCAACGAGTTCCTCTTTGCTGTAGGACTCACTTCCGAATTGGTGGTCCGTAGCGGTTTGCTCGAAACGATTCAGACGCGATTTGTGTCCGGTTGAGTGCGTGAGTTCATGAAAAAGCGTGGAATAATACGCTTCGGGCGATTCAAAACAATTCCGCGACGGCATTCCCACCATATCCGCCGAAGACCGATAAAACGCTTGCGAATGTTGCTCGATTCGCGGTGGATTTGGCATCCGATCCGCGATGGATTCGCACTCGGCGATAGGATTCACTGGTTTGCGGTCGTCGCCATACAGTGCCTTCAAACCATCGCACTGCTCGACGTTGAACACGCGGTAGTAGCGCAGCAAGAATGACTTGCCCTTCTCGTCGGAAGGTTCACCGTCCGAGTCGATCTTCCGCCTAACGAGTTCGTCGATTTTCCAAAACATCACCATCGAAGACTTCTCGCCTTGCCGAACGTGAGCGCCTAATTGCTTTGCTTGGTTGAACGTGAGCCAAAACGGGCTGCCATATCCCTGGGTGGCAAGCGTGAAAACATTCAAACCGCGGTATGCTCTCTTCGTGATGAGATTGCGCGGAACTGACGTAGACCACGGCTTACGCCACGGTGCAACGCCCTGTTCCAACTGCTTGATTACGGTTTCAGTGATGATCTCCGGTACGGTTGGCATGATTTTTCCTCGTTGTTCGCAGTAGCGCGATAAACTGCGCCCAAATTTCAGACAAAATCGCCAATTCCGTCCGAGTATAGGCTTCGTCCCAAGCAAAAAAGAGATTGAACATGGGTGTCGCCAGACAGGATTTTGAAAATCAGAATTTTCTGAGATGAGTTCAGGGCGAGGAAATCGGAGAACTGGACTTAACTCTTCCGGTTACGCAACTAATCAGGTATTTGAACTGCGTGGAGGGAAGTCTGGAAGATGATCCGATAGAGAGAACATTTGCTGTTTCGACTTAGCCACGCCGTCGTGCGTTAGCTTCCATGAGCTTTTTCCAAGTCGCTGATCTGAGAATGAACTTGGCTAGATTCGATGCGGGATACAAGACAGGTAGCAAACACCAATAATGTTTGCGGACAAATCGTCGTTTCAGTTTTCGTTGCCAGTCTTCAGCGACGTTTTCCTTGCCGTCGTAGACCCGCTCATGAACTGCATGAATGTGGTGTCCGACTTCGTGGTATAGGACTTCCGAAATCTCTGTATAGCACAGAAGCGGCATCCGCAGCACCCAAGATGGCACCGAGCCGAGAATGTTATCGACCAAGAGAAGGACGTACGCTGGCCTGGACTTTGTTGCGCGGTAGTATGCGCCTCGCACTTCGGCAAGTCTGTATTTACGTTTTCGGCCCCAAATCTTTTGCCGCCGCTGGTCGCGGGTCAAAGCGTTTTGATTGGTTAGTATCACCGTGTTCAGCCCGACCAAATACTTGGCAGGTACGTCATTCAGTAGCTCTTCGACCCATCCTCGGAGCCGTAGTGGCGGCTCAAATTCTCGGTAGTTCTCAATGATCTGCGGTCGGTAGTTATCTGCGCCATCGAGAACGCTCATGGCTATGTCTGTATCATGCATGGTGGTCCGGGACCACGCAAAATTCCAAGTACAGACGCTATAATCTCAACGCCTCATTAACGCACTCACCGGAAGAGTGAATTTGCCCTGGCGAGATGTCCGGTGACGCGAGTTACCAGGCATGTCGAACGCTGCCCCCTGCGTGATAGACTGCCCGGATTCCGTGTTCCCATCGACTCTAAAAAGATTTGTTTTGGACGGTCGCGCAACCGTTAGAGGCTGGACCGAATATAAGCGCCAAACTGGAAGACTGCCTTGGCTTTCAATCGTGATTCACTTTCTGAATTGGGTCGTGATCCTCTCGGGAGGAGCTTTCCTAGTCTGGTGGGGCGTGCGTAATGGTTTGTCCCGGTGGGAATTCACGGGTGTTCTCCTATTAGTAGGAGTGCCCTATGGCATTTTTTGGTTCTGGTTGAGCAACTCGGTGAAGCTAAATCAGATACGCAATGGTAGGCGGCTGGCCAGGGTGAAGCATTTGCGATGAGTGACGGAGAGTCGCCTACGCAGCAGTAAGTCCTGAAACGCTCCTCCCGCAGAAGTTGAAATCGCCCCGAGATCCGCTTCGGAAGCTGTGCGGCATTCGAGCTTATCGGGGGTTGGACGACGGCGTAGTATAAACTCGTTGATTCGTTGCTGAAATTGGAGCGAGCAGGGATGGACCCTAAGCAATTTTCAACTTTTCGACACGAGGCAGTGCATGAGCTAACGCGACTCAACGAAAGCTGCAAGCAAGAATTCCACATCGGCAGTTGGCCTCGGTGGGATTACGACCTTGAACGCGCCACACTCACGTTTTCGCAAGAGGGCGTACCAAAGGTAACCGCCTCAATTCAAGTTGTCGGTACGACTTCGGTCAAGAGCGGCACTTGGCTGTGGGCTTGGGCGAACCAGCGTTTACCGACCAAAGTCACCGAAGCAATAGCGACCGTGCAAGTGTTTGGAGAAGCACGAAATCTAGCTGAACTTACCCAAGCATGCGTGCCGGATAACGAATATCTCGGATGGGAGATGACCGCCATTGCCGCAAAGTTACTCGGGTCAAAAGGCGCATACCGATGCCCCGGAAGTAATGGATTCCTCTATCTCGTTTTTTCTTCGATTCAGTATGCGAACACTGGCCGCGAAGATGTCCGGTGATGCGACATATCACCGTACCACCGACTTCACTTCTCGTGAACCCCGAATACCTTGAGCACTCCTGCCAGAAAAAAGTCCAGGATACGGTCGAATATCTTGTACATCCTGCGCTTACGATTCGACGCCGTCACAGGAGAAATCGCGCCTGAGATTTGGATCGGAAGAAGTCCGATGACGCAAATTAAGAAAATTCCGAACCAAACCGCCATGTACGGTGTCTGATATCGTAGGTCGAATAAGTGTGCGTCTCGCTCCTCTAATTTTAGCCCTGTTCGTCGCATCGAGTTGCGCGAACTCAACGGGTTTATCTGACCTAAAACCCCCGCCGATTCAAACCGGGTATCCTGACACTGATGGTGGATTTCAAAAGTTCATCCGCGAATTGGTGGACGCTCACGCCAGAGGTATCAATGTGCAAAGCCGAATGCACGCCTTGCTCATCCCGAACAGTTCGGCGTGGTTTATCGAAGTATTCGGGCTGACCGATGGCCCGATTCTCGATTTCCAGTATCGCTACCAACTCGGCTATCAGTTTTCGCGGCTCTACACCTATCTTCCAATTTACGCTCATGGGCAGAATCGTTTGGTCCACGCGGAACATTGTGAGGTCGGTCATCTGTCACCTTTCGTGACTGATTCGGAGCTGATTCCTCTGGCCGAACAACCACTGAAAATCTATAGTGCCTCGATAGCCACGAGCGAAGAGGGACCGTGGTTGAAAGTAGGTTCTTTTGTGTACGTAGACGGTAATTTCAGACAGTTGGGGGCGCTTGCAATAAAGGTCGATTGGCATTCCTTCTTCGCCGGATATGACAAGCCCTTCGTGCCTTAGTCCACTCCGCAACGGAGCTTTGGTCTTGTTGTCGGCTGATTCCTGTTAAATGCCCTCCCCGCATCGTGGAGTGCTAGCCGCGAAGATGTCCGCTGTAGGCTGCTACGCTCGTGATACCGCAATTTGGCGCAAGCGTTGGTCTAGCGGCCAAACATAGACAAGCTAACGTGACGGTCAGCTTCCTTGTCGGCTTTTTTTTGGTCAACTTCACTTGGTTGGGGAGCACTTTGCAGGGGGATTGACGGCTTCTCGACAGGTGGCCTGTCAACAGGCGGTTGCTCAAGAGGCTTCCCAACAGGGGGCTTTTCACTAGGCGGCGAAGGTCCTGACTGGACCGCTAGTTTTTCAAGGGAATCAGCGATTCTCGATAGCTGATGGGCTAGTTGGTCTGTGCCACTGCTCTTATGCAGGACGACAAATCGCGTACCTAGCCAACGCTGCAAAAACATACCCAACAGGAGTACCAGGATGGCTGCGATGGCTATGCCGAGGTAGTATTTGGGGGGCATGGCGTCACCCTAAGATGAACTGCAATCAGATCATATTCAATGAAAAGGGAAAGCGCAAATACGGCCATGTCTAGTAAAGGTCGTTCCCGGAGAATCGGAGTCCCTCGCCGCGAAGATGTCCGGTTGCGCGAGTGATCGGGAGTCACGCAGCTATTGGACCTTCCACAGACGATGCGGCAACAGATACGTGAATCCCACGAACGCCTCCCATTTTGTGGATGTCCCGGTTAGTCCATGATTGAAACCTGCATCAAGAACGAGCGTTTTCCGGGCCGAATAGCTGACGGCCCAAAGATTTCCGACGGCATTGCTCTTTAGAAAGGGCTGCGTGAAGTGCCATATCTCACCAGACAGTGTGAAGCGGCGGAGGAACGGATGAGAAATCGTCAGTGACTGGCCAAATTGGCCTCGACGCACGGGCGCTTGCTTCAAATCCGTGAAGAAGGCGTTTCCATCATAGTGAAATCCCTTCACATCCGCGCTGGCCAGAATCAGAACGGAGTTCGTCGGACTTCCGTAATCGAATTCAGGAGCACCGCCGTCATACGCACGATGAAAATAGCTCGCCGCTAGCGTCGGCTTCGCGCCTTCCCCGTGGTAGAACACGAATTGTGCACCCACGAAAATATCCGCCACGCGGTTTGCGGTTGTTCCTTCCGCTGTGAAGTGTGCTATCGGTTCAGCCATAACCAGAAACTCCAAGCGCGGTGCGACAGCAAACTTGATTGCTTCGGTCAGGCTATATCGCGAAGAAAATTCCGGCGACTGATACGCAGGAACAAAACCCGTTTCAAATTGCAGATACCCCACGGGCGTGATTGTTGCGGGGGTCGAAACGGTAGGGCGTCCGGGATTTGCTTCGGGTTCTTCGTCAACTACTGCCTGCGCTGCCGTGGGCCGAAGCGTGAGGGTCAGACAGAGGAGAGAAGCAACTAAAATGAACCTCAACGATTCCCCCGTGTGGCAAGCAGCACGACAGAAGAGAATAGAGGCGCGGTCCAGGCGGACCCAATCACCGATTCATTCTCGCACTGCCAGGTTGTGTCAGCAATGACAGACCGGGATGTGGTCGGGAAGGGCTACGTCCTGAGCAAATCATCTGAGGAGAAACGCCATCAGCGTCAGCCACCTTCGGCCTCGCCGCTCCGCTGTTTTTTCAATCTCGAAACTAGGTTTCGGGAGGCACAGATAGAAAGTTCAACAATCCACTAAACTTAGGAGCAAGAATGGCCCCCACGAAGCCATGCAAATACGGGTCTGCCATTCCCCGCCGAACTCGTTGAAAACATTGGACGTGATGGTAGTGATTCCGGGTGTCGGAGCGGCTAGTAATTGTGAATATATCAGCGACTTACCTCATAAGCACACCAAGTAACTCTAGCGACAGCACTTGATCCTTTTTGGGGCAAAGTAATGGTGTGCTCTGCGGTAATTCGGTACGCCACGGTTCGCCCGAAACGCTGCTTTGACCACGGATCGGATGGACCCATTAAAGGTGGACAATGACCCTGGCGGTAGCGCGTTGATCCTTACTCGCCTGTTGCCGAATACGATCCAGGCACAAAACTCTCCGATCCTGTCGGCCCGGTATCAATCGAAAATTGTTCAGGGACTAGATTGGCCGTCTAGGGACGATTGCGATGAGCGCAGCCGACAAAGGTGGAGTCGCGGAACCGGAAGGCGCGATCCGAGACGGCAAGACTGCCGATGCGGAGAACCCGGGCATTCGCGGATGGTATCGCGGCGACCTAAACGGAGCGTATCAAAACTGGCGAGAAGGCGGTAAACCCGAAGACCCGACGAATCCACTCACGAAAAAGCTGCTTTCGGAAGCCCGTTTGTTTGCTGATCGAATGTTTTCCAAAGATATCAAGTCTTATCATGTCTTGTACTACGACGACAGCCGCGTTCGTATCGAAGAGGCAAATGAAAAGTCCATTCAACGCGCAATGGCACTGCACGACCATAGCCGAGAAGGCGGGGCTTCTTTCACAACGTACGTGCGGAAAGCCGTTTTCAACAATGTTCGAGAAGAATTCCGTCGTCTTCTGAACCCAACGCACCAAAAGGAACTTTTGCGTGCCCACAACGGCGACATAGAGGCAGCGCACTGGTGGATTGACCAGGAGAGACAGGAATGGGAAGACACCAAGAATGGCTTGGACCTCGTAACCTACAGCCACGTCGCCCAGGAAGACCGCCCACTCGCGCATTGGCTCCTCGACCAGGACCTAGAAACCAAGATTACATGGCGGAATGTCTTGAGACGGTTTCCCGATTATAAGACCGAAGACACGGCAGGACGTGCCTTGAGGCGCGTAAAGAAAGTCATTGAAAAAGCCGGTTTTTATCGCCCCCTGAAAGGGAGGCGGCTTGAGAAATAGGATTCGGCAGGTGCTGAGGCGCTAAGTCCTTACTTCGATCAAAAATATTTTTTGTGAGCGTCAAAAATGCTGCGGAAATGTCCGTACATTCTATTTATATAGGGGCAAGCGAGAGAGCAAATTCCCGCCCGAGTTCGGTCCATAACGCCCGTGGTGTCTGGCTCAATTCTTGTCCCAGGCTAAGCCGTTAACACACCTCGGCCATTTCACCTGCTAACTGACAAGCCCTGAATCCTCATTTAGACAGCTTTCCCCCACTCAGCATTACCCACAGGTCGTCTGGTGTGTGGTGCTGAAATCCAAAACGCAACAGGACACAACAACATGCACATCAAAGTGAAATCAATACAACCTTCGACAAAACCTCACCGTCTGGCAGATGCCAGCGTCGAACTGTCAGACCGCGACGGCGATTCGCTCGTCATTTCCGACCTTCGCATCTTGCAGAACAGGCAGGGACAAACGTGGGTAGCCATGCCGAGTCGCTCAGTGAGCGATGGTGGGCGGTCCTTCCAATACGTTCCCCAAATCGAGTCGAACCGACAGTTGCAGCGAAAGATCGAAGATGCAGTGCTGGCCGCTTTCGAGAACTGGAAACAGTCACAGTCCACTTCGGAGGTGCAGTAATGAGCGCCACTCACAATCCCGAACTAATTCTCAGTGCCGCAGCAACTCCCTTCGTAGCTGGCCCTCCGTGTCCCGATTTCATCGCGGCCTATGCAGACTATGCGGATGTCTTCGAGATGCCCAGGCAAGTTCACGAATGGGTTGCCGTGCAGCTAATTGCCTCTGCGCTGAACGGAAAGGTTTACATCAAGTGGGGCGCGATAACGTACCCGCTTGACCTTTGGGTCTTGTTGCTGTCAGGAAGCGGCCAAGGACGCAATACCGCGACTGATGTGGCCCTCAGCGTGATCGACACGGCTAACATTGAAGGACTTCTCCACAAAGCAACGTGGGGCAGTCGCGCAGCTTTCTTTCAGCAAAGCGCGGCAACTCCCCGAGGGCTTTACGTCTGGCCGGAGCTTTCTGTCACGCTGCAAACTTTGAATGACCCGAAGTTCGCAGGTGTCAAAGAGTGGATGACCGACCGATACGATAACCACCGCGTTCCTGACCCGATCACGTATCGCCAGACCGGAAAAAGGTCGGACACGCCTCCGATTATTTTCGGTGAGGCTCCTCGACTGAATATCCTAGCGACCAGTTCAGCCGACTGGTTCATTAATAACCTCGAAGAGGCCGACACGATGGGAGGTTTCATACCGCGCTGGCTACCGAAGCAGGTGGGAAGGTCGGAGCGCCTGATACCGAAGCCCATCGCTCCCGATAAAGAGCAGTTGCCTCTCCTAGCCGCACATTTGGCCTTGATAGCGAAGCTGGATGGCGATGTCGATCTATCGGAGGTCGAACATTTGTATGAGGAGTGGTATGCCAAGGCTCACTCCCGCTTCGGTAATCAGCCCAATTCGGCTCTCGCAGCACCCTTCTTCAACCGACTTCGCGGAGAGGTGCTCAAGCTGGCTGCGATATTTGAAATCTCGCAGTCCGGTGGGTTACGAGTCACGAAAGAAGCTCTGGACCGCGCCATAGCAGCCGCTTCCGATGCAGAACAGACGATTTTCCGTCTCCTGCAAACGGGAATGAACCGGGAAGGCTCCGACGTGGAGAAAATAGCCGAGACAATCCGAACTGGTGGGACCGAAGGAATCACCAGGAGTCAGCTAACTCGGGCGTTCCAACACTGCAAATCCCGGGACCGCAATGAACGGTTACAGACCCTTCTGGAATCTGGCCGAGTTCAAGAGGTTCGTCAGGCAACTAAAGGTCGGACCGCGATACGATACGTCCACGAAGAGCACTGCTCGGCTGATGAGAGTCAGGACTCGGAACAATGAGGCCACCTTCGGTCAGTTCCTTCACTTCCTTATCCTTCTTTCCCCCTCGGCTGTGAAGAAAGTTTGAACCGGAATTCACGGCAAATGTGGGGTTTATAGTTGTTTCTCTCTTTTTTTTCTTTTTTCTCAATACATATATTTCCCTCCCGGTCGGAGACTGCCCACCAGAGAGAAACATGCCGCTGAAAAAAGTGAAAGAAGTGAAAGAAGCCCCGGCCCGTCTTACGCGCGAGCCGCCTAAAGTCCAAAGGCTGTTCCAAGGACTAGGGCTGCTGTCGGCTCTCAGTTTTGTGCAGCAGAAACGGTTGGTCCACCTCACGGCCAGATAGGAGTAACTATGTCGTCTAGCAAAGAGAATCAACAAACAATGGAGCAGCTTGTGGAAAGGCAAGACCAGATCAACATCGAACTCGAACGTCTCGAACGAGCGCAACGAGGTTTAGAACAGGATAGTCCCGAATGGACGCTGATAGAGGAAAAACAGAAGCGGCTTCTTTGGAACTTTGAGAGCATTAATGATGGACTCGGTTCTATCCAAGTTGATGAAGATTTGAGGGAGCTAAAGCGCTTGGGATGGAAGCTTGCCAAGACCGAAACGATTGATGGTGCAGTTTTTGAAACTTACGTTCCGCCGGAATCTCCTGAACTCATGAACTGAGAAACTCAGGGAGCCGCCGTAGCAAACAGCACCCCTTCGCCAAAAAGTTGTTTCGTATTGTTCCACCGAAGAAATGGGTCCTGACCATCCGCTCGACTCCATCGCGTTCGCATCTCGCTTTACCACACCTAGCAGTCCGGTTTGGAATCACGAGGAATCAAGTAACGGGAGATACGGTTTTAGTTTGCCTCGCGTTGATCGCTAATCAAGTCGCGCAATTCCTGGTAGCTCTCTTGTACGTCAATCGAGCAACTGAGCCGCTTATCCAGGTCGCTCGTCATCCGCCGGACCTCATCCAGAAAAGCCATATATCGCACAAAAAAGCCCCGGCGAAGCCGTGGAAAGCGGTGGAATGTGATATTTGTGCGGTGGGGTTCACGCGGCCCCGGCACAAATACCGAATTTCCTTCCAGCCGCCAGATAGCCTCGCGGGGTATTCTTACCTTCCGTCCCGTCCTCTCAGTTACCGTGATGGTTTCCATTTTGAATCCCCTTTGAAACTCTTTAGATGCATCGGTCACGCCGTCTGTTGGCATAGCTTCCGCATCGACCGGACCTTCGCAAACTGGAGGAACCCAAGTCTATTATAAAACCGAAGCCCCACCTGCAATAGGTTCAGTAACAGCAGATGGGAATTCAATCCAGAACGGGTCAGTTCTGGCCAATCGTAGCTGATGAAGTAAGCAGTTCCCACCACCTAGCAGCTCCAACCAAAGGGTCAGAAGACGAGGAAAAGTGTTTTCTGACAACGCTCGATCAGAAGTGCAATGCGCTGATCCGTCTGAAATTGTGGACCAGCGGGATTCATCGGTCCATCCAGTTGTCCGGCAAATTGCGGCCCCCGCGTCCGAGGTCGGGTCGGAAGCGGAACTCTGCATAGCCGCTCCGATTCCAGGAATCGCTGGTGGCCTCGAACGTGTTAGTATTTCGCCCGCGACACCAGACAAGCGGAAAAGAGCAAGTATGGCTCGACGCGGTCAGGTGGGGAAAATAGAAGTCAGTGGTAAGTGGTTTGTCGTTCGCTTTTGGAGATACCCGGCAGGACAGCCGAGATTTCATGCAAGCGAAAAAATCTGTCCTGTTGACCCGAACACTCCGGGCTATTTGCCCAAAGGTGCGCGGAGACGCCGAGCAAGCGAAATCGTAGAAACCAGCGGGGTCAACGATACTCAGAATCTTATTGAGACTACGCATGAGGTCACATTTCGTGAGCAAGCGTCTTGGTTCTTGAATCACTCCACAACTCGAAAGCGAAATCCGGTGAAACCCGCCACAATTCAGGCTTGGCAAAACCCTCTGAATAAGTGGCTCAACCCAAACCTAGGAGATTTACCGCTTGCCAGGATCACAAATGCCACGGTAAAGCCACTGGTGCAGAAAATGAATGAAGCGGGCTTGTCTCCAAAAAGCATCGTGAACTATTTCGGTTTGGTGAAATTGATTGTAGCGTCCGCTGTAGATGAAGAGGGGGAACAAATGTTTCCGCGAAAGTGGAACCATGAGTTCCTGGACTTGCCTATCGTGGGCAAACAGAATCAACCCTCATTCGATTCTGAAACCATGAGCCGAATCGTCGCTGCTGCCAGTGGGCAGGAGAAGATTTTGTATGCTTTGCTCGCCGGAAGTGGATTACGGATCGGTGAAGCTCTCGGTTTGGAAGTAAAACACCTCTCTGACGATTGCCGCACCATCACGATCGAGCAATCGTGTTGGGAAGGTGGATTACAGGCTCCCAAAACCAAGAATGCTTATAGGGAGGTCGATCTTTTTCCCGAATTGGCGAGCCTATTCAAAGCATTCGTTGGCGACCGCAAATCGGGGTTGCTGTTTGCAAACCGAGAGGGTAAGCCGCTGTCTCAGACCAATATTCTGCGGCGGTCTTTGCATCCGATTCTCGCAGAACTTGGAAAGCCGAAAGCGGGTTTTCACGCGATGCGAAGATTCCGTGCTACATGGCTGAGAAAGCAGCGTGCGCCCGAAGACCTAATTAAGTTTTGGCTCGGTCACGCGAAGCAATCTGTTACGGACGAATACTCTCAGCTACACAGGGATATGGAGTTTCGCAAAGAAGTGGCTGAAAAAACTGGAACAGGATTTGATGTTCCACTAGGCGTTGTGGGTTCAGTGGTACCTATGATACCTAGAATTTCAGAGGAAAGGAGGGCTGGCGTTCCGGTCTAACTTTTGGTGATTGTAGGAGAAAGGAGTGGCGCGCCCGGAGAGAGTCGAACTCCCGACCTTTTGGTTCGTAGCCAAATTCCGGCGTCATGTCTTTTGGTTAACCCACCTTAATAAACCTTTACAACCATTAGGATTTACGGTACCTTGCCCTCGGCGGTTGTACCACCGAGATTAACCAGTTTTACCCGGTTTTACCGCCAAAGGTAGAACGTGAGTAAAACCAATTTCACCAAAAGGGCGCTCGAAACCCTTCGCCCGAAGGCGAAACGATACAACGTTCTCGACGAAGCAACGCGCGGCCTGGGCGTTGCTGTCTATCCTTCCGGAGTCAAAACTTTTTACCACGTGAAAAAAGTGCTCGGCCGTCCGGAGCGCACGACGATTGGTTCGTTTCCCGATGTGTCAGTCGAAAATGCGCGCGGCAAAGCCGCAGAGCTCAATGGAAAGCTGGCGCGCTGGAAATCAAACGACTACGCGGGCGCATCACCCCTCGAAAGACGCGCTCCCAGTGTCACCTTGGAAGATCTGTTCAAAGGCTACGTCGAGCGACACCTAAAGGTTTACGCGAAGAGTCCGGACAAGGCCGTTTATATGGCCGAATGGCTTTTCAAACTCTTCGACGAATTCAAAACCCGCCGCGTCGATCAGATTCGCCGCACTGACATCGCCGAGTTTCACAGCCGCGTCGGCAACGAGCGTAGCCAGTACATCGCCAATCGCGCATTGCAATTGATTCGCTCTGTTTTCAACTGGGGGATCCGCGCAGAGTTGTTTCTAGCCCAAAATCCCGCCAGTGGGTTGGAGCTGTTCCACGAAAACAAGCGCACGCGGTTTCTGCAGAAAGAAGAAATGCCGAAGTTTTTCTCTGCCCTCAAAGACGAACCCAACCGCGATCTGACCGATTACTTATGGCTCGCGCTGATGACCGGCGCGCGACGTGGCGACATTCTGAGTGCGCGCTGGTGCGATATCAATCTGGACCGCGGCCTTTGGACCGTCCCGAATCCGAAAGCGCGCGAAGCCTATGTGATCGCGCTGATGAAAGAGGCCGTGCAGGTTTTGAAACGGCGCAAGGAAACGTCGCAGAGTGACTTTGTTTTCCCGAGCGCTACCGCTGCTGGGGGCCACGTCGTTGATGTGAAACGGGCTTATGAAACTTTTCGAAAACGTGCGGGGCTACCGGATTTGCGATTGCACGATCTGCGAAGATCGCTCGGTTCGTGGATGGTTAACAACGGAGCGAGCCTGCCGGTGATTCAAAAAACCCTGGGTCATGCCAGCTTCGCGAGCACGGAAATTTATGCGCGACTCAACGTCAGCTCGGTGCGGCCGGCGATCGCGACCGCGACAAAGGCGATGATCGCCGCGTCGAAGAAAAAACCAAAGTTGCTGGCGTCTGCGGGTTCCGCATGAAGCCAATCACCGAGAAGCAAATCGCCGACGCAATCCTCGCGCCTGGTCGTGCCTCTAGACGCGCCACTATGCCCGGCATGGTGGAGAAAAATCGTGGTGGTGCCGTACTTCCGTTTGAGCTCTTTGATCCATGCCTGAATAACGATCCATTCCTCGCCCTCGCGTTCGTTGCTGGCGGGTGCCAGCGCCGACAAGTTATCGAGGATTAAGAGTTCGGCGCCGCCCAAGTGGTCCTCAATGATTCGTTGCGCTTGCGGTGTCGCCAGGTGCGGGAATGGATTCACTTGAGCATCGCAGCACAATACGATTAGATTGTCGTTGCCGATATCCAATTGGCGAACGCGTTTTTGCAGTTCGGATTCGTCGAGCTCCCCATCTATGAATAGAACCTTGCGGGCCTTCGGCGCCCGCCATCCCAAAAAACTTCCGCCAGAACTGACGGCGCCGGCCATGCCGAGCGCGAACATGGTCTTGCCGATACCGCGCCAAGAGAAAATCTCGACCATGGCCCTGGCCGTCAGCACGGGATCGAGCAGGTATTCACGGGGCTTCACTGTCTTCTGTAGCAAGGCTTTTGTGGGCATGAATTGAATCTCCTCTCCGGGCGGAACATAGTCGGTGATTTCCGCTAATTCTCTGATGGCGGCCAGCATGTCCTCCGTGTCGCCGTCATAACCGCGAGAGGCCGCGAGCTCCGCAAGCCGAATCCTTCGCCGCTGGATTGATTTTATTTTTAGCGCTTGGACGTAGACCTGAATTTGTCCGGGTGATGAGGCCTGTCCGATCACGTCGCTGACATAAGCCACGAGTTCCGATCGATCGCCCTCGCGCAGCGCGCCAGTGACCAGCACGGCATCGGAGGTGCCGAGCTCGAGCATTTTACAGAAAACGGAACTCCGCTCTCCGATGAAGTCGTCTGGCGTTAGCTGCGCTCGCAGGGATGAAAAGAGCTCTGGATAGCGGAGCAAGGTGCCTAGGACGCAATGCTCCGCGTCATCATGCCGCGGAAGCGCGGGCGCGATAAACGAATCGTGCGAGTTGTCACCGTTGAACACACCGACATGCGGATCGTACTTGCGGTCATGTGTCATGAAGCGGCCGCGGGAAATATTTGCAGGCGGCTTCGCGGGAATCCGAGGTACACTCAACGCGGTTGTCCCCTTTTTTTTCTCCACATTGCGACCGCGTCCTAGCGCGGTCGTGTGCCTATGCCGCGCGGCCGGCGCGGGGACGGCGCCGCGAGTCGGCGCGTTCCGGGACACCTGGCATAGTGCGCGCGCGGATAAAGTCCTCGACATCCTGCGCGCTGTAGCGAACTTTCCTGCCGATTTTCACAAACTTGAGTGGGTAGCGCTTGACGGACCGCCACACGCTCAACGTCGCGGCCGTGACGCCCAGTTGTTGTGCCGCCTGTTCCGCGGTCAAGAGTTCTGTCATTTGATCTTCCCCTCCGTTTTCATCCCTACCTTAACCGTGGCAATTTAACGCACACGTCCGGGATTGAGGCGGACACTTCAAAAGAAAAATTTGGGCGTCAAGTGTCCGCGTGAACGGAAAACGAGAGGTAAAACCGGAACATCGATTGAAAGGTTTTCGGGTGAGATCGGAGCGAAGGTAAAACCGAGGTAAAACTGAGCGGAAGGGTGCTGCGCCGCAAGTCATAAAACATCGATTTTAAAGGGGAAAGTGGCGCGCCCGGAGAGAGTCGAACTCCCGACCTTTTGGTTCGTAGCCAAACGCTCTATCCAGCTGAGCTACGGGCGCGCCGGAACCACTGTTGCAGTCCGAATAGATTACGACACCACGCCCGCGACTTCAACACCACGCGCACCAAATAATCCAGCCACGCAAATCGCTTCGCGCTACGAATCTCGAAGCGATTCCGCGTCTCTGCTTCTTTGCATCTTCGCTTCGCTGCTTCCCCTAGCGCAAGAAAATCGCGCCGAACACCATTACCCCGCACTGTTCACCCAACTGTCATGCTCTCTTAACAATCTCGCAGTACCGTCACCCCCTTCGGTCGCAAATCTCAATTCTTTGATGAGGTGCTGAATGGCGGCAGGGACGTCTGTTCTAGATACAAAAATGACCGTAAGCGCCCCGGCCAAGATTGGCATGGGAATCTTCGGGGTAGCGGTGATCATCGGCCTGGTCTATGCCGGCACGCACTTGCTTCGAGACCTCTCCGACGTCCATCCTACCAGCGCATTGCCGTTCATCCTCCTTGGCGTCGCGCTGCTCACCGCCCTGGGATTTGAATTCGTCAACGGTTTTCACGACACCGCCAACGCCGTCGCCACCGTCATCTACACCCACACCTTGGAGCCGCATGTCGCCGTAGTCTGGTCCGGAATGTGGAATTTTCTCGGCGTACTGGCTTCCAGTGGCGCGGTCGCCTTCGCAATCGTGTCCTTGCTGCCCGTCGAATTGATCCTCCAGGTGGGAGGCAAGGCCGGCTTCGCGATGGTTTTTGCTCTTCTCGTTGCCGCGATCATCTGGAACCTCGGCACCTGGTGGTTCGGGCTTCCTGCTTCGAGCTCGCACACTCTCATCGGCTCCATCATCGGCGTCGGCATCGCGAATCAATTAATGTCTGTGAAGACCGGCACCAGCGGCGTGGATTGGGGGCAAGCTACCAACATCGGAAAATCCCTTCTGCTTTCTCCGCTGGTCGGATTCGCGATGGCCGCTCTGCTCCTCATCATCTCCAAGAAGCTCATTCCGGTTAAAGCGCTGTACGAAGCTCCGAAAGGTACCACGCCTCCGCCGTTTTGGATTCGCATGTTGCTGCTACTCACCTGCACGGGTGTGAGCTTCTCCCATGGCTCCAACGACGGTCAAAAAGGCATGGGCCTGATCATGCTCATTCTCATCGGCACGGTGCCCACCGCCTATGCCGTCAATCACGCCGTCAATTCGCAGCAGACCCAGGACTTCGTGGCGGTCTCCACGCAAACCGCCAGTATGCTCGATCATTACGTCTCGCCCAACGCAGTCATCGGCGACGCCCGCGACGACCTCACGAACTACATTCGCACCAAGCAATTCACGCCAAACACCATGCTCGCTCTGCGCGAAACTATCAACGGCATCGGCACGGAAATGGCTCTCTACAAGGAACTCAAAGCCGTTCCGCAGGATAAAGTCCGCAACTTCCGCAACGACATGTACGTCGTCAGCGAAGCTCTGCGCCTGATGAACAAAACGCACCAACCCGCATTTTCCGCGGCGGACACCGCCATCCTGGCGAACTACAAGAAGCACATCGACAACGCCACCAAGTTCATTCCCACTTGGGTGAAAGTAGCCGTGGCCTTGGCGCTCGGTATGGGCACCATGATCGGCTGGAAACGAATCGTGATTACTGTCGGCGAAAAAATCGGAAAAGATCACCTTACATACGGCCAAGGCGCGGCCGCGGAAATCACCGCCATGGTCACCATCGGCGCCGCCGACTGGTTTGGATTACCGGTCAGTACCACGCACGTGCTCTCGTCCGGTGTAGCCGGCACAATGGCCGCAAATCACAGCGGGTTGCAGATGAGCACGATCCGCAATCTAGCGCTAGCATGGGTGCTGACGCTGCCAGCCTCAATCTGTCTGGCGGCAAGTCTGTTCTGGCTATTCACCAGGATGAGCAGCTAGCGTCCTAGAGCGCGCGCAATTTGTTCCCGCCGTCTTCAGGCGAGCGCCTTTGACGTTGACTTTGCCTTGGTAACGGCGCACTTCAGCCCGCCACAAACGCCGCGACTGGACGTAACCGGTACACCGCGGCGTGCCGACTCGAGGGCTTTTGACTTTGTAGCGGCCGCCTTTAGGCGGGCGTGTTTGACTTCACGGTCGTACAATACCAACGTCGGAATATTCGGCGATGAATTGCAAAATTTGCTGATTCCTAAGAATTCCTATATTTTAGTTTCCTCAGGAGCGCGGAACGTATCCGCTGGCCATCATCAGTAATGTCCAGAATCACCCTAGCAATATTCGTCTGTCTCTGTTTCGTTCACGTCCGTCCCGGTCTCCGCGCGCAAGAACCGCCAGCCAGCACCTGCGCTCGCCCTGCCGTCGGGAGCCCCGTCCCCGAACCCGAAGACCTCCGCAGCCAGAACGGCGTCCTCCAGGTCGATCTAACGGTCCACAACTACACGGACGCCGGCGGCGACACGCGTTATTGCTATCTCACTCCCAACGGCAGCGAATCCCCCAGTCTCCGACTCGGCCCCGGCGACCTTCTGATTCTGAATCTGAAAAATGATCTGAAAGATCCGCAGCACGCCGCAGCCGCCGACCAGCACCACATGCCACCAGAAAAAAGCCAGAATCCCTGCACCAGCGGATTCATGTCCATCACTTCCGCGAATCTTCATTTCCACGGCCTCACAGTGCCGGCCGTCTGTCACCAGGATGACGTCCTGAAAACTTCGATTCAACCAAACGACCCGCCGTTCCAATATCGCTTTTACATTCCGATGAACGAGCCTCCCGGACTCTACTGGTATCACCCCCATATCCACGGTTTCAGTACGCCACAAGTTCTCGGTGGCTTGTCCGGCGCGATGATTATCGAAGGCATCGAACGCGCCAACAAAAAAGTGGCAGGACTTCCCGAGCGCGTTCTAATCATCCGTGACCAAAATCTATTGAATCCCGACGCCCCACCATCGAAATCGGAACCGGTAGTCCCGAAAATGCTGCTCGATCGTGATGGAGACGCCGCCAACAACGGCACCGGGTTCGGAAAACCCGCCAAGGATCTTTCCGTAAATTACGTCCCGGTTCCCTATCCAGACTACCCGCCAGCCAGCATCGCAATGAAGCCGGGAGAGCGCCAATTCTGGCGCGTCCTGAACGCATCAGCGATTACTTATCTCAATTTGGAAGTTCTCTATAAATTCAAGCCGCAACAATTAGGAATCGTCGCCCTCGATGGCGTCCCGCTTAACGCCAATGGCATGAATGGAAATTTCATTGATTGGCAGACGCACATCGGGATCCCGCCGGGAGGCCGCGTCGAATTTATTGTCACCGGTCCGCCTCCTGGAGTTCCGGGACTTCTCGTCACGCGCACAGTGGACACGGGAGCAGGCGGAGAAAACGATACGAATCGCATGCTCGCCACAATCATCTCCTCAAACGATGCGCCCGAACCTAGTTCAAAACTTTCCTCGTCGCCTGTTCCCCTTCCTCCTCCCACCCTGCCGTGGCTTGGCACTGTCGCGCCGGTTCGCACGCGAAAACTCTATTTCTCGGAGAAATTGCTTGATCCAAAAAATCCCAATAGCGCCACGATTTTCTATCTGACGGTGGACGGCCAAACACCCAAGCCATTCGATCCGTCTTCCGATGTGCCTGATATCGTCGTTCATCAGGGCGATGTGGAGGATTGGATCATCGAAAACCGTTCTACCGAGCTGCACGCGTTCCACATCCATCAACTGCATTTTTTGATGGTGGCTTGGAGAGACGCCCCGGTGAATGAACCCTTCCTGCGCGACACGGTCAACGTGCCCTACTACGACGGGAAGACTCTGGAATATCCTAGCGTCACGCTGCGCATGGATTTTCGCGATCCCAACACCGTAGGCACGTTCGTCTATCATTGCCATCTGCTGGAGCACGAAGACGGCGGCATGATGGGCACGATCCAGGTCCTTCCCGCGAACGCATCACAACAATCCAGGGCAAAAAGTCCCAGTACTCCGTCGGCCAAGCCATCCGCTCGCTCATCGAGCACAAATTAAATTCACGCCTCGGGCAAGCATCTTGCCCCCTCCTCCCGACTTTATGTTGAGCGCGCGACACTTCTTGCGCAAAGCAGTCCCAGTACGAAATTTTTGCGCGACGCCGCTCAACGCCTTCTTTTTTCATTCGTTTTCCCTTCTTTCTTATTCCATTCACATAAGAAAAATATGCCCGCAACAAATCGCGGTTATTACTCTCAAGCTCCACTTGAAGTAGATTCCGAAAATTATCAGGAGGGTGAATGTCCTTCAAGCATGTTGCATCAAACTCGCTGCATTGTCTGCGCATCGGGCTCGCGACCCTTGCGATGTTCCAGTTCACGCTCGGCGCATCTTTGGCTCGACGCTGCACCGACTCCGGCTCCAGCCCAGGAAGCCAGCGCTGCCCCCACCACAGCGTCGCCTATTAAACACGTCATCGTAATCATCGGCGAAAATCGCAGCTTCGACCACGTTTTCGCCACTTACGTTCCCAAGGGCAACCAAAAGATTTGGAACTTGCTCTCGGAAAAAATCATCAACTCGGACGGCACTCCCGGACCGAATTTCCACGCAGCGCAGCAGATTGCGGCAACTGACAAGGGCACCACTGCTTCAGACGCCTTCTTGCTCAGCCCGCCCAAAACCGACTTCCCCGGCAACGTGCTCCCCGCCCCGCTCGTAGGAGGTGCCAAAGATTCCTACGTCGAAGGCGATAGCTTGTCGCTTGCGGAGTCGTCTGAATACGAGATGCTGCCCCAAAATTATTATCAGTATCTGATTTCCGGCGGCACAGGCCTCACCTCCAAGACTCCAGACACCCGCATCACTGACGTCAATGCTCTGCCAGCGGGCCCGTTCCAGCTCACCAACGGCAATCTCTTCACCTACAACTCCTATGCTGCCAGCCCGGTTCACCGTTTCTATCAAATGTGGCAACAGTTGGACTGCTCCGCGAGCGACTCGACTGCGACGAACCCTTCAGGCTGCAACTCGAAGCTGTTTTCGTGGGTCGAAGTCACTGTCGGCGCTGGAACCAACGGCTTGAAACAGCCGGCGAACTTCAGCACCGAATATTCGCCGACCGCTACGACAACAGGTGAAGGCTCCACGGCTCTCGGCTTTTACAACGTACAGAATGGCGACGTTCCGTACTTCAAGAGCCTCGCCGACACTTATGGAATGAGCGACAACTTCCATCAGTCCGTCAACGGCGGCACTGGCGCGAATCACATCATGCTCGGCCACGCAGATGCTATCTGGTTCAGCGATGGTCACGGCAAAGCCCTGGTTCCTCCGCACAACGTCGAAGTTGACATGGGAACCGCTAATGGTGGAATCGTGGATGAAGTCGAAAATCCCAATCCCGCCATCGGCACCAATAACTGGTACACCGAAGACGGCTACGGCGGCGGCTCCTACGGCTCTCCGTCGTACGGCGGCGGCTCTTACACCGACTGTTCAGATATGACTCAGAACGGTGTTGCCCCCATCGTGAATTACCTCCAATCGCTTCCGCATCCGGTGAAGCCCAATTGCGACCCAGGCCACTACTACCTGCTCAACAACTACAATCCGGGCTACTTCGGCAACGGCGACAACGCCTACACCGACACCAACGCCAACAACACCGTGTTTACGATTCCACCTTCCTCGGTGAAGAGCATCGGCGACAACCTCAACACCAAGCAGGTCACGTGGAAGTATTACGGCGATCAGTGGGACAACTACGTGCCCGATCCGTACCAGCTCAACTACGGCGCCATCGGCCGAGCCACCGACGAGTACTGCAACATCTGCAACCCGTTCCAGTACGATTCGCAAGTCATGGCCAGCACGGACGCCCGCACCTACCACATGAAGGACACGCTGGATCTCTACACGGACATCGCCAACAACACTCTACCTGCGGTTTCCTTTGTGAAGCCCAGCGGCTTGGTGGACGGCCATCCGTCCTCTTCGAAGCTGGATCTTTTTGAAGGTTTCACGCAAAAGATCGTGGAAGCGGTGCAGGCTAACCCGACTCTGTGGGCCAGCACGGCTATCTTCATCACCTTCGACGAAGGCGGCGGCTACTACGACTCCGGTTACGTTCAACCGCTGGACTTCTTCGGCGACGGCACCCGCATCCCGATGATCGTTGTTTCCAACTACAACAAGCCCGGATACATCTCGCACGTCTACACGGATCACGTCTCCATCGATAAATTCATCGAGCGCAATTGGAGCCTTGGCCCGATCACGACGCGCAGCCGCGACAATTACCCGAACCCCACCACGGCGGCCGATGACCCGTACGTGCCGAACAACGGCCCGGCGATCGGCGATCTGTGGGACATGTTCACCTTCAGCAGCAGCAACACCGACTAACCAATAGCACTCGCGAACCGCTCCGCCGGGCCACAATCCCGGCGGAGCGGCAAAGAATCTGGCGCCGCGACGCGAAAGCGAACCGGCGCCATTTTTTGTTCCATCAACGGTTCCCCAACCCGACATGGTGGTAGGGGCGCTGCTTGCTGCGCCCCAGCTTGCCAGGACCTAAAACCCGCCACGATATTGTCCTCGGACAGGATCTCGAAGCCACGCGCGTTGGAGCCCGGCACGCACTCTCCGTGCTCACCGCTTTCCTCTGTGTCCTCTGTGTTAAATCCTTTGCCTTTGCCGTTGCCTTCTCTGCGTCCTCTGCGTCTCTGCGGTAGACCTCGCAGTTCGCCTCCGCTCTTCCCCACTCCAGCTACTCTCTATGTCCTCCACCTCATCCACTTCCTCTATCTCCTCACCTTCCCCGCATCTTTTCCTTTGCGTTCGCATCTACTCACGTTAGGATTGCACCATGCATCGCGACACCTGTTCCAGCCAATGCGCTCTCTGTTGTTGTCCACCAGACGCTTGGGGCGGGGTGCGATCCGAATAGCTCAGTAATCCTATAAACGGATTTCAAGCCCGCCAACAGCGCAAGCTGTCAGGCGGGCTTTTTGTTTTCACGCGCAAAAATTTCGCAGGCAAGTAACGAACAACCAGCAACAAGGAGCCAGCAAGATGTCCGACACCATCGCACGAACGCCGCGCCCCACAAGAATCTCGCAACCAACATCACGAAAATTCTCGCTGGACACCTGGGCCGTAATCGTAGCCCTAGCACTCTCCGGCGCCGTCTGGATCGGCCTGATCAAACACATCCCGTGGTAACCAGCGCCCCAGGCCCCAGCACGAAAGCAGCCCCAAAATTCCGTGGAGGACACACAGCATGGCCAGCTCGATCACAATCTCGCAACCGGTCACACACAACTTCTTCAAACAAGCGGCGCGCCTGATCCCCGGCCTCGCGCTCCTAGCCGCGGTCGGCTACGCCGGAAAAATCATCGAACACTCCATCGCCGCGTACGGCAAAGCGCATCACCTAACCCTCCCCAACATCGAGTACGTCCTCTGGGCTATCGTAATCGGCCTGGCCATCGCCAATACCGTCGGCGTCCCAAAGCTCTTCCAAGCCGGCATCGCCACCTACGAATTCTGGCTGAAAGCCGGAATAGTCCTCCTAGGCTCGCGCTTCCTCCTAGGAGACGTCGTCAAACTCGGCGGCGTCAGCCTCGTCCTAGTCGCCATCGAAATCGCCATCTCGCTCTCCTTCATGACCGCCCTCGGCCGCGCCTTCAAACTCAAGCCCAAACTCACCGACCTCCTCGCCGTCGGCTCGTCCATCTGCGGCGTCTCCGCCATCATCGCCGCGCAAGGCGCCATTGACGCCGACGACGAAGACGCCTCCTACGCCATCGCCGCCATCCTTTCTCTCGGCGCTATCAGCCTCTTCATCTTTCCGCTCGTCGGCCACGCGCTGCACCTCAGCGACACCAGCTACGGCCTCTGGGCCGGCCTCGGCATTGACAACACCGCCGAAGTCACCGCCGCCGGCGCGCTCTATTCCGACGTCGCCGCCAAAGTCGCCGTCCTCGCCAAAACCGCACGCAACGCCATGATCGGCTTCGTAGTCCTCGCCTACGCCATCCACTGGGCGCGCAAAGAAAAAACCGAAGGCGTAACCAACAAAGCCGCGTTCCTCTGGCAGAAGTTCCCGAAGTTCGTCCTGGGCTTCCTGCTGATCTCCGCCATCGCCACCGCCCACGTCTTCAGCAAAGACCAACTAACAAGCCTGGCCAATCTCTCCCGCTGGGCGTTCCTGCTGACGTTCGCCGGTGTAGGCCTGCGCACCAACATCCGCGAACTAGGCAAACAAGGTTTCCGTCCCTTCTTAGTAGGCGCGCTGGGTGAAATAGTCATCGCCTTCCTGACGCTGGGCCTGGTCTTCGGCGCCGACCGCTTCCTAAGATGAATTAGAAAACGCTGTGATTGGTAACTGGCGAGTAGTGATTCGTGACGCGCGCCACAGCGCGTCCTTGCCGCGTCATCCTGCCTCTCCGATTTTGTAGCGGCCACCTTTAGGTGGGCGCATTGCTTTGCCGCTTGCCACGACCTCAGCCAAACCGCCCAGGCGCAATCTGGGAGTGCGGAAGCTTGCTTCCGCCTGTTACAAGGCGAGGCTTGCCTCGCCGCTCGAATCGCTCGTCACCGCCCAAGCTCCCTCTCAAAAAATCCCGCCATAATTGCGTCCGCCTCTTTCGCTTCCGGCAACGAAGGATTATTCCAGAACGCATGCGGCAAAGCCTCAAACACGACCAGCCGCGCATCCACGCCCGCACCCAGAAAGTGCCGATGCAAAATCGTCGTCCCACTCAGCAAAAGATCCCGCGTGCTCGTAATAAAAAGTGTCGGCGGAAATCCGCGCACATCCGCAAACACCGGCGAAAGCACGGGGTCCTGCGGATTCGTCGTGCCGACATAGGGATCAGTCTTCGGACCACTCGTCGGCGCATCCAAATGCCCCGAAAAACCGTCCAGCGAGTAAATCGCCTCCGAATCCGTGTGCCGGCTGTAATCCCCCATGCCAGAAAATATTCCCAACGCCCCCGGCAGAGGCAAATTCCATTCCCGCAAACGCACCGCCACCTCCGCCGTCAGAATCGCCCCCGCCGAAGTCCCGTATATCCCGATCTTCCCTGGCGCATAACTTTTCAAAAGTTCTTTGTATACCGCCACGGCATCGTCCACCGCCGCCGGAAAAGGATGCTCCGGCGCGAGCCGGTACAGCACCGAAATCACTTTGATCCGCGTCAAATTCGCAATCGGAATGGATTCGGTCAATGACCCCGAATCCACCTGAAATGCTCCGCCATGCACATTAATCAAAACGCGCCCGCTCTCCGCCTCTCCCTTTTCCGGCGTCACCACGCGCACCGGCACTCCCGCAATTTTCCCGTCCACAATCTTCACCGGATACAAATCCAGGCTTTCCGCCCCAGCCCGCTTCTGCCAAGCATCCGTAGCAGCTCGCCGCTGCTCGAGCGTCTTGGTATCCGGCACATCAGCCACCACTCGCGCCAAAAACTTCTGCGCCTCAGGACTAATAGTCGCAGGCACCGGCACCACGCGCGTAACCCGCGCAGTCCCATCCGGCGCAATGTAAGTGGAATCAACCTGCGGCGGGGTGCACAACGCCCCCGGCCCCCCGGTCTGCACCGTAACCGGCGATGCAGTCTGCGAAGCCGCTAAGCCCGACGCAGCCTGCTGAGCCGCCGAGCCCGACGCAGCCGCCTGCGCCCCCTGCGCAAACACCGGCGCCACACCTAACCCCGCAAGCACGAAGCCCAACGCACCAATCGCCACGATGCCCACGTTCGACACACTCGCAAAGAAAGCCATACGCGTCATCTCAGCTCCTAGTTCGCCAGCCGCAAAAAAACAGCGGCTCAAGTAGCCACCAAAAGAACCAGTTGTACCACGCCACACCACGACGAATCAGGACAACCGCGGCAAAGCAGCCGTAGGGGCACGGCATGCCGTGCCCGGTTCAGCCCGACGGCAACTTCTGGTTTGCCGACCACTCGCCCGGAACCGTCGGAAGCGCTGGAGCGAAGCGTATCTCTTGCGATAGGATTGCTCCCACGTGCTCCGTGGCCTGGAGAGAGAAGACATTATGGGTACGCTGATTCAGGACCTTCGCTACGCCGCTCGTGTGCTGCGCAAATCCCCCACGTTTACCCTCGTCGCCATTCTCACTCTCGCCCTCGGCATCGCGTCCACCGTCGCCATTTTCGGCTTCGTGGACTCCGCACTGCTCCGCCCATTGCTCTATTCAAATTCCTCGCGCCTCGTGGTCGTCGGTGAAACCCATCTGCGAGGCAGCGGCAAACTGGACGGATACTCTTATCTGAATTATCTCGACGTCGTGCGCGCCAATCGCTCCTTTGCTTCGAGCGCCGCTTACGACGACCCCGGAACCTTCATTCTCACCGACTCAGTCGGCGCGCATCTAATCCCCGCAACCGCGGTGACACCGTATTTCTTTCGCACTCTTGGTGTGTCGCCCATTCTCGGAAAAGACTTCGATCCCCTTCCCCTCAGCGAAGATTTGCAGTTGGTCCCTGCCACGGTCATTCTCAGTTACGCCGCGTGGCAGAACTGGTTTGACGGCCGGCCCGACGTTCTCGGTAAATCGGTCGCTCTCGGGGTGACGCGTGAACCTTATACGGTAATCGGCGTGCTTCCGCGCAGCTTCGAATTCGCGCCCGCCGGGGCCACCGATTTTTGGACAACGCTTCGTCCTTATTCCGACTCTTCTTGCTATAAGAGCCGCGGCTGCGAAGGCCTGGGCGTCATCGCTCGTTTGAATGACGGCCTCACTCTGCCGCAAGCACTCTCCGACGTACAAGCAATCGCCGCGCGCGAATCGCTCCTGCATCCCGATCCGGACAAATATCGCGGCGCCACCATCCTTCCTCTCACCCAATATATTTTTGGCGACATCAAGCCAATTCTTCTCGCGCTGCTCGGTGCCACGGCTCTGCTTTTGCTGATCGCCTACGTCAACGTCGCCGCGCTTCTCCTCGTTCGCTCGCAAAATCGCCGCCACGAATTCTCCGTCCGCCGCATGCTTGGCGCTGGACGCGCGCGTCTCACGCAGCAGTTTGTCATCGAGGGTTTTGTTGTCGTGGCGCTCAGCAGCGCGCTCGGACTCGCCGTCGCCATACTCGCGCGCCGTCTTCTCCTCAAATTAATTCCCGCGGACATGCTCGATTCCATGCCCTATCTGCGCGCTGGCTGGCATTGGCACCTTGCCGCGTTCGCCGCCGCGCTTGTGCTCATCGCGCTGATTCTTTTCGCCGTCACTCCCGCGCTGCAGCTTCCGCTCGCCGGCCTGCGCGCCGGTTTGGCGTCAGGCGCCACCGCGACCACCGGCTCTTCCTGGCGCCACCTCGGCGCCAAACTAGTTGTCCTCGAACTCGCTACCACCATGGTGCTTCTCGCCGGCGCGGGCCTGCTCGGCAAAAGCCTCTACAAGCTGCTCCGCGTCGACATCGGATTCACGCCCAGCCATTTGGCCACGCTCTGGATGGCGGCGCGGGCCTCGAAGTATTTGCAGAGCGACCAAGATCTCGCGCTGCAGCGCGAAGTCGTAAGCCGCCTCCAGAATTTGCCCGGCGTTCAAGCCGTCGGCATCGTGAATGATTTGCCTCTGGGCGGCGACGGCGGCACGCAGATCGGATTCGTCGGCAGGCCCGCTCTCGGCTTCAATAACGAAGTGGGCCACGTTCAAATTGGCGTGGGATATTTACCGGCTCTGAAGGCGCGCTTGCTCCAGGGCCGCGACTTCAACGAAAACGACAATCTCAACTCGCCCCTCGTCGCCATCATCAATCAAACATTGGCGCGCCGCTATTTCGCCGGTCAAAATCCCGTCGGCAAGCAAATTTTCTATCACGCGCACGACATCGCCTTGGAATCCTCGCAGCCGCCGATTCAAATCGTCGGCGTAATCGCGGACATCAAGCAGCACTCGCTCGATGAATCCGGGCGCGCCGACGTCTACACTCCTTTCGCGCAATCACCGGACGCCGGCTTCGCCATCGCGGTTCGCACATCGCAAGATGCTGCGTCCGTGTTGCCGCTGCTCATCTCCACCCTCCAGAAAACCGACTCGAGCATCGTCGTTACCGATGCCAGCACGATGCAGGAAATTATCCAGCATTCATGGGCGGCGTATATGCATCGCGCCTCGGCGTGGCTGGCGGGGACCTTCGCCGCGCTTGCTCTGTTGCTGAGCGCGGTCGGGCTTTACGGCGTCATCGCGTACTCCGTCAGCCGGCGCACGCGCGAAATCGGAGTCCGCATGGCGCTGGGAGCCCAACGCAACGACGTGCTCCGTCTAGTCCTAGGCGAAGGCGCGCGTCTCGCGCTCATCGGACTCGCCATCGGCATCGTTTCTTCGCTCCTCGCCGCGCGATGGATGTCGAGCTTGCTTTTCGACGTCGAACCCGCCGACCCGCTCACCTTCGTCACCGTCGCCGTCGTTCTCTCGCTGGTCGCGCTCGCTGCCTGCTATATTCCCGCGCGCCGCGCCATGCGCACTGATCCTATGGCTGCTTTGCGCTACGAGTAGGCGTTAGGACGCAGAAAATGCCGGGCGGCCCATCCTTCTACCGCAGGCACGCAACCGAGGTTTTGCGAATGCGGCAGCCGAAAACTCTAAAGCAACCGCGAGGTCTAGTCGGAGGGCCGGCCGCCCACCTCCGCGCTCCAGCCCGTCAACAAGTTGCTTTACCAACGCGCGCCATTTGACTCTCCACTGCACCCGTTATAGTGTGGCTCCAGTCGTCCCTTCCCCGGTAGGCGCAAACCCGACTTCTGAACAAGGAGAACGCTGATGGAGAGAAACATAGCTCTAGTAACCTATTGGCTGGGGATCGCGACTCTAATCGTTGCGCTGCTGTGGAGAGCATTCAACGCCCTCGGGTTGTGGTTGCCCATGCAAATATCACCCGGTCAAACCGTGTATTACATGAGTTTCTACAAAGCGAGCCTGCTTTTCTTTGTAGCAGCCATTGCCTCCACGTGCTGCGCGTGGTTCAAATCGCAAAAAACCTAAGCCAGGACCGCGCCGCAGCCCGGGTCTCACCCTCGTAGCGCAGGCAAGGGTGGGTGGCGCACCCTTGTAGCCCAGGCAAGCGACCGCCTTTAGGTTTTCCGGGTGCCGCATCCCTTTGCGCACTTTGCAAAGGGTGCGTGGCAAGACGTCAACCTTACTCCCGCGGCCGAAGGTTTGGTGTTCAACGATCCCACTCGCGACGCGAATCTTTGTGGGTCGTGGCTTCAGTTTATCCTGAGGTGCCGATTGAATCGGCGCCGAAGGACCACGACATAAAGAAGGTGGCACGTAGCGCCATTCCTTTCGCGGTGCCGTTCCCGCGAAGTTTTCGAGTTTCCCCGCCACACCTCGGCGTGACCCGCGTGCTCCCGTGCGATCCCCGAACCCGCGCATTTACCGCCGAGAGATAGGAAGGCGCGGACCGTACGGGCCCGCGCCATCCCAATTCACTTACCTCGCTTACTTCTAGCACCCATTACAGTCAGCGCAGCACTCGGCGGAGTCGCAGCATGCTGCCTGCGCCGCCCTTACTGCTCCCGCAAAACCGAGTGCGATCACTGCCATCAACACAATTGCTCTCATTTTCTTCATGGATTTTCTCCTTTGAAAATCGAAATGGGTTTTTGTCAGCCGACAGCGATGCCGTCAGCGGGAAAACGGAGGCGCAATTCGTGGAGATGATTTCTAGATGCGCAGAAGGTGTGTTTCGAGGAGTGTGTCTCTGCCACTGTGCCGCGCGGAAGGCACACTTTCCGCCGCATGATAAACCCAAGTCGTCATCAAATCGGCGCTGGTATGCAAAACGAAATCGCGCGGGGGAGCAATTCCCAGTTTGGCGATGTCCGGCTTCGTGGCAACCGTAACTTCCACCGGACAGCACGACATATTCCCGCCGTGCACGGGCTTTTCGCCGTGGGGTTTCGCCGGAGCACTTCCACCGGAATGATGATGAGGGCAGTTTTCCATGCCCGCCATCAGGTCCATCGAGTTCTGCTCGGGTGAACTGTCGTGCACCGAAGAAGCTTTCACCGAACCAGCGCTCGCGAGGTTCGGAAGCGTGCAACCCATCAGGCACGCCAGCAGCGCCAGCCACAGAGAAATTCCGGTTGCCATCACCGCTTTAAAGTCGAAGCGCATCGGCCAAAGCCTATACCCATCACTTCCTCAACACAATTTGTTTTGGATATGGTAAAGCGCGCCGGGTCGCCGACCCTCGTAGCACGGGCAAGGACCGCCTTTAGGTTTTCCGGGTGCCGCATCCCTTTGCGCACTCTGCAAAGGGTGCGTGGCACACCGGCAAGCCCTACCCCTCGGTCCCCGGGCTCGATGCACGGCCCTTCATCTCCCGACGCAGGTCTTTGTGGGTCGTGGCTTCAGTTTATCCTGAGGCGCCGATTGAATCGGCGCCGAAGGACCACGACATAAAGAAGGTGGCGCGTAGCGCCATTCCTTTCGCGGCGCCTTTCCCGCGAAGTTTTCGAGTTTCCGCACCACACCACGGCGTGACCCGCGTGCTTCCGTGCGATCCGCGAACCCGCTCGCCCCGCGCCCAAAAAGGCGGCCTCATCGCGGTTCTTTTCGTCCCACGGCGGAGCTATAATGCCGGGCGATTCCTTCCCATCCGTTCCGCGAGGGGGTACTCCATGAAAATTCGCCGCTCGATTTCTCTCGGGTTGATGCTCGTACTGCTGCCGTTGCTTGGGGCGGCTGAGTCCGCCAATCGGGTCACAATCCTGTATGACGCGTTCAGCAAATCTCCGGAGGTGACCAAGGATTGGGGATATTCCGCCTTGGTGGAGTACGGCGGCAAGCGCATTCTGTTCGATACCGGCAACAATGCTCAAATTTTCGAACACAATGTAAAAGCAATGGGCGCCGACCTGCGCAAGCTGGACTTCGTGGTTATTTCGCACCGGCACGCGGACCACACGAGCGGCCTTACCTACCTATTGAGTGTGAATCCGAAGGTGAAAATTTATACCCCGGACGAACCCTGGGGGTCGTTCGGAAGGGGAGTGCCCAACACCTTCTATCGCAAGGAACAATCGCTACCCGCCGACATGCGGTATTTTGACGGCGATCCACCGGACACGCTTCCGGCGGGCAGCCCCTGGCCTCAGGCAAATTTTGTTCCGGTGAGCTCCACGACGGAAGTGACCCCCGGAGTCTATTTGGTCCCGACGATCTCGCAGACGCCCGGGACCTTGGAACTTCGTGAACTCACGCTCGCAATTCGCGGGTCGGACGGTCTGATCGTGGTGGACGGATGTTCGCACGCGGGCATCGAAAAAATCTTGGAAGCCGTAACTAAGATTGATCCGCATGTGCATATTCTGTTTGGAGGGCTGCATCTGGTGCAAGCTCCTGATCCTGAGGTTGCGCGCCTCTCGACAGCTCTGCGTGAGCAATGGAAACTCGACTACGTCGCCGTCGGCCACTGCACAGGAGAGCCGATGTTTGCCATGTTGCAAAAGACTTTCGGGGACAAATACCTCTATGCCGGAGTCGGCACCGTGGTGAACATTCCCTGACGGCGGGCGGCCCACCTTTAGCGTAGGCCAGCAAGCGCCTCTAGGTTTTGTGGGTGCCGCATCCCTTTGACGGTACTCACTTTCTGTACCAACATCGGGCGCGAATTTCGCTGAGTACACGAGGCACCGATAAGCAGCATTACGGCCAATGCCCGATAGACTCCTTTCCGAGGTGCTTGATGCTGCAGCGATCAGAATATTCAACACAGAAGCAGCTCAGGATTATTCTTCCATCGGAGGAAATCCATGAAACGGGAAATCATTCGCGTTGAGCCACTGGCGACCTACCTGGAAAAATACAAGGCCCCCGCTTCAACCGTGACGAAGCACGGCGACACAATTTACGTCTCAGGTTCTCCACCCTTCGACCCCAAGACAGGGAAATCTTCAAGGGACCAATTGAGCGTCAGACGGAGATCGTATTGGATCAACTCAAGCTCTGTGTCGAAACGGCAGGCTCTTCTCTGGAAAGCATTCTCAAACTGAATGTCTACGTCACCTCAGTGGACATGTTTCCTGCGGTGAATACCGTCTACAGGCGTTATTTCCCCCAGAACCCGCCGGCGCGCATTTTTATCAATGTTCCTGCTTGGAATGGCGGGTTTGATATTGAAGTGGATTGTATCGCCGCCGTTTTATAGGGCTGTTCGAAAGTTCAGTACCGGTCTCCGCTCGTTGGCGAGCGGCGATGTGCAACCACTCCCTCGCCGCCTACAACACTGCTCTGAGTTTGTTACCCATCGGATGGGCTACAGTCGCGCACCCTCGCCGGCGGCCTTCAGCCGCCAACCGGCGAGAGTGCGGCACCCCGAAGTTCCACCCCATCGGCAAACCTCAAACCAAATCAACTTCACCGTCAACTACCGCAGTGGTATGATCCATCCCCGTGTCACGTCAAGAAGGCGAACGGGCATCGTAAGCCTTGCTGTGCAAAAGGGTGGGCCACCCGCCGAAAAAAAAAAAAAAAAAAAACGAGCGCGCCATTAATCTCCCATGGCAGGAGAATACCTTTGGAGTTCCTGCGCTAGAGTGTTTGCGGCGGGATCCGGCGCTGGAATCTTACCGTGGATGATATCCAGACGCGAAACGTTTGGACCGTACATGGCTCTATTGCCGCTGTTATCCGTGTGAACCACCGTGCCATCCAAACTGACTCCCGCGAAAATGCCTTTGGTACGGGAATACGAAAGGATTTCGGCGGTGAGCTTCAGGTCCGTGGCGGCAGAAGCGTCACGCCCAACCGGCCCGGCTGCGACCGTAGCATCGCCGCCCAGCTTGAACTTGTCGCTGAGCAGGCTATGCAACGCGTGATCGTTCATGAAGAGAAGAATTAGATCGGTTGAGGAGCCACCGACCTGATAGCCGATGCTGCCGCCTTCGACCGTCAAAAACAACGGCGCGCTCCAGCCCGTTCGCGTGCGGCAAACGGCGAGACCACGTCCGTAGTTGGCGCCGAGAATGAACGCGAATTTCTTGTCTCCCGGGATGATCGCTATGCAGCGCGCCTTATGCAGGACGCTGTGAGGAATGCCGTCAGGCGCGTCCATAATCTCTTGAAAAACTCGGGCGGCCTTCTGTGTGCGGGTTACATCGTCGTCTCGGTCCGACGCGGACGCAATTGCCGGCAAGACCAAGAATAGGATGAGGGCGCTAAATGCTACGAAATGTTTACTCATGTCGCTTCCCTTCCTTTGAACTGTGAATGCAAGATTGGCAAGCACCGCTTCATGGGTTGAAATTGAGGGGCGGGAATTAAGGTTTTGCTTACCGGCACGCTTAGAATGGTATTTCAACCTACTTAGCTGCCATACGCTAAAGCCTGTAAAAACCCCTGCAAAGGAACCTTAGATGAAGTCGGGGCTGGCAGAGCCTGACGGACGATAGGAAAGATATCGGGGAGCGAGGGAAGCTCGCATATGCGGCAGAGAACGATAAGTGGCACTTGTCCGGTTTCGGCGTTAATCAGCCATCGGCCGGGAACCTTGCGCCACAACGGTTTGCCGGGGTCTTGTAATTTAACTGTGTAGGCCACTAGGAAATCCAGTCGTTTGAGTTCCTGCCGATGCAGTTGACTGGCTTTATAATCTGAGCTGATGAATACGATGCAAAAATGGATTTCAGCCGCATTTATGTTAGCGCTCGTTTTAGCGGCGATTCGTCCTCCGTGGCAACAGACTTACAGGGGCGCGAAGCTTAGTTATGCTGGCGATCTGGGCCGACATTTCCTTTGGCAACGTCCGCCAGCAACGGGCGAGAAGAGTTGGCTGCGAATTGCGCCAGCTTCGGAGTGCGACTTTTTAATCGACAAAGCGCTGCTTTCATGGCAATGCGGGGCGTTGGTCGTGACTGGTGCTCTCCTACTCTTTGTCTTTCGCACGCGACCGCACGCGCTCGGCGTGAACGATCATGCAACTGGCATAGGTGCTTCTGACTGGAAATATGCAAGTGTCGCAGCGCTCGCGCTGATCGGCACGGCGGCGATGGTGATCTTCGTGATTCGATCTCTTCTTACTCGAAGGGGGGTTGGCGCGTTTTTCATTCTTCTCCCCGGGATGTTTGTCTACGCAGTGAATGCGACCCACATGGACAAGATAGCCCCTACATTGCTGCACAAAAGTCTGATGGCTTTCGTCGGCTTCGGCGTTAGCTTGCTCTGGTACTTTGCGATATGCGATGGTGCGATTGCGATTTACCGTCTAGCAGTATCACGTTTCAAGAATCAGCGTAACCCAAAATCCTGAGAAGTCGCGTTATCGGACATGTGGTTTTCGGTCAATTTCAATTGTCCGATGAATGCTGCCAGCTCAACCGGTCGGTGCAACACCATCCAGCGCATTGATTCGATAATGCTTCCGCGGGAGAACCGTCCGTTTGGCTGTACTCGTCTCAAAACCCAGCCAGACAAGCCTTCCCGCGGATCTGGCCCCTAGCGAGCGATTTTAGCTTTTGTTTTCAATAGAAGGTGGGTTCCAGCTTAGTGTTGCGTCGACCCATTGAGACCACCGCGTGTATCAGGCATTGGTGATGGCAGCCTGAGTACCACGCGGAACAAACTACCGCTGGTCAGCTCGCATGTAGAACTTATGCTCGTCCTCGTGCGTAATCTGAAATCCGTGTTTCCTGTAGAAGCGGACCACCGGATTGATCTTTACCACGCCCAGGGTAATTGCTTTAGCTTGCTTCGAGGCGCGTCCCAACAATATCTGAAGAACTTGCGTCCCAACGCCCTGCCGCTGCATGACCGGCGTCACGTAGAACGAGCCAAGATTTATGGTTGCATCTTCAATCTGTTCCTGAATCCAGCCAACATCTTCGCCATCCGCGGTGATAATCCTGACTTCGTCGAGTTTGAAGAACTGGGCAAAGTTTTTGAGCTCGCGCTCTTCGTCCCACCCGACCAAGCGCTCGATGATCCAACGCATCGTCTCGAAATACACGGCACGCGCGAAAACGAAATCCGCATTACAAGCTGCTCGTAATTTAATGTCCACCGGCTTTCGTCCAGCCTGCAAGATGTATTCGGGCCGTCAACAAGTATTTAATTATACGGTGGAGCGACGAATCGAACGTGGCTTTTGTCAATGCCTGATTAGTCGTGCGGGTTCAACGGGTCGATGCAACACCATCTGGTATAAAGCTGGTTTCAAAGGTGGTGTTTATGATCCAAGGGAAGCGGTTTGGGCTTTCGGCGGCGCAGAAGAGCGACATGTGGCGTCGCTGGAAGGCGGGAGAGTCGTTGCATGAGATCGGACGCGCCTTCGGCAAGGAGCATTCGTCCATTCGCTGTCTGGTGTCGCGTCAGGGTGGGTTTGTTCCGGCGGTCCGGCGGCGCTCGCTGCGAACGCTTACACTGGCCGAGCGGGAGGATATCTCTCGAGGGATCGCTTCCGGTTCCTCGCTTCGTGATATAGCGAAAGATCTGCAGCGGGCTGCATCGACAGTGAGCCGAGAGGTCCCCCGCCATGGCGGGCGACCTCTCTATCGAGCCAATGAAGCCGATCACCAGGCTTGGGAGTCGGCCTTGCGGCCCAAGGCGTGCCTTCTTGCCATCCACGTGAAGTTGCAGAAGCTCGTTGCGAGTAAACTGATTCTGGACTGGTCACCGGAACAGATTTCCGGTTGGCTGAAAATCCAGTATCCCGAGGACGAGAGCCTGCGCGTGTCCCACGAGACCATTTACCGTAGCTTATTCATTCAAGCCCGCGGAGTGCTGAAGAAAGAGCTCCTTGGGCACCTGCGATCCAAGCGCCGCATCCGCCGCTCGCAACACTCGCATATCTTTAGAGACTCGCGCGGTCAAATCGTTGACGCCATCTCCATCCGGGAAAGACCCGCAGAAATTCAGGACCGCGCCATTCCAGGTCATTGGGAGGGCGACCTCATTGCCGGCTCAAAGAACAGTCACGTGGTGACCTTGGTGGAGCGGCATTCGCGTTTTACCGCACTGGTCAAGGTGCCCAGCAAAGATACGGCGGTTGTCGTCGCCGCACTGACTCGACACGTTCGTAAACTTCCCGCAGCGCTGCGCCGATCGTTGACGTGGGATCGCGGACTGGAGATGGCCAAACACAAGACCTTCACAGTGGCTACCAATGTGAAGGTGTACTTCTGTGATCCGCAAAGCCCTTGGCAGCGCGGCTCGAACGAAAACACGAATGGGCTATTACGACAATACTTCCCGAAAGAACAGACCTGTCCGGCTATAGCCAGTCGGATCTGGACAAAGTAGCGCTGCGCTTAAATCAACGCCCGAGAAAAACTTTAGGCTTCCAGACTCCTGCGAGTAAACTTCGAGCTAGTGTTGCGTCCACCCATTGAATCCGCCGCGTTAATCGGACAAGTGGATTTTCGCTTAAATCGCGGTTGGCGGGTGGCACACCTTTTTGCGCGGCAAGCCTCGCGATTCCTGTTCGCCGTCTTGACGCATCGCCAAGACGGATGGTACCACCGCAGTAGTTAACGTCGAAGTTGATTGGATTTTCGGGTTTGCCGTTGGGATGGAAGTTGGGGGTGCCGCACTCTCGCCGGTTGGCGGCCGGAGGCCGCTGGCGAGGGTGCGCAACTGTAGCCCAGTCGATGCGTGATCAGTCGGAGGGGAGTTCTGGACAGCGAGCGTAACGGTGGTACACCGAATCCCGCGCCGGGGCGGTGGGGCTGGACGTGTTGCCACGCACCCTTTGCGAACTGCGCAAAGGGATGCGGCACCCTCAAAACCTAGAGGCGGTTGTTTGCATTCGCTGGAAGGGTCGGCCACCCGCCCCGTCATCTTAAACTTGCTACGCTTCACGCTCTTCATGGTAACGTCGGCTTCGTGATCCTGACTAAAGACGAACTCATCCACGCGCTTCAGAACGAAGTACGCATTCTGCTCCACCTGATTTCGAAGGTCGATCCGGCCACACTCAATTACCGTCTGTCGCCCAAGCAGCGCAGCTTGCTGGAACTGCTCCAGTACCTGGTGTTCATGCCGGAGGTCCACATGCGCGCCGCGTTGGCGGACAGCTTCAGCCTTGACGGCTTTCAGACGGCCTGGCAGGCCGGAGAGGCAACGGCAAAAGCCATGAACCTCGCGCAAATCACGGAGGCAATCGGGCGGCAGCGCGCGTTGATCGAGGAATTGTTGAGCCCCTGCTCCGACGCCGATCTTCGCGCGCAAATCGAAATGTTCGGGAAGAAGGCCAGCCGCGGGTCGATGCTGGTTCTGCTCGTGCTGTCTCATTACGCCGCCTATCGCATGCAGTTGTTCCTGTATCTGAAGGCCGCCGGGCGCGCAGAGCTGAGCACCTTCAACCTTTGGCTCGGCACGGACGCGCTACCATGATGAGTAGGCATGCGGCGGGTGGCCGACCCTTCCAGCGAAGGCAAACAGCCGCCTCTAGGTTTTGGGGGTGCCGCACCCTTTGCGCAGTTCGCAAAGGGTGCGTGGCACAACGTCAAGCCCTATGCTCCGGCCACAGACTCGGCGCACAGCCGTTCCCCTCGCGGCGCCTTTCCCGCGAAGTTTTCGAGTTTCCCCGCCACACCTCGGCGTGACCCGCGTGCTCCCGCGCGATCCGCGAACCCACTCGCCCCGGCACCCGAAAAGCCGGATTCCGTTCGCGCCCCACGCCCGCGAGCCTTTGACTTTGCCGCGCCCACCCTCACCCAGTTCCATTTTATGACTGATAATCATACAGTAAATGTGATAAAATAGACTCGGGCCATTTTTCCAGCCCACTGAGGACGCCACATGCACTCCGCCACAATGGCGACAGGCAGACCACTCCCACCCCCAGGGAAAGCTCCACCCAAAAACCGCCCCGCGCCCCTCAGTTGTCGCGCCGCTCGCCAACTGGCCGCACCAAAACCTCATGTAACATCCGAACTACAATGTTACATCCCTGCTCCCGCCGTTATCGACAATGACCGCCGATCACACACTCCAAATCAATCGCAAACCCCGCCGATTAGAATTCGCTATATCTCCTACAAAACAAACACCCGCACCACAAATCAATCGCCAACAAATTGCCACTTCCACAATTGCGCCGTTTGCATCCCGGATGCCTTTGCGGGACACGAATTACTCGTCGCACAACACCAGCGCGCCGCGAATCGCCGCCGCACTTCTCGATACAAATGGACGCTTTCACCGGAACAATAATTCGCGTAACTCGTTCAAAACAAACGAGCGCGCCAATTCTTATTCGATACAAACGGAAACGTCTCGAGTTGCGAAGATCACCGCGAAAAGCGAAGAGCACAGCCAAGAGTGGCTGTGCCACGCCCAGTCTGTACTCCCGTTGTTTCTGGTTCCGAATCGGTGTATAACCTCGTGTGGCGCTCGCAAAATAGTGTTGGGACGAATCAAAATTCGGAAGATCCTGCTGGCATCGCTGGTCTGCCTTCTGTTGTGTGGCATTGTCGCTTCAGAATTCCCCGAGCTTCTGACTTTAACTGATAACACTTCAAACGACTTTACAGTCCGCAACACAAGTACCGCAGGCTTACGTGCTCTCCCTGAGGCTCAGCGGCCTGTTCGAATCGCTGATATAAATTCCACCGTTCCCGCGGCCATTTTGCTTCATTCGCGGCTGATCGCACTCGAAAAATCAGCGCCGGTCCCCTCTGAACTTTTTATTCTGCACTCCATCCTCCGAACATAGCGAGCACTTCGATCCGGCCCTAAGCCAAAGGGCCGCGATTCCGGCACGAGAAAAATCCGCGTCCAGTTTGAGCAAGACTCATTAACGAACTTGAAGTTCCTCGCGCCTGAGGCTCCTTCAATACAACGTCAACGATTCTCGCGATGCCGAATACAGACGCAATTGCGAACCGCAAAGAGGAGACAATGAGAAATCAGTCGCAGAAAATCCTGGAGGTGATGAAACCAGGGACGGATATTTCCGAGAAAACCGCACGCAGACATAACCTGTTCCGTGCCGAGCAGCGCAGTCAGGAAGCGGCCCGGCCAGTCTGCCATCAAATGTGGAAAGAGCTATTCTTGGAAGCACTGTTCTTCAAAGCGCTGTTGGAATCTGACAAAGAGAAATTGACCGAGTTGCTCCAAGCCGCAGAGCGGGTGATGGTCGTCCGCGCTCAAGAATTATTGACCTCTTCCGACCATCACGAAGAACGCGGCGAAATGGACACTGCACTCGAGGCTTTGCTTTCGATCAAGACCCAAAAACTTGACTGGCCAGCAGTATCCGCTCGCGATGGTTTGAGCTGATCATGCATCTCACGAGGACGTTTAATGGAGGCGAGATATGGTTATCGGTGACAAACTGAAAGAGCTGCGCGAAACGAAAATGCTTAGTCAGGGTGATATTGAGAAGCGTACAGGTCTGCGTCGCTGTTACATTTCGCGCGTCGAGAACGGGCATACCGTTCCTTCGGTGGACACGCTCGAGAAGATGGCTCGGGCGCTGGAAGTTCCGATGTACCGGATCTTCACCGACGAAGATACGGTCGAGAAGCCCGATATTTCTCTTTCAAAGGCGGAGTCAGGGCGCGGAATGAGGCCGGATTCGAAAGATCGCCCGTTCGTGAAAGTATTATCGCGAATGAACGAGAAGGATCAAAGGCTTCTGCTTCATCTGGCGTCGAAGATGGCTAACCGCACGCGCTAAGTGACGCAGACCGGGGACATGGTTGACACCTTGGACGGTATCATTCGTGACGCTGTCGTGGATGAGGCGTGTATGTGGCGCCTCCCCGCGCTCCAGCATTCACCCGATGGCGGCCTTTGCCTGCCTCACCCTAATCTAGGGTATGGAAGGACGGACACGAATCCTCATTGCGGACGACGACGCCGCGGCGCGCGCCTACATACGCAATCTGCTCGCAATGAAGGAAGAGTGGAGTTGCGCCGAAGCGGCGGACGGCGCCGAGGCGGTGGAGTTGGCCAAGAAATCGTGTCCTGATTTGGCGATCTTGGACATTCAAATGCCGCGAGTAAATGGTATCCAAGCCGCCAAGGAAATCCTGCAGTATTGTCCTAACGCGATCGTCCTTACCGACAGCTTGCACGACGTGAGTTTATTTGCCCCACTGCTTAAAGATGTTGGCGTCAAAGCATTCATTCCAAAAACACGCATCGGCACGGACCTGGTGCCAACCGTGGAAGCTGTCTTGAGCGGTGAAACTCGCTTTCCGGCATCGGTCTTCGCGCTATAACCGTTTTGTCGTTGCCGATTTCTTTGGCTTGCCTATGCCTAAAAGATCTTCAAAAACAGCCGGCTTGGCCGATCCCACCCTCCTTGCGCCGCTCGATACCGATTCCCTCAGCACGATTCAGGTGGTGATCGAAACCCCGAAGGGGAGCCGCAACAAATACGCGTTCGATCCGGATCAAAAAGTGTTTGAGTTGACCAAGGTCCTGCCCGCGGGTATGGCTTTCCCGTACGACTTCGGCTTTATTCCCTCCACAAAAGCGGAGGACGGCGATCCTACGGATGTTCTGGTGCTCATGGATGAGCCCGCCTTTCCCGGATGCCTGTTGAAGTGCAGGGTGGTGGGCGTCATCGAAGGCCAGCAGGGCAGGAAGAAAGATAAGGAACGCAACGATCGCGTTATCGCAGTCGAAAACGAGAATCACAGCTACAGCCACGTAAAACACGTCCGCGATTTGGGCAAGAAATTTGTGGAGGAGCTGGAAGAATTCTTTGTCAATTACCACCGGCATCTGGGCAAGAAGTATCGCGTTCTCGGCGTGCAAGGCCCCGCTGAAGCTTGGCGACGTATCGAAGACGGCAGAAAGGGCTTCCGCCGCAAAGCGCAGTGATCATCCGCGACGCTCGCCACGTCCTAGACGCCGCTAGCGAGCCTGGAGCCGAAAAAACAGGCGGTGCCTGCGCACACGCCAAATCAGGATCGAAAGGGCTAGCCACACGACGAGCGCCGCGAACAGCGTCAGAGGCGCGTTCAAAATCGGTGCTAATTTCCACACCGCAAACGCAAAACCAGCAAGGCCGACACTTCCCATCGCCGCACCGCGTGCGTCCAATGCTGCGGCCTGCTGTCCGCGGACCGTTTGCAGTATTCCGGCTCGTTGTTACGTACCCGGCCAGTCTGCAGCGGAAGTTGGCGGCTCGCGCCACCGCCTCGTGCTGCGGCATTATCCGACTGACGCCTCTAACGAGGGGTAGTGCCGAGGTTGTCGGAGCGTCCGGCTTTCAGGCGAGACCACTGGGCGATGGGGCGTCCGCCCGGCCACTCTGGATCCCAAGTGGGCGGGCCGCTGCTCGTCCGAGTGTAGGTACACTGTTGTGGCCAGCCCGGGGGCGAGTCCTCCCACTTTTCCTGGCGGCCGTACACGGTGAGGTCCATGAGCGCGTAGCTGTAATCCATGGCCTCGACGCCGCGGCGGGTCGTCCAGTAGGTTTCAAACACCTTGTCGGCGCGACGCAGGTAACAAACGATGTACATCATGCCTACCGGGCGCCCGGTAAGCAGAGTTTCGAGATCAGCGCCTTGCGCCGAGTACCACGGCATCTCCCAGCCCATGAAGTCGCGGTACCGGGCACTCTCTTCGTACGGACCTTTGCAAAATATGGCGAAGGTGATGTCGCGAGAATGAAAGTAGGACAGTTCCGCGACCTGCGTGGTGACCCAGGTGCAGCCTTCGCACTGCTCCGGGGCCGGCTTGCCGGTGTGCCACATGAAGTAGTAGGCGAGGAGCATGCGGCGCCCTTCAAACGCGTCCAACAGTGTCACTTTCCCGCGTTCGCTGATGAGCGGTGTGGCACCGTCCACCTGGACCATGGGGAGCCGTCGGCGGGCGGCTGCGATGGCGTCGCCTTCTCTGGTGTGAGCCTTCTCGCGGACCCGCAATGCGTGGAGCTCCGCGTCGAAGGTGCTGCGATCGACTATTTTGGGCGCACCAACTTCTTCTCTGATGATGTCCTTCATCATTTTTCCCCTTTGCTGGGCTTAGTTAAGCTTTCGCTTCTGCGGCGCGCTTTCGGGCGGCTTCTGTAGGGTCCGTTATGATGTCTACCCACTTGGGGTCGGGAGCGGCCTCGGCGTCGTAGTTGTCGTGCCAGTTCCACCACTTGTACGGCGCGGTTTGGGGGTAACCCTCGGGCGAGTCTTCCCACGTCTCCTGACGGCCGAGCGGCGTGATGTCGAGGAAGCTCCAGGTGGTTCCCATGGCCTCGTCGCCGCGGCTGTTGATGAAGTAAGTCCGGAAGATCTGCTCGCCGTCTCGGAAGAAGACATTGTGGCCATGCCATTGGTCCACGCCGAAGTCTACGTCGAAGCTGTCTGTGATCGTGTACCACGGCATTTCCCAGTCCATGCGTGCTTTGACGCGCGCGATCTCTTTTTGCGGCGCGCGGGAAGCGTAGGCGAGCGTGGTGTCGCGGGCGTTCAGATGGGCCAGGTGCGCGACTTGATCGGCACCAAGGGAGCAGCCGCGGCAGGCGTGGTCGGGCCAGCCGAAGACGCCGGGCTCGAAGAAAGCGCGATAGAGGATCAGTTGAGGGCGGCCCTCGAACAGATCGAGCAGGGTCACTTTGCCCTTCGGACCATCGAACTCGTACTTCTTTTCCACTGCCGTCCACGGCATGCGCCGGCGTTCGGCGGCCAGCGCGTCGCGCGAGCGGGTGAAGGCCTTCTCCTTCATGAGGAGCTGCTCGCGCGCAGCATTCCATTCCTGCTGCGAGACGATTGGGGGTCTTTTGATTGCGATATGACGTTTCGCTGGTTCCTTGCGGCTCTCTTTGCTTGATGCCATGTTATTTCTCCTTTGCTTTATGAAATGGACCGAGATGATTCGGTCTGAGAACTTTTTTGAACTTGCCGATGCACACCGCCAGAATTCCTCCCGCGGATCCTGTTCCGGCGACCACTATCGCTGCGCCTGCGATGCATGCCGGGCACATGTGTGCCTCCTGTGAACTTCCGATTCGTCCGCGGGTGAGTGCGTTGCCTGCGACGGTAGGTGTGTTGTCACCCTCATTGTCCACTTTATTGCGGCCTCTTTCACTCTTCCGGTGTCCCAACAACGTTGATCCACAAGTCGAAAATAGGCCACGCCCCATTCATGTGTCTAACGAATATTTGTGTTGGTATTAAGCGATAAACCGGATTAATCTTGAGTGCGATCCAAGGGCGAGGATGTTTCATGTTCGATACCGAATTGCTTCGCAGCTTCGTGGCCGTCGCGGAGAGCGGAGGATTTACCAAGGCGGCTAAGCTGCTGAACTCGACGCAATCCACCGTCAGCGCGCAAATCCAACGATTGGAGGATGAAGCTGGGCGTTTGCTATTCGAGCGCAGCACGAGATCCGTCCAACTCACCTCCGCCGGCGAAACTCTTCTCGGCTATGCGCGAACGATCCTGCGTTTGAATGAAGATGCACGCCTGCGTCTCTCTGGCGCGCTGCACGCTGGGAGAGTACGCGTCGGGGCAAATGAAGACCTTACCGACAGCTGGTTGCCGAAGGTTTTACGGCGCTTCGCTCGTCAATATCCGCAAATTGAAATCGAACTGGAAATCGGCATCGGACCGAAACTGTTCGAAAAAGTGGAGGCCCAGGAACTTGATCTTGCCGTAGGAGGTCTCTGCAACGGGCAGGGCGAGGGCCGGAGGCTCTGGAGCGAGCCGCTGGTGTGGGCATCTTCGGCAGGCGTCGAGGTGCCAAGTACGCTGCCGCTGGCATTTTTCCCAGAGCCATGTCCATATCGCGAAGCGGCGCTTCGCGCGCTAGCGGCCAGCCAAAAGCTGTGGCGCGTAGCCTCCACAAGTTCCAGTTTGGCAGGGGTTCGAGCGGCTGCGATGGCCGGGCTGGCGATTACTCCGTTACCGCTGCAAACGATCCGGCCGGGGCTTCGCGTCCTGGGCAAGAAAGACAAAATGCCGAAGCTGCCGGAAGTTGAGTATGTCCTCCACGTGAGAGCGTCAGACACGCGGCCGACAGTATCAGCGCTTGGAAATCTTATTCAAGAAATGGCGGCCAAGACGAGCTCCGCTGGTACGCGTGGAAGAACGAACCTTATCCATCGGAAGACTCCGCGATTGTGAGAAGAGAATTCCTCCCGTGGATCCGGCGACCGTTACTGCTTCCCTGCTGCATGTTTCGTGGCCGAGTGTTTCGCGAGGTGATGATCGAGGACGGTTTGGAATTTCGCTAGCCATGCGGGATGGGCTGGCCACGCGGGGCCGGTGACGAGGTTGCCGTCCGCAATGGCGTCGGTCATTTCGACCGGGGCGTAGGTGCCGCCGGCGTTTTCGATTTCGGGAGCGCAGGCGGGATAAGCGCTGAGGCGTTTACCTTTTATGACGCGGGCGGCGGCGAGAATTTGCGGGCCGTGGCAGAGCGCGGCGATCGGTTTGTCAGTTTCGGAGAAATGCCGGACGAATTCGAGGACCTTCGGATTCAGACGCAGATATTCGGGGGCGCGTCCGCCGGGAATCACGAGCGCGTCGTAATTTTCGGGATGCACGTCGGCGAAAGTGGCGTTGAGCGTGAAATTGTGGCCGCGTTTTTCGGAGTAGGTTTGATCGCCTTCGAAATCGTGAATGGCGGTGCGGACGAATTGGCCCGATTTTTTGTCGGGGCAGACGGCGTGGACAGTGTGGCCGAGCATTTGCAGGGCTTGAAACGGGACCATTACTTCGTAGTCTTCGACGTAATCACCTACGATCATTAGGATTTTTGCGGTGGGCATTTGGGCCTCCTGCGGAAGATTTTGTTGCCGCTAGCGATGAGAAGTTAATGATAACACCGCGGCGGGCGGAGGTTCGAGGTGGGGAGGCTACGAGTGGATATCGTGCGCGGATGATGCAGCGGCGAGGCGAGCCTCGCCTTGAAACAGGCGGAAGCAAGCTTCCGCACTCCCAGATCGCGTCGTGCCGGGCACGGTCGGCGGCATCATTACTTGGAGTTTGGTTGAGTGAGTGTGGTCGCCGGGCGTGGGGATACGAAAGCGAGTTTTTGCAGCCAATGGGAAGCTAAAAACCAGGTAAACCACAAGATGATCTTGGTGTCCGACATGGTGGTTTGGCCTCCACTTAAGAAACACTTTGGAGGGTATTTAGTTGCGGGGAGCGATCGTGAGGGAGAGATTGGCGATGCCGGAAATGTTGGCGCGACCGTCCACTACCATATCGTTACTTAACACATACTAAACTTAGAGCGAGTTGTGCCATAGACGATACGGCGCGGTTTCGAATTTTTCGCTGTCGGGCGGACTACAAAGCGACGGCGCTTTTGATGTGGTCCGGCGCGGGCGCGGGTCCGCTCCGCAACTATTGAGTTGGAGATGGGTTCTTTAAATTGTGTAGCGGCTGTGACTATTTGGATTTGGTTCACGTACGATTGCGAAAGGAGGAAATCACGAAAATGTCCGCACTTTTCAAGAAGACATTCCATTCGCTGCTCGTTTCTATTATTTCGCTCACGCTGATTGTGGCGCCGACGCTGGCGCAGGACCAGGCGCCACCGTCGTTTACGCCCGATCAGCTGGATCATATTGTTTCGCGCATCGCACTTTATCCCGATCCTTTGCTTGCCCAGGTTTTGACCGCTTCGACTTTCCCCGACCAGATTCCGGACGCGGCGCAGTGGGCCGACGAACATCATTATTTGACCGGACAGGAACTGGCCGATGCGATTCAGCAGGATCAACTGCCGTGGGATCCGAGCGTGCAAGCCTTGCTGCCGTTTCCTTCGGTGCTGGACACGATGGCTTCGGACGCGGGTTGGACGAACGATTTGGGAAATGCGGTGCTGGGTGATCGAGACGCGGTGATGGACGCGGTGCAGCGGATGCGCAAGACGGCCATGGATTACGGCTACCTGCGTTCGAACGCGCAAATCGTGGTTACGGGCGGGCCGTATATTGACATTGAGCCGGCTAATCCCGCGTTCGTCGTGGTGCCGGCCTACGATCCAGTGGTGGTGTGTGCTCCGCCGCGGCCAGGATTTTTTGTGGGCGGCGCGATTGGCTTCGGTTTCGGAGTCAGTATTGGCGCGTGGTTCCATCCATGGGGATGGGGCACGTCACGGATTGTCTGGGGTTCGCACGCGATTTTCATAAACAACACGCGGTGGGATCGCAATTGGGCGAACCGGCGCGTTTATGTGCATCCTTATCCGAGCGTGCATCGCTACAATGCGACGAACCGTGCGGTGGAACATCACGAATTGGTTCATCGCAGCGAGGCAGAGCGTAATGCGGCACACGCAGGGCACGCGGTGCATGAGGAGCATCACGAAGCACATCATGAGGACAAGCCTCATCACTAGTGGTGAGTGGTTTGACGCATTGAGTGCGAGCCTCAGGGGTTAAAACCCCTGAGGCTTTGCTGTTTTTTGGCACGGCTAAAGCCGCGCCCTGACGAATCGCGACGATTGTCAGTTGAGGCGGTTCAGGCCGTTGAAGGCGGCGGTTTTGTAGCATTCGGCTAGGGTGGGATAGTTGAAGACTGTGTCTATGAAGTAGGTGATTTTGCCTTTTAGTTTGAACACGGCTTGGCCGATGTGGAGAAGTTCGGCGGCGTTTTCGCCGAAGATGTGAACGCCTAGCAGTTCCAGAGTTTCGCGGTGGAACAAGATTTTTAGGCGGCCGTCGGTGTGGCCGGCGATTTGGCCGCGGGCGATTTCGCGGTAGTAGGCGACGCCGACTTCGTAGGGGACGTCGGAGTCGGTGAGCTGCTCTTCGGTTTTGCCGATGAACGAAATTTGCGGGATCGTGTAAATCCCGTACGGATAGCTCGCGGGATCGGTTTGCACTGGCAGGCCGAAGGCGCGGGCTGCGGCGATACGACCTTGTTCCATGGAGACCGAGGCGAGGCTCGGAAACCCGATTACGTCACCGACCGCAAAGATGTGCGGCTGAATGGTGCGGAAGTCGGCGTCCACTTTGATGCGGCCGCGGTCATCCGCTTCGATTCCGGCGGCTGGGAGATCGAGACGATCGACATTTCCCTGACGGCCGACGGCGTAAAGCAGCGCGTCGGCATTGATGCGCTTCTTGCTCACGAGGTTTGCGGCCACTTTGCCTTCCGGCGTTTCTTCCACGCTTTCGACTTCTTCGTTCAAGCGCATTGTGGCGCGATGATCGCGCATCTGGTAGCTGAGTGCTTCGACCATTTCGGTGTCTGCAAATTCGAGCAAGCGCGGACGCTTTTCGACGATGATGACGCGCACGCCGAGAGTCGCGAACATGCAGGCGTATTCGACGCCGATGACGCCGCCGCCCACGACGATGAGGGTGCGCGGAATCTGCGGCATGCTGAGAATTTGATCGCTGTCAATGATGTTGCGTCCGTTGATGGGAACTTTTGGATTGGACGCGGGCTTGGTGCCGGTGGCGATGACGATGTACTCGCCCAGCAGTTCGGCGAAGCCGTGGCCGTTTTCGACACGGATGTGGTGCGCGTCAATGAATGTTCCGACGCCGTGCAGGACATCCACGCCGTTGCGCTTGAGCTGGTCCTGGGTTACGCCGACTTCGTTTTCGACGACGCGCTGGACGCGGAAAAGAAGGTCCGACATGGTGGTGGTTTCCGAGGCGGCGCGGTTGGCACCGTAGAAATTTTTGGAGTAGAAGCCGGAAAGGTGCAGGACGGCTTCGCGCATGGTCTTGCTGGGGATGGTGCCGGTGTTGATGCAGACGCCGCCGATGGCGTTTTGCTTTTCGATTACGGCGACGCGTTTTCCGGCTTTCGCTCCCTGGATGGCGGCGCGCTGGCCGCCCGGGCCCGAACCAATAACGATCAGATCATAGCGTTGCATTCGAATCGTCCTCGCTGGACGGTGCGTTTGAGGTGCGTACCGATTTCGGTACGGGCGGGATGGTGCTGGTCATGGGAAGAAGAGTGATAACGCATGTGTGTTACTGCTAGATGAATGAAACTACGTGGTGCGAGCAGGGAGGGCGGCATGGCTACAGATCCTGGCCGGGGGTGGAGCGGTAGGCGCCGATTAATCTGGCGACTAAGACGGCGAGATAGAGGACGCCGACGATCGCTTCAACGACGGTGAGCGAGCGCGCTTGCGCGGAAACGGGCGTGATTCCGGCGGCACCTAGCGACGTCATGGTGCCGTAACTGTAGTAAATGAAGTCGAAACGGTTGGCAACCGTGTGGAGATTGGTGTGGGGATCGAGGTAGAACGCCTGGGGCTGGAGGACAGCAACCATGCCGTACATGCTGGCGAAGCTGAACCCGACGAGGAGGTAGATGCAGAGCGCGCCGAAAACGGTTTCGGAGTTGGCCTGTTCGCGGGCGAACACGCGGCGGAAGATGACTACAACTACGTAGACGTCAAATACAAAGCTCAAGGTGATGTTTATGATGGAAAATGTGCTGGCCGTGGGTTCGGGAAGGCGGAAGCGTTGGACTAGTGCGGGAACGGCAAGGATCAGCGCAAAAATGAGGACGCTGCGCCGCAAACTGATGGCGTAGACACTGATAACGATCACCGCGCTGCCGACGACCCGGAGGGCGTAAAACCCGAAGCGGCTGGTGTCGGCGTAGGGATAGAGGAGGAGGACAGCCAAGAGAAATAGAAAAAGCAGAAAAAAGCGGCGGCCCGTGGTGACGGACTCATATCCGGACGCAAATTTATTCGTCATGGACATTGATGACGCGACTCCGCCGCCGATGGTACAACAAGTTCTGGGAAAAAGGTGGCTGCAGCGACGCGCGAGCGCGGCACGATCGTATCGAATGATGAGGCTCGATGAGACCGTCGACTGCAAGGTCGGCCAAGGTCAAAGGACTTAACACAGTGGGCACAGAGTGAAGGCAGAGGGCACGGAGACGCAGAGTATGGGCGGAGGACGGGGCATATTCATTTGCGGCAGACTGGTGACGGCGATGCTGGTGCCGGCCGTTCTTGGCATTGCCGTTTTTTGGATGTCCGCGCTTGCCCCTGCCGCACAAACCAAGGAGAACGTAGTGGCGAAGCGACCCTGGTATCAGCACGCAGTTTTCTATGAGATCTATCCGCGCAGCTTCATGGACAGCAATGGTGACGGAATCGGAGATTTGAATGGCATCGCGGCGAAACTCGATTATTTGAAAGCGCTGGGCGTGGACGCGATCTGGATTGCGCCGTGTTTTCCTTCGCCGCAGGTGGATTTCGGGTACGACGTCTCCGACTACGAAAACATTGACAGGATGTACGGCACGCTGGCGGATTTTGACCGGCTGCAAAAGCTGGCCGGCCGGCACGGGATCAAGATCATTCTGGACTTCGTCGTGAATCACACATCCGACCAACATCCGTGGTTTTTGGATTCACGTTCGTCGCGCGCCGCGGCCAAGCGCGACTGGTATATATGGCGCGACGGAAAAGACGGCGGTCCGCCGAACAATTGGACGTCAGAATTTGGCGGATCGGCGTGGCAGTGGGACAGCAAAACAAAACAGTATTACTACCACTATTTTTATCCGCAGCAGCCGGACCTGAATTGGCGGAATCCCGCGGTGGTGGATGCGATGTACGGCACGACGGAGTGGTGGTACAAGCACGGCGTAGCCGGATTTCGGCTCGATGCAGTGGACACGCTCTTTGAGGATCCGAAGCTCACGGATAACCCGGTGCTGCCGGGAAAGAATGCGTTTGGAGATCCGAACATCCAGAACAAGTACACGCGCGATTTGCCGGAGGTGCACACCGCGCTGAAGGGTCTGCGGGCGGTGGCGAATAAATATAATGCGGTTTTGATCGGCGAAACGTGGACGGATAGCGTCGCGCAACTGAAGGAATATTACGGCGCGCGATATGACGAACTGCAGATGCCGATGGATTTGATGTTAACGAAGCTGAAGTTTTCGGCGGCGGTTTTTCGGGAGCATATCGCGGCCGTGGATGCATCGGGCGAGTGGCCGGTCTATGTGATTGGGAATCACGACATTGTGCGTTCCTGGAACCGCTACGGCGACGGACAGCACAATGATGCGATCGCCAAGGACATGGCGGCGATGTTTCTGACGTTGCGCGGGACGCCGATCATGTATTACGGCGAAGAAATCGGGATGCAGAACAACGATCCGAAACGGCGCGAGGACGTGAAGGATCCGATCGGACGCAAGGGATGGCCGAAAGAAAAGGGACGCGACGGCGAGCGGACACCGATGCAGTGGAGTGGGGCGGCGAATGCCGGGTTTACCGCCGGCACGCCTTGGAATCCGATTCCGGCAACGTACAAGACTTATAACGTCGCGGACGAATTGAAGGATCCGAATTCGATATTGAATTGGTACAAGGGTTGCTGGCTTTACGGCGGCGAATCGGGCGTTGCTCGACGGCGAATATGTGGCGCTGAACGTTGATGATCCGCATGTTTTTTCTTATTTGCGAAAGGCGAAGATTGAAGCGGTGATTGTGGTGATCAATATGTCCGAGTGCGCGCACGCTGTGAATTTCGAGTCTGACGAAGCAGGGGTTCGGCGGAGCGGAGGCAACGACCTTGCTGACTACGCAGGCTTCGTTGAAAAGCAATACTTCCGTGAAGCAGATTTCTTTAGAGCCGTTTGCGGCATACATCGCGGAGATCAAGAGATAATGCGGAACGCCGTCTGGCTTCCGGGTCACGTTGCTACGAACGGCGGTGGATTGGATGCTCTATTGCTTTCCGTTAGATGCGAGTGCGGCTTCGATTCCCTGCTTGGTGTCTGTGGCGTGAGCCGAACCTGCTAAAAACGTGAGGTCCTGCACGACCGCTATCGCTGAGGCGCCAACGCCTACCAATATTTTCTCAGTGCGCGCCGCGCGGAGAAAGCCCGTCATGAATGTTTGCGATATTTCGCTGGTTTTGTAGCGCGCGACGCCGCCATCGAGGATTGTGGGGGCAAAATATGGGTGGCGAATATTGAGGCGCTCGGATTCGCGATAGGCTATCGTGCCGACGAGTTCCATGCGCTGCGGCGTGAATGTTTCGGAGTCTCCGAGTCCAATGATCAGAAGGTTTTTTGCGGCGAGGTTTCCGGTGGATGGGGTGATCAAGAGAGTCTCACCGAGGTCTCCTCGAAACAGCGCGGGATTGCGAATCTGCTCGAGAAGACCCTGCAACTTCTGGTTGATCTCGACGAGCGAGCCGTGAAGCGTGTTCTCTGGAGCGGATTGGAATAGGCAGATGATCTGTAATTCCGTGTTTGTTTCGGCCGGACTTTGCACCAGGACTTGCACGGGAATCGCGGGCCGCGGGCTTGGAACGCCGCAAAGTTAGACAGCCCTGCGGCGCGAACCGCTTGACACTGAGCTGGCCGGCAGGACAGCAGTTGCGGGATGGAGAGCATCGCTAGCAGCACCGGGAACCTGAGAACGGAAGATTTTTTCATCGGATCTCCTCCGCGATATTGTACGCGCAGAATGTGGATCCGGACATTGGCCGGCGCACAGTTGCGTCCGGCGAGCGCTGATTCGAGACAGATTCGTTTGCGGGTGTCAGCAGTCGCCGTGGTGCGCAAGTGAGATACGGGAATCTATGTATCCACTAGGTCGGTGTCGGGCGCTATGCTAACCACGGAAGGTTTGAATGGTGATGTGGCTGGAATTTCGCATCTTTGGATGACGCGAGGATACTTATGGCACAGCATGCGCATAAATTCACGATTGGGGATGACGCGGCCGTACACGCGCTACTTAACAAGCTAGCGAAAAACGGCAACAAGCAAGGCAGCCGCGCGAAATTATTGCGAGCCTTAGACGACGCAGCGCGGCATTACGGGGATTCCAATCAGAAAGTGCGGCAGGCATTCTTTCACGGCTGCTGGGTATGCTGTGGCTTTGAAGATGCGGTGAGGGCAGCAAATCGCCACAGAGGAACAGAAGCACGGAGAGAATCAACGATTGAAACACCCTCGCGGCCAAAACTAGAAATAGCGCGGCTCGCGCGGAGTTCCCACTGTCGGCAGGACTTCTGACAGCACGTAATCTACACGATCTGTGGCCATATCGAGGATGCGGAGGCGCTCGGCGGCGTCTTGCGAGGACATTACCTGCGCGAGGGGCGTGAAGGCGTCGCGAATGTAGTGGCTGACCTCTTGCACGATCTGGGCCCGGGCTTTGGCTTGCGCAACGAGCTGGTTTTTGCGGCTTTGCGAAAGGAAAATTACCAAGTAGCACGGCGCCGGCAATGGCGACTGCGAGGTCGTTGAGGAGGGTTTTCGCCGCGGCGACTCCAAAGTAATACATTATGGCGTCGCACACATAGCTGAGAGCGAAGAGCACGAAGCCGGCGATTACGGCCGCGCGCACAACGTCGTCATTCAGCCAGCCTGAAATTGTCTTCAATCGTGACATACAAAACCCTCCGCCTCGCCTTCCGCGCGAAGCATAGAACAATTGATGGAGTGCGTGCCAGCGCAAAGTAAACCGAGGGGTTGGCGCCCCTCTGTCGGGTGCGCGACGGATTTTCCGTGCCTCTTACGGTCACCTACGGGATTTCGACGACGACCAGGGACATATCGTCGGCAGGGGGGCCGTGGCGGAATGCGGCTACGCGATTGACGATTTCTTGCGTCATTTCGTTGAGAGGAAGCAGGGCGGTTTCGCGGACGATTTCGGCTAGGCCTTCGACGCCGAGCATGTCGTCCTGACCATTGAAGCTTTCGGTGAAACCGTCGGTATAGAGAATTACGCGCTCGCCGGACAGGACCGGAATTTGCATGGCCGTTTCCGTGTCTACGGCATCGTGGAGAAGACCCAAGACCGAGCTGCGCGATTCGAGCAAGCGCGGAGCTTCGCCGGGTTTGACGATCATGCCGGGAGGGTGGCCGGCGCCGGCGAATTCCAGCACGCGAGCGCCGAGATCGAGCCGCGCGGCAACCAACGTGAAGTAAAACACCGAGCTGCGCAGACTGCCGATCACGAAACGATTGAGATGCTGCATCATGGGATGGAGCGCGACGCCGCGTTCGATTTGCGACATCGTTTCAGTGTAAATGCGGTTGGCCACCAGGGCCGAGCCAATGCCGTGGCCGGAGACGTCGCAAATCATCAGGCTGAGATGATCGGGGCGAGGCGCGACGAGTCCGAAATCTCCACCGATGGTGCGCACCGGCTGGTAAAAAGTTTCGACGGCGACTCCGCCCCAGACCAAATTCCCCGGCGCGAGACTCTGCTGCACGCGCGCGGCGAGCAGCAAATCCTCTTCGATTTCGCGATGGCGCTGTTCGAGCTGGACGTTGGCTTCGCGCAGGGCAATTTCGGCGCGCTTCTGCGCGGAGATGTCGGTGAGAGTGACGATGGCGAAAATGGCTCCGTCGGGATCCTCCAATTGCTGCGCGGTGATCACGACGGGCAGACGGCTGCCGTCGCGTTGCGGAAGGAAAAATTCGAAAAGGTTGTTTCCCTCTCTTTGACGGCGTTCGATTTCCTTGATCAGCGCAGGACGGTCTTCGGGCGAGAACAGGTCAGTGACTTTCGTGCCGATCAGTTCGGACGGGGGCACGCCAATCATCCGCTGAAAATGACTATTGGCGTAAACGATGTGGCTGCAATCGTCGTTGATGATGACGCCTTGATTGAGCGTTTCGAGAATGCCGACGACGCCGTCGAGCCAATCACGCGATAGTTCGGCCACAGGATATGCCTCGGGAATTGGAGATGAGAATCGGAGTTCGTTTCGCTGCGTGAATCCAGGATTGCAGAAGAATCATATCATCATTCGCACTTACGCCCAGGAAGCGGACTGGACCTTTCGATTGCGAGCGAGAGCTTGACCAAAGGCCCGATCCCAGCGGGCGGCGGTGTGTACGATTTCACGATTCGGGAGTAAGGCGAATGACTTCGCTCGAAGCCGGCGCGTTTGCGCACTCGCGCCCTTGCGATGGGTGCAATTTCTGCGCTTCAGCGGCTAAAGCACGCTTGAGATTGAATTGTGGCGTAGCTGAAGCTACGACCTACACAGCGGTCAGACAGGATTCTCCAGCCCCCGCTCGGCGGCTGGGCTGCTCGCGAGCGGGGGCTCGTCACACGCGGCGCCGACCGCTCCGATGATGTCACTCCGTTTGATCGTAGTAGGCCTGCTGGTATCCGTCGCTATAGGCGCCGCGATACAACCGTTTGAACTCGTTTAGATCTCCTCCATCCGCCGGGCAGAAGCACTCTGCTTTCCTGTAGTTGTCAGTGACGCCCGCTCGAAAAGGCTTGGCTTCGAGGCGGTCTTTGAACCCGTCGTCCCTTCCGTCACGATAGCCTGCGCGCTCAACAGGCAATGCGGAGCCAAATTCCTCGGCGCCCGCCGGCCCGTACTTTTCGCGATACGCTTGCAGATATCCGGAGACGAAAAGCCGTCGGTCCGCGGCGCCACTCCACCGACCAGTAACCAGGTGCTGTGCTCTGCCAGCCGCGACGTCACGTCGACCCAAAAACAATCCGTCGCGGAAGGCTGCGTCCATCCGCGCGTCGGGAAGATCGCTGGTAATACCGGAACGACGACCTGTGCCAGCGGCCAGCAGAACAGTCGCCCCGAGGGTAAGAGCAACGGTGATCGCGTACAGCGAGAACTTTTTCATATTTTGCTCCTTAATTCTGCTTTCGCCGATGGCGGCGCGGCCACTACATTCCGGGCCTCTGTTTGAAAACGAAATCGACGGCTTTGGTTTCGTTCGAACCAATGGTGATCGTCTGCTTAGCGACGCCCAGCTTTTCTTGCCAAGCCTCGATGGTGTAGGTGCCCGGCGGCAGATTGTTCAAACTGAAGCTGCCGTCCTTGCCCGTTACCGTGAAATAGGGATGTTTGAAAACAGCGACGTAGCTGTGCATCCAGGGATGCACGTTGCATTTCACTGGAATGGCGATTTCTTCCCGCGCAAAGGCTTCATCGATTTTTGCGCCAGGAGGCTCGGCCTTGTTCCATTCGCGGTTGTTCGCCGGGATGGCGTGAATGTTGTGACTGGTGGGATCTTCGTTGATGACCTCTAGCGATTGATTCGCGCGAACCGCCAGTACATGCGGCTCGTACATGCATCCTTTCTGCTGGATGACGGCGGGCTGACTGGGCAGGTCAAAGGTGCGGTCGCCGAGGCCGTCGGCGACGAAGACGATCACGTTTTCCAGTTCGCCTTGCGCGTCGGCCACGACCTCTGGACTCGTAACAGGGTTGGTGTGTTGTTTCGAGCAGCTGGGATCAGCTGCCATGTTGATGGCCGCAGGTTTGGGCAATTTGCCTTCGTATTTGATTTTGCCGTGGACGGCGGCGGTGCCGACGGCGTCGTTCGCGGACGAGAGACGGTTTCCTGCTTGCAGCGATTCGCGGCCGCAAGTCCAAATCACTGCGAACAGCGCGGTAGTGAGAATCAGAATTTTCGTTTTCATGTCCAACGAGCTCCTTCTCTGCTGGCCTCGAGGTTTTCATGCAGCAACTTCGGGACTTTTGTCTTGGCTGGGCAAGACTACGGTAGGGCGGACGGAAAACGAGGTTGTCAGGCGTTGGTCAGCGAGAAGTAATTTTCGTGTCTTTGTTTTGTCTTCCATCAAGAGCGATCACAGACTATTTGGGGGCGCCGGGCGTGACTCATGTAAACTGTGGGCTTCCCGACGAATCGAGCTGCGAATCAGGATGAAAAAGGGGGTTGAGGCGACGTGACTGATACTTCTATTCAGCAGGGGCTGGCGGTTTTGGGGGCCGGCAAGATGGGCGGGATTTTGATTGAAGCGTTTTTGAAGCACGGGTTGGTGTCGCCGGCGCACATTTTCGCTACCGTGCAGCAGACGTCGTCTGAGCGGCGCGCGATTTCGAGCGGAAAGGTAACGCCGGGGACGGACAATCGGGCTGCGGCGAAGAAGTCGGATGTGATTCTGGTGTGCTTGAAGCCGTTGCAGGTGGGACATGTGCTGGATGAAATTCGCGGTGAATTGAATGACGAGAAGTTGGTTATTTCGATTGCTGCTTCGGTGCCTACGGAATATTTCGAGAAGCGGTTGGGTGGGAACGTGCCGGTGATTCGCGCGATGCCGAATACGCCTTCGATGGTGGGCGAGGGCATCACGGCGATTTGTAAGGGCAAACACGCGACGGCGAAGCACCTGGAGATTGCGCGGAAACTTTTCGATGCAGTGGGCAAGACGGTGGTGGTGGACGAGAAGCACATGGATGCGATCACGGGGTTATCGGGGAGCGGTCCCGCGTTTCTCTATATTATTTTGGAGGCGCTGGCGGAAGGTGGAGTGAAGATGGGCCTTTCGCGGGAACTGGCGACTTTGCTGGCGGCGCAGACGATGTTGGGCGCGGCGAAAGTGGTGTTGGAGACAGGGCACCATCCGGCGCTGTTGAAGGATACGGTGACGACACCGGCGGGATGCACGATTGACGGAATTCTGGAATTGGAGGAAGGCAAGCTGCGGGTGACTTTGATAAAAGCGGTGGTGAAGGCTTCGCAGCGGGCTAAGGAATTGATGTTCACGGATAAGGAGAGTTAGCACAGCCGATACTAAAGGCAAAAAATTACCGCAGAGACGCAGAGGGCGCAGAGAAAACCGAGACTCAGGATCTAACACAGAGGACACGGAGAAAGAAAAGGCGAGTTCACAGAGATATTGCGCATGCGGATCGGGCCGGATGATTTTCTGGTGCGGTTCAGTTTGACGGTTGGTCTGGAGTGAGTTTGGCTGTGGCCTGAATTTCGAGAGCTACGGTGTCGCTGGCTTTGAGCAGCCAGGTGCTAGGGTCTTTTAGGCCCCATTTTATGTACGGAATCGTGAAGCGGACGGCCGCGTGTAGCGCGGCGCCCTGGGGCGGGTCTACCGCGATTGTGGCGGTGAGCGGGTGGTCTTGGCCGCGGAGTTGGAATATTCCCGAGACTCCGAGTTGCGATGCGGCTTGGGGATTGAATGTGCCACTGACTTTTTGCGGCGTGAATGCTATTTCCGGATACTTGCGGCTTTCCAGAACTTGCTGATGCATTTTTTTGTCGCGGGATTCGTTGCCGCTGTCCCCGCTGGTAGCATCCACAATAATGCTGCCGCTCGCTTTTCCAGTGCCGGTATCGAAGTGAATCTCGCCGCTTTTTAATTTAAACGTACCGTGAACGGTATGCAGCGTGGAGTCCAGGGTGTATTCGATCGTGGTTTGAGCGGGGTCGAGAGTGGCCGTGTATTGCTGGGCGGCGAGCGGTGGCACAAAGGCGGCGAAAGCAGCGGCCAAGAGCCCGAGTACGATCTTCATGGGTAACTTCCCCGAGCGGCGGAGTGTCGCGCCTACGACGATCACGCGCGGAGAACCTGGCGGGGTTGATCGAGGACTTCAATCGGTGCAGCGCGGTGAGAGGCCGTTTTGCTGGAGTGCGATGGGAGCAGTCTTGCGAACAGATTTGGATTGTTGGCAAGCGTGCGGAGAGTTCTGCGACGCAGCCAATTGTGACGAGCGAGGAGCAGAAGGAAGCGCGCCATTCGCGCCGGTGCGCGAACCGAGTTGCGGTGCGCGATTTCGTAAGCACCAAGATTTTCGGTGGCTAGAGCTTCGCTGAGGTGGAGCGCTTGTTGGAATGCGAGGCTGAGACCTTGGCCCGTGATTCCGTCCACGGTGAAGGAAGCGTCGCCGACCAGGGCCGTCGTTCCGCGTGCGACTTTGCCGAAGCGCTCGAGCGTGGTGACGCCGCCGAGTTCGGCGGTCAGCGGACGCGCATCGTGGAGGCGAGCGGCTAATTGCGGGAATTGCGGCAGCGCATCTGCGATGCGCATTTGCGGCTCGGTAGCGAGGAGTGCGACGCAGACGTCGCGCAAGCCGGTGGGCGTGACGTAAATCTGGCAGCGATTGCCCCAATAAACTTCGACAAAGTCGGACCAAGGAGCCACGGCGAAATGGCGGCGGAAGCCAAATCGCGCAGAGCGCGCGCTACGGGGGCCGAGGTTAGCCCATTCTCTTACGTTGGATTTCTGGCCGTCGGCGCCAACTAGCCACCGGAAATTGAAAAGTGCGCCGTCGAGCCGCGCGGAATTGGTTGCGCAATCAGAAACGCGAATTCCCCACCGGAATGAAACGCCCAAGTCGCTGGCGCGTTGAACAAGAAGCGAGTGAAGGACCGTTCGGCGGAGACCGAATGATGCAGCACCCTGCGGCAGCTTGCCGCTTGCCGACGAGGCTTCATCGCAGAAACAGATTCCTGCAATCGGGAATGCGAGGTTCGAATTTAAATGGATTCCGAGAGAGGAGAGCGCGGCGACGCCTTCGGGAAGAATTCCTTCGCCGCAGGCCTTTTCAATCGGCGGCCTGCGCGAGTCCGCGACCGTTACGCTCAGTCCTTTTAGTCTTACCGCTATCGCGGTAGCCAGCCCCGCCGGGCCCGCACCTACGACAAGGACGTCCGCGTTTTCGGCCACAGGCCCCCGTTTCTACCACCGTAAAAGAACTAACTCAGCGCAGAAGCCCGGACCCATCGCGGCGAGGATGCTCAACTCGCCTGGCTGCGGGCGCTTGTTGTTGTAGACGTCTTCCAGCACAAGCAAAACCGAAGTCGAAGAAATATTTCCAACGCGGCGCAAGCAATCCCATGAAGCGGCGAGGTCCGTCGCGGTGATTCCAAGCGCAGTCGCCGTTGCTTCCAGAACCTTCGGGCCGCCGGTGTGCATGATCCACGACTTGACGTCCGAGCGCTTGTGACCATTCTCGGCGAGAAACGCGTCTACGTCCTTGCCAAGATGCTTGGTAACCATCTCCGGAACTTCCGGAGACAATACGATGCGGAAGCCCTTCTCGGAGATGTCCCAGCCCATGACCTTCTCGCTGTGCGGATAGAAGCTGGATTTCGTGGCGAGAATTTCGGGGCCATCGGATTTTCGTTTGGAGCCGACGACAATCGTGGCGGCGGCGCCATCGCCGAAGAGGAGCGCGGAGATCAAGTGGGCCATGGAGAGGTCGTCGCGCTGGAGTGTGAGCGAGCACAACTCAACTGAAAGGAGTGCGGCGGCTTGATCGGGATAGCCGTGAACGTAATCAGCGGCGCGCGAAATGCCGGCGGCGCCAGCGACGCAGCCGAGTCCGAAGATCGGGATGCGCTTGATGTTGTTGGAAAGTCCCATGCGGTTCACAAGGCGCGCATCGAGCGAAGGAGCGGCGATGCCGGTGACGGAGGTCACGAAGATTGCGCTGAGATCCTTGGGACCGATGCCAGCTTTGTGGAGCGCTTTGCAGAGCGCTTGCTCGCCGAGTTCGAGGGCGTGCTGAATCCAGGTGTTGTTCGCTTGTCCCCAGGTGGTGAGGTTCTCGTAGTAATCAATAGGCTCGACCAGATAACGGCCTTCGACCTGCATGCTTTCGTCGAGCCGGTCGAGAATATCGGGATTGGTCAAGCGATGCCGCCAGTCGTTCTTCAGTGCATCCGTCAAAAGCTCTTGTTTGTAGTAGTACTCTGGGAAGGCACTCGCAACGCTAGCAATCCTCATCGAAGGGGGCTCCTATTTGTGTCTTAATCGTTCCGAAGGATAGTATCGCGACAATGCTGAATATCAAGAGGCTTTGCAAAAATAGCTTCCATAGGAACCGTACGGCCCAGACCCCATTTAACTGGCCATGTAACGAGTACCATGATAGCGCATTCTGGGGTGTGAAAGCGGCGAAACTGTCCGGGGTGAAAAAGGAACCCCGGGTCTGGGGGCGCAGACCCGGGGCCGGGGGTGAGGGACTCTGGGCCGGAGACTCTTAAAACTTAGCCGCGATTAATAATTCCAGCGGCGCATTGCGAGTGTGGCGCGAAACACGAGTTGAATCGCCAGCACTATAAGGGTGTCACGCAAGTAGACTAGGCTCTCGCGCATGGCCGATGGCTCCACGGAATCAGGTGAAGAGATCGCGTGAACTGCCGTTGCGGCGCGTGTGGCCGGCTTCCAACCCATGCTGGAAAGCGTGCTCATGCGGTTCCCTTCCCTCTAGTTCACAACGTAAACGGGATTGTCGTGCTCCACACCGAGAACCATCGATTTGAAAATGTCCACATCCCAGCTGTCGGCGATGCGCAAGCGCACAACTTCAGTCGTTTCCGAGACCAAGCGCCCGCGTAGCGGAACGCGCAAATTGCCTGCGATTACTCTGAGAACCACCGGCTGCCCCATCCAGATTGCGAAACCGCCTTCCATTGAATCCCCCTTGGTGAAGCTGGCTCGCTCGAACAAGGCGATTGTGGCGGCGGGGGTCGGACTGGCCAATGGTACAGCGGGCTAAAGCTGGTAGGAGGAAGGTACCAGCAGTCCCAGGGGCTTTGCGGCGCGGCAGTAAGGTCTTTTCTGTTATCGTGTTTACGACGATTTGTGGCCTCGTATTGGCCCCGTTGTAGAGACAAGGACTGCACTAATGGTTGAGTTTTTGAAGGAACTTCTGCACCGCCTGATGGACGTCCGCGGCCTGGTGGCTTTGGGCGGAATGCTGATGGTGTGTGTGATTGTGTTCGTGGAAACGGGGCTTTTTGTAGGGTTCTTTTTGCCTGGCGATTCCCTGCTGGTGACGGCGGGCGTGGTGGCAGCGGACCCGTATTCAGGACTAAAGATTGCGTGGATGCTGCCGCTGGTTACTTTGTGCGCGATTGCGGGAGATCAGCTTGGTTATTTTATCGGGCGGACAATGGGGCAGAAATTGTATCAGCGGGAGGATTCGCGGTTCTTCAAGAAGAGCCATTTGAGGCAGGCGCACGAGTTCTACGAGAAGCATGGAGCGAAGACGATTATCATGGCGCGGTTTGTGCCGATCATTCGAACGTTCTGTCCGCCGGTGGCGGGCGCCGCGCGGATGAGTTATACGAAATACTTGGTGTACGACATTTTCGGCGGGCTTTTGTGGGTTTGGGGAATGATTTTGCTGGGGTATACCTTGGGGAACACGATTCCGAACATTGATAAGCGGATACATTATGTGATCGCTATTGTGATTTTTCTTTCTTTGCTGCCGGCGATTATCTCGGCGTGGAGAGCGCGCACGCACAAGGGCGCGAGTGGATTGAAGGGACCGCAGCCGGAGGAAGAGTAGTCCTCTGCGAAGTGACGCGCTTACGAGCAATCGCCGCGACACCCATCTGAAACGCAAAACGGGGAGCCTGGCGGCTCCCCGCTTGCTTCTTCCGAAGGCCGCTGGCGTGCCGAAGGCATCGCAGCGGTTGCGCACCGCAAAAGCGGTGTGTAATCGGTGATTAGCTCAAAGTCTCCTGCCCGGTGGCGTCATACAACATCCTCCGTGCATTAGCGACTTACAAGCCTGTTCTACTCCCGTGGAATGGCGAATGCAACTGGAAAATTTCGCGGAAAGTGAATGCGCGCGATTTACGCCGTGGGCATAGTCCTCCTACGGCGAATCTGCGACAAGTAGCGCCCCTACGGACCCTGCCGCGTACGTTTTTGTTACTTCAGGAATAGCGCTTCGCGGACTTGGTCGCGACCTACGAACGTTTTGGAGGAGCGGAACTTTCCGAAGATGTCGAGGATTTCGCGATTTTGAAAGACGCGCGCGTGAACCGCAAGCGTGGGAGAGGGCACAAGCTCGACCGTTTGCGGGTCTACGATTTTGTAGCGGTGGAATCGCTCCGGGGCGCGGCTGTGAAACGACGCGAGGATCGCGCCGCTGGGACGCATCAAGGTGTACAAGCGCTCCATCGCGCGAGGCAGCAGCTCGGAGTCGAGATAGTCGAAAAGATCCCAGGCGAGAACGCCGTGGAACGTGTCCTCGGGATATTGCAGGTTGGTATCGAGGAATTTTCCGGCGAGCATGCCTTGCGAGACGCGCGCGCTTTCGTCGCCTACTTTGGCGTTGCGCAGATTTTCCTCTTCGGCGAGAAGAAATTCTTTCCAGGAGCGGAGTAGGTCCTCGGTGGAAAGCCGAAAGCCCTTCTCGATGAAAAACATCACTGTGGATTGAAAGACGGCGCCGAGATCGAGTACTTTTCCCTGGCCGGAGTCGGTAATCAGCCAGAGAAATTCCTTGAGGCCGTTGGACACCCGCGTGTTGGCGGATGCGGGAACCGTGGACGCCGCGTTGGGACCGGGCTTCCCCGTCGTTCTGGTGGGGAGACCTACGTTCGGCCGAGTTTTCGCCATCCAGTTCATAGCGGGCTCTAATTCCCTTGCTTACCGGCGGCGAGGGCTTTGGGAGCCACAGATTTCGAAGTATGTTCCGCGGCGCTCACAGAAGGATTCACAGAATCGCTCGCGCGAATCATCTCGACCTTGCCGCGGAGACTCGCACCGTCTTCGATCGCTATGCGCCGCGTGAGGATGCTGCCCTGCACGTGGCTCGTCGCGCCGAGGCGCACATTTTCCGTGGCCATCAGATTGCCTTGGACGTGGCCATCAATGGAGATTTCGGATGCTTCGATATCTGCATTGACGTGGCCGCTGGCGGCGACGGTGACGCGGCCGTTGGCCATTTGGACTTTTCCCTGAACATCGCCTTCGATGACCAAATTCGAATTTCCGGAGATGTCGCCGCGAATCTTCAGACCGGCGCCGATGGTGGAGCTGGAGGTCGGAGCTGCGGGCGCTGCGGGTATTGGCGCGATATTGGGTGAATTGGTGATCGGAGCCGCGGCTGCCTTTGACGACTCGGTCGGAGGCGTGGCGGCAGACGGTACCGCAGATGAAGATGTTGCCGCCGGCGCGGATGTTTCCGGCGTGCTAACGGATGAAATCGCAGTTTGATTTTGTTTTGGCGCTGCAGCTGCTGGTTCGGATGACTTCGATCCCGGCGAAGATGGCTTGGCCTCTTCGTTTTTACGCCACATCATGATTTCCCCCAGTTATTCGCGGACCCTGCGCCGGGCGGCAGGAGCCCTGAAGTAATTCCCCGGACACTATAGTACAGAGGGTACCGAAGCGAAAGAGGCGCGCGTACTTAAGTGATAACGAGTTGCGAGGAAGGTGGCGTGGAACGGCGGCTTGATCAGAAGAAGAGGGCCTTGTTCTCGATGTTTCAATAAAAAGCAGATCCCTCGCTGCGCTCGGGATGACATGCCGCTTACCTTAGTGGATTTGCCAACCGATGACACACCAGAGTGCGCCGCTGTAATGGCCTCGCCGCATCGCCAAGTGCGCGTTTGCCGCGCTGGCAGGGCTTTAGGTGGTGCGGACGTCGTTGTGGCGCATGTCCCAGAGGGCGGCTACGTATCCGCCGGCTTCGTGAAGGAATAATTTCAGGCCTTCGCGGGTGCGCCACCAGCTTTGCGGATCGTATTCGATGTCGGGAGCGGAGATTACGCGGAGTTGCGTGCCGGGCGGCAGCGTTCGTTCGTAGATATATTCGGAGCGGCGCGTGTGGTAATTCGAGGTTACCAGTAGAACTTTTTTCCAGTGATGCGAGGCCACGAATTCGCTGACGGCAGCGGCTTCTTCGCGGGTGTCGTCGGCATGATGCGTCAATGGAATGACGGCGGCTGCCGGGACACCGTGATCCACGAGATCGCGCTTCATCAACTCTGTGGTGGAGGCGTAGGAACGCAATGCGCGTCCGGTGGCGACGACGTGCGGGGCCAGTCCCGCTCTGAATAGCGCGGCGGCGCGGGCGGCACGGACGGCGTCATAGTTATCGCCGCTTAGAACGATGATGACGTCGGAGGCTTCGGGCGCGTCGTCCACGATCCAGAATTCGCCGGCGAAACGGAGCAGCGGGACGCGAACGAGATAGAGGATGGCGAGCAGGACGACGACGAAAATCAGGAACAGGAACTTGAAGATGATTCCGCCGCGCTGCGGGTCAGGCTCCGCCAAGAGCGTTGCTGCGAGGTTCGTCATTGTTTTGCGGGATCGAGCTGGCGGAGGCGTTCGGCAGCTTCTTCGGGGAGCGTGCCATTGAAATAAACTTCCTTGATGCTGTAGGACTTGCTGCGCTGTTCGACGATCGGCAGGATTTCGAAATGCCAGTGGTAGTCGCCGGCAATGGTGCTCCAGTACGCGCTCAATTCACCTTTGGTTTGCAGCGTGTTGGGGGCTGTGTGCACGACCAGATGGTAGCTGGGAGAAACCTGGACGAGGCGGCGGAGAGTGCGGCCGAGAAGGCTGGCAAGGTGGCGGCGATTTTCTCCGGCGAGGATGTTTTCGAATTGATGATTGTGCGTGCGCGGCAGAATCCAGATTTCGTAAGGGACGCGTGAAGCGTAGGGACAGAAAGCGTAATAATCGCCTGCGCAGTCAACGACGCGCTTGGCTTGGCGGGTTTCCTGGCGCAGGATGTCGCAGAAGACGCAGCGTTCGCGTTCGCGGAACCATTCCCGGGCGGACCGCAGTTCGTAGAGGATTCGGCGCGGAACGAACGTGGTCGCGGTGATTTGCGAATGGGAGTGCGGCCATTCTTCTCCGGCCTGCGTGCCAGTATTTTTGAAGACCGTGACGTATTTGAAGCGGGCGTCGCGTTTCAGGTCCGCGATTCTGCGCGCCCAGGCATCGAGAACACGCTCGATTTCCTCGTCGGTCATTTGCGCGAGCGTGCGGGTGTGATCGGGAGTTTCCACGACGATTTCGTGGGCTCCGACTGAGGCCATGCGGTCGTAGATGCCTTCAGCGCTGCGTCCGGGATCGCCTTCGATGCGGTAGAGGGGGCGGAAATGCGGGTAGACGCGTACTTGCCATTTGCCCTGGAGGGGCAGGTCGAGGAGCGTTTTCGTTTCGAGGCGGTTTTCGGGGCAGAGCGGACAGGGATCGGGGCGAACTTTTTCGCGCTCCGGATGCCCTGCCACGACCCAACTGCGAGTGATTGGATCTTTGCGAAGTTCCATCATTCCCCGAAAGGCAATTGCGAAGCGACATCTTATAACGCGAGGCGGGCGAGGGCAAAGCTAAGTGAGGTGATGCTGAGGAAGCGGAACCGGCCACAGCGTGGAGCGTGAATTTGTCCGTGGCCGGTTCGCTTGCTGCTGCGGCTGCCGCTCGTGTTGCGTTTACTGCGGGCTTTGTGGAGCAATGTTCAAGGCGACGTTTTTGCCGTCGTCAGTTGATTGGTACTGAACGATGGCATCGGTTCCAACGCCTACTTTGCCTTGTACTTGAGTTTTCTCGTCCAAAACAAACTGCATGGTGCGTTTGTTGTTGCCATCGTTTACGTCCAGCGAGAACGACTTCTTGTCGCTGCCAATGGCGGTCACTTTCCCATTCACTTGCTTGGCTTGATCGGCCTGCTGGCCGGACTGGGATTGCTGCAAAGCCGTATGCGCCTGAGTGGAAACTCCCAAAATCAGTAGAGCGCCCAGAGACGCTGACAGAAGACATTTCCGAACCATAAGGTGTACACCTCCTCGGATATGGGCGGGTTCCATAGCGCAAGGCAAGCGCGATTCCATTCGCATAAAAAAAATTTTCGCCGGGAAATCGGGTGAAACGGGGCGATTTTGGCGGAATGGGACGATCCTGGGGTGATTTGATACGTCGGCCCCCTAACGATGTGCGCGGGAACCACAGAAATATTTCACGGCACCATCCATTCTTTCTCAGTGGAATGGGGTACAGGGAGCCTAGCGGGTGTAGTGCGTGGGGGTCGGGCCGACTTCGAGGCGATGGCGGTCCCAGATGGCGCCTTCGCGGCTGTAGTGGGCCATCTCGAAATCCTGGGTTAATTCGAGGCAATCTGTGGGGCAGGCGTCTTCGCAGAGACCGCAGAACATGCAGCGCGATGTGTCGTAGGTGAACGTGGTCAGGACTTTGCGGCGGGTAGCGTCATCGCGGAGCCAGCCGACTACGATCAAATTCTCCGGGCACGCGAGCGCGCAGAGATTGCAGGAGATGCAGAGAGATTCGCCGGTTTCGGGGTTGATGTTCAGACGCGGCGCGCCGCGGTAGCGTTCGGCGACCATCGGGCGCTCTTGCGGATATTGCTCGGTGCAAACATTCTTGGGCGCCTGGTAGCGAAAAGTGAGCCACATGCCTTTGAAGAGATCTACCAGAAAGACGCGGCGAAGAAGTTCGTTCATCTCCTGGATTGTGACTGGGCGGTTTGCGGATGTCAATAGCGCCGTGGTCGCGAGCGCCGGCGTGATTGCGAGAAAAGCCGCCTGCTCCGCTCCGAATGGCATAGAGTGAAGAGGCCGCAACAAAAGCGGTTTGCAGCCGCGAGGTGCGCGGAGCATCCGTGCTATTCTGCGAAAAATGAACGCCATCGATGATCGGGACACGCTTTTCATGCGGACGGCGGTCGATGAAGCGCGGGCGGCGGGCGAACGGGGCGAAGTGCCCGTTGGCGCGGCGGTGGTGATTGGCGATGAGATTGTGGCGCGGGCGGGGAATCGCACGATTGTTGATTGTGATCCGACAGCGCATGCGGAAATGGTGGCGCTGCGCGAGGCGGCGCGGAAAATCGGAAATTATCGGCTGCTGGAAGCAACGCTTTACGTGACGATTGAGCCTTGCGCGATGTGTGCGGGGGCGATGATTCAGGCGCGGATTTCACGGTTAGTTTATGGGGCGGAGGATGCGAAGGGCGGGGCGGTGCGGTCTTGCTTTAATGTGTTGGACTCCGCGCAGCTGAATCATCGGGTAGCGGTGACGGCTGGAGTGATGGCGTTGGAAGCGGCGGGATTGTTGAAGGATTTTTTTGCGGCGCGGCGGTAGCGGATCAGCGTAGGGAGATATGGTCATGATTGGCAATATCAGAATGACGGCACGGCGCATTGCGCGATCTTTGCTCGTGGGCGGGACGATCCTCTTTTGCGTGGCGACTTCCCTGCTTGCGCAAGCACCGCAGGGCGCGCAGAGCTCGCAGGATACAGGCAGCGCGCAGAGCACACAGACTCCGAAAACGCCGGCGGAAAGCGCGCGCAAGGACTTGCTGACGCAATTCAATGACGCGTTGCAGGAGCTGACGGCGCGCGTGTCGCCAGCTATTGTGCAGGTTCAAGTGACCGGCTATCGAGCGCTGAACGACAAGAGCCAGGACGATGCCAGCATGATTGGGCGCGAGCGCAGCTTGGGCTCGGGAGTGATCGTGGATCCCGACGGTTACATCATCACGAACGCGCACGTGGTGAAAGGGGCGCAGCGCGTGCGAGTGGTGCTCACTCCGACGACGGCGGGAGATTCGCAGGTCCGCGCGAGCCTGGGATTGGGCGAGCACAGCCCTCCGATTGACGCGCGCATCATTGGAATTGCGCCGACGATTGACCTGGCGCTTTTGAAAGTTGAACAGAAGAATCTGCCCGCGATTGGATTTGCGGATTACACGCAACTAAAAAAAGGCGAGCTAGTGCTGGCTTTCGGAAATCCGGAGGGGCTGGAAAATTCGGTGACGTTGGGAGTGGTGAGCGCCGTGGCACGACAGGCCGACCCAGATGTGCCGTCGGTGTACATCCAGACGGATGCGCCGATCAATCCGGGGAATAGTGGTGGACCGCTGGTGAATACGAACGGCGAACTGGTGGGCATCAATACTTTTATTTTGACGGAGTCGGGCGGCAGCCAGGGATTGGGGTTTGCGATTCCCAGCAGCGTGGTGGAGTTTGTGTATCATGAGCTGCGAAAATACGGGCGCGTGCATCGCAGCGTAATCGGGGCGGAATTGCAGGAGATTACTCCGGATCTGGCGGCAGGGCTTGGGTTGAAAAAAGTGCGAGGAGTGGTGGTTGCGGACGTTGATCCGGACGGCCCGGCGGATAAAGCGGGCCTGCAAATTCAGGATATTTTGCTGAGTTTGGATGGACGCGCGATCGGCAGCGTGCCGCTCGCCGAGATGATCGTCTCCACGCGGCCGGCGGGAGCAGAGGTGAAGACCGTGGTGATGCGCGGGGATCAGACGTTGACGCTGACAATTCCCGTGACCGAGCAGAAGAACGATGTGGACGAATTGGGCGACTTGGTGGATCCGCAGAAGGATTTGGTGGCGAAGCTGGGAGTGTTTGCCGTGCAAATTGACGATGATCTGGCCAAACAGCTCGAGGATTTGCGACAGCCTTCTGGAGTGATTGTCGCGGCAATGGCTGCGGATTCGTTGGGGGTGGAAGCGGATTTGCAGCCGGGAGACGTGATTCACGAGCTCAACGGCAAGCCTGTAACTACTTTGGACGGCTTGCGCGCGGATTTGAAGGCGCTCCCGACGGGAGCTGCTGGAGTGTTGCAAGTGGAGCGCGACGGCAAGTATATGTACGTCACGTTTGAGATGGATTGAAGTTCCCACCGCGAGCTTGCGCCGCACGGAAATGAGAGACGTCATGACGGTGCTTCAGGGGTTGAAACCCATGAAGCTGGGCGGAAATCTCGGCGGGAGTGAAGTCCCGCCCTTCCGGGTATTCGCCTAGAAATCCAGCGCAGCGGCCGTAGCTGAATCGTGACGGGCGTTTGGTACAGCCTGGCGCTCGCATGGTTGTGAGCGCCCAGCGCGTTTGTTAAGCTATGAGGGCTGCAACCGTGGAGAGGTGTCTGAGCGGTTGAAAGAGCCCGCCTCGAAAGCGGGTAGCCTGGCAAAACCGGGCTCGTGGGTTCAAATCCCACCCTCTCCGCCATTGCTTTAGAGTCAGAGGGTCAGAGCCTTCCTAAAATCTTTTCCTAAGAAATCTCCGAATTCCCGGGCTTCTTAGTATTAGCCCTCAGGAGATTCTTATGGCTCAGTCCAAATTCACGATCTACAAGTACGTCAAGCTCAAGAATGGCTCTTGGCGCTACTGCAGGACTGCCTTCTATTCGAACGGAAAAATCAAGCCCAACCGGTGCATCGCCGGCGGCAAGGAAGAAGACTATCCCGAAGGCGCCTACTACCTCTACCACAAGAAGAACTGGACTCTCGTCGGCGCCGACGCATTGGAAGCACAACGCCAGCGGAATGCCCGGCTCGACGCCGAGGAGTTCCAGCGTCTGCGCGGAACCGCTCCGGCGCCGAGCTCGACTATGCAAGCGACCTTTGATCGGCTCACGTTGTCAGCGGCTGCCGAGAAGTATTTCTCGAACTGCGAGAAACGCGGAGAACTGCATTCCTCGAAACTGGAATATCTGGGCATAGTGACGGCCATGAGAGGATTCTGCAAAGAACTTTCTGAGCGACAAAAAGTAAAAATTGAATTTACGCATGATGACATCTCATCCAGGATGCCACAGGAGATTTCGATCTGCCTTTTCCGCGTCCTGCAGGAAGCCCTTCAAAATGCGGTCAAGCACAGCGGTGCGCGGCGCTTCGACGTGGAATTGCGCTACTCTTCAGATGCGATAGATCTCACTGTGCGCGATTTGGGATCCGGTTTTGACGTTCAACAGGCGAGGAGCAGCCGCGGGCTTGGCCTCATCCGCATGGAGGAGCGCCTGAAGCCGGTGGACGGGCAGTTTTCCATCGACTCGCAGCCCCAACTCGGCACTAGGATCCGTGCCCGCGTGCCCCTCGGTAAAGCCGCAAGAGCGTCGGCGTAGGAGCGCAAAATAAACTCGATTCGAGTTTCCGTCTGGCGAGCGTAGGCAACTAAAGCGCGCCTGACTGCTCAAAATTGCACGCTCGAAGGTATCGATCGATTCGCCCGGCGCGCAAATGCACCATTAGCTCGCAGTCGGTTGAGTGTTTCAACTTGGCCAAACTTATAGGCTGAACAGCGCGCGTTAACGACACACTGACCGACCGTAGTACAGGCTTTGCCGACAAAGCTTCCTTGTTGCGCCAGCTCGTAGTTAGCGGACATACTTGAAAGGCGATTTACATGAGTAACTGTCTCAAGAGGCAACTGGTAGAACTGACAGTTGACATGGGACGAGGGAACGACGACACTGCCTGGGACGCAATGAAGAAATATCGCGCGACAAAATCTGAACGAGTATGATGCTCACAGATTTTGACCGTCTCCCCGCCTCCCGACCCGCAAAGGAACAGATGACCGGTGCCGTCAGAGTCATGCTCGTAGATGACTTTAAACCTTGGCGCATTTTTGCCGCTTCACTGCTCCAAACGAATCCTCAATGGAAGATCGTCTGCGAGGTGTCGGACGGAGTAGAAGCCATCCAGAAAGCCGAGGAGTTTCAGCCGGACTTGATCCTGCTGGACATCGGCCTGCCGAATTTGAGTGGGATTGAAGCCGCTCCGTCAATCCGGGAGGTTGCTCCACGGTCAAAAATCCTGTTCTTGAGCGAAAACCGCGACCGTGACGTGGCAGCGGCAGCCTTGAGGGCCGGCGGGCATGGTTATGTGGTCAAATCGGACAGCGAAAACGAATTGCTCGTGGCGATAGAGGCCGTTCTTCAGGGCAAGCGGTTCGTCAGCAGCACATTCAATGGTTTCGATTTCACCGCTGGTGAATGGCGATCCGACAGCGAAATCCGATAGCTCGACACCAGGCACTTTCAATGCAGCTCCCAACAACACGCAGAAGGCACTGGCCATCCCTCGTGCACAAACACCGGTAGCGCCCTCAGATACTCCCAAATAGCGCACAACTGCGAGTCTGGCTCGGGGTGCAGCCGCGCGGCACGACAGGTCGGCACCGGAGACTGTTTTCCAAGAAACTGTTACTTTTGACAGTTCACGGATAGTTCGACCCTCTCTATATTCCCGAAATGTTACCAACATGGGACCCGGATAGAGGCGCTACCCCCGAAAGCAAACAGGTGCCCTCGACCTTACCCCATAGGTTGGTCCGGGTCCCCCTCTCGTATCACTTGGGGGTTGGTATTAGTCTCTTTCGAACACCCCACAAAGCAGAAGCGGTTCCCAAGGAAACGCACGCCATGCCGTCAGGCGTGATCGAACTCGGTTAAATGCGTCAGAGCGTTGGCTTCATCCGTGCAGAGGAGTCTGTGCGAAGTGGTTCTGATCGTAATGCTGGCGGTACTGAACTTGGGTGTATTTTGGTTGTGCGCTTCGGGCATTATGTTCGTTCTGACGCAGCACAGACAGGCTAGACGTGGACCTTGAAGTGTCTGCCGGAGACTCAGAAACCAACTAGGTCTTTTCACCCCAAGGAGAAGGAGTTATGCCTGCCCCAAGGATTTGTGGTATTGTTTCGCTTGATCTGTGCCCGCTAGGGCTTTTTGGAGTTCGCTATGCCGTCACCTAGCCGGTTGCCGAGCCGACAGCGCTCCGTCCAGGAGCCAAGCAAGGTTTTTGATCCCAAAGCCTTTTTGGCCAATGCCGGTACCGGCAGGACGCTTCGTCATTACAAGCCCAAACAAGCCATCTTTTCGCAGGGAGAACGTGCGGACGCCGTGTTTTATATTCGGGAGGGAACCATACGGTTGAGCGTGGTCTCCACGCACGGCAAGGAAGCGACGATTGCCCTGCTCGGCGCCAGTGATTTCCTGGGCGAGGGATGCATTGCTTCGGATCAGCCTATCCGCATAGCAACGGCGACTGCAGTTACTAAGAGCTCCGTCCTAAGGATCGAAAAGAGGGAGCTGCTCCGTACGCTCCATGAGGAACACAGATTCTCGGATATGTTTGTTGCGTACGTGGTCGGCCGCCACAACCGCACACAGTCGGACTTGGTTGATCAACTGTTTAATTCAACGGAAAAGCGGCTCGCGCGAACGCTTTTGATGCTGACGCACCTTGGGAAGGAAGGCAGGTCGGAGGCTCTGGTCCCAGGCATAAGTCAGCAGACCCTGGCGGAGATGATTGGTACGACGCGTTCACACGTCAACGTATTCCTGAACAAATTCAAAAAACTTGGCTTTATCGAGTACAACGGAGGGTTGAAAGTACACAGTTCCCTCCTCAGTGTGGTGCTCCATGAGTAGGTCGCGATCGGCGTCATCAGAGGCGCTATCATCACCCTCTATCCCCCGCGGTACGGCAGAGCGAGAATTTGGCGAGGGTGTTCCATTTTGAACAGCTAGACGATTGCCGGTTGGTACACTTCACAACTTACAGCCTACAAATTGAACTGAGATTGGCACCTAACCGAAATTATCTCAAATTTAACCGGCGATTCGAGTCGCCGACCGTTTATTAGGTCGAAATCAACATGAAACCGGCGCGAATTCCCAAAGCGAGTGTCGGCTGGATGCATCAGTATCCAGTGGATGGCGTGCGTTTGGTCGCGGCAGTATTTGTTTTTGTCTCCGCTGCCTTCTGCATCGGGGGTAATTGATGGAACTGACCCCTGGTCGTTCCTCGTGGTATCAAGTTTCGCGGATCAACATAGCGATCCTAGTATTTCTTGTTGCCGCTTTGTCTTACGCCGTTTCAGAACTAGCGGGCGCGCTGGTAGTCCATCCCCAAGTGCTCTCGCCACTTTGGCCGGGCTGTGTGCTGCTAGTGGCGGTCTTGCTGCTGGTCCCGAGGAGAACGTGGCCCGTTCTCATTGCAGCGGCCATTGTCGCTTTCGGTATTTGTGACCTGTGCCACGGCGTGCCGGTTCGTTCGATTGGCTGGTTCAGCTTAGCCGACTTGGTAGAAGTCCTTATCGCGGCATTGTGCCTAAGCTATTCCTTCGAAGGTGTGCCGCAGCTGAACAGTGTGAAAGCCCTGGCTAAGTATTCATTGTTTGCGGTGATCCTGGCGCCGGCAGCTGCAGCATTCATCGGCGCGCTTGCAGGACGCGGAAGCTATTGGACAAATTGGAGGACAGCCTTCTTCTCGGAAGCGCTGGGATTCCTCACTCTGACGCCGGCTGTCTTGGGTTGGGCAGGCAAACGACCAGCAGAGGTCCAGAAAGGACGCGCGAACTACTTCGAAGTCGCCGCGCTGCTTGCCGCGTTGACTTTTTTTGGATGTCTCACTTTCGCGGCTTTTGGAAGAAGCAGCCCACCCGCTCTGCTTTATTCTCTTCTTCCCTTTCTGCTCTGGGCTGCTTTGCGTTTCGGATCAACAGGCGTCAGCACTTCGATGATCGTTATCGCTCTGCTGGCGATGTGGGGCGTCGTCCACGGACGCGGCCCCTTCGCCGGACCAAAGCCCCTCGACGATGTGTTGTCGCTGCAACTCTTCTTATTGCTCACAACAGCGCCTTTTATGGTCCTCGCGGTCATAGTGGAGGAGCGCAAGGGGACAGAAGAGGAACTACGGGAAAGCGAGGCGAAGTTCCGCAGCGTCTTTCGGGATGCGGGCATAGGAGTGGCGATCGTTTCACCTGAAGGGCGTTTTCTTGCCGGCAATGAGGCATTTTCCAAGTTCATCGGATATACGGAAGAGGAACTTCTCGACAAGACGGTCCAATCCGTCACTCATCCGGATGACTGGCCGATGTTATCGCAGAAACTAGATCAAGCGTTGACAACGGGAGCCAGCTTCCAGGGAGTGGAGAAACGCTGCCTGCACAAAAATGGACAGGTGCTGTGCGGGGAGTGCACTGCTTCCTTGATCCGTGATATCCACGGCAAGCCTCAGTACTTCGTTGCCGAGGTGCTCGATGTCACGGTTCGCAAGCGAGCGGAGCAGACTCTGCGAGAAAGCGAGGAGCGCTTTCGCCTGGTCGCGAACAAAGCGCCGGTGTTGATCTGGATGTCCGGCACGGACAAACTCTGCACTTTTTTCAATCAGTGCTGGCTGGATTTCACCGGCCGGTCCATGGATCAAGAGTTGAAGGACGGATGGGCGGCGGGAGTGCATCCAGAAGATCTAGAGCGTTGTCTGGGAATCTACTCGTCTGCTTTTGACGCCCGGGTCGACTTCGAGATGGAGTACCGTCTGAGACGCTTCGACGGAAAATATCGCTGGATCGTTGATTATGGCGTGCCTCGATTTGAATCCGACGGGGCCTTCTGCGGTTATATCGGTTCGTGCGTTGACATCACCGACCGCAAGTTGGCAGCCGAGTCGCTCGAAGAGTTGAGCGGACGATTGATCACCGCGCAGGACGAAGAACGCACCCGCATCGCCAGGGAACTTCATGACGACTTCAGCCAGCGCCTGGCACTTCAGGGTATCGGCCTTGCACAGCTATGGAAGAAGATGCCGGAGTCAGAAGTAGAGGAGCGCGCCAAAGTTCAGGAACTGTTGAAGGGAATCCAAGAAATATCTTCGGACATACATTCCCTTTCCCATCAACTTCACTCCAGCAAACTGGAACATGTAGGTCTTGTGCCGGCCCTAATGGGTCTTTGTGAAGAGTTGAGCTCGAGGTTTAAGGTCGAGATCGCATTTACCGATCATGTGTTTTCCCCCAGGATTCCGAAGGATGTTGGGCTGTGCCTTTTCCGAATCGCCCAAGAAGCCTTGGGCAACGTGGTGAAGCACAGTGGAGCGAGGGAAGCTCGGGTTGAGCTCTACAGCACCAGGAATGAAATTCGCCTGCGGGTCATTGACGCCGGTTTTGGTTTTGACCCGGAGCTCCGGAAGGAAGACGCGGGGTTAGGACTTGTCAGTATGCGCGAGAGGCTTCGACTGGTTGGCGGAAGATTGTCGGTGCAATCCGCGCCCATGCGGGGGACGGAAATTCTTGCCGAAGTGCCGCTAGCGGTCTCCGCTGATGAGCCGCGCGTGAAACTAATGACGGCTGGAGGAATAAAATCATGAAACGCCCACGTGTGTTGTTGGCAGACGATCATCAGATGTTGCTAGACGCGCTGAAAGAACTTCTGGAACCGAAGTATGAGGTCGCGGGCCTGGTAACAGACGGCCGGGCGGTTCTGAAAGTTGCTGAAAAGCTGCAGCCCGACATTATCATACTCGATATCGCCATGCCGCAGTTGAACGGCCTGGACGCCGGCCGACAACTGAAACAATCAATGCCCGGCGTGAAACTCATCTTCATGACGATGAATGAAGACCCGTACATGGTGGGGGAAGCTTTTCGGGCAGGCGCTTCCGCATTCCTGCTTAAGCGAGCCGCAGGCTTGGAGCTGGACGAGGCGATTACCGAAGTGCTGAAGGGAGGTACCTACGTGACGCCCAGTGCGGCGAAAGGCCTCGACAACATTTCCTTGCGAGATCCTAAGAACCGTGAAATTGCACCTCAGCCCACGGCGCGGCAGCGGGAAGTGATTCAATTGCTGGCGGAAGGACGCACCATGAAAGAAATAGCCCGCCTGCTCTACATCACGCCACGGACTGTCGCCGCCCACAAATACGCTGTAATGGAACTGCTACAACTAAAGACGAGCGCCGAGGTGGTACAGTACGCCATCAAGCATCGGATTATCTCCGTCTAGCCCCAACGATTGTTCTCCTTCTGTTAATTTTGCCAATATCCAGCCGACGGACGTGCGCTCACGATGAGTGCGGATGCCCACCTCCACGCCGAGCGAAAAGAATTCGAGGGCCGCGATTGATGGGCCATTTCACCTTCCACCGGCGCCCAAAACCTTGGCGGAGGACTAGAGAGTAGCTCTCACGGATCATTGTTCATGACTCGAAAACGGGTGTTAGTAGCAGATGATCTGGCCCCGGTGCTGAACGCCGTCGCCGATTTGTTGCGCGAATCCTTCGAGGTCGTTGGCCTGGTCTCCGACGGACGAGAGGCTCTAATGGCAACACTGAAGCTCGAACCCGAGTTAGTCGTCTTAGATATTTCGATGCCGCTAATGAGTGGAATTGAGGTTGCGGAGGAGCTGAAGAGGCAAGGTAATCAGGCCAAGGTCGTATTTCTGACGGTTCATGAGGACCATGACATCCTGAAAACCTGCCGCGCCGCAGGCGGGCTGGGATATGTGATTAAGGTACTGATGGATACGGACCTGGTACCGGCAATGAATGAGGCGCTGGCTGGGCATGTATTCACGTCCCGATTCCCTTCCCAACAGCACATGCCTTGAGCCTGGCGACTCCAACCCACAAAACAGGGTAGCAAGGGAAATGCGCCGAAGCGGAGTTTGTCACGCGAGGCTCGACACCTCAGCCGTTGGAACAATTAGTCGCGCCCGCAAATCTCAACGCCGTCCAAGCTGCAAGGTTAGGCTCACCTGTTCACATAGCAAGGAGACTGCCATCAGATGAGTCACGGCGGCAAGTGGCTGTGGGTGGCTCTTCTGCTGCTATTGCGTTGCCCACTTGCACGCGGACAAACATCGGTCACGGAGTTCTTGCCTGAGATCGATGCGCATTTCACGCTGAATTCGAATGTCCGATTTGTTTTTCAGGCAAAGGACACGCGAGAAGGTGGTGATCCTACTCAGGCGGAAGTAGGACCCAGCATCGAATTCTACTTGAAGCCCCTCATTAGGTTGAAAAAAGTCGCCGCATTCGATCTGAACGACGCAAAATCGAGGCCCCTGGTATTTTCCGTGGGATATCGGTATGTACCTTCGCCTGGCAAGCCGACGATAAACCGTCTGGAACCCGTGGTTACATTTCACTTTCCACTGCCGGCTCGAATATTACTTTCCGATAGGAATCGCGCCGATCTTGATTGGTCGTCCGGAAACTTCGCGTGGCGCTACCGCAATCGCGTGACGCTCGAACGCCGCTTCACCATTCGCACCTATCACCCCGCGCTGTATGGCAGTGCCGAGGTCTTCTATGACAGCCGATACAGTAAGTGGAGCTCCACCAATCTCTACGCGGGCTGTCTTCTGCCAGTCGGCAAGCGCGTCGAATTCGCCCCCTACTACGAGCACGAGAACAATACGGGCAAACGTCCTAATCAACAGGTGAACGCCGCCGGACTCGTGCTCAACCTCTATTTTTAGGTCCCGCACCCAGCCAGATGAATCTGTCACTTTTGACAATGTCTCACGGGTGCCTGGGGCGGCATCATCAGTGTCCGAGAGGCCGCGGCGCAACGGCTCCCGAAATGGCGCGATCAACGCGATGAGCACCAGTCTTTTTTTTGGCGCCAATGGAGTTTCTCTTGAAATCGAATCAAAAACTGGCGGCATCCACAACTTTCGTGGCACTACTGCTGTTGGCGATTGCATTCCCGTGTTGCGCTCAAGCGACTCCTCCACAGCGCAACGCAGATGTGGCTGAAACCAATGATTCAAGCTCGATCGTCGCAGCCGCAAATCTTGTGACCACAGACCAACCGACAGCTTCAGGCGTCGAGCCCACATCGGCGTCTCCCACTTTCGCCGCCGACAGTACCGCCTCTGACAGCGACTGGCACTTCACGGTAACTCCCTATCTGTGGTTCGCAGGAGCGCACGGAAACGTCGGTGGCCCGAACGGCGGAGAAGTCGGCTTTAGTGCGTCGCCGGGCGATCTACTTTCGCATTTTCGTATTGGATTGATGGGGGTCGTGGAGCCCCGTTACAAAAGAATTGTGATGCCACTCGACGTCTTTTGGATCCGCCTCGGTAGTGATCGAGCGCTTCCCAACACTCCTGGCCAAGGCGTCGCGAACCTAAGAGCGACCGAATTCTTTTTGACTCAGAAAGTCGGATACCGCGTGATTGACCAGGAGAAAATCAAAATAGATGCGCTCGCGGGATTTCGCTACTGGCACTTCGGCCAGAGCGTGTCCTTCACTACCAACGCGCTAAATTTCTCCGGCTCGCAGAATTGGGTGGATCCAGTGGTTGGAGGCCGCATCACCGGAATTCTCACTCCCAAATTCGTAGTGAACATTGGAGGCGACGTAGGCGGCTGGGGCGCCGGTTCGCAAATCGACTACCAGATATTTGGTGTTGTCGGCTACCGCATAAAGCCCGCAATCGCGCTGCAGGTCGGCTACCGCTATCTCTACTTCGATTATCGTAAGAGCTCGGGAATTTACTTTGACGCCGCGACGTCCGGCGTGGTCGCCGGCGTGAGCATTACGCTTAAATAGACAATCAATTCTCGAGACGATTATCTTGCTGTTGAAATAATTGAAATGACAAATTCGGGATCCAACAGATGGAGCCTTCGCTCTTCCTTCCTTAAGGCGCAGAAGAAGCGTTCGAGCTAGGGACGGCCAGCATTTCCTTTCTCATTGAGGCATCAGGGATGGGGCGCTTGTGTGTGTGTTTTTTTTGCCTGACCTGTCAATCTTGACAATACCCGGGAATTCGCCCGAATCGTAATCTGCTGGTGGCTAGGGTGGAGGACCCGGGTGGAGATCGCTCCGTCCGTCGTTCTGAAGAGGGGTTCCAACACCTCTCCAAAGACTCTTTTCCGGGTCCTCTAAATAACTCAGGCTAGAAGAGATCTCGGTGGCGTCGTCCGGTGAATCTGTCGACGTGACGCGTGCGCGATGGGAGGGACGCCCCAGCTTGATCAAGGCTTTCTTGCACATCACGACATTCTCAATTTTATTTAGTGAGATCCGACGGTTGAGGCGGAAGCCGCAGCCGCAGCGCGTATGAGCGCCGACCGTGTAGATATTTTGAGATTAAGGAGAGTTCCGATGAATCGTAATTTTGCAATGTCGAACGGAATGCCCGCTCTCACGAGGACGGCTGTCACGCTTCGTAAGCGGGTGATCGTCATTGGTGCGATAGCGCTCGCAGCCAGTGTTGCCGCCGTAGCGCAGAATGGCGCGCTGCAGGAAAAACTCGCGTCCGTGAAGCAAGCTGCTGCTGAAAACAAGCAGCAGCTCCGCCAGTATCAATGGACAGAAACTACGCAGCTCACGCTGAAGGGAGATCCGAAACCCGTAACCGAAAATTTATGCCAATACGGTCCTGACGGGCAGGTTCAGAAAACGCCGATCGGCGCTCCGCCACCACCGCCGAGCGGCGGCAGAATGAAGCAAAGAGTCGTTGAAAAGAAGAAGGCAGAGATGAAGGATTACATGACTGATGTGAAAGGCCTGCTCGGCATGTATGTGCCGCCTGACCCCCAGAGAATGCAACTAGCCTTTCAGGCGGGCAAAGTTTCATTCAATCCCGCCGGCGGCCTGATGAATTTGATCTTCAACGATTACGCCCAGCCTGGCGATCGAATGACCCTCACTTTTGACCCCGCCACGAAGAAGATCACATCATTAAACGTCAACACGTATATGGGTGAAGCGAAAGACGCAGTAACGTTGCAGGTTCAGATGGCCAGTCTGCCCGGAGGTCCTAACTATGCGCAGCAGACGATTCTTAACGCCAGCGCCAAACAGCTCGTCGTGACGACCACGAACTCCAATTACCAGAAACTTGGCGGGTAGTGATCTCGTCCCACGCGCTCAGGAGGCTATCTATGGAAGGACGCGGCTCGCTGATTCAAAAGTTCGTGGTGCTGCTTCTGGCGCTTTGTATGAATCTCAGTCTGGCGAATGGAGCCGCGAGTTTCTCGCAGACCGGAAACTCATCGGCAACAACGCCGGAACAGCTCGATAAGCTTCTTGCCCCAATCGCGCTCTATCCCGATGCTTTGTTGATGCAGGTTCTAGCGGCTTCGGTGAACACCCAGGAAGTTCTGGATGGGGGCAATTGGCTGCTGCAGAACAAAGCACTGCAAGGCGACCAACTCGATGCGGCCTCAAAGGCGGCGGGATTTGGCCCGGCGATGCAGGCGTTGATGCACTTTCCGCAGGTGGTGGACATGATGTGCTCGGAGATGGATTGGACGAGCCAGCTTGGAGATGCATTCAATGCGAACCAGAGTGCTGTGCTTGACTCTGTCCAGAGGCTTCGATTGCAGGCGAAGCAGGCAGGAAGTCTGCAAACAACTCCGCAACAGACGGTGGTGACTCAACAAGCCAGCGGACAACAGGTGATCGTGATCCAGCCCAGCAATCCTCAAATTATTTATGTGCCGCAATACAATCCGGTGCAAGTCTATGTCGCACCCCCTCCTAGCCAGCCAGCGACGGGCGTGATTATCGCATTCGGCGTGGGCATGGCCGTTGGAGCGATGTTCAGCAGCAACAATTATTATTACTACCCGCGTTGGGGATACGGCGGCGGCGTGTACTACCGGGGCGGACCGTGGGTGGGCCATCACTACGTTTATCGTCCGGTGTATGGCCCCAACTATCATCGCGCGACCTTGTACTATCGCCCGCCCAATTATGCGTACGCCTACAACCGGCCATATCCAGGCAACGCGCACTACAACTCGAACAACTACTACAACAATTACCGCGGAAACACGAACAATCAAAACAAAAGCAATAACACCATCAATCGGAACGTCAGCGGAAACAACGTCACGATCAATACCGGCAACCAGGTCAACAATTCGGGCAATAAGACACGGAACACAGCCACAAATAACGGTAACTCTCAATCGAATCAAAGCTGGAAGGGACAATCAACCTACAACGGCGGCAACAAGACGAATACGAATGGTAATGCGGCGAACAACACGTCGAGGAATCCCTCCACCACGAACGCCAGAACCTATCCTTCGGGAAAGGCTAATACTCAGTCGGTGAAGCCAGACCGAGGCTATTCGCCGGTGCCAGCTTCGCCCCCCGCACAACGCACGAGCTCGGCACAGACCACTGCCCCCAAATCGGCGGGAGCATTCGAAGGCGCCGGAAACAACGGCCGGGCAGAGCGAGCATCAAGCCAGAGAGGGGCGGCAAGCACACAAGGAAGAAGAGGAAATCAATGAGAATCCAACAGTCGCTGCATCGCCAATCTCTGAAAATCCCACTCTTCTTGTTGATCGCTCTCGCATCTCTGACGACATCTATGCCATTGGCTGCGCAGGCAATCAGCGGACAGAAGACTTTCTCCTCACCATTGGAAGCAGTGAATGCGCTGGTGGAAGCTGCGCGCTCGGGTGATCCCGCGCTACTCGTCCCACTACTGGGATCGCAAGCGGCGGACATTATCTCCTCGGGCGACCTGGGGATGGCCAAGCAAGTTCTCGCGGGCTTCGTCAAGGCCTACGGTGAGAAACATTCGCTTTCGGTTGAGGCGCAAGGCTTCGAATTCCTACAAGTGGGCTCGGGCAGCTGGCCGTTCCCGTTTCCGATCGTCCGCGACGGCGAGGCGTGGTATTTCGATATTGACCGAGGAAATGAAGAAATTCTCGATCGCCGAGTTGGCCGGAACGAACTTGGCGCAATCGCCGTGTGTGAGGGGTATGTGCAAGGCCAGATCGAATACGCTTCGAAAGCACGCGATGGCAACTCCAGCGGAATCTACGCACAGCAATTTCACAGTGACTCAGGCATGCAGGACGGGCTCTACTGGGCCACTTCCAAAGGCGACCCGGAGAGTCCGATGGGTATTTTGGTCGCGAGTGCTGCGATAGATAAATCTTCGCAGCAGTCGGCGGGAGATCCCGCTCCTTATTACGGCTATTTTTACAAGATTCTCACTGCCCAGGGGCCAGACGCAACCGGCGGAGCGAAAAGCTATATCGTGGACGGAAAACTCACGGGCGGCTTCGCGTTAATCGCCTATCCCGCAAAATATGCCTCCAGCGGTGTCATGACTTTCATTGTTAATCAGCGATGGCGTCGTGTATCAGCAGGATCTCGGCGAGCAGACAGCGGACGCTGCATCAAAAATCACGAACTACAATCCCGATAGTTCGTGGCAACCTGCCCAGTAGTTTTTTCGTAGGACCGCCACAATTGGCGAATGGATTCAATCTAACCTTAGCCCCCCAATGGCGAGATGAACTCGGCGGAAATTCGTGGTCTGTCGCTGATCCGAAGTCGTCTGTGACTGGCCGAATTGGACTGTCAGTTTTGACAGTTACGGCGCGACTCTCCGGCTAGTAGCATTAACGCGCTTGCTTCGCCGGTCATGTGAAGCGAGCGGCAGCGACGTCTTTCGATTAAAGCGGGAAATCGAAGAGGAGTACAAAAATGAATTGGATTGCAAGAGTTACATTAGTCGCGCTTTTTGTCGCGGCACTGGGACTCGCAGCATCAGCAGCCCGTGCACCGGAAGCTCCCGTTTTTGTGGTGACGCAGGAAGGGAGCTCGATTAAGTTCAACGTTAAAGCTTCGGTAGCCATAGACGGTACCTTTGACAAGTGGAACTCGACGCTGAAATTTACATCTCCTGACGTCTCGACGGGCGTTTTGGACGTCGAAATTCAGGCCGACTCGGTGAATACCGGAAGCGGCATGAAGGACGGCAAGCTGAAAGGCAAAGACTTCTTCGACGCCAAGAACAATCCGTTGATCACGTTCAAGTCAAACGAAGATTGTCCAGACCGGTCCCGATACCTTTGATCTGCTGGGCGACTTTACGATACGCGGAGTGACGAAGCCCGAGAAACTGACTTTTACAGTTACTGGCAGAGGAACTGGCGAGGGTTCGATTACGGGCACAATGGCCTTCGATCGCAAGGACTACGGCATGAACAGTGGCATTCCCTTCATCAAGATCGCCGACCGAGTCGAGGTGGCCGTTGACTTGCATGGGAAGCGAGTCAGCGGGCCTCCGGTGGTCTTTAAGCAATAGGCAGTCTGGGCTTCATAGATCTCATCGCGCACCATTTACAAGCAATAAGCACACTCATTGGGACGTGCCAAGAACAGGTTCGTTCGAGCCGCGCGCGAATAAGGGGATCACGCTTGCAAACGAATCCACGCATCTTGGCGCTTGCGGTCTTTCTTCTGCCGTGCGTGCCAGTGTTCGCACAAGATACGCCTGTTGGCCCTGTCGGAGCTGAGGTTGCCACGCAGGAAACGCCGGCGGCAGCGACGAATTCCGATGAATTGAGAAAAGAGTCGCAGAACCCGGTGGCCAGCCTGATCAGCGTTCCCATCCAGGACAACTGGAACTTCAACACCGGGCCGGCCGACCGCACCCAGAATGTGCTCAACATCCAGCCGGTGATTCCGCTCAGCGTGTCGAAAAAATGGAACCTGATCGTCCGCTGGATTACGCCGGTCGTCTACCAACCACTTCCCGTCACGCAAGCATCTGGGCTCCCGTCGCAAAGCACCGGCGTCTATGGCCTAGGAGATATGAACCCCACGTTTTTCCTGGTGCCGAAGAAGAGCAAGATCATCTGGGGAATTGGGCCGAGTTTCATGTTGCCTACAGCGACCAACACAACGTATCTCGGCCAGGGAAAGCTCAGCATGGGGCCGTCGGTGGTTGTGCTGGTGCAGCCCAAGAATTGGACGATTGGGGCTCTTGCGAATAACGTCTGGTCTGTAGCCGGTCATTCCGATATTGATAAACCAGCCGTGAACCAATTCCTTTTCCAGTGGTTCGTCAACTACAACATGAAAAAGGGCTGGTATCTCACGACCTCTCCCATCGTCACCGCCAACTGGAGGGCGACCGACAATAACGTGTGGACCGTGCCGTTCGGTGGCGGAGTGGGAAGAATCACGAAACTTGGATTCCAGCCGGTGAATATCACCGCGCAGTTCTACGCAAACGCGGTCTATCCAGCGGGAACTTCGCCGTGGGGCCTGCGGTTACAGTTTGTGTTGCTGTTTCCCAAGCTAAGCAAGGAGCAGGAGAAGGCATTGCTGGAGCAAAAACTGAAACAGATGAATCAGGAGCAACCGTAAAAGCAGTAAAGGCCTCAACATGAGCCGGCCGCCGGTCTGCAGATCGCACTCAGGGCCTACCTGTTACTTTTGACAATTAGCCAGCATCGTGAGCTGTGGCAGTGTGCGCTAACGCTGAATGATGCGGGGTACTATGAAGATGTCTAGTTCTGCTGGTAAGTGGGTAGCTAGTGTTCTGATTACCGTCGCTCTGACGATGCCGGCTTTCAAAATCGGCGCGCAGGACAAACCCAAACGGGAGACAATTCAGGCCCAAGCAATGGGCCAGAACAGGGCGGCGGGCAAATCGTTTAATGTGACCGTCTCGATTGATTCGTATTCCACGCCAGACGATCAAAAGTTATTGATTAGTGCCTTCAATCAAGGCGGTCAGGCCGCACTTTCAAAATCTCTATCTAAAATGCAATCCAAGGGACGAGTGGCAGTAACCGGCACTCTGGGTTACAGCGTCGCGTACGTTCGTACGTTCCCGACCGAAAACGGCCGCAGAATTCGGTTGATCACGGACCGCCCGATTCGGTTTCTTGAGGCCCGTGAGAACGGGCGCTCGACGGATTATGACCTGTCCGCTCTCGAGTTGAATCTCGACAATGACAAGTCGAAGAGTTCAGGAAACTTAATCATTGGACTGCGAGTGAAGGTGGATAAGGACAACCAAATAGTTTTTGAAAGCTATGGTTCGGGGCCGTGGAAGCTTGTGAATGTAATGGAACGATGAAGGATCTGATTTTTTGAGGCATTCGGACTCCTGTGGCTGATGTTCGTATTTTGGCGCTTATCAGGAGGAAGTCAGTTTTCGGTGAAACCACGAGAGCTTTCGATGGAGGATACAAGATGAGGATTCGAATCTCAGTGCTGCTTCCGCTTTTCCTTTTTGTGGCTATCTGTCCTGCGGCTCGGGCACAAAATAAAGCGCAGCCGCAAGAGGCAACAGACCAATCCACGTCATCGGCGTTGACCGACGTGCAGAAACAGAATATTCAGGCTTACGTCGAGCTCATGCGGGCCGATGTTCGCGACCAGAAAGCGGAAATAATGGGCTCCATGATGCAGCTGAATATTGACGATTCGGCGAAATTCTGGCCCATCTACAGTGAGTACGACGCCGAATTGACCAAAGTGAATGACCTCAGAGTCCATAACATTACAGAGTATGCGGAGAATTACTCGAAGATGACCGACGCAAAGGCGGACGAATTGGTTCAGAGCACTCTCGACTACCAAAAGCAACGGTCCGAGCTTCTCGCAAAATACTACGGACGCATGAAGGACGCGCTGGGAGCTGTCACTGCCGCGCGATTCCTGATGGTCGAGCACCAATTGCTTCTGCTTATTGATCTTCAGATCGCATCTTCCCTGCCGATTGTTGGACAAGGCTCGTGAGCGCAACGAAGGAGAGAAAAGACATGCGAAAAGTGATTGTCTATGCGGCGGCGTTGGTGTTGGGACTTGCGTCTGCGCAGGGAGCTTCGTTCGGCAAGACCTCGTCAAGTGGTTGGAAGGTCCCCGCCGCTGGGGCTGGGTCCGGCGCTCCTGCCGCACAAGGCGGGAAGACCATCTACGTGCCGGCGGGAACGCGCATCTTAATCCGCATGATTGATTCCATTGACTCGAGCAAGCAAAAGGCGGGGTATCGGTTCACGGCGAGCCTGGAAACGAATCTCTCGGTAAACAACGTTTTAGTGGCGCCGCGAGGATCGAGGGTGTATGGCCTCCTCACCTCGGCTGAATCTGCTGGCAGAATGTCGGGCAGTTCAGAACTGGCTCTTGAGTTGACCGATATCGTAATCAACGGCGAATCTTACCCGCTTCTGACCAGTACTTATGAAGTGAAGGGGCAAGGAGAAGGTAAGAAGACAGGGCGGAAAGTGATCGGCGGCGCGGGGTTGGGCGCGCTAATTGGAGGAATCGCAGGCGGTGGAAAGGGTGCTGGAATCGGTGCGCTGGCCGGCGCTGGCGCTGGAACAGCTGTGGCAGCCTCGAAAAAGGGCCAGCAGCTATCCATACCGAGCGAAACTCTTCTCGAATTTCGTCTGCAGCAGCCTGCACCGCTGCCTCGTGCCGCTTAGGTTGATTGAACCGGAGACGCCGTAGTCGCATTGCGTTCGACTCCCGTTTCGCTGCGGCGAATGTCTCAGGAGATTGGCAAGGAATCAGAGGCTTCAACTTGGTCTTCTAGCGTGAACCGCAATAGTTTTCTGCCATTTTCGGCAGCAACAAGATCGCTTTGCTTTCCTAGCTCGAGATTTCGGGAGCCATGCTTCGCTGCCATCAACTTCTGTACATCTGTGCGCGTCAACAAACGTGGTCCGCCGAGCGATTCCGCCGTAAGCATGACGCGGGCGAAATGCTCGACCGTTTCCATGTGCTGATATGCCGTAATAAGGTCTGGCCCGCAAGTCACGACGCCGTGATTCTCGAGGAGGATCGCATCGTGGGTCGGCACCAGAGACTCGATTCTGGCGCAGAGTTCCCACGTGCCGGGAGTCCCGTACGGCGCCAGCGGAATTTTGCCGAGAGTGATTATTACTTCCGGAAGGACTGGTTCTTCAAGCTCGCGCCCTGCAGCGGCAAATCCCGTAGCTGTTGGCGGGTGCGCGTGACACACAGCCCGCACGTCTGGCCTAAGGCGATAGAAAAGGAGGTGCATTTGCAGTTCCGAAGAGGGATTCCCGGTTCCGGAGACCACATTTCCCTCCAGATCGGTGATCATCAAGTGGTCCGACAAAAGTCTCCCTTTGCACGCTCCCGCAGGCGTCACTAGAATCCGATTCGCATCGAGCCGCACAGATAGATTTCCCTCCGACGCGACCACGAATCCCTTCCCGTACAGCCACCGTCCAACTCTACAAATCTCGTGTCGGTGCTTCAGGTCCGTTTCAATGTGTCTGCCCTGCCCTATCTTCAGTGCAATTTCACGAATCATGGAAGGACTCCTGGACGGCGTTCCAGCGCTCCACAATCTGCAGCAGATTGCAGGGAGTGAGCGCTCCTGCTTACAAATCAGCTTAGGGGATTGGTGGAGGTACAGACACTGTCAGTTTTTACAGTGTGGGTATTCATTTTGCCCAAGCTGGGGGTCCAGCTGGTCGAGGCGGTTATCGAAACTTTATCTGGGACTGTCAGTACTGACAATTAACGGTGCGCAGGCTCGCGCGTGTGGTCGTCAAGTGTGGGATTGAGGGCCTGGATCGTGGCCCCCCTTCCCCCAAAGGCACGTCCGGGCTCTTCACTTTTTCACCCTGGCATTTGCCCTCCTCGCACGAATGAACAGCGGTGGCCGCTCGAGGTTTTGGGCTACTGGGCGCGCAGGCTCTGCGCGAGGCTTATCAGATTTTGCGGACTCACGCGGATGACCCCTCGCCGCGGGCTGTCAATGTCCGCGATGAGTAAAAATGAGATGGACAGGACGAGGGGCAGAACCAGCCAGTGAATGACTCCCGTTTTAGTGCGGTGCGCAGAATAGCCAACCAGCACGTTAGAGCAAATGGCGATCGCTACCATCAGCGCCCATGCCGCAATCGGGATTCGGTTCCACCAAGCGGCCTGCGTGTATCCCTGCGAGTTCAATACGTCGTTCATTCCTGAAACGACCAGGCCAATCACGGGCGTAGGGCGCGCCTCAGCCGGAACTTGGACCGCGGACCACAGGTGGGTCTGCAGTTGGGCAGTATACTCATTGATTTTCTGGAGTTCGTGTTCATCGCGGTTCTGATAGAACACAATACGTTGGCCGAGATAATCCTTCAGCAATGCATGGAGATTCGCGGAATCGGGTCCCGGCAACAGGTCTACTCGAAGGTATTCCGTGCCGATTGCGTTGGCCTCTGCTTCCTCGTAACTCTTGCGCTGATCGTACCGGCTAATCGCCATGGAAAAACTGAATCCGATGATGAGGCCGAGCAGTGTGAGCGTAGCAGCCAAGATGATGTCCAAATCCTTGCGCATGTCTTCTTCGATGGCCTTGCGGTCGCGCAGCAGTGCGCCGCTCCGCACCGACAGCGCAAGCATTACAAATGAAACAAGGAAAACAAGGAATGGCGCTTCCATTAGATCTCCATAGGTGAACTGAAACGAGCTGGATGAGCGTGCGATGCGTTTTGAGAATAATAATTTGGCGCAAAATGCGATCGGCGGCAGGTGTGTTCATTGAAGACACTTTAGCGACCTCGCGCGCCGGTGCGAACACAAATTTTGATCTGCCGGCGAGGTCGCGGGACGGCAGTCCACGCCAGCCATAGGTGAGCTTTTTTCCCTCGCGACGCACGCATTCGCCAATCGGACTCTGCGGCAAATGCGTCGCGCCGCTATTTTCCGGGCGAATCCAACTGTTGGCCTAGCTGGTCCAATTTCGCCTTGTTCTGCCCGTAATCGATCGTCGCATCGATCTCATCCCCAAGATCGGTGACGATTCGCGTATTCGCCTTCAGATATTCAGGATAGGGCGGTGCGGTCGGCCGGCTCTTGCTCTTGTTCAGGCGAGCGATGGTAGCGTTCATATTCGTAGCCAAATCATTCGCGAGCGTAGTTATGCGGTCGATCGCTTCCTGTTGCCAGGGACTCGCTACGGTTCTGTGCGATTGTAAACCTCGCATGTTCTGCTGCAGCGTATTGACATCCGTCTTGATTTTCTCGAGCGCCGTGGAATGCGTTTGCCAACTCAACCCGGTGGTTTGCGCATAGGACTGCATCTGTACTGCATCCTTCTTGATTTTCGCTACGATTGTCTTTGCGTCGTTCAATTGGCCGGTGACGCTCGGGTTGTCGCTCGCGGCCTGCGCGTGCACCGTGGTTGGGACAACGACACAGACGAGCCCTAGTACCAAACCGCAAACTACTTTTCTCGCATTCATATTTCCCCCTTTTTTTTGACTACCTGAGAAGTGTGGTGGCCCAAAGTCCGTTTGTGTCTGTCTACTCCACTAGAGTCGCACTCCTTGAAATGTTCGCTTGGATGCCAAGGCCTCGCCATTGGTAATTATGACAATGGATGATCGGAGCCAGCGGTTCGCGTCCGGGGCGGCTGCTTCCGGCCCGAATATCAACGTGGTCGTCTTAGCGTGTGGATATGTGGCGACCAACCTTCGCATCCTCTTTCAACGGCGACTGTTAGTTTTGCCAGTACCCGGCGGGGTCTTACCCCTTTAGCATCTGACCTTAATCCGTAGGTTTCGCGCCTCTGGGCGAGGCCTTGCGGTGACTTCTATGCGGACCGCCTCATTTGTCGGTCAACTCTGTGGTCGAAGGCCGGCTCAGTGAAAGCCGACGACCGGATCTTATGGAAATGGAAAGCGGGGACGGCTCGAGAATCCGAAGCTGGACGCTCGCCTAAGCCTTTGATCGAATCTGTTCTCCGCGTTTTGTTTCTCTGCGTGGCGTGTTTCTCCTTCAGCCTCTCGTGTTTCGGCCAGGAAAATCAGCGCTTCGAGGAACTACTCGCAGACACAACTTCACAGACGATGCCGGATTTCCTAGGGATCGGAGGGCAGGAGGCGCAGTCGACGGCTCCGACGAAAGCAAACGCACCCGCCCAGCCTGAGGCGCAGAAGGAAAAAAAGAAAAAGTCCGGTGGACGAGGCGCTATTGTGGTGGCGCCTCTTCCAATATCGAGTCCCGCGATCGGCTCGGGAATCGTGCCGGTGTTGGGCTATATCTTTCCCTTCAGCACCAAGGACAAGGTTTCTCCGCCTTCCACTGTTGGCGTAGCTGGCCTCATTACCAACAACGGAAGCCGGGGATTCGTCCTAGGGGCTCAGCTCTTCCTTAAAGAGAATACTTACGAGATCACAACCGGTTTCGCCCGCGGCAACGTGAACTACAACATATATGGCAGTGGCAACGCCGAGGATCTGAAGTTACCTCTGAACCAGACTGGCGAGGCATTCATGCTGGAGGTCCTGCGTCGCGTTGGATGGAAATTCTTTGTCGGCCCACGATTTATTACGGGAAATTCTTTTATCGCGGTCAGGCCGAATGATGATATGAATTTCCCCATCCCACCGGAAGCCGGACTGCACACCAACCTAAGGTCTATCGGCGCACGGCTGACGCGCGATACGCGCCCCAACCACTTTTACCCGACTGGCGGAACACTCTTTAGTTTTACGTCGGACTTCTTTTCCCAGGGGTTGGGCAGCAAGTACTCCTTCCAATCTTACAGAACTCAGTTCGACAAATACTTGAGTTTAAGCACGCGTCAGATCCTTGCCTATGACGCCTATTTCTGCGCGACGGGTGGAGAACCTCCGTTCTATGGGAATTGCATTTATGGCACAAACAATGAATTGCGAGGCTATACAGCGGGGCGGTATTTCACTCGCTACGCGCTCGCAACGCAATTGGAGTATCGGCTGGTGCTGCCCTGGAGGTTTGGGTTGGTCGCGTTCGGCGGGGTTGGGGGAGTAATTCCTGGGGGGAACCAATTGCTACAAATGGTACAGAGCAGCCGTTTTCTGCCGGCCGGAGGCGGTGGATTGCGATTCGAGCTCAGCAAGAAATACCACGTCAATCTTCGAGCCGATATCGCTCAGGGCCGGGATGGTCACACATTTGGGATGGGCGTTGGCGAGGCGTTTTGACATACGCAGAACCGGGGTTCTATTTCTAGCGCCCGCGGCCGGATTCACAAAGGGCCCCACTGAATCCTCGGTCCAGCATCTTCTACATTTCAGGATCCGTTTCGTCGTAGGAGTCAAAAAATGACTGCTCGAATTCTCGCATTGCCTCGCGCTCGCCGCGCTTTTTTCGTACCGCTTCTCGTGATGTGTGCCTGTTTTCCGGCTCAAGCAAAACGAAAGGATGTGGTCGTGATGAACAACGGGGACCATTTCACCGGGCAAGTAAAGCGTCTACAAAACGGCTTGTTAATCCTCGAGACAGACTACGTATCCGGCACTATCGCGCTGGATTGGAATCAGGTGGAGTCCGTGCAGAGCACCGCTACTTACCGGATGGTCTTGAACGACGGCAAAAGAATAGAAGGAAAAATCGAGAAGGTCTCGGGCGAAAAGGCCAAGGAAAAAGACTTTGTGATTCGCGAGGCCACAGAAGAAGTGCAGCTCCCTTCCGCAGAAATAGTGAGCATGGAAACTACGAAGCCTACCTTCTGGAGGCAATTGCAGGGCTCCATCGATCTCGGTTACAGCTTCTCCAGCGGGAATAGCCAAACGGCGGTGAACGCTAACACGAATGCGGCATATAAGACCGCGGGATGGGAGGCCACGACCGCTTACGACTCCACATTTGGAGGGCAGGCAGGAGCCTCAAAGACAAATCGCCAGGACTTGCAAGCAACGTTCGCCAAGTATCTGAACAGAAATTCCTACGTCATGGCTCTAGCCGATTTGCTCCATAGCAGCCAGCAGGACTTGACGTTGCGCACGACGCTTGGCGGCGGCTACGGGCGCTACTTGAAACGGACCACTAACAGCAACCTCTCCTGGCTTGCAGGCGCGGCGTTCATTAACGAGTCCTTTGACACTAGGGCAGGTCGACCCTCGGGCCAGAGCGCTGAGGCTCTCGTCGGCTTGCAGTACAGCTTGATTCGCTTTAATTTTGGCGAATTCGATTCGCAACTGTTGACGTTTCCGGGACTGACCGATACAGGCCGCATTCGCGTGACGACGAATAATTCACTCACCATTAAACTTAGAAACAACTTTCATTTGGCCTTCACCTTCTGGGATAACTTCGACAGCAGACCCCCGACAACCGCTAAACACAACGAGTTGGGGGTAAGCTCCGGGATCGGCTGGTCCTTCTAGACGATTCCCTGGCGGAGGCGATGTTTGACGGGAGGCTGCGCGACCATTCTCGGGCTGTCATTTTTGACAATTACGCCTCATAGTCGCTAACGTCAGAATTAACCACCAATCCCGAGGCTGCGGCGGTGAGGTGAAGCCGCTATTCGTTGCGATCTTTGCATTGGATTGCCTGGACGACCAGGTTGGTTTACCACCGTTTCTTACCCATTGTCGCCAGTCATGATGCTTTTGCCCGGGGGCGTTGAGCTATAGCCCGCCACGCGAACAGGAGACATAGCTTGAGAAAACGCGCGATCCTTGCTCTAGCGATTGTGGCTGCGCTCACGTCCGTTTACGCCAAATCCACAAAGTTCATGTTTACGTGGACGAACCCGAGTTATTCTGGCGCACATTTCGTGAATATTCTTGTGCTGGGCATAAACGGGAAGGTTGAGAACCGGGCCGAATTTGAAGACCAACTTTCAGCGGCGATTGCGCGACCCGGGATTCAAGCCATTCCGAGCTATTCGCTTCTTCCCAGGCCTAACTCGACTCCAGTTGATATGAATCAATTGAGGGATGTTATTCGGGGTCAAAATATTGATGCGGTCGTGGCCTCCCGGTTGATAAAGGTGAGCCAGAAAGTCACAGTGATTCCGGGGCAGCCCATTACTCCCTTTCCCTATTACTACAACACGTTCTACGGCTACTACGGCGCCATCTACCCCGTGGTATATTCTCCCGACTACCTGCAGGTGGATAAGACCGCGCAAATCGAAACAAATTTCTATTCGACGGCCAAGCCGGATGGCGAGCTTATTTGGACCGGAACAAGCGATACTGTTAATCCTCGTTCACCTCTTAAAGCCATTGATGCGGTTGCCAAACTGATTGTTCAAGAACTGGAGAAGCAAAAAATTATTTAAGCGGTCCGTTGAACTGGACTCTTGCCATTGAAAGGCTTAGAGAAGTCAGGTTTGAGCTTTCCGTTTGGGCAAATGCGGAGTTCTATTGATCAAGTTCAAGCGCCTCGTGCGATTTCTTCCCGTGTTCTCGATTCTTGGGCTATCAGGCTGTCTCTCCTCCGTCGTGAAAGATCTACTTATCTCGTCGGTCAAGATCACTCCCGCGAATCCGACGATAGCGATCGGTGCGATGCAGCAATTTAGTTTGGTCGTGACGTATGTGGACGGCCAGACCGATCACCCGTCACCGAGCAGCACGGCTTGGTCGTCGGACAACACCACAGTTGCAACGATCGACAAAACGGGAATAGCAACAGGCGTTGCTGCTGGAACTGCCAATATCGGTGGTAGCTACCACGGTAACAACACGACGACAGTTCTGACTGTGACCGCGCCCGCAAACGTCGCCATCGCCGTGCATGGCGACTCGCGTGTTCTAGAAGTCACGAACCTGCCCACTGGGCAGAAGATGACTTTCGCTGCGAACGGTTTGCGCGATTCGGTAATGGTTTCGCTCGACAGCGACAGCAGAACAGCCGCTGAAATCTCCGTTCTTCCGGAACACGGACCTGCGTGGCTCGCGATCGATCCTTCTGGAAGGTATCTGTATGTGCTGAATCAATCTTCTGAAAGTGTCTCCGCGTTCACGATTGATTGGAAAACGGGCGCGCTCCAGGCGGTTGTCTCTTCGGCATTTTCGGTTGGGGCGAAACCCTCCAGTATCGAGGTCGACCCCGATGGCGCAGGGCTCTCCGTAACACATTTGCCGGGCGGCGAAGTTTCCCACTTCCTCATTGACCCCGCGACCGGGGCGCTCACGCGCGACTCGCGGTGATGGCTTAGGTGGTGGCCAAAGACGTGGGCAGCAAACCGTGCAATACGTGAGCAATATCTACAAATATTACGTCGCCTATAAGCTCACGCTAGAACAATCGGAGGCTCTTGCGATTTCGAATCACTAGGATTCGGACGAGGGGCGCGTTCGCAGCAGCCAATGCCAGACGGTAACCACTGCGGACACTGCAACAATCAATTCCGCCCAAATAAAGATGACGTAGTCGCTAAACGCTCCGACCGGCGGCACGCCGGGCTGCACGCTCCGCAGCGCCGGCAAGCCAAAGATCAGCGTAATAGCCATCGACAGCGGTATTAGATCAGACTCCGCGTTCCCCGCAGTAACGTGCAGCACCATGGCCAGCACGCTCACGGCGAGGGCTGCCATCATCGCGTTTATCAAGAGCGACACAGCAACCAGATTGTCTGCATGGCGCGAATCAAAATTAATGCCAACGACCTGCGTGCTCTGGTTACGCGTGACGCTTCCTCGGAACTTGATACCTGGAATGGCCGCCGACACGGAAACCGACAAAGGTATCGGCGTGTTACGCTCCAAGGTGGCGGCCCCGATCGCGAGTTGGTCCGCTTGGGCAGGTTCTTGGGGCTGCTCGGCAGGTGCGCTCGAAACGTTTGTCTTATTAACCGCTGCAGGCACGATCATCAAAAGCCACATCGTCGTTTCATACCGGTCGAAGGGATATTTGTTCAAATCGCCATTCAGAGGAAAGACTGCCTGAATGGGGTTCATCCTCTTGCCTTGCGGGAAATCGAACTCCTGTTGGCCGCCCGCGTTGTTAATGAGTAGCTTCAGGTCCTCTGCAGGAGTCACTTCGTCCCGGGCAATATCCCCGGCAAGCCGGAACATCAATTGTGCAACTAATTCCCGGGCCGCCGGATTTACATGGGTGATGTGCACCGATACGCCAACGCGATCCCGCGCCGGCGCCTCATCGTTAAGCTGTAACACCCTTCGGCTGCTCTCAGTATTTCCCCGCAACAGCACGGTCGTGTAGACCGCCAGGATGCCGGCAACGAAGGCAATCTTCAGTCTTGCCGATCTTTTGAGCATAATCAACGCTGCATCGCACCACGAGGTTCCTGGACGCTAGTTTTCACTTGCTCATTTGCACGCCGATCACTTCGCCGCTGACGATAATCTCTACTCGCCGGTTCAGCTTCCGACCGGCCGGAGTGCTGTTGTCTGCGATCGGGTCGGCTTCGCCCATGCCCCTGGACGTGATGGTGTCGGGCGACATCCCCTGCGCAATCAGGAACTGACGCACAGTATCCGCTCGTTGCTGCGAGAGCGTCATGTTGAATTCAGCTGTTCCAGTCGTGTCCGTGTAGCCTTCAATGCTCAGGTTCAGTCCCGGATGCGCTTGAATAATGCCGGAAAGCTTGGCTAGCTTCAGCTGCGCGTCGCTGCTCAACTCGTACTTTCCCAGCTGGAACAGCACGTCGGCCATGTTTACAACTAGACCTCGCGGGCTATCTGTCGTCTGCAAGACGTCGTTGAGTTGCTGCAAGAGTTGCGCACGCAATGCCGCTGTCGCCGCCTGCGCGCGCGCTGCTTCATCCCTGGCCGATTGTTCCTTAGCTCGTAATGCCGCTTGTTGGACCGAAGCTTGCGCGGCTTGGGCTGCAGCCTCCGCCTTCATTTGCCCCTCTCGTGCTGCAGTCAATTCTGCTTGGCGCTCAGCTTCCGCGGCTGCCCGCGTGTCCGCTTCCGCCTTCGCCTGGGCCGCCGCCTCTTCCTTTTCTTTCTGGATGCGCTCCGCTGTCTCTCGCCTTACTGCCAGTGCTCGCGCATCTTCCGCAAACTGGATCGTCTGGCGGGCCGACGAAATTATCTGATTCTTGCCGGAGTCCTGAGTCAGTGCGTTTTCAGCCATCTGCAAGCTGGATTGTGCTTTCGAAAAAACCTCCGGAGCGTACTGCTCGGCTCCTCGCGACTTCGCAATTTCCACGGCGTTGCGTGCTTCGTATATATCAAGCGGCACTTTCTTCAAATCCGGCGTCAGTGCTAGAGGATTTCCTTGCTTGGAGTACTCCCCCCGCCTCATCAATTTGTAACTGTTATCGGGATAGATTTTGCCCTTCGTATTTTTACGCGTTTCGTTCGTTAGTATGATGAGTTCGCTCGGTATGTGAACCGCATAGTAGGGTTCCGCGGTAACGATCAACGCGAAGGTCTGCGACTGCGCAGTTGCATCCAGTTTGCCTTGACCGTTTTTGTCGATGGGAATCTCCCCGAGGTTCGTCGTGGTTCCGTCCGGCGTGACCGTCCACAACACATAGGTGAGAAACTCGGCACCCAGCGCCGTGGGTTGCGGCATTCCTGCTACTTTCAAGGAAACTTCCGTGCTGCTGACTTTGGCGTCCACCTTGGCTTCGCCGCTAGCCTGGGAGGCAGCGGGCGTTCCCACCATAGTGACCTTGGTTCCACCGCCACCAACCGGATAGCCGATCGCCGCGACGGTACCGCTGATCACGTTCGCGGACGGCTCCGTTTGCTCCGTCTGGGCCATGCAGAATACTGGTGTCAGTACTATCAACAGCAGCGCGAGAATCATCCTCTCAATGCGTTCCATCTCGGCCTCCTAAGGCAGAAATCTGATTTCAAGTCCGCTCTACACGCAACGCAGGACGCCGGCGCGACTTTCCACGAAATTTGCGTGGGCGATCTCCCTCGTCCGAGAGTTCCCGTGCGTTGAAGTGAGGCGCGGACACTCGAGTCTGCAGCAGTGTAATAACGGGCGATAGAGCCAGTGAACTGGCAAAACTACCAATGATCGTGCGCATCGGCCGGCGGTACACGCTCGGACATCGCGCTTTGGGCGTCCAACAGTCTGTCATTTTTGACAATGGCAATCATCGGCAGCGAGTGAAAGTATTCGACTGAGGTGGCAGTTGTGAGCACGCGCGAGTGGGTGCGCATTACACGCATCGGAAGCGGCCAATCAGTCGGAACTGCAGTTCGCCAGGTTGTCAGCGAGGCTGTTTGGATGGAGAGAGAAAAAATGTTCAGGACCTTCACGAAACAGTGTTTATCAACGGCGGTATCTCTCCTGCTGGTCGTTGGCGCGATGCCATCGGAAACTCGAGCTCAGCAGGCGGGCTCGACGGGGTATTCCGGACAAGGCGCGCCGCTAACTGCGGATGAGTTGCAACAACTGGCGGCCCCCATTGCCCTGTACCCGGACGCTCTGGTAGCGCAGATCCTCGCAGCTGCGACGTATCCAGACCAGATTGCTGGCGCTGCCAGCTGGCTACAACAGCACAGCTATCTCACCGGAGCAACCCTGATGCAGGCGGTCGATGCGCAACCTTGGGATCCCGCTGTGAAGGCTCTCACGCAATTTCCCTCCGTGCTCGGTAATTTGGCTACGAACCTTGCTTGGACTTCGTCGCTCGGAGAGGCGTACCACACGCAAGCTGCCGACGTGATGGCGGCCGTCCAAGTCTTGCGCGCGAAAGCGTTGGCTGCCGGGAACTTGAAATCAGGATCGCAACTATCTGTCGTGCAACAGTCGCCGCAAGTGATCGTGATTCAACCGGTGAACCCCCAGGTTGTCTACGTTCCCGTGTACAACCCCGCGCTCGTCTATGGCTATCCTTACGTGGTTCCAGCGTACGTGTACGTCCCACCTCCCGCCGGTGCCGCAGTCGTGGCGTTTGGAGTTGGCGTTGCGGTCGGGGCGATGATGGCCGGCGGCTCTTATGCATGGGGATATAGTAGTTGGAATTGTGGCTGGCACGGCAGTACCACAGTGGTTTATCACGGCGGCGCATATTACGGAAACAGCGCATGGCACGGCGGGTATTACGGCTCTAGTGCCTCTGCCTATGGTGCCTACGGCGGCAGCGCCCACGCCTCAAATGGCTACAATCCCTCCACAGGCACCTACGCCCGCGGCGGCACGGTCTCAAACGGTTACGGCAGCGTAAGTGCCGGTCAAGCGTACAACCCAAGGACCGGGGCCTCTGCCTCGACAGTGCAAGGGTCCAATGCATACGGCAGCTATGGGGCCTCGACCGCTTCGAAAAATGGCACCACCGTTGACAGCCAGCACCAGACCAACGCTAACGGAACCACCGGGCAGATGCACAGTTCGAACGGTGCCTCCGCTTACGCCGCGACAGGCAAGAACGGCAACAGCGCCGCCGTAGGCCAAGCCGCAAATGGCGACAAGTACGCCGCGGCAAACGGCAAAACCTACAGCAATACCGGCAGCGGTTGGGACCAGAAGAGCGGAAGTCCATCGAGTTACAACAAATCCAGCTCCAGCGGCTGGGGCGGACAGGAACACAGCGGCGGCTCATCGGCCATGAGCAGTGGAGGCGGCGGATGGAGTTCGCGGGCTTCCAGCGCGCGGGGTTCGGAAAGCTACGGTCGTCGAAGGTGATCGCAAGGCTGGCGAGCGGATGCCAACGCCTCAATTATTGTGTGTTGTTAAAGTTTTGACAGTCCAAAATTTGGAGGTTCGATATGTCGCGGCCAAGGCGGACAATCGCTATCACGAGTTGCCTTATTCCTCTGGCAATAGCCATTCTATTTGCTGGATGCAGCAACTCCGCCAAGCTTTCTCACCAGAACTTTGCTTCACCCGACGACGCAGCTAAGAGCCTCGTGACGGCGGCCAAGTCGGGCGATCCCAATAACGTAATCGCCGTGTTTGGTCCGGACTCGAAAGACATCATTTTCTCCGGCGATCCGGTGCAGGACAAGCAGATCGCCGGCGCATTCACGACCGCCTACGATGTGATGCACCGCTGGCGCAAAATGCCCGACGGCTCCCAGACCCTGCTGATCGGCGCAGACAATTTTCCGTTCCCGATCCCGCTGAAAAAGAATGCCATGGGACAGTGGTACTTCGACGTGGCTGCGGGAAGAGAAGAGATTCTGATGCGTCGTATCGGACGTAACGAACTCGCTGTCATGGATGTTTGCAACGCCCTAGTTGACGCTGAGGCTCAGTACTTCTCTATGCGCCACGACGACGGCAGCACTCACCAGTTCGCCGCGAAGTTCATCAGCGATACCGGCAAGCAGAACGGTCTGTACTGGGTGTCGCCGGAAGGTCAGCCCAAGAGTCCGCTCGGTCCGATGGCGGCATACGCCACCAACGAGGGATACAACGTGAAGCCGGATTCGCACGTGCCGTTTCATGGCTACTACTTTCATATGCTCAGTGGGCAGGGCGCTAACGCTTCCGGCGGCGCGAAGGAATACGTCGTGGACGGAAAGATGACTGGCGGCTTCGCCTTCGTCGCCTATCCCGCCGAATACCGCAACTCCGGCGTGATGACCTTCATCATCAATCAGGACGGCGTCCTGCTGCAGAAGGACCTGGGCACCGCCACCGCCCAGACCGCAGCCGCAATGACTGAGTTCGACCCCGATCCTAGTTGGAGACCAGCAGAGCAGTAGCCGATCTCCTTTGACCGCGCCAGTTTTAATTGGGCCTTCCCACCCAGAAATACTGCCAGGCGACAGAAACGCTCTGGTAGTTGCCGCCATACAGAACGTAAGCCCCGTTGTTGTAGCTGATCTTTATGCTCTGGTGCTTGTTGAGTGGGACGGAGACTGTGGCTCCGATGCGCGAGTTCTTCTGATACGTATTCACATTTTGTATGCCGTTCACCGTGGTGCGACCGCCGAACCAGAAATTGCCGTCCAGCGAGGCCCACAACCGCTGTTTGAAGTCGTAACTTAGATGGAACTCGGTAGAGCCGACCGGTTCCTGAGTTTGAGCGCGGACACCGGGATAAAAGGTGTTTTTTGACCAGAACTCTGGGTTAGCAGTAAAGAACCAAACGCCAGCATAAGCGTCCACGACCCAGTGGCCCCAGCGCTCGGAATAGCCAAATTCGGGTTTGAAGGCCCAACGGTTAGAGCCGTTATTGACAAGCCTTGTCGGATCGTACTGACCCGTCGGAGCCGTTACCTTCAGACTCACGCCTAAGATTAACTTCTGCTTCCAGGACTGAAACTCCCTCGTGGAGATTGCTGGGCCGCCCTTGATATTGACCGCAAAACGAAAGAACGAATCCAGGAGGCCCGAGCGGTAAAGCTTTGTTTCATTGTCTAGAAATTTCCCCTGAAAGTGTCCTTCCCCGTAGGGCAGTGAGGCAGTGACATTGGCAGAGCGGCCGAAAAAATTGAGTGAGTGATAGTAGCTAAGGATCGGTACGTTGAGGCTCGCAGTGGCATCCGAGATCGGGACCGCATTGTCGAACTGCACGCCGCCCGTTGAAAAATTGTAGGTCACGATGACGGCGTTCCAATGGACGGGAGTGATGACGTAAGCTCGCGGAGCAAGATCCTGGGCATCGCACAGCGCCACGGCGAGACATACGCCGAGGAACAGCCCCGCCGCGTAGCGCTTCCTGGCTAGGAACATTTCTCGTCTTCAGCAAATTTGCAGATTCGATGCTCGCGAGTAATCGTCAGTGCTGCCGGAACTTGAGCAGCCTAATTTGGCAGCAAGGCTTGGACCAGTGTCAAAAGTAACAGCGCTCGTGCGCCTGGCATGATCGATCTGAGCCAGTTGTCCCGGCCTCATGGCTGCTCTGTATCGTGGGCCGGAAGATTGCGTGTCAACTTCCGCACTATGAACTCTTGAAAGACAGCGGACACCGCACTTTCGCCAAGCCTGATCATCGCGGTTCCGACCACCGCGCCGGCTCCATGGCGATCGCTTGATGGATAGTAGAGATTTGCGATACCGGCTGCGGCAAAATTTCCGAGAACGTACGAGTAATCTGGCTGCCAACGTCCGTTGTCACCCTTGCAGATAAACGGACTGGCGAGCGCGTACAGCATCCGTGATCGGGTGCTGCCGGTTCCCTTGTAGAAATAACGTGGGGTCTTGTTCCAGGACGGACGGCAGTATGGCGCTTCCCAGGAACGTGCCTATAACGACGTCGCCATAGGATGCGCCGTAGCGTTTTGCGTAACCTTGCGCGCCTTGCCCATATCCGCTGAACTGGTCTGCGGCCTGCGAAGCTCCCGCAACAGCGCCAACCGCGACGAACGTGAATGGATCCACAGAAGACTTCCAGGCAAGCTCGAACTTTTGTTTCGGCGTGAGAGCCTCCGCATTGGGGACGTAACTGACGTAAAAATTCGGAATGATGCCGAGTACCCGCTGCTTCTCTTGGTCCTTGATCTGCACTTCTGCCAGTTCGACCTGGGTGAGTCCGACGGTCACCTGCGTCACCTGAGCCGCAACCGTCAACACGACCTGAGGCACGATATGCGTTTCGCCCGGGCTCACAGTTCCGGAGACTACTTGCGTCGTGAACCCCTCCAACGTAATCGTGAGTTGGAAGGAGCCGGGAGCGACATTGACAAACGAGAATTGTCCATCGGCGTCTGAAAATACTTCTTGGCTTGGGGATTGATCTTCGCGCGCAAGTCGAATTTGTACCCCGCCGATGATGGAGCCAGATTGATCGACAACTTTTCCGCTGATGCTTCCTAGTGATTGCTGAAGAGGTAGGCCGGCAGCAGAGGCTACCGTCCCGCGTGCGCCCGCCACGCCACTCTGCCCTTCCTGGAGGACAGCGGGCTGCGGCGACTCCGCGAGAGCAGGTCCCGGAAAGCAGCACGGCAACGCGCATAAGACTAGCCAGAACAAACTCTGGCAGGTGACGATAGAGCCCCGTGCGTTGCGGCCCGAGAATTTCTGCATGAGTCCTTTTTCGCGGAATTCACGGTCGTTAATTTATTGCCTGCTGTCTCAGCGGAGGACAGATCGACCATGAGCTCTTTGGAGCCAATCGTCTTTCGCGCTCGAGCCTTTAAAATGCATGACACGGGCTTTCGCCCCATGAACCGCTCGGCGTATTCCTTCCTGAAACAAGATGAAGGCAATCCCAATAAGAAGTATTGTTCCCGTCGCCACTGCAAGTACGATCAGCACTCCAAGAAATTCCTGCATCGTGTAAAGATTCATTGCAAACTCCATCCAGCCGGTCTTCTTATGACAGCTCAAGTAACTGTGCGGAACTGTCAAAACTGCCAGTGGGCTCGGGAGAGAGGTGATAGGAAACAAATAGAAACAAGCAACGCCGAAAATCTCTCACTTGCCGCAATACACTGCAGATCGACCGGGCCACACAAAGACGTAATTCTGGTTTCGAACGTTGAGGTAATAGCGCATCGTGCCGGTTGGGTAGCAACCCTCGACTGAGCAGAGGACGGAATGATAATTGCGAGGATCCCGGATTACGGATGAAACTGTCAGCGCGGATCCGGGGGCGATCGCAAACACTTGAGACGAAGCGTTTGCCGAAAAGAAATTGTCGCTGGAAAGAAAACCGCTCGTGATGCAATGGATTTTTTCAAGCTCCACCGCGTCCGGCTTCCTTTTGCGTTCCTTCTTACTGAGCTTCTTGTCCAGAGGCACAATCCAAAAAGGTGATGCCGCGCGTCCGTCAACGCTGATTCCACCGTACCGCACCGACAGCGTCGAGTCTGTGCCATTGACGATAGTTGCTGTGTAGTTAAGGAAAGTACCTACTTCGCCGGCACCGACGCGCTCGAATCCCATCCGGGAACTCACCTCTATTCCGTTATAGCTCAACGCGTGTATCGCATTGCCAGTCAGTGGATCTTGAATGGTTGAGGAGATTGCGCCTGAGGGGGAGTCCTCTCCCCACACAAACGCGCTCATCACTTCTGACTTAATGATGGGCGCATCGTCTTGAGCAAATACGGAGGGAGTAAGCGCGAAAATCAACAGGACGAATATGCAGCCCCGTGTCATCGTATTCCGCTCATCTCGTTCTGGGCGCAGCGACATCTCAGCGCCTTGGCGAGCATTGTCCGGCTAACGTAGCGCGAGCCCAATTGTCAAAAGTTACAGGCCGCGGCGGATTCCGACTCTTTTAACTGTCATCCTCGCCCAGCCACTCCGAGACTGTCACTTCTGACAATTGCAGTCGGGGTTGCACCCGGTGATCGTGGAAACTAGATTTTCAGGGAATCACTGAGTGCGGGAACGAAGGGAGTAGCCGATGCAGACAGAACTGAATAGCTCCAGTGCGAGCCGCGTGGCGCCGCCCGGCTCGACCGAGGATCAGGCGCAGGCCATCGCAGTGGACGCCTACCTATATTTCTATCCGCTCATTTTAATGGACCTGACGCGTAGGCAATCCATTAACGGCACCAGGACGGAGTTCGGCCAAGGTCCGATGAATACGTTCGCGAGCGTTCCGGCCTATCCGCCCGCGGATTTCAAAGGAGTTGTGCGCCCAAACTTCGACACGCTGTATTCCATCGCATGGCTCGACCTCACAGAAGAACCCATCGTCGTGTCCGCCCCGGACACGAATGGCCGGTATTACCTACTGCCGATGTTAGACATGTGGACCGATGTCTTCGCCTCGCCGGGCTGGCGGACGACCGGCACTCAGGCGGGCAATTTCCTAGTCACTGCACCCGGCTGGAAGGGAGCGTTTCCCGACGGCTTCACACGCATTGACGCACCGACTCCGTATGTATGGATCATTGGCCGCACCAAGACGGACGGACCGTCTGACTACGACGCTGTGCACAAGATTCAGGCAGGCTACAAACTCATACCGCTTTCGCAGTGGGGAAAGCCACCCCAGCCGGCGAAACCGAAGAGCGACCCGACCATCGATATGAAGACGCCGCCGATGGTGCAGGTGGACACGATGCCCGCGGCAGCTTACTTTACTTGCGCGGCCGAACTGCTCAAGCTTCACCCTCCTCACGCGACCGATCAACCCATCATTGCGCAGATGAAGCGTATCGGCATTGAACCCGGCAAGAGCTTTGAAGCTTCCAAGCTCGATTCGGCCGTGCGGAAGGCTTTGGAGGCGGCACCAGCGCAAGCCCAACAGCTCATGAAGTGGAAATTGGCGAGCATAGCGAGGGTTGCGAACTATTGGTCCATGAACACCGACACGATGGGCGTATACGGCAACTACTACTTGAAGCGCGCCGTTGTCGCACAGGTGGGTCTGGGGGCGAACTTGCCAGAGGATGCCATCTATCCTTTGAATCTCGCCGACGAAACGGGCAAGCCGCTGGACGGGGCAAGCGGCTACACGATCCACTTCGAGAAGGACCGCACGCCACCAGTTCGCGCGTTCTGGTCTGTGACGCTCTACGACTCGGATGGCTTCCAGGTCGCGAATGGGCTCAATCGATTTGCCGTGAGCAGTTGGATGCCGTTCAAATACAACGCGGACGGCTCACTCGACCTCTATTTTCAGAACGAAACTCCAGGCAAAGAAAAGCAAGCGAACTGGCTTCCCGCGCCGAGGGGGCCGTTCAGTCTGACCATGCGACTCTACTCGCCGCAGCCCGATGCGCTTACAGGCAAGTGGAATCCGCCTCCCGTCAAGAAAGCAGAAGCGGTCTCGTTGCCATCAACGCAAGAGAGCGGCGCGAAACGAGAAAGCGCGAGCGCCGGCGCCTAAGAAGCAGCCAGAATAACCTCACCGCAAGCCAACGCCGATCAAGTCCTAACTCGGAAGAGGCTGGACTCGGCACGCCCACTTCGATGTCGATGCTAAAGCGGAAGAGCCAGACTAACGCGGATTATTTCCGAACGCGCCCGGAATCTTTGACACGGATCACGAAAAGTTAGGACTGCTTCCGCTTCAAAACGCGCAAGGTGGCTAATGCGTCGTCCATTTCTCTCCGTTCGTCGCGAGGGACTCGGGCGACAGAAGACGCGCGCGCATTAATGGCGTCTTCAGCCGCTTTCACCCGAGCCTGAAGTCGCTTCGGGTCAAGTTCAAGAATCGCGGCTCTGTACAAAGTCCGCCATTCACTTTCGACCATCTTCAACTCCTGGAGAGGGCAAGTAGCCTACTCGCGTTGAGAGCTCAAACCGAATTGATAAACGATGCTGCTGAGCTAGTTGCAGAAATCACAGCATCCCATGTGGGCACAACTGCGTCGTTGTCCTGAAGCAATGTGTGACTTGATCTCGAGCAACTACAGAAGGTAAACCCTTGCGAGGAAAGGCGAAGGCCATCGCACTCAGAGTTCGCGCAGGGATAGTCGTGCCGGGCGGCGAAGCAAGATTTTGCCACGGCTCTTGTTCACTACGTTGTGACGGTGCCACTGCGCCATCAGACGACTGGCGGTGAAATGTGTCACGTTTGCGGCATTGGCCAATTCCTCGTTGGTGACGTCAAATTCAACGCCGCCCGAAACTTTTTGCCCAATCACTCCGGCCAAGCTCTCTAGGACACCCGCCAGTCTCTGTTCTGCGGAGTGGCAAGTCAGCGCGACATGGGCGGCAAGATACCAGGATAAGTACTCCGAGGCCGTGGACAACGCATTCTCAAGTAGGATCGGATGCTGCGCCGCAAAATCCCTGATGGTGGCGCGGTCCCACACGAGCAAGGTGCATTCTCTTACCGTTTCAGAGCTTAGAAGGTAGGAATCCGGTTTAGCCAACAGCGTCTTTCCGCCAATAAGATCTCCCGGCGTGAGCCAGTGCAGCAAAATGTGTCGTCCCCCGCGCTCGTCGAAGAAATATCTGGCGCGACCCTTAGTAAGCACGAACAAATGGTCGGCAGGGTTTCCCTTGTTGGTGATCACAGATCTGGCGGCGAACCGCCGCGGCTTTGCAGCGGCTAGGATTCTCTTGCGGTCGTGTACGGTTAGGCCATCGAAAAAGCTTGATCTCCAATCGGCGGATACGGAAGCAATTCCCGAACTAGCCATCAGTGCTTCTCCCTACGGCGGAAATAGCCTGGATGCTCAATCATGGGGCGGCTACAAACGGTTCACTCTAGACGTGTCTCACGTGCGCAGTGATGCTCAGGCCTTCGGTCGGTCGGAAGTTATCTCGCTTTTGGTTTAATTGGAACTGTCACAAATGACACATGGAAGTGCGCAGGCGGGCCGATGCGGCTACGTTTCAATTGGTTTTGACGGAAAGCAACGGACTGTCACTTTTGACAGTACCGGCCACTTGAAACCACCACCATAATCGCGACTGTTTAGGAGTAGACGTCGGCCTAAGATCGCGTCCGCGACGGGGCCCGCCCACAACTCTGCAGGAAAGGATAGACACTTGAAAAAGAGAATGATGATCTGCGCTCTGTGTCTGGTGGCAGCTTCTGCTCTGTTCGCTCAGAGTAAGGAAGAGCAACGAATATCGAATTCAGCGACGGTATTGCGTGTAATTCTTGCCGGGAACTTGCCCACAAGTATTCTCGACCAGGCCGATTGTGTGGTCATCTTCCCGAGCGTCAAAAAAGTGGCCGTCGGAATCGGCGGCAGCTACGGTAGAGGTGTGCTGGTTTGCCGTCAAGGTGCGGATATGAATGGTAAGTGGGGTGCACCGGCGATGTACAAGCTCGATCAAGGCAGCATCGGCGTGCAACTTGGTTCGACGGCGACTGATTTCGTGCTGGTAGTTATGAATAAACACGGCGCGGAGCAAATCCTGAACGGCAAGACAAAGCTCGGAGCCAATGCCGCTGCTGCCGCCGGTCCGACGGGCGCTCAGGCAACGGGATACAATGCCGCTTCGATGCACGTGGATGTTCTGACTTACTCGCGAAGCAAAGGACTGTTTGCTGGCGTGTCTCTAGAAGGTGCTTCGATGGATACCGACGACGATGCCAATAAAGCTCTATATGGCAAACCGATCACCGCGAAGGACATCATCGAGGGCGCCCAAACAACAGTTCCGCCAGCCGCCAAACCGTTGGACGAAGAGCTTACCAAGGCCTCGCCAACTCGCAAGTAGACGCGTACGTCTTGCTCTGGCTCGTCGAATCATGAGCAGAGCCATTGCCAAATTGAATCGGTTCGCGACGGCCCAATTCTCATGGACGTCAATACTGAACTTCCCTTTACTCGTACTTCTCACGAGGTTTCTCTCGTCCGGGGAGGGCCGTTTTATCGTGCCCAGCGTGCCGTTGGTCTCATCCGCCGAAACCAATGGAACCTCGGACGCCGCATTACTTTTCTGATCGCTGTAGGTTGGCTACCGCTCCTGCTGATCACCGCACTTTTGAACCCTCAAGACTTGGTTTCCTTAATACGGGATTATCGTGTTCATTCCCGCATGCTCATTGCCGTTCCGGCCTTGCTGGTCGGCGAAATTCTTATGGAATCGCGCTTTCGCGCTGTCATCGAGCATATCCACCAAGCAGCCCTCCTGGACGCATCGGATCTAGCTCGCGTTGATGAGGTCCTCACCATACTGGTTCGCGTGCGCGACTCTCTTCTGCCTGAGTTCACAATCCTGTTGCTGCTGATTTTACATACTGCAACCTCGTACAAAGGATTGATAGATGCGATGCCGTGGCTTTCGCGCGCCTCCAGCACCGGATTGCACTTAACCGCGGCAGGTTGGTATGGCGTTCTGGTCAGTTCGTCCATTTTCCAATTCTTGTTCGGCGTCATGCTTTGGAAATGGCTGCTCTGGACCTTCTTCGCATTCAAACTTTCGAGACGGAATTTGAAGCTGGTCCCCACCCATCCCGACCGCCACGGTGGGTTGGGTTTCCTCGGTCTAACCTCAGCCGCCTTCGCGCCAATCGCGTTCAGCGCAACCGCCGTAATCGCTGCGACCTGGCGGAACGAGATCCTTTATCACGGTGCGCACCTCGCAGACTTCAAGTTGCCCGCGATTGTCCTGGTTGCTGTCACTGCTCTGGTCGCGCTCGGGCCTCTCGCTTTCTTTGTCCCCCGTCTGGCGGATCTTCGTCGCAAGGGAATCCTGGAATATGGAGTCCTGGGCCAGCGAGACAGCACTGAGTTCCATGAAAAATGGATTCTACATCGTGTCGGGAATCAAACTGACTCTCCTGCGAGTCGCGAAAGCACTGCCGTCGCCAATTTTGGCCGAGTTTACGAGAGCATTGAAAAAATGAACTCATTCCCGGCAGACAAGGGAGCTCTTTACACCCTGGCGGCTGCCGTCTTCATCCCCGCGCTACCCATGATTCTTGCGGAAGTCCCTTTCGCCGTCCTCCTAAGCGGCCTGTTAAAGGCCCTGCGCTGATCTGCTTCGAGTCAAAACCAATCCTGCCTCACCTGACCTCTCTTGCAGGAACCAACCGCCCCGACCAGTGCGCTGGCGCTACCGAGGCGTGGAGTTGATGCTCTTGCTCTGATAGCATATGCCGCCGGTGGCCTAACATCGATCTCCATATTGATATCGAATTACAGGGACGGGTCTTGCTGGTCACCGCGAGCGGTCCCGTCGCATTGGACGCGGCCTTGCGGCTGCTCAAGCAGGCGTTTGAAATGCAGCGAAGGAGAAAGAAGTTAACAAAGTTCTGGTGAACACTTTTGCAGTCAACGGAGCGCTTTCTACCTTTGAGAGATATACGCTTGCAATAGAGGTAGTGGCATATCTTAGGCAGCGTGAGATGAATCCGAGGGTGGCCATTGTCGGCAAACTACCCACAACCGATGGGTTCGGCGCGCGCGTCGCCCAAAATCGAAACATGACCATCGAGGTATTTTCCAGCCAGGAAGAGGCCCTCAACTGGCTTGCCAATTGGCCGGGTTGAGCATCACGGCGGCCCCGTTTGGACCGCAATGGCTGAAGCACAGTCTTTCGCCTTCTGGACCTGCTCGTCCGAAGTGATAGCGATGGCGGAATGGTGTTCTTGTTGCGGTTAGATTTGGGTTTGGGATTTGTTTTCATGAGGTTGGCGGGATTTTTGAATGAGGTTGTGTTGCGGTTAGAAATTTGGCGCTGACTGGTGCGAATGCGCGAGCGACGGGTGAGGGGCGCGCGGGCGGGGCTGCGCTTTTTATCGAGAAGAGGTTCAATCTGTATCGAGAAGTTTTGGGCGCGGGTGTTTGTTTTGAATGAGTTGCGCGATTTATTGTTCTGGGAAAACCGTCTATTTGTATCGAGAAGTGCTGGGCTGCTTCGGCGGGCGAGGGGCGGCGTGGGAGCGATGCTGGCTACGCCGTGGTGCGCCATGTCGTTTCCTCTCCCAGGAGCGCGACTCATGATAACACACTAGTTATCATAAGGCAAGGGTACAATGCGATGAGGGGCGAGTACGGCAAGGTCAAAGGCCCGCGGATGTCCTCTGTCAAAAGTGACAATACCCGCCTTTAGAACGCTCTGATAAAACGCGGTCGAAATCTTTGACAATAGCCCATGCCAAGGGCTGCGCACCCCGGGGTGCCCGTCGCGAATTTCCGCGCTCCTCAAGGTCCGTGAATCTGCCAAATCTAGGAGGATAACCATGTATTTCACAGATGACTCACTGTTTCCCGAGAATCAAGCACCTCTGATGATCACGGCTGCGCCCTACGGACCCATGTGGTTGCCAGCGGATTGCACGCCGGAACAGAAACTTCCGGTCACATGGGAAGAACAGACCCAAGTCGCCCTGGATTGCTACAACGCCGGCGCCACGCTCCTGCACATCCACGTGCGCGACCCCAAGACCGGCCATATCTCCAAAAACTTCAACGAGTACAACGACCAGATTGGGCGCCTGCGCAAGGCCGTGCCCAAGATGATCCTGCAGGTCGGCGGCTCCATCTCCTTTGCTCCGGAACCGGGTGAGGAAGCAAAGTTCCAGAGCTATGATGCGCGGCATAAGCTCGCCGAGATCAACCCGAAACCGGATCAGGTAACCATTGCGTGTGGCACATCCCTCTATGACCTCACGGCATTGCACCCGGTGGAGGAATTTGCCGGGACACGCTTTACGAACCCGGCGATGCTTCACGCTATGGCCAACCTGGTGGCCGACTCAAATCCGGATTTCTTTCTCGAGAACATCAAGCAAATGGTTCAGCATGGCATCCAGCCTTACTTCGCGCTCGGCCACGTCCACAGTCTTGAGGTGGTGGAGCGGCTGATCCGCAAGGGTTACTACAAGGGGCCAGTGAACGGTTTCTTCAGCATCGGTGCCGGAGGCGTTTGTGGCGCTAACCCGTTCGATCTGATGGAGCTGATCCGTCGCACGCCGCATGGATCTTTTTTCACTTACCAAACCACGTTCCGTTTGAGCCACCCAGTCGCTGCTATTTGCATCGCCCTCGGCCAGCACACCCGTGCCGGCATCGAAGATAACCTCTGGACCACCACCAAGGGCGAGCGCATGTCCTCGATCCAAATGATTGACAAGCATGTGCGGATGGCCAAAGAACTTGGGCGCGCGATTGCCACGCCTGAACAGGCGCGTCAGATGCTGAAGATCGGCGTCACGTACAAGTCCACCGAAGAAACACTCGCAAACTTGGGACTGCCCCCGAACCGCCGCCCGGGCAACATGGGATTCATGGTGCATGAGACCGACGGAAGGTTCCACCCACCAGCGCAGGGAGGATGCGGACACATCCACGCAGGCGAGTGGGAGGAGAAGGTGGAGGTAGTCAAGATCGCGTCTGCGAATGACTAAATGCCTTAAGTGGGTAAAAATCGCTGAAACGGGCGACGTACCTCCCGGCGCGGGAAGAGCCTTCGAAGCTGATGGCTTTTTTATTGCTGTCTTCAATGTGGATGGAAAACTATACGCAATTGACGACAGTTGTCCGCACCAAGGCTCATCGCTGGCAGCAGGCACGCTCGAGGGCTACGTTGTGACTTGCCGTTCACATGGGATGAAGGTCAACGTGACGGTCGGGGAGCAGCAGGCAGGATCGGGAATGAACGTCCGCTCATTTCCTCTTGAGTCACGCCCGGATGGACTATACGTCGGTCTTCAGACTTCTTCGCAATACGACGGCAGAACGCTGTGATTTTTCGGCGACAGTTATGAGGAGGAAGAGCGTGGATCTGCGTCTCCGCTCTCTCGCGCGTGTCTGTGGCACAGCTGCCGTTCTCGTATTCAGCTTCGGCGCTTCGGTGGCGGCGCAGGACACCCAGGAATGGATCACCATCAACAGGGACTACTCCAGCCAACGCTATGTTGATCTGGATCAGATCAACAGTGGGAACGTCAACGCGCTGAAGCCTGTCTGTGAAGCGCGACTCAATGAGCCGAGCTGGTTCAGCAGCGGCCTGCTGATGGTGGGACGCACGATCTATGTCTCCACTTTGCGCGCGACCTACGCCGTTGACGCTGCCACGTGCGAAGTACGCTGGCGCGATGTTATTGAGCTGGGTCCGATGGCTAATATTTCCAATCGCGGACCGGCTTACTTAGACGGAATGATCTTCCGCGGAACCGCCGATGGTCGCGTAATCGCGCTCGACGCCAAGACTGGCAAGGTGATGTGGGACCAGCAACATGCTGACCCAAAACAAAATGAATCGTTCGTCGCCGCTCCTATCGCTTGGGACGGTAAGGTATTCATCGGCATCGCCATCAGCGATCTGGGAATTCGTGGCCGTCTTATGGCGCTCGACGCTACGACCGGCAAAGAACTCTGGCGTTTCTACACCGTTCCGGAACCTAGCAAGGGGCAGCCGAAAGGCGGTGGGTTCTGGACAACTTTTTCACTCGACCCGGCGACGGGAGAAGTACTTGGTCCGGCCGCCAACCCTGCACCTGACTTTGATACGTCAGTGCGGCCGGGCGACAATGTGTACACAAACTCCGTCATCGCCCTAAATGCCGCCACAGGGAAACTGAATTGGTACTACCAACATACGCCGGGTGACGATCATGACTGGGACCTTGGGTCCGCCCCCACGCTTTACCGCACGAGAGGCGGACGAGACATGGTTGCGGTGGCCGGTAAAGATGGATGGGTTGTTGGATTAGACCGAACGACCAGAGCGCAGGTGTTCAAGACGCCGGGAACCACGATTACGAACCATGGCCCGCTGCCCGACGAACTCACATTAGTATGCCCCGGCCTCGGCGGTGGGTCGCAATTCAATGGCGCGGCCTACCATCCGGGGATTGGCGCGCTCTATGTCGGTGAGGTCGACTGGTGCGCATATTTTGTGAAACCAGAAGCCAAAGAGAAGCTGGAAAAGGAGGGCGAGGAGGAAAGTGGCGACTTGTCGACAACCACGAAGTCCGCATTGAATTACAGCCACGGAGGCGCCGTCTTCGCTGACTACACAATACAACCTAAGGGCATGATCACCGCCATCGATGGCGAGACAGGACGTATTCTTTGGAAGTATCCGACCGACGCGCAGATGCTCGCTGGCCTGGTTCCCACAAAGGGCGAGCTTGTGTTCGCCGGCGACGTTCGCGGCAATCTCTTTGCCTTCGATGCAAGAAGCGGAGCTGTTCTTAAGCACATCGATGTCGGTGGCGCGTTGAATAGCGGATTGATAAGCTACGCGGTAGACGGAACCCAATACGTCGCCGCCGCTGTCGGAGGGGTTACCTTGAACCCCCGGGGCATCGCTGGGCCGCTCGCAGTCAAAATCTTCGGCCTTCAAGGCGGAGACACCCCCAAGATCACGACATTCGATCGTCAGTCCACGCAGATGAGCGGGGCCGCAGCGAATACGGAGCTGTTTTCGCGGATGTGCGCCGCCTGTCATGGAGGCGATGGGAAAGGCCGCGGCTACCCGTCTTTGACCCGCCTTACAGAGTTGGGCGACCCAGAAGTGTTGAAGACTTTTCTCGCCAACGTACCACCGCCTATGCCGGTCCTCTATCCCGGTTTGCTAAACGACGACGAGGTTCGAATGATCGCCGAGTACATGAAGACGACCGTCGTCGATAAGCACGGTCCGACTTCAGGCTACCTTCAACCCAAATCTGGAGGAACACCGGAATGGCAAGCGATCTACTCGGTCATGACCTACCCACGATGCATCAACTGTCATAGCATGGCCGAGTATCCGCGACAGACGGACGACCGCTACCCGCACGTCTTCCATGTCGTGCGCGGAGAAGATGACAGGGGTGTGGAAATGAAGCGTTGTTCCTCTTGCCACGGGATCCGAAATAACCCTGATACGGGCGCACCGGGCCGGATGGATTGGCATATGGCGCCTGTCGAAAAGAGCACGGAGGCAAGCCCGGGCGTCCCCAAGAGTGGTGCTCGTCTGTGCGCCGATTTGAAGGACAAGAGCAAGAATGGAAATCGGGATTTCAAACAACTCCTGGATTTCATCGAAACTGACCCGTTCATTCAGTGGGCGTGGGACCCCGGCGTTCGCGCCAATGGCAAAGCGAGGACCACGCCGCCTCTCGCAACCCATGACGAGTTCCTCAAGGCAGTAAAGGCATGGATCGACGCTGGAGCGCCGTGCCCCGCGGAATAGCAATATTCTTCATAAGAGAGCGACACGCGAGCTAGGGGAACAAGGGAGGAAAAATGGTGACAAAGAATGCAGCAACGAAAGCCTCCGCCAAGGATCAGGCTACGAATCCCTGGGGCTCGTCTCTGGACAAGCTCAAGGAATGGGATCCCAAAGGCGCGGAGCTACTGTTGCGGGTCGGAACGAATCCGTGGACCAGCGGCGTCCTGCCGCGAAAGGAAGTAGAGCTGATCTACCTCGCGCTGAATTGCGCTTGCACGAACCTGGACGAAGAAGGTACGCGCCGGCAGATTCGCGCTGCGCTCGACGCGGGCGCAACGCGCGATGAAATCCTGCTCGTGCTCAAGTGTGGCGTCGGACTCGCAGTGCATTCGTGCAGTTTGGGTGCGCCCATCCTTCTTGAGGAGATGAAGGCCGCAGGAGTAAAGGCGGCGGGAGGACCAAAACCCGAGACGCCGGCTTGCGATGCGATGCGCGCGATTGGTCAATGGAACACCGCGTGGGATCCGTTCTACGAGTTGTCCCCGCTCTGGACCGATCAATTCTTTGCTTTCGGAGCCAGTGTTTACAAGAGTGGCGTCTTCACACCAAAATTCCTGGAGCTGATGAGCATTGCTTTGGACGCATCTGTCACGCACATGTATGCGCCTGGTACGCGCCGGCACATCCAAGGCGCCCTGAAGGCGGGAGCGACCCCGGAAGAAATTATGACGGTCCTGCAGATTTGCGTTTCTCTGGGCGTGGAAGCATGCGCGAAGGGCGTGCCGATACTGGCCGAAGAACTCGAGCACAACTCGGCGAAAGCAGGAGCGCAGGCGTGACTGCGTGAGACTGGGCGGTCAGCATCCTCTCTGGCGTTTCTCGCACACACCGATCCTGGTCGTTGGCGGAATGGCTCTTGCGGCCACCATTTTGCACGGTTTCGAGGGCGCGGTCTGGGCGGTCGTCTACCGACTTTTGGGTGCATCGCCGGACCTCAAGTCGGCGGTGCTCTATTCCCTGGAGGCGATGACAAGCTACGGCCACGAGAATCTCTTTTTGGCGCCACATTGGCGAATGCTGGGCGCCCTGGAAGCCTTGAGCGGCTGGATTCTCTTCGGCCTCAACCACCGCATTTCTTTTCGCTGTGATTCAGAGAGCATGGCCGAACCCTCACGCGGAGCGTCCCCGCTCTTGAGTCCGACGCGGCCAGTTCAGTAGTGAACAAGTCAGAGTCCGAAGTCGTCGGGACGAATCGCGTCACAGCCTCGTTGTGAACAACACTTGAGGGCTCACTCGTGCTGGACGCGCACCTGCGGCAAGCAGACCATTTATCAACCGGCAAATCGCGATAACTGCTGCTCAGTAAGTCAGCGCGTGCAGAAAGCGGTTGTCTGATTCCACTGCCGATTATCGGCCAGCGACAGGGATTTGACAGGATGCTGTGTGGCGCGATTGCTCTCGAGCAGTCCCAGGGTTGCTGACGAGCAAAGACAGAATTGATTCCTCATGGGATAGTTTTGATAGCCGCAACTAATCTGGCGTGATTGGGTTTGAAGATTAGCACTGCACTCTAACTAGGGGATAGCTATCAACACTTCGTTCGGTGTTCTTGTGGTCGATGATTTTGTCCCCTGGCGAGATTACGTCGTTGCCAAGCTTGCGGAAAATCCCGCCTTGCACATCGTTGGTTTTGCATCCGACGGACTAGAAGCAGTTCAGAAAGCGACTGAGCTGCAAGCAGAACTGATTCTAATGGACATCAACCTGCCGAATCTGAGCGGCATTGGCGCGGCTCGGAGAATTCGCGAGCTTTCGCTCAAATCAAAAATTCTGTTCGTAAGCGAAAACCTTGATCTTGACGTGGTCCGAGCAGCTCTCGACGCGGGCGGATTCGGTTACGTTGTCAAGTCCAGCGCTGAAAGCGAACTACTCGCCGCGGTGGAAGCCGTGGTGTTGGGGAAAACATTCGTGAGTGCCCAATTGGCGAGTCGTGATTTCAACCATGTCACTGGCGCGCAAGCTTCAATTCTGCGGCCTTTCGAAGAGACCGTCGAATCGGCTGTGCCGCCCTTGCCTGCGGATAAGACGTTCGGCCATTGCCACGAAGTTGAGTTCTACCGCAATGACGCATCCTTCCTCGACCGCTGCACTCGTTTCATGGGCACCGCCCTGGCAAATGGCGATTCCGTGATGGTTGGCGCGACTCTCCCGCACGCGAATGCCCTCCGCAAGAGATTGGAGTCGGAAGGTTGCGATGTTGCTGAGGCCATAGTGCGGGGCCGCTATCTTGTTTTGGAGCCGGCGTGCGTGGTTTCTGAGTTTCTGGTGAATGGTCAGCCTGATTCGGCTCGATTGATAAAATTCGCGGGCAATTTGATTGCGACCGCGCTGAAGGCCGCTACCGGAAAGCATCCGCGCGTTGCAGCTTGCGGAGAATGCTCTGTACTCCTGTACGCGCAAGGCCGAGCCGAAGCGGCTGTTGAAATGGAACGGGTATGGGATGAAATTGCCCGCACACAAGGCGTAGATATTTTGTGCGGATATCCCATGGGAGGCTTTCGCAGCGCAGAGGATCGTTCCATCTTGCAGAGAATTTGCGCGGAGCACTCAGCCGTTTACTCTCGGTAAGACGCATTTCTCACCTGAGGCCGCACGAGCGTCAAGAGGCAAGGACAATACGAAGTTGATGTTTGCTTAGTTGGGTATTCGTGAACCAGCCGTTTGCACCGATCGTTGGTGCATGTTCCGCGTTGCGGGAAGGCCGACACGCCGCAAGAGGTTTTGAAAACTCGGATTGTCCCGCAACTCGTCCATGCTCGGATCGATATGAAGATAGATAAGCCAGTGGGAGTGCTCTTCGTAGGACTTCTCCAAGTATTCGATCGCGCGGTCGTACTCTCCCGACCCAACATGGATTCCCGCGAGGAAGTAGGGCGCGACATACTTTTCCGTCGCTAGCTTTGTCAGATCGTCGCGCATCTGAAGCGCTTCCTTCGTCCGGCCAGCCGCGCCGAAAGTGTGCGCCAGTGCTGCACGCATCAGAGGGCTGTGGCCTGACAACTTCACTCCCTTTTCACCTTCGCTGATGGCCAGTTCGTAGCGGCCCGTTTTCCGCAGCAACAGGCCGAGAATCCAGTACGTGACCGGGTAGTTGGGGTCCAATTCGACAGTGCGCCGGAGTTGTTCGATGGCTTCGTCGTATCGGCGGGCACAGTACAGAGCCCATCCGACCGCTACGTTGATAATGAGAGACAGCGGATCGAACTCCTGACCTTTCTTCATCCTGTCCACGGCTTCTACATGGTGCCCCATGGTCATCACATACTCGGCATACCAGTGGTTTGCAGTCGCGTAGGTGGGAGCTAGTTCCAGGCTTCGCTTGAATTCTGCCTGAGCCTCGCTCCACTGCCAATCGTGAAGCCACAACAGGGCCGCCAAAGACGTGTGAGCTTCGGCGAGCTCCCGATCGAGTCCCAGGGCAATTACTGCCGCCACTTTGCCCTTAGGGAACGCCTCCTTCGGAGCCAGATAGCTGTTCCATCCCAGGAGCACGTAGGAATCGGCAACACCGGTGTACGCTAGGGCGTAGTAGGGGTCTTTCTCGACAGCTTGCTGAAAGTACTCGATCGCTTTGTAGAACCCTTCTTCCGTCCATTTGTTCCAGTAATGACGACCTTTTGGGTAAAGCCGGTACGCCTCGGCATTCTCCGTGTAGTGCTTTGTTAGTCGCTTCTTTTCGGCCCGGGTCAACTGTAACCGCAATTTTCCCGATATCTCGTTGGAAATTTCGTCTTGGACGACAAAGATGTCGTCAGATTTGCGATTGTATTGCGCGCCCCATAGTTGAGAACCTGTGGCTACATCCACTAATTCGGTTCCAATGCGCAAAGAGCCACCGGCATGCATTATTTTTCCGGTGAGCACGGCGCGCACGTTAAGCTCGCGACCGATCGCTTGAGGATCAATTTCGCGGCCCTTGTACCGGAATACTGTGCTCTGCGCCATAACGCGCAGTTTCGGTACTGTCGCTAAAGTATTGATAAGGCTCCCCGTGATGCCGTCGCTGAGATATTCGTTCTCAGGGTCGCCCCCTGCGTTTTCGAACGGCAAAACTGCAAGCGAGTCTATGATCTTGGGCACTCGCTGGGGGCTGACGGCGGCCGCTTGCAGAGAGGAAGTCCGTGCCCTCCGTTTGCCGGCCGAAGATAGACGACTTCGTGTAGGGACCGATTCTGTTTGGTCTTCTGAAGTTGCCGTGCTCCAGCCAGACTCGGTGCCTCGCTTTAGCCGTTGTAGGTCAGCCCGCATGTCGGCCGCTTGTTGATAACGCAGGTCGCTATTTTTCTCCAGGGCTCTCCGGATCACCTCTTGGAGCGCCGGGGGGACATTGGGATTGACTCGAATCGGGGCCACCGGATTGCGGTTGAGGATCGCTTCTGTGATGACACCCGAACTGCCCCCTTGAAAAGGTAGCCTCCCTGTCGCCATTTCATATAGAACGACACCGAAAGAGAATAGATCCGTGCGACCGTCCAACTGCTTGGCCCGTATTTGCTCGGGAGACATGTAGGCCACGGTTCCCACAGCCGTCCCCGGGCTAGTGAGATGTTCTTCAACAACGTGACACAGAGATTGTGTGGCCTGCATCGCGCTCTGGATTGCGAACCTCTCCGGACGGATACTCTTCGCTAACCCAAAGTCGAGAATCTTAACGCGCCCTCTCTTCGTAATGAAAATGTTGGCGGGTTTGATGTCACGATGAATGATGCCTTCGCTGTGAGCAGCATCGAGCGCGTCGGCGACCTCGATGGCAATCGAAACAATACGCTCCGTATCGAGTGTGCCTGCGGCTATCCAGTATTTCAGGGTCACGCCATCTAGGTACTCCATGGCAATGAATGCATGGCCTTCGTGTATTCCGATTTCGTAGATGGTGCAAATATTGGGGTGATTCAGCGCCGATGCACGTCGTGCTTCGCGGCGAAAACGCTCCAAGGCAACGGGGTCTCGGGCTGCGTTGTCAGGCAAAAACTTTAAAGCGGCAAACCGGCCGAGTTCATTATCCTGAGCTTTGTAGACTACACCCATGCCACCGCTCCCCAGTTCCTCCAAGACACGGTAACGCGAGATGGTTTGCCCGGTAGAGAATGGAGCTTCTGTCATGTCACAGGTTTATTACGGCGTCGCTTTGACGGGTACTGGTAATAGTGCCAGTTTGTGCCGGCACGTGGATGCATAGGGAGCGCCGTCGGCTGTCACTTTTGACAATTGAATTTCGGTGTCGCTGGAGCGACTTTGATTCGGTCAGTTACAACTCGGGGCAGTTTGCACTTGGCCTTTTTCGCGGAATCGGCGGTGGCGTGCCGCGCGAAGCGTTTTACGAACTGCGCGGCGCGAAGGGCGGTTGCAACGCCGTCGTAGCGAACTATTTTGCCGTCGCCCTTTCGACAGAAATGTATCTTGCCATCAGTATGCTGACTCCAGCCGCTACAAATAGCCAAACTGCGGCGATGGCGACGAAACCGATGATCGCCCCCGTCGATCTTATTTCTTGCTTCCTGCGCATTTCAGCCGCATCCGCTAGTTCGCGGCATTCAGCGAGTACGTCCGGAGGAATGATTCTTTGAAGCAACTTCGCCGCCACGAAGAGAACTAGAAAATCATCCAAGAATCCGATCACCGGAATATAACTTGGAATCAGCTGAATGGGGCTAAACAGGTAACTTGCGCTGCATGCTGCAACCAGTTTCGCGTACCAATGCACGCGGGGATGTTTGAACGCGAAATAATAGACATGGGCCTCGCGTTGGACCCGTTGCGCCTGCTCTCTCCAGCTCATTTTGGGCGCGGGTTCGCGGCGGATAACATTTCTTCGCTTTCGGCGAAATGGTTTCGAAAACACTTTCTGGACCTCGCTCTGCTGCTCAAACAGAACTCCCATGAACTAATGGGATGCATCGAATACCACCTGGTCATGCCACCAGAGCCGTTCAAAGAAGGCACGCGCGATGTCGAGCTGCGTTTTTTTACGTGAGGATGACAACGCGCTTTCGGCGATCTCGGCAACACAGCGGCTCCCGTCTATGGCACCAAGCAGGTGCTTTTCAGTCGAGTCTATTGGCATAAAGAGATCTGTGTAGGTGTGGCTCTGATTGATCAGAACGGCCGCGGCTCCGGGAGGGAGCCTCTTCTGAACGCAGATCGTGTCTGGCATTCGAATGGGCACGTAGCCGAGCCAGTCGTCACCGGCAAAACTGACCGCTTGCGGACTGCAGGAGCTATCGTTGCGGTAAGCAACCAGGCTGTGGCGAACCATCGTGCCTCGAAAGAGCTCGACGGCAGCAAATTGCTCCGCAAAGGAAAGCTGTGCCATCCGGAGAGCCTGCGGGATTTGTGCCACGATTCCGCAGTGCGGCGAATAGGGCGCTTGTTTCACCCACCGGCCGAATTTCAGCTCGGCGGCCTCCAGGAAATCAAACAATTGCGGGACCGAATACGCGCGGTCATGCGGGTGTAGAAGCGCATCGGCGAGCGCGGCCTCTTGGCGAAAGTCTGGAGCCTCGCGTAGCAGGTTTTCCAACGGATGTCCCGGTGGCAAAGCCCGGAGCGCAGCGATAAGGTCCCTGATGTCGGCGCCGTTCGCGTGGATGCCGATGCGTCTGCAGAACTCCTGCAGCATATAGACACCCGTTCGACCGTAAGGCGCATACACCATGAGATGTATCGCCCCGTCCGGTTTGAGCACGCCGCGCAAGGCTGCGAGCCCCGCATCAGGGTCGGCCATATGGTGGAGAACGCCAGTGCACACGATCTGATCGAAGCTCATCTCCAGGTCGTTTGCACGTTCGATGGGCAACTGGTAGACGTGAAGGTTGTCTAGATTGTATTTCCGCTTGAGATCCTCGGTGCACCGCACGCTCGTTGCGCTAACGTCAATAGCCGTAACCTGCGCCCCAGGCCAGCGCAGGGCATGCTTTGCGGCCTGAGTCGTGCCACAGCCGGCGACGAGGATGGATTGATTTTCGGAGAAAGACTTAGAAGGCCAGAATAAATGAAAATCGGCACGGCGTCTTTGCGGGTCTTGCCAGAGGCGACGATATTTTTCCAGACTATCGGTCGGCGGAGGATATGGATAGCGGTCGTAGAAGGCGCGGACTTCCTCTGCGACATCCAGCGAGGCCGGCTCGTGTTGCTTTTGCGCAATCATTGAAGATTAGCCGACTCTTTAAACATGCAGATGTCCAGCCCATCGCCATCAGCGCTGAAGCACAAGAAGAAGCAGGTCATTCATGAAAACATCAGATATCCCCGGCAGATGCATGATCCGCCGGGGATATCTGTTTTGCCCAGCCTGGATTACCGCAACTCAATCGCCGTTAGCGCCTGCTGCAACTGCTACCGGCGCGTGAGCTGGCGCCTTGGTGGTCGCCGCGTGATCCAGCTGCCGCATTACCGCGTCGAGGTTGAATGATGCTGCCTTTTGGCGCGGCGGATACTTCACGTAGTTTTCGATCTGTGCCGCAACGATTGCCTGGCATTGATAAAGCTGCGGAACATGATCGATCATCCAATCGTAATAAACGTTGGAATTAACATCGGCGCGTTCAAACGGATCACGGCGCAGACTATAGATATTTGGAAGGCGCAGCTTCACCATCGGTTCTTGCCAAACCGCCGTCGAAGTTGCACGCTGGACTTCAAAAACCAACTTCCAGTCGCCTTGCCGAACCGCCATGACGCCGCCGTCATCGCTGACGTAGAAGAAGTAGTTTCTGGGGCTCTCCTTCACCTCGCCTGTGAGATAGGGCAGCACGTTGATGCCATCAATGTGCACCTTGAACGTCTTGTCCCCAACCTTGTAACCGTTGAGGAGCTTCTGGCTTATGTCCGGATCTCCAGCCGCAGCCAGCAACGTCGGCAACATGTCTTGATGGGAAACGATGCCGTTCAACACGGTGCCTGCCTTGATCTTGCCCGGCCAACGCATGAACGACGGAACCCGCCAAGCGCCTTCCCAGTTCGTGTCCTTCTGGCTGCGGAACGGGGTATTGGCGCCATCGGGCCAAGTGTCGTTCTCAGGGCCGTTGTCGGTGGAATACATGACGATGGTGTTATCCGTGATACCCAGCTCATCGACCTTGTTGAGGATCTCGCCGATCTGCTCGTCATGGGTGACCATCCGATCGCTATAGTCGTCCTGCCCGCTCTTGCCTCTGTTCTTTGCGGCAAGGTGCGTCCTGAAGTGCATGGCTGTTGAGTTGTACCAGAGGAAGAAGGGTTTATTCGCTTTGACCTGTTTCTCCATCCAGCCGATAGCGCCTGCGGTGATCTCCTCGTCTATGGTTTCCATCCGCTTCTTGGTCAGAGGGCCGGTGTCTTCAATCTTCTGCCTGCCTACTCGCCCCCAGCGGGGATCAGTTGTGGTGTCATCGGTTTCAGTTGCCCAGCTATGCATCACGCCTCTGGGACCGAACTGTTTCAGGAATTCCGGGTCCTTGGGATAGTCAGGCAGTTCTGGTTCTTCTTCGGCGTTCAGGTGATAGAGGTTGCCGAAGAACTCGTCGAATCCGTGCGCGGTCGGCAAATATTCGTTCCGATCGCCGAGATGGTTCTTGCCGAACTGACCGGTAGCATAGCCGAGTGGCTTTAGCAGTTCGGCGATCGTCGGGTCTTCGGCTTGAAGTCCAACGGTGGCGCCCGGCATGCCGACCTTAGTCAAGCCGGTGCGGAGTGGGTTCTGGCCGGTGATAAAAGCCGCACGTCCAGCGGTGCAGCTCTGCTGGCCGTAATAATCGGTGAACGTGACGCCTTCTTTAGCGACGCGGTCAATATTCGGCGTCTCGTATCCCATCATGCCTCGGCTGAAGTGGCTGATGTTCCAGATGCCGATGTCATCACCCCAGAGGATCAGGATATTCGGTTGCTTTGGAGCCATGGTTGGTTCCTTCCTTTTGTTCAAATTTTGTGGTGCGGTTGCCTTCCTTCTCGAAGAAGACCGCCTTGAGGCCGAATGATGAGGTCGAACTGTCACTTGGCCGCTCCCTGTGCACCACCGGATGACGCTGGGGACGCGTGACCGGAGAGCGGGGTATTCAGCGGTCTCTGGTGTGGCGCGGGCGTCGCAGGGTTCACACCGCTGAATTGTGAGCGCGGCGCGCGGTCGCCGTGGCAGAAGCGGAACTTCTTGCCACTTCCGCAAGGACAGGGATGATACGGCCCTTGCTTGAGGTCCTCGGCAGCGGTCAATGCCATTACCTCGGAAGGCGGACGGCCGTGCTGCAACAGTCGGGCCATGGTCTGCATCGCCGGCCCGGTGTGTGTGAAGAACAACTCGAGGCCCTGGCAGAGGTAGTTCTGACCCGGCTCGCCGTCGCGTGAAACTGCGAACCGGTCCTTCGGGCAACCGCCGTTACAGAGCGGCTTAACCGCGCAACTCCGGCACTGAGCAGTAAGCGAATCGCGCTTGTCGTCCCCGAATTTGCGTTGCTGGGCCGAGGCTATGAGCTTGAGCATGTGCGTCTCGTGAATGTTGCCCAGCAGATAACGCGGCTCGACAAAATGATCGCAGGAATAGAGATCGCCGTTGTACTCGAGTGCCGGGCCGTAGCCGCAGGTTGGGGCGTGAATGCACAGTAGATGGCGGCCGAAGTAGGCCTCGAGCGTTACGTCGAAGAGCTGAACGTAAACACGGCCAACGTCGTGGCGCACCCACTCCTCGAAAATATCCACGAGAAAGCGGCCGTATTGTTCCCCGCCGACCGAGCGTTTCGTTACCAGGTTGCCGGCCTGCGTGTATAACAGGCGCTTTTGACCGGGTTGTTCGCTCCAACCCAGATTGGCGATCTGGATCGTCGCCTCGGTGGCGCGTTCGATGATCGGAATGAATTGAACCCACTCTGCCTTTAGTTCGTCGCGAAAGAAGCGATAGACCGTGCGGCCGTGTTTCTCGTTTGCGGCGTTAACGGTGCACAAAATGTTGAAGTCGACACCGTGCTTGCGCAGCTGCCGCCAGCCTCGCATCACCTTATCGAAAGTGCCCTGCTTGCTGCGATCGACTCGGTAAGTATCGTGAAGCTCGCGCGGGCCGTCGACGCTCAGGCCGACCAGGAAGTTGTGCTCCTTGAAAAACTCGCACCATTCATCATCGAGAAGGATGCCGTTGGTTTGAAAAGTGTGTTGGACGGCCTGGCCAGGCCGGCGGTACTTTTCGACGAGTTCGACCGAACGCTTGAAAAAGTCTAGCTTCATCAGCGTCGGCTCTCCGCCCTGCCACGCCACTGTTACCGTAGGCGTGCGGTGTGACTCGAGAAGTTGACGGATGTAGATCTCTAGCGTGTCGTCCGACATCCGGTTCTTTTCGTTCGGATAGAGCGACTCTTTGGACAAGAAGAAGCAATACGTGCAGTCGATATTGCAAGTGGATCCGCTGGGTTTCGCAAGCAGGTGAAAACCCGGAGGAGCGTTGGTCGGCAATGGATCGCTAGTTACAGGGAGCATATTCGCATCACCTTCTTTTCAGCTTGAGATTGCAAATAGTCCGGGACCACCAATTTCAAATCTGTTTGTCACCGCGCAATTTCAATCCTTTAGGCCCTTCTACTCTTGCCCTGGAGTAACGTCGGCAATCTTTGCGTTACCTGCATCTCCATGAACGCGTCCGCGGAATAGCCGAACGATTCGATTGACCGGGCCGCGCACAATGAGGTAGGGCACGATCGCCAGGGTGAACGCCACGATAAGCAGTTCTCCCGCGTAAATCGTCGAATGAACTTCCATTTGGTAGACGGAATCGAGAATGATCGCGAGAATAAAAACCTTTCCGACCGACTTCCAGCCGTGCTTAATCAGCTCACCGCGAGATTTGGGTGTAGAAAGCACGGCCCAGAAATACGCGGGCTTGCCAGATCTTGCATCTCTGACACCGTCAACGACCCCCAGAATAGTTGCCATCAATGGCTGGAAAATGAACCGGAAATGAAGGGGGCCGTCCAAGCGAGCAATGAGATTCTCGAGAATTCTTTCCAGGACTCCCATGCCTCAAGCCCTCCTACTGCTTGCGATTTGCCACGGCAAACAGCCTTCGATTTCCACCGTAATGGACCAGCTCAGGAACGTGCGCACCAGAATCAGCAAACCCAGCGACACGATCCCATCGCTGGTGAGGTTTACCGTTACCGTCTTCACAATGTCCGCAGCAACCAGGAATTCCAGCCCAAGTTGCAAGGCTTTGCCAATGAAGATTTTCAGCTGCAGATAGGCGTCTGGTCTCCGCCGCCTGATCTGCACCAAGCCACGGACGGTCGCGAACGGGAAAGCAATGCCGATCACCGAAACTCCCAAAATCTCGAGCCCTCGAACGATCAGTTCAATGCCTTGGGAAACCGCGGACGATCCCATGTGCGCTCCGCTGCGGACATCTTTGTTACGGCAACTAAGTTCTCTGCAGGTCTGGACTGTCTATTTCCCCAAAAGAATAGGCGATGGACTCGGATCATGTAATTGTCAAAACTAACAGCCGCGGAAATACATACGAGATAGACAGGTTTCTGGGGTGTGGCCCATGCCCGGCAGCTTTGCTGTTTAGTGGAAGCTAACGCGCTGAATTCGCACCATTTGCAGGAAGCAAGATCGAAAGGAGCGCAGCCACCCGTGAAATCAGCGGCAACCGCTCGAAGGCGGCCAAAGCGTCCGCGGCCGTGAGAGCTAAGACGTTCTACGCTTGAAGATTATCGAGAACAATTCGTGCTCCCCGATGACACGGGCCGTCTCCATAATCGCGAAGAAAGGTATCAATACGATGAACGCCATCGCGGTCAGAAGCAAATACCCCTCCACTCCGCCTCCTAGCTCTGAAGCACTTTGGGCGATGGAGCTATGGTGAAACACTCCGATCAACACTTTCTCCAAGGTGTCACAACATGTCAGCAGAACGGCAAAGACGGCTGATTTAAATAGAATCGCCCAGACCAGCGCTTTATCCTTAAAGTCGTCCGCCAAGTGGAACGCGTCTGCAATCAGGATTATCTTTCCCAATACCAGGGCATTTATAAGTGCGAAACCAACCCGGTAACCGGCCGGGGACGTCGGGCTCTGCTCGCGCAAAATCGCGAGTCTATGAAGTTCCAACAGAACGAACAGCATCGAGAGATAGCCTACAATCACTGCAAGTTTCTTCGCTTCACTGACTGCTTTCTTTTTTAGTTGCTCTTTTCGTTCATCCATAGTCACCTAGCCTGACCGGTCGGCCCATCGGCATCTCACACGAAGTCCTTCTCGACTAAAACGGTCCGTGGCGCAGCAGAACGCCGTAGAACGTAATGACTCCAATCAGGATAACGAGAATCGCTACCGTGAAAGAGATGGACCACCTACGCCCCGTATGGGACGGCGCAATCTCTTTGAGAAAAATGCGGTGCTGCCAGGCTGCGGCGGCCAATGCCAGAGTGCCCAAACCGATAAGCGTCAATCCCAGATTGCGTGGCGCCTGCGGACGCGGAATGTTACCGGCGGCAATTTCTTCGGGCAGGTATTGAAAGAACTTATAGATGCTGAAACCGAATCCGATCATTGAAATCGAGGTTCGGATCCATGCCATCAGCGTTCTTTCCGCTGCCATGAGCGTGCGTTTGACGCCGAGATCAGTTCGCTCTTCGGCAAGGATTGTTGCCCTGTCCTTCGGCGCTTCTTGTACCAGGCCCATGGGCCACTCCTGTTGTGTGCGCGAAAGGTTGCGTTCGCATTAGTAATTCAGCCGGCCAGAGCGCAACCGCGACGAGAACGCATTCACGCGCGCGCGACCGGGCCTGCTGCGGGCGTGTCGCCGGGCACGATCGAAGGCCAGTGGTCCCGAACAGCAAACACGCGGAACACGAACGCAATCGTTACTGAAATCAGCGTGACCGGAAAGAAAGAGAGGCTGCCCTTCGTCATCACCGCAAGCAGCGTGTAGACCGTACTCGCCAGCACCGCCGTCGTGACGAGTTGCTCTGCGGGCCTCACGATTTCCGGCGTGACTCCGGAGAAGAGGTCAATAAACACTCCGCCCGCAGTGGTAGCAATCATCCCGACGATGATCGCGGCGAATATCCCGAGATTGTGATCGAGCGCCTTGTGCGCGCCCAAGATCGCAAACCAGGGCAGCGTGAAAGACTTGAAGTAGGCCAGCGTCCTCGTACGGAACCTCTCCTCCTTCGAAGCCGAATACTGATAAATCGCCAGCCCCAACAGACCCATCAGAAGACACAGGAAAAGATACTTCGGGTCCTTCAGGGGCGAGGGGATGTCATTCAGCAGCAGGTCGCGCGTCACGCCTCCGCCGATACCGCCAAAGAAGGCCATGATCAGCAGCCCCATCGCAGTGTATCCGCGATCGTGCGAAGGCTGGCGCGCGACGAGCACTCCGTACAGGGCATTGATGCCGGCGGAGAACAAATCGACTTGCGGAAAGCTTGGCAGGTTCATTTCAGATCTCTCCCCAGAACGGCTCACTGTCGCCCGCAACTCGATGCAGGCAAGTGATTACTATCGCGTGTGTCCGTCGCGAAAGGCGAAAACCTAACCGAATGAGGGTCGCTCCAGCAGGTATCGGAACTCAATTGTCAAAAGTGACAGGCTACTTCTCTTCCTCAAAACGATGTGATCGGCCGCCGGCGGCTGCCCCGATTGCACTGGTGTGCCGCGTGCAAAGTAAACGTAGCTTTCTGCTCTTTCTCTAAAGAAAACCAGTTCGCCTCCCCCTCCTGGCTAAATTCTGCGTCTGATCCGTCCGCTTCTTCCGTCAAGATGGGATGAGAAGGCTCGCGAGCGTCGATCGCAGTACGCTGTCTAATCGAAATGCACGAAGTCAGTACAGGAATTAGGAAAGCGGCGAATGCAAGGGAACACGAATGTTGCTGCATTGGTTGATCTCAGAAAACGGAAAACCGTTGGACGAATGACGATTGGTATCGATCTTGGCGACCGAAGGGGCCACTTCTGTTTCTTACTTCGGAGTGTCTCTGCTTCCCGAAAGCGCGAACGACGGTTTGGAATTTTTCCTACGGCTTGCAAAGGTGCTCAAATTCTCTCTCATAGTTTCCCATTCTCAATTTTTCTAGGCACACGCGCTGGATTTGAATGCGGTACTCCGTGGTGCCCACTCCTTCTCTGCATCTCGGCGCTCCGAATTCCTATCGAGATTTCCTAAGCCTTCCTAAGACATCGGCCAAAATCCGAGAGATCAGATTTCCCATCTTTAGTGGAAAAATCTCGGTTCTGTGCTCTATGCCCGCTTTCTTTATTGACAACAAACAGGCTTACGATTTATCAATGATGATGGAGATTGCTTAGGATCGGTGGGTTCAAATCCCACCCTCTCCGCCATCCTACGCCAAGGCTCAGGATGGAGTGCTCATTCCGAGCCAAAGCGTCGCGCCCAGCCCGGATTACCGGCGGTTCCCGCAGGGATTTCTATTTTTCTATGCCTTCATATCGCGCGAGAAAGACTGGCGCAAAAATTCAGATTCAAGCGATTGGCCTGATTTCGGTTCTCCTGCTTGGGCCCGTCGGGGTGTGCAATGGGTATTCAGTGCTTACGCATGAAGCCATTGTGGATTCCGCGTGGGATGACGCGATCAAACCTCTCCTTTTGCAACGCTTTCCCGATGCCACGCATGAGCAACTGAAAGAGGCGCACTCGTACGCCTATGGCGGATCGGTGATTCAGGACCTCGGCTATTACCCGTTTGGCAGCCACTTTTTCAGTGACCTGGTGCATTACGTGCGCACGGGAGATTTCGTCCAGGCGCTGCTGCGCGATTCATCGAACCTTGATGAGTATGCTTTCGCGCTGGGAGCGCTGGCACATTACGCTGCGGACAATGACGGGCACCGGATCGCGGTGAATAAGTCCGTCCCAATGCTGTATCCAAGGCTGCGCAGGAAATATGGAGACGTGGTGACTTACGACCAGTCGCCGCCGGCGCATTTGAAGACGGAATTTGGATTCGACGTGGTGCAAGTGGCGCGCGGGCATTACGGATCCGATGCTTATCACGATTACATCGGCTTCGAGGTTTCGAAAGACTTGCTCGATCGCGCGTTTATGGAGACGTATTCGCTGGACTTGAAATCCATTTTCACGGACTACGACCTCGCATTGGGCACGTACCGCTATGGCGTTAGCGAAGTGATCCCGAAAATGACCCAGGTGGCGTGGCAGACGAAGAAAGACGAAATTCAGAAGGATATTCCCGGAATCACGAAGAAGAAATTCCTTTATCACATCTCGCGCGCGAGTTACGAAAAGCAATGGCGCGGACATTACCAGAAACCCGGATTTGGCACGAAATTCCTGGCGTTTCTGTTCCGGCTGATTCCCAAGGTCGGGCCGTTCAGTGTTTTTACTTTCAAGATTCCGACGCCGGAAGCAGAGAAATTGTTCATGGCGAGCTTCAATGGTTCGGTTACTGAGTATGAGCATTTTCTGCGAGAGAAGAGGGCTACGGGCGCGATTGTGCTGGTGAACGGCAACTTTGATACGGGGACGGTCACTAAACCCGGAGAATATCCGCTGGCCGACAAAACTTACGCGGACCTATTGGAGCGGCATGCAAAGGACCACTTCAAGGAAATGACACCCGAGCTACGCGCGACCATACTGGATTTCTACAGTGACCCGAACGCGCCCATCACGACGAAGAAGAATAAGAAGCAATGGTCGGAAGTGGTGCGCGAAGTGGCAGAGCTGAAGGAGTTCACTCCGCCCGCTGGGCCACGGACGCCGCCAATCCCCGCTGCCGGCAGTTCGACTCAGCCGTGAGGCTCGAGTTTTTCTCTCGAACCATGGTGAGGCTCGGCACTAAGACTTCTTGTGTGCCGGCTTGTTCGAAATCGGGCCGCCGATTTTATTTAGTGTGTCGAGCGCGAGCTGTTTGTATGGCGTGTTGAAGGAAATCACTTCGGTGAGCACCGTGCGGGCTTCCGGAATGCGCTGCATCTTCGCTAGCGTGAATCCGAGGCGGTATTGATTTTGCGCGTAGCTGAAGTTATCGGATTTCAGGAGCGGGGCCGCTTGCTTGAAGTTGTCGATTGCCTGCGGATTGCGACCCTTGTTTACATTCGCTTCGCCCAACGAGGAATAAGCTAGTCCCTTCTGCAGCGAAATCTGCTTCTGCCACTGATCGTCGGCGACGTTGTCGGGCTTTTTCGCCTGCGCCAGCAGGTCGAGCGCTTTCTGAGCATCCGCTGCGGCTTTATCTACTTGATGCGGATCATTACACCAGTTATCGGCGAGAAGCAGGAGCATCGAGATATTGTCGGGATTGGAAGTCAGAAGGCTTTGCGCCGTGGCTAGCAGTTTGGCCTGGTTGTGCGCCTGTTGATAGGCAACGGCGGTCTGTTCGCGGACGGACGTGGTGTAACTGGAATCCGGGAACACTGCGACAAAACGCTCGAAGAGCGCGGCGCGTGCGGCGGGGTCGGCTGTCTTGTACGAGGCGTTTACCATGGCGTACTGCACGTAGCTTATGTCGCCTTCCGCGTTTTTCAGCGTTTGTTCTTTCTGCGCGGCCCAGCGGTCCGCGGACACTCCTTCGGGCGGAGGTGCGGCCTTGTAGCGTGTGACGATGGCTGCGACTTTTTCGCCATCGTCGAATACTTTGTTGGCGTCGCCCTGCTCGTCGGCTGCGTGGACCATGCTGACAGCTGTGGAGAAGTTGTCGGGGTCGAGCGCTAAGGCTTTGTCGCCGTATTCGTATACTTTGGCGTAATTCTTTTGGGCGAGGTAGGACTGGACGTAGAGTTGATCACCGAGCAATTCGAGATCGCCTTTGCCGTAGTCGGTCATGAATTTGTCCAGCAGGGCGATTTTGTCCGGGCCGTCCGGCGCGGAGTAGATCTCGGCGAGAGCTTTATCTTCGGGCGTGCCGGCTGCGACGGAGACACTTTTGCCGAACTGGGCCGACGTGGCGATTGCGAGCCCGAGGAACATGAGGACCGAAGCGGTCAGACGATGCATGTTTCACCTCCTCTACGGCCTACGATGGTGCGCCTTTCTTGCAATTTGCTTGCGCGACCTAAATTGATTGCGTCTTGCAAAATCTGAAGCCCGCGAGGCACGCGTCGCGGAAGAAAAGCGACGGCGCGGCGCCGCACTTCATATCGATCGCGCTAGACCCGCCACTGCTCCGCGATCTGTACGGGCGAGCCAGCCCGCTCATTCCCTTTGGGCCGCTAGCCTTCGCGCGGCTTCGTGCCGATGGGAACGAAGCGCGGGACCTGGCGGCAATAGTCTTCGTAGGCCGCGCCGAAACGGGTGCGGAGTTCGCGTTCTTCGAAGGCGATCGCGAGCAATGTGAGCACGGTCCAAGCGGCAGCGACGGTCCACATGAGGCGCGTGCCGGCCAGAAAACATGCACCGATGATAGCGAGAAGCGATCCCACGTAGCGCGGATGACGGATGCGAGCGTAGATCCCTTGACGCGCGACTTCCCCACCGCCGGATAACTCTGTTTGGCCCACGAATCGGGCCGCGCCAAGGTCACGTTTGACGCGCCAGAAAATCCAGGACTCGAAGGCCAAAAGTGCGAAACCAATCACCGCGCGCCACACGGGCGGCCAAACTTGCAGGAAAAGTTCGTGCCGAAATATCACGAGGAATACTGTGACAGGCAGCCACGCGAGCAGAAGCCCCGTGGCGTAGGCGGCACTACGATGACTACGCCAAAAATCAATTTGGGGATGGATGACGAACCAGTAGAGCGGAATCGGCAATTGTGCGAAAAGGACGATTGCCGCGAGCCAGCCGAGAGGCGTCACGCGGGCATATTAGTCGAATCGCGGGCCGGGCGACAATATTTTCGTGTGGCCGGACGTGAGAACGGATTGGCCACGGAGGCACGGAGACTCAGAGGAATCCGGGGCAAAGAGATGGGAGTAGGACGCTTCCGGGAAAAATTCTGCGGCTGATCGGCTGGGCGCCGCTTTTCGTTGATGCAAGCGCGAGGCATTGACGATTTCGCGGTTTCGATGGACGATTCTTGGGCAATTCGTTTTGGTTTTGGAGGCTACAATGCCAGCGGCGACTTCATTTGAGAGAGTGGAGAAGGAAAATTTGAGCGCGCACATCTCGCGGCAGATGTTGAATGGCGAAGATGCCACGCTTGCGCGGATTTTTATCGCGAAGGGAGGGATCGTACCGCGGCATTCACATCGCAGCGAGCAATTTTCCTGGATCATTTCTGGCGCGCTGAAGTTCTATTTCGATGATGGGGAAACCATTGTGGGCGCGGGTGAAATTATCCTGATTCCTGCGAATGTTCCGCACAAGGCGGAGGCTCTGGAAGACACCGTGGACATCGACTTCTTCGCGCCGCGACGGGAAGACTGGATTTCGAAGAATGACGCGTACCTGCGCGGCGGCGCTGGAAAGGAGTGAGTGCATGGACTTCGGACTGAAGGGGCGCGTGGCAATCGTTGCGGCGGCTAGCAAGGGGCTGGGCCGCGCCGTGGCGGAGGAATTTGCGAAGGAAGGTTGCCTCGTAGCGATTTGCGCGCGCACCGCGGCTGACGTCGAGCGGACGGCGAAAGAGATAGGTGCAGCGGCGGGGCGGGAAGTCTTTTGGCATGCGCTGGATGTAACCAACGCGGAAGCCGTGCGCGATTTCGTTGATGCGGTGGAGCAGAAATTCGGACGGATTGATATTTGCGTTACGAATGCGGGCGGTCCGCCATCGAAGAAGTTTTTGGAAATCACGCTCGATGAATGGCGCACGGCGGTGAATCTCACTTTGTTGAGCGCGGTGTATTTTGCGCGTGAAGTTCTGCCGCGCATGCAGCGGCGTCATTGGGGCCGGCTCATAACGATTACTTCGATTTCGGTGAAGCAGCCGATTGACGGGCTGTTGCTTTCGAATTCCCTGCGCGCGGGCGTGACCGGGATGGCCAAGACGCTGGCGAATGAATTCGGCGCGGACGGCATCACCGTGAACAACGTGTGCCCCGGATTCACTTTGACCGACCGGCTAGGAGAACTTTTCGAGAAACGGGCCAAGGATTCGGGCGCGAAGTACGAGGATCTTTTAAAGCAGGCGGCAGCCAGCGTGCCCATTGGACGTTTTGCGCGACCCGATGAGTTTGCGGCGCTGGTGACGTTTCTGGCTTCCGAGCGTGCGAGTTCCATCAACGGGACGACGATCGCGGTTGATGGAGGAATGGCCAAAGGGCTCCTCTAAACATCAACGAATACGTTCGCGCCTGCTGCATCGCGCTACTCCGCAGTGCCTGTCCGTCGGTACAGTTTGTCAGTCCACTACTCGCCTGAGCAATAACCCGACCCTCCTATCCGGCTGCCCACATACTTTGAAGAAGCGGAATTGTTGGACCCGGAGGTCTCCACAGTGGCACTCACGAGGAATGGAATCGTCCTGCTGGCCGCGGGAACGCTGTCGCTGGTCCTCGCGGGGCCAGTGCGCGCACAGGGTTCGGTGCAGCAGGAGCCTCAGACTGTTGCGAAAAAATCGCCCCTGTCGCCGCCATCATCAGGTTCGTCGAGCGCTGCGACTTCTGCTTCGACGACGTCTTCGTCACGGCCGAATGCGGCGAGTTCAGCGACCACTGAATTCATACAGCCGGAACAGCCCATGACGCTCGGCGAACTGGCGCGGCGCGAACGCGCGCGAAAGAGCAGCCAGCCGAAGGCGGTCAAAATATTCAATGATGAAAATATGCCGAGAGCGCCGATCAGCACGGGAGAGAAGGCGCCGGGCTTTGCTGATCAAGGCTCATCCAGTTCCGGGAAATTGACGCTTCTGGATTTCTGGGCGACTTGGTGCGGGCCGTGCCGGCACGCGTTGCCGGGATTGAAGCAGATACAGTCGGTGTATGGCGGCGACCAACTGGAGATTATCAGCGTGAGCGAAGATGATGACGAGGATGCGTGGCACAACTTCGTCGCGCAAAACGACATGACCTGGACACAACGCCTGGACAGCGGTCACGAGATGATGCGGCAGTATGGGGCGACCGCTTTGCCGACCTACGTCCTGATTGGCAAGGACGGCGCGGTGGTGAATCAATATGTGGGCGACGACCCGGACATGCCCATCATCGAACGCATCGGCCCTGATTTGAAGAAAAGCCTGAACTGATAATCTAAGCTTTTGCGTATCGTGCCGAGCTTCGCCCCGCTTCTTCGCCTACCGACTGCGCGTTTCGCTGCAGTCGGGCTCCGCTATCCAGCTGTGATTGAAGCCGTCTAATCCCAAGAGCACGCCGATTTCCAGTGACAATACGAAACTCGCAATTCAAGCGCGCCATACTATAATTGTTTGTTTGGCCGGTGGCGTTTATTCGAATGAGGGAGAAGAGAATGATTGAGATTTTGGGGCGGTTTCGCCCGCATGTGCCGAAAGCATTGTGCGCCGTGGTGTTGTCCGCGGCGCTGCTGGTTTCCGCGCCGGGGCGCGCGGACGAGCCGTATGCGCGGAGCCGCGACTACGATTTGCAGAACGTGAAAACGCACCTTTGGTTTGATCTCGATCAGCGCGAGGTGCGCGGCGAGGTGACGCACAGCATCGCCATGGTGCGCGACGAATTGTCGCAGGTGAAGTTCGATTCCGTAGGCCTGAAGATCGAGGCGGTGACGCTCGACGGCGAGGCGGCGAACTTCTCCACGACGGAGAATGATTTGATCGTCTCGCTGGGGCATCCCTCAAAGCGCGGCGACCACCACGAAATTTTCATCCGTTACGAAGGCCACCCGAAGAAGGGCCTGTATTTCGTGCTGCCGGACAAGAATTATCCGAATCGCCCGAAAGAAGTGTGGACGCAAGGCGAGGCGGAAGATACGCGCTACTACATTCCGATTTACGATTATCCGAACGACCGCACCACTTCGGAAATGCTGCTGACGGTTCCGGCGACGTGGATCACTGTTTCGAACGGCCAGCTTGTGAACGTGAAAGACGAGGCGAACGGGGAAAAGACGTGGGACTGGAAGCAATCCGAGCCGCTTTCGACATACCTGATTAGCGCGGTAGCGGGAGAATTCGTTGAGAAAAAGGAAATCTGGCACGGGATACCCGTGCGTTATGTGGTGCCGCGCGGCGACGAAGACACGATTAATTCCACGTTTGCGCGGACGACGCAGATGCTCGATCTTTTTTCGGACAAGCTGGGCGTGAAATATCCGTGGGCGCAATACGCGCAGACTTCGGTGAACGATTTCGTCGAAGGCGGAATGGAAAATACCAGCGCGACGACGCTGACGACGCAGGGCCTGGTGAATCCGAAACTCGCGCCGGAAGAACGCCGCGGTTCGGACGATCTGGATTCGCACGAACTGTCGCACCAGTGGTTCGGCGACCTGGTGACTTGCCGGGATTGGGCGAATATTTGGTTGAACGAGGGATTCGCCACATATTTCGAACACTACTGGGCGGAGCAGCATTATGGCGCGGATGAAGCTGCGTATGAATTCTGGCGAGACCAATCGAATTGGTTCCGGCAGAAGCGGCTTTATGCCGTGCCGATTGTGACGCATAACTTCACGGACAGCATCGAATACGCGGGGAATGTTTACACCAAGGGCGGCTGGGTGCTGAAGATGTTGCGGACGAAATTGGGCGACGAAGACTTCTTCCGCGGGCTGCATCATTATCTGGAAGTGAATCGCGATCAGAATGTAGTGACTGCGGACTTAGAGAAGGCCATAGACCAGTCCACGTCCACGAACGTGGACCATTTTTTGCATCAGTGGATCTGGCGAGCGGGCGCGCCGAAATATGAGGTGAGTTACACGTACGAGGATGCGGCGCACCAGGTGAAATTGAACGTGAAGCAGGCGCAGAAGGTCGAGGGCTTGGTGGATTTGTTCGACATGCCGGTGGATATCGAAATTGCGACGGCGAGCGGGCACAAAACATACCCTATCGTGGTAAGCAAGGCTGAGGAAACGTTTAATTTGCCGGCGGATAGCGCGCCTTTGATGCTGATATTCGATAAGGGCGACAACGTTTTAAAGTCGGTGGAATTCAAGAAGAGCGCTGCCGAGCTGATCTATCAATTGAAAAACGCCGAGACTGTCCCAGATCGGGCGGACGCTGCTGTGGCCTTGGGCGAGACGCGGGACGATCCCGAGGCGGTTGTGGCTCTCGGTTATGCTGCGGTGCACGATCGGTTCTGGGGCGTTCGGGTGGAGTCTTTGAAAGCGCTGGGGAAGGTTGGCGGAGGCGGCGCGGAGAAACAAATATTGGCTGCGCTGAGCAACGAGGAACCTTGGGTGCGCAAGGTGGCCGTCCAGCAGCTTGGTAATTTCACGGACGATCCTTCGCTTGCGCCGAAATTGACTGAGATTGCGTCGAAGGATAAAGCCTTCGGGGTGCGCGCGGCTGCGTTGAATGCGATCGGAGAAATTAAGGCGCCGAACGCATACGAATTGCTGACAGCCGAGCTGATGACGGATTCGCCCGATGACACGATTCGCAACGGCGCGTTGGAAGGACTCGGGTCGCTCGAAGATGACCGCGCAGTTCCGGCGTTGCTGGAGTGGTCGGCCCCCGGCAAGGATTTTGAATCGCGTGGGACGGCGATCGAGGCGCTGGCGGGGCTGGATCTCAAGAACAAGGCGATTACCCGTGCGCTGATCTCGTATTTGCGAGAGCCGTACACGGACGTGAAATTTAGGGCGCTGTTTGCGCTGGGACATCGCGGCGATCCTGACGCGATTGCGCCGCTGGAGGAGTTGGTCAAGTCCGGAGATTTGAATTTGGGCGATGAGCCGTATGTGGAAATGCAGATACAGGCGCTGAAACAGAAGGCTGCGGAGAATCATGCTGGCGGGCCGGGCGGCGGAAAGAGCGCTGGCAGCGGATCGAGTGGCGGCTCAGCTGCGAACGATCCGACGCCTTCGGCTTCGGGCAACGGGCAGGAAATGACCTTGGACGCGCTGAAGCAATTGCAGAAGCAGATGGATGAGATTAGTACGCGATTGGGGAAGATCGAAACGCAGTTGAGCGATACAAAGAAGTAGGCGGGCTTGTCAGTTCGCTAGCAATATGCGCAGGTCGCGGAGATTGTTGCCGGTGGGGCCTGTGATGATTGCGTCATTCAGGCGAGCGAAGAAATTGTGAGCGTCGCTGCGGGCCGCGAAGTCGGCGGGATTGAGGTTCGCTCCGAGAGCACGGTTTAGAGTTTCGCCATCGGCCGTTGCGCCAGCCGCAGGGCTGTTGCCATCAATTCCGTCAGTGCCGGCGCTTAACACCGCGATTCCCTTCCCGGCGATTTTCGGTACGCACGCGAGCACGAATGCAGAATTGCGGCCGCCGACTCCGTCGCCCGTTACCGGGCAACTTAGCTCTCCGCCGGAAAAGATGGCTACGCGCTTCCCGGGGTATTGATTCTTTAGATTTTCGAGTTCGCGGAGCAAGTGATCCGCAGCCTTTTCCAGCGGCCAGCCGTCGGTTTCAGCGTCCACCATGCAGATAAAACCTTCGGCTTCGCAGCAATGGTGGGCGGCGTGGAGCAACTCGTGTTCGCCGAGGAGAATTTCGAAGCGCGCGCGCGCGAAGGCGGGATCTTCGTTTTTCGGAGTCTCCGGCAACTTTCCCTGTTCGATGATTTCACGCAGTGACGGAGGTAGTTTGCGCAGCAAACCATAGCCGCGGATGATTTCTTGCATGTTAAGCAGGGTGGTTGGGTCGGGCACGGTGGGGCCGGACGCGAGCGCGGATTCCTGGCCTTCGGGAACGTCGCTGATCGCAAAGGTTACCTTCATCGCATCGGGAGCAGCCGCGGCGAGGCGTCCGCCCTTTGTCGCCGAGAGATGCTTGCGCACGACGTTGATTTCTTCGATCGGCGCGCCGCAGGTGACCAGCGCGGAGTGAAGGTGCTGAAAATCATCCAGCGTGACGCTGGGATCGAGCGGCTGTTCGACGAGAGCGGAACCGCCGCCAGAGATAAGGAAGAAAATCAGCGTATGCTCGTCGCAATGCGCGAGGCGATCCAGGATTGCGCGGCCGGCCGCGAAACTTTCCGCTGTGGGTATGGGGTGACCGCCGACAAATGTCTTCCATCCAGGGATAGCGCGCGGAGGCGGGGCGGGAACGACAAGGATGCCGTCCAGCGCAAATTCGGGCGCAAGGATTGAAGTTAGTCCCTCGGCCATGGCGAACGCGGCTTTACCGAAGGCGATTGCCACGATTTCAGTGAAGTCGCTCAGATCAATTTCAGAGGCGCCGACGCAAATATGGGAGTTGTCGCGCTGCAGCTTGCGCGCTAGCGTCGAGGGGATATCGATGGCTTCGAGCGTGTGGCGAAAAACGTACTCGGCGGTTTGCTTCATGTGGGATTTGCCATGCTAGGACGCCTAAAGCAGATTCCTCGCTTCGCTCGGAATGACATGTGATAGCGCTTGCAGAAGCTTCACGCGGCGCGGTTAGCTGCGAGCTCTGTAGAAGCGCTGACGCCTGTACCCAACTAAATTTTACTTCAAATTCAGTGCGTCGGCATTGAGTGCGTTGGGCGGGCGTTGTCCCGCGAAAAGCGCCACTACGTTGTTGGCCGCCATTACCGACATCTTTGTGCGCGTATCGATCGAAGCGCTGGCGATGTGCGGCGTGAGGATCACATCGCGGCGCGAGACGAGTTGCGGGTGAACTTGCGGTTCATGCTCGTAGACATCGAGAGCGGCGCCGGCGATTTTCTTGTTTTCGAGCGCGTCGGCGAGGGCGGCTTCGTCCACGACCGGGCCACGAGACGTATTGACGAGGAACGCGGTGCGCTTCATTTTTTCGAGATTTTCCGTGGAGATCAGATGGCGCGTATCGGGGAGCAGCGGCACATGCAGGCTGATAAAGTCGGACTCGCGGAAAAGAGTGTCGCGATCCACGAATTCAGCGTGGAGTTCGCGTTCGATATCAGCGGAGGCGCGGACGGCATCGTTGTAAAGGACGCGCATTTGAAAGCCGAGCGCGCGGCGGGCGACGCCGCGGCCGATGCGCCCGAAACCGAGAATGCCCAGAGTCTTTCCCCAGACGTCGCCACCGACGAGATGATCGAGGTCCCAGCCGGGCCATGTGCCGCTGCGCATCCAGGCATCGCCTTCGAGCAAGCGGCGAGCGATCGCCATCAGCAGGGTCCAGGCGAAATCGGCGGTGGTGTCGTCGAGGACGCCGGGGGTGTGCGTGGCGACCACTTTGTGGCGCGTGCAGGCGGCGACGTCAATATGGTCGTGGCCGACCGAAACCGTCGCGGCGATTCGCAACTTAGGCGCAGTGGCGAGCAGTTCCTCGTTGACTTTTTCCGTCAACAGGCAAATCAGGCCGTCCTTGTCCGCAACGCGCTTCAAAAGCTCTTCGCGCGAGATGCTCTCGGGGCGGGTCCAATAGTCCACTTCGCAGTGCTGGTCTAGAATTGCGCGTGCGGCGGGAAAAAGCGGCCGAGTGGAGAGTATTTTCGGTTTGGTCAACGCACCCTCGCAAAAAGTCGTTACTCAGAATTTGTAGCATATACTGCCGGATTAGGAAACGACTCGAAATGGCGTAAACCTGCGCAGGGGTGGATCCGTGAAGCCATCAAGGCATGCTGATATTGAAAAATGGCCATTGGGAGATAGATTGATGAAGATTCTGCGAAGAACTGCTCTGCTTTTAATTTTCAGTTTCTGTTTTGCTCACTTCGCAATGGGCCAAACGGAGATCCGGATAAAAATCCAAGCCTCAAATCTAGATCGCAGCTTGCTGTTCCAGAAACTGAATGACCATGGCGCGGATCACCACATGCACTTTGTGCTGGTGGAGCGGGACTTCGATTATCGGGTCGCGTACGGGACCGCGGGCGGCGCGGTGATGACGCCATATGGGCCGACGGGTGGGAGCGCCTCGGTGACGAAAGTTTTCGATCCCTCGGGTGCGGAGATTTTCGAATTTTCGCGCAACGGACGTGCGACAAATGACCAGGCCGCGAATGCTACGGCGAAGGAAATCATCAAGCGGATACGCAGGTTGCGCGGGCTCGGCTAGCGCTCGCCGACCAAGTCCCAGTATTCAGAGCCGCCCTCTCTAGACTCCACCTCGTTGACGCCCGTCGCTGCACACGGCTATAGTGGCCGTTGAAGCGTGTGCGCTGCCTTTTGCGCATGCGCGCGGGCTACTTTCATGGATTCACGACTCCTCCACGATTTGAAATCGCTGCTTGGTTCCGATGGCGTTCTGCACCGGCCGGAGGAATTGCCTTTGTACGAATACGACGGCTCGGTGGAAGTTGCCCGGCCGAATTGTGTGGTGTTTCCGCGGACGACTGCCGATGTGCTCGGCATTGTGAAATTGGCGAACCAGTATCAGATTCCCTTGGTGGGGCGCGGCGCCGGGACGGGGCTTTCGGGTGGGGCGCTATCCCGGAAGGGCGGGATCCTGACGGTTTTTTCGCGGATGAACAGGATTCTGGAGATTGATATCGAAAACCAGCGCGCGACCGTGCAGCCTGGCGTCGTGAATTCGGACCTGAGCGCGGCGGTGGCGCATGCCGGTTTGCATTTCGCTCCGGACCCATCCAGCCAGAAAGCCTGCACGATTGGCGGAAACGTTTCTGAAAATTCCGGTGGGCCGCATACCTTGGCTTACGGCGTGACGACGAATCACGTTGTTTCGATGGAAGTGATTCTGCCTACCGGCGAGCTGGTACGGATCGGAAGCCCCGCGCTCGATGCGCCCGGATACGATTTGATGGGGCTATTCGTGGGTTCGGAGGGCACGCTCGCCTTGATCACGGAAATTACCGTGAAACTGACGCGGCTGCCGGAAGCGGTGAAGACGCTGCTGGCGATTTTCGAGACGTTGGACGACGCGACGGAGACGGTGGTGGAGATTACGTCGCGCGGGATTACGCCGGCGGCTTGCGAAATGCTGGATGGCTGGACGCTGCGCGCAGTGGAAGCGTACGTCCATGCGGGATTTCCGCTGGATTGCGCCGCGGTGCTGTTGCTGGAAGCGGACGGTCTGCGCGAAGCGGTGGAGCAGCACGCTGAAGAGATCGCTGACGTTTGCCGGGCGCATCATGCGCGGGAAGTGCGCGTGGCACGGGACGCGCGCGAGCGAGATTTGTTGTGGAAGGGGCGCAAGAATGCGTTTGGCGCGGTGGGCAGGCTTTCGACTACATACTACGTACAGGATGGCGTGATCCCACGGACAAAGCTTCCGGCCACTTTGCGGCACATCGAGGCAATCGGACAGAAGTACGGCTTTCAGATCGGCAACATTTTTCATGCAGGCGACGGGAATCTACATCCGCTGATTCTTTTCGACGCGCGCGATGAAGCGCAATTCCGCCGCGTGATCGCCGCATCCGACGAAATCATTCAGTTCTGCATTGACATGGGCGGCTCGATTACCGGCGAGCACGGCGTGGGGATGGAGAAGGATCGCCTGATGCCGCTGCTTTTCAAAGAGGCGGAGCTCGATCTGATGCGGCGCGTGCGCGATGCATTCAATGCTGGCGGCCTGCTGAACCCCGACAAGATTTTTCCCGCATCCAAAGGCTGCGGCGAAATTCACGTGCGCCCACTGCCGATGGCGGGCGCGCCCGTCGCATGAGTCCCGCCGGCACCAGCGCCAGTTCGCGGCTCGGCGATATCGCCGGAAACGCGAACGTCGTAAGCGATCCTATACAGCTCGCGGATTACACAATTGACGGCAAGATGCCCGATGCATTGGTGCGGCCCGGCTCCGCGGCGGAGGTTGCCGAAATCGTGAAATTTGCCGCTGCGGAGAAATTGGCGATTGTTGCTTGTGGTGCGCGAACGAAACTGGACATGGGCTTCGCGCCACGCCGTTACGATCTGGCATTGGATATGACGCGGATGGATCGCGTGATTGCCTATGATCCCGGCGATTTGACTTTGAGCGTCGAGGCGGGCGTGCGGCTGCAGTCGCTGGGACAGACGCTGGCCGAGCATCGGCAATTTTTGCCGCTAGCGGTGGCATTTTTGGCTCAGACGACGATCGGCGGGTCGGTTGCGTCCGGCGTGGATTCACCGTTGCGGCAATTTTATGGGACGGCGCGCGATTTTCTGCTGGGGATGGAGTTTGTCACCGGCGAAGGCGTGGCTGCGAAGAGCGGCGGGCGAGTGGTGAAAAATGTCACCGGTTACGACATTCATAAATTGATGATCGGCTCGTTGGGGACTCTGGGTGTGATAACGCGTGTTAATTTCAAAACTTTTCCGATGCCGATGCGATCGCGTGGATTCGTCGCACGATTTGCTACAGCCGAGCGCGCGTTCGATATGCGCGATCGAGTGGCGCGTTCCGCGCTGACGCCTTTGACGATGGAAATTCTGAGCCCGGGAGTTACCGATTTATTTGAAAGCGAAGCGGCCTTGGCATATGAGCCGGCGCCGATGCCCGCCGGTGTGATTTCGCGCAACGAGTGGGCGTTGACGACAGGTTACGCCGGGAATGAGGATGTGCTGCGGCGATGCCGCTCCGATTTGCAGCGGATGGCCGAGGAAGCTGGGGCCACGGGAGTTACCGTGCTGGCCGAGAATTTGCGACCGGCGTTCAACCGCAAGCGAGAATTTATTCCCATTGCGTTGGCTGCGTCGCCTGCAGCCACGATTGTGAAGATGAGCGTTCTGCCGAGGCGGATGGCGAATGTATTGGCGCCCGCGCAGAGGGCGGCCGAAGGCAACGCGCTGCCTTGGGCGGCGATGGCGCGAGGGTTGGGCGTGATTTATTTTGCGCTGCTGCCCGTGGAACGCAGCGAGGATGCGCGCGCTGGCATGGCGGCCGCGACGGATGCGATTCAAGCGGCGTGCGCGGAACTTGGCGGGCATTCCACGATTCCATGGTGCCCGGCGGAATGGAAGAGCACCTTGAAAATTTGGGGATTGCCACGAGCTGACTTCGCACAAATGCAAAAATTGAAGCGCGTGTTTGATCCTCACGGCGTCTTGAGTCCGGGGCGATTCGTGGGAGGCATCTGAGACGATGCCATCGCAGACCCAGCAACCGGATCCTGCGCGGCCGGCAGCTCCGCAATCTCACGGTGATGCGCAGCGCGAGTTTGCGCTTACTCTGAGCGGCTTCAGTGCGACTGACAAACCTGAATACGATGACTATTCGCGGTGTGTCCACTGCGGCTTGTGCGCGAATAATTGCCCGACGTACCGGCTGTGGGGGCAAGAAGCGGATTCGCCGCGCGGGCGGATACGCCAGATGGCGCTGGTGGACCAGGGGCGGCTGGAACTAGGCGAAGCGTTCGTCACGCACATTGACCGCTGCCTGAATTGCCGCAACTGCGAGACGGTGTGCCCTTCGGGCGTCGAGTACGGGAAAATTCTGGAGCTTGCGCGCGCGCAGATCGAGCAGAAATATAAGCGGCCGTTCGTTTCGCGCGTGCTGCGTGATCTGGTTTACCGTCGTTTGCTTCCCTTCCCCGGCAGGATTGCGGCGGCAGCGCGCGTGCTGAAGATCTATCAGCGCTCGGGGCTGGCGGCGCTGGCACGCGCGACGGGAATCTTGCGGCTACTGGGATTGCAGGACCGCGAAAAGCTGCTGCCGAGGATTGATTCAGAGTTTTTCTTCAGTGAATTGGGCAAAACATTTCCGGCTCGGGGCGAGCGGCGCGCGCGGGTCGCGTTTTTTGCGGGGTGCGTGGCGCAAGTCACGTTCAGCGAATTGAACCGCGCGACGATTCGCGTGCTACAGGCGAACGGCTGCGAAGTGGTGGTGCCGGCAGCGCAAGTTTGCTGCGGGGCACTGGCGGCTCATGCTGGCGTGCGCGACGTGGCGCGCGAACTAGCTCGGCAAAATTTCGAGGCGTTTTTGAGCGAGGATTTCGACGCGATTGTTACGAATGCAGCGGGGTGCGGGTCAACTCTGAAGGAATACACGCATTTATTCGGTGAAGACGATGGCGCGCAAGCGCGTTCGCGACAATTTGCCGCCAAGATGAGGGACGTGACGGAATTTCTGGCGGAGCTCGGAATGACCGCGCCGCTGCGAGCGCTTCCTTTGCGCGTCACTTATCAGGATTCGTGCCATTTAGTCCACGGGCAGAAAATCCGAGAAGCTCCAAGAGAGCTGCTGCGCGCGATCCCCGGAATCGAGTTCGTGGAGATGCCGCTTTCGGAACAGTGCTGCGGATCGGCTGGCGTCTACAACGTCACTGAGACCGGGACATCGCTGGAAATTCTAGAACGCAAGATGGAATGCGTCGCGCAAACAAAGGCCGGAGTGATTGCAACTGCGAATCCCGGATGCATCTTGCAATTACGCGCTGGTGCAGCGATGCAAAAGACCGGCCAGGAAGTCTTGCATGTAGTGGAATTGCTGGATCGCGCGCTCGCCTAAGAATTCAACCAAACAAGAGCCGAATAAGGAACCTTGCGGGCGGATGGTGGGGGTGCTCCGCCCGCAAGTAGTTCGTGCTACAGACTCGAAGCGCCTTGGCGCTGCGCTTATTGCTCCGGAGGCGGCGGGCCGCCGGCATGGAAAGTCCGCAGCCCATGCTCGTGTGCTTGAGCGATGGTGTAGTCCGCGGGAACCTGGAAAAGCGAGGCTGAGGGTTCCCCGCGCTGAACGTTGGTCATCTGAAAGGTCGAGTCGCCGGAGCGCGGATCGCTGCGCTTGGTCATCACCATCATTTGCAGATCCGCGGAATACCAACGTTCGGTAACGACGACGATCGGTTTGGTATTGCCAATTTCGCCGGCGGGGATGGTGCGCGTATAGCGCGTGCCTTCGGCCGAAACGCCGCCGATGGTCTGCGTACCAAGTGAGGTGGTCACTTCTTCCGCATCATTCCTTGTTTCGCCTCGGGTCCCGATGCGAAAACCTTTGCCCTCCACGGCAATCCTGTCCGGTGGCTCGGGTAATCGCTGGGCGATCTTCTTGTCTTCTTCCAAAATGTAGTGCGTGCCGGCGACGGGGTCGTTGAGGAACACGACATGCGAGAGGGACTGGCCTGAAACGACAGCAAAAGCACCGATAGCAGGCAGATTCATTTCACGGCGCGTGCGTCCCTGGCTATCGCGGGCCATCGAGCCGGTGGAATTGTGCTGGATCTGATTGCCGTCAGCGAGAGTTTGCGAGGACTCGGTGGTAAAAGTGGCGGTGAAGGGCGCGCCGGTGACCGTTCTTTCGTGCATCCCGCCTTCGAAGCCGAGGAATCCAATGCCTTCGCGGATGACCGGTCCAGGCCCCCCGGGCCCTCCGCCGCTGACTTGCCCGTAGACTACGTCGGGCGACGGCGGTGGTGGCGGAGTTGCAGCATCCTGCGCTTGTGCGGGCGAACTCATGAGCATTGACAGGGCGACCGCAGTCAACGCCAGAAACGCAGTGTTCGTCTTCATGCAATTCCTCCAGAAAATCTGCTGAGGCCTAGTCATCCGATTTCGGGTTCTCTTGCGAGACCAAGCGGATGGCCTGCGGCGTGCCGTCTTGACTGACGACCATGTCCGCCGTCACCTGATCGGCCACTCCCATTCCTTCGATGGGCAAGCCGTAGGAAATCAGGACAGCGCGAGGCAGGACAACGCGGACGACAGCGCCGCCTTCGAGGCTCGACGGGTCGTAGGAATACGGCAGCGGCATGTAGGCGGTGGCGTATTCAGTGGGGCCAGTATCCGACGCGGCGGTTTTATCGGCCGTCGCGCGTGAACGAGTGGTCCTGGGCGGAACGCTTACGCTGACAGGAGCGATTGGCGCCAGCTGTTCGCGCGACGTCGCTGTCGAAGATGCTGGTGCGGCGACAGACGCACTTACTGAGGGCGCTTTATCCGGCGTCATGACTCGCGGCCGATGGAACGAAAGACCCAAGGCCAAAAGCACAGCTGCCGCAATGCCGACGACCGCCACTTGAAGGCGCAGCCGGCGGGATGCTGCCACTGATTTTTCGCGACGAAACTCGCGCAGCAACGCGGCTTCTATCCTCGGAGGAGTTTGCACTTCAGACGCCTGTTGCGCGATTTGACCGAGGGCAAAATCGAGCGACTCAGCCTCGGTAACCAATGCACCGCAACCGCTGCACAATTCGGCGTGCGCCAGCGCACCATCGCGAACTGCCGCACCCGGAGTTCCGGGGCGGTCGAGTTCATGCAGCGCTTCGGCGAACTCCGAGCAATCCATGAGAGGCATGTTATCTCGACCGATGTTTTCGTTGTCAGGGTCTTTTTTCATTCACCCACCGCCGAGGCGCGCCGCACCGGCTGAGCGTCACGCAATTTTTCAAGCAGTAGCGCTCGCGCGCGATGCAGGCGGGAGCGGACGGTTCCCACCGGACAATCGAGCGCAACGGCCGCGTCCTCATAACTCATTTCATCGAGTTCGCAGAGAACCACCACTTCGCGATAATTTTCCGGAAGCGTGGCGATGGCGTGGCGCACGCGGCTGACGTTCTCCTGCAAGACGAAGTCGTCGCGATGGATGGGGAACGCGCTGACGCCGGAGCCATGTCTGTTGCCGTTCCCATTTCCATTTGCGGAAGCGAGATTGCCTCCGTTCGAGCGGCCTGAACTGTAGCGAGAGAGCATCGCGTCCAACTCGTCGGCGGTTTCGGGCAGCGGGACGGAATTTCGCTCTTGTTCCCAGCGACGGCGAAGATGATTGCGCGCGATGCCGAAGAGGAACCCGCCGAGCGTCCCGCGTGCGGGGTCGAATCGTTTGGCATCGCGAATCAACGTCATGAAAACCTCTTGGGTCACGTCTTCCGCCACGGCGCAATTACCGCTCATGTGCAGGGCGAAACGGTAGATGGCAGGGTGCTTGCGGTGGTACAGCAAGGTGAACGCATCCTCGTCCCCGGCAATCATCCGGCGAAGCAGCAGACCGTCGTCAATCAACTCTGTGCCCCTGGTCATGTCAAGCGGTTGGACGGCCCGGCGCAACTCTCGTTACATATTCCTGGAAAGGGTTCAAAAAGTTCCCGGAATTGTGAGCCAGATACCGCGAGCAAACAGCCCTTTCTGTCAGGTCCGCCGCAGGGCGCTGTGGCGTGTCGGGCCCGCCAAACCTGGTGCGAATCTACCACCGTCGAGATGCAAGTGCTATACCTGCTCCGTTTGGACGCAGGCGCGGGTTCTTGACCAAACCACCGTAGTTCAATAACGTAGGGACGCAAGGGACTGGTCGTTGACGCCGGAGCCTGCCACTTGCCGCTAAAGGGCAACTTCACCCGCTTCGCAGCACGCAATCATGGAGGAGTCATGCAGGAATTCGATCCACACGTTCTGGAAGAGAGACCGATTTCGCCGCCGGAAGAATTCAGCAAGAAGGCTCGTGTCGGATCGCTCGGAGAGTACCGCGAGATGTATGCGGCGGCGCAGGCTGATCCCGAAGCTTTTTGGGGGGAGCAGGCCAAGCTGCTGAACTGGTTCGAGGCTCCGCAGAAGACTTTGGAATGGAATCCGCCTCACGCGAAGTGGTTCGTGGGTGGAAAGCTGAATGTCGCCTATAACTGCCTGGATCGGCACCTCGAGAAAAACGCCAACAAGCCCGCGCTGATGTGGGAAGCGGAAGACGGCTCGACGATTCAGTTCACGTTTGCCGAGTTGCACGAGCGGGTCTGCAGGTTTGCCAATGCGCTGGAAGCGCTGGGCGTGAAACCGGGAGACTGCGTCGCGATTTATATGCCGATGATTCCGGAGGCGGCGATCGCGATGCTGGCATCGGCACGCATTGGCGCCGTGCATTCCGTGGTGTTCGGGGGATTCAGCGCAACGGCGCTTGCCGATCGTATTGCGGATGCGAAAGCGAAAATACTGATTACGGCTGACGGAGGTTATCGCCGAGGGAAAATCGTTCCGCTGAAGGAAATGGCGGACGCGGCGATGAAAAATTGTCCAACGATTGAGAAATGCGTCGTCGTGAAGCGCACCAAGGAAGATGTGGCGTGGCAAGACGGCCGCGATCTTTGGTGGCACGAGTTAGAGGACAAGGCTTCCAAAGAGCATGAAGCGCTGCCGTTTGATTCCGAACACCCACTGTACATTCTTTACACCAGCGGCACGACCGGCAAACCGAAGGGTGTGCTGCACACTTCGGGCGGCTATTTGCTGCAGTGTACGTGGACCACGCGGTTGGTGTTTGATCTGAATGATGACGATATCTACTGGTGCACAGCGGACATTGGGTGGGTCACGGGCCATAGTTACGTGGTGTATGGCCCGCTTGCGAATGGCGCAAGCGTGGTGATGTATGAGGGCGCACCGGACTTTCCGAAGAAAGATCGTTTCTGGGAAATCATTGACCGTTACAAGGTGACGATTTTTTACAGCTCTGCCACGGCAGTGCGCGCGTTCATGGCTTGGGGCATGGATTGGCTCAAGCCGCACAGCCTGGCAAGCCTGCGACTGCTCGGGACTGTCGGTGAGCCGATTAATCCCGCGGCGTGGAAATGGTATTTCGAGGCGATTGGGAAAAACCGTTGCCCGATCGTGGATACCTGGTGGCAAACGGAAACGGGAGCCATTTTGATTTCTCCGTTGCCGGGCGCGACGCCGACGAAACCCGGTTCGGCTACTTTGCCGCTGCCCGGTGTGATAGCGACAGTGGTGAATATGAAAGGCGAGCCTGTAGGCCCGGGTGAAACCGGGTATTTGACCATACAAAAGCCGTGGCCTTCGATGCTGCGCACGATTTACGGCGACGATGAACGTTATGCACGCGAATACTGGCAGCGGATTCCTGGCGTGTATTTCGCGGGCGACGCGGCGCAGTGCGACAAGGATGGTTACATCTGGGTGCTGGGGCGCGTGGATGACGTCATCAAGGTCGCGGGACATCGCCTGAGTTCGATGGAGATCGAGAGTGTGCTGGTGAGCCATGCGGCGGTGGCGGAGGCGGCGGTGGTAGCGCGGCCGGACGAGATCAAGGGCGAGGCCATTGTGTGCTTTGTGGCCCTGCGGACCGGGCATGAGCCTTCCAAGGAGCTGCGCAGCGAATTAATGGACTACGTGGCGAACACGATCGGTTCGATCGCACGCCCCGCGGACGTGCGTTTTACGCCGCTATTGCCTAAGACGCGTAGCGGCAAAATTATGCGGCGTCTGCTGCGAGAGCTGGCAACCAAGGGCGCTGTTTCCGGCGATACGACGACGCTCGAGGATATGGCTGTGATCGAGCGGCTGCTGAAGGCTCAGGCCGACGACGAAGAGTAGCGGCGTTCTTCCACTTATAGGCTAAGCGACTTCCTTCCACGCACGGCCGTAGGCTGTCACGTCGTGCGACAACCTGATATTCTCCGGACGACTCCCTTGGCAGGATATGAGGTACAGGCATGGCGCAGAGCGTACATCCCGCTATTCCCTATAACATAGCTCGCGGCCGCGAACGTGCGGCGGCGCCTTGGTACATCTGGTGCGGAGTGCTGGGCGCTTCGTCCATCGTATCCGGCCTCTACTGGGACATTTCCTGGCACATGAGCATCGGGCGCGACACCTTCTGGACTCCGGCGCACATGGCCATTCAGCTGGGCGGCATTTTGGTTGCGGCTACCAGCGCTTATTTAATCTTTTCGACGACGTGGGGCGGCGACGCGGCGGCGAAGGCCGCTTCGATCAAGGTGTGGGGATTTCGCGGGCCGCTGGGTGCGTTTCTCGCGTGCTGGGGTGGCGTGATGATGGTGACATCGGCGCCGTTTGATAACTGGTGGCACAATTCGTTTGGATTGGACGTGGAGATCGTCAGCCCGCCGCACATGGTGCTCGGTCTGGGAATTATGGCGGTGGCTATCGGGGCGCTGCTGTTGTTGGTGAGTTGGATGAATCGCGCCGAGGGTGACGCGCACGTAAAGCTGCGCAGGTTGTATCTCTATCTCGGTGGCGTGATTTTGTCGCTGCACTGGGTGCTGCTTTCCGAGTATGCCGGCGGGGATCAGATGCACAGCCCTGAGTTTTACCGGGCGCTTTGCCTGGGGGTGCCCCTAATTCTGGTTTCGCTGGCGCGCGCGAGCGGCTATCGCTGGGGTGCGACAGTAATCGCGTTGGTTTATACGGCGTGGGTGCTGGGCCAGTTGTGGTTGATGCCGCTCTTTCCCGCGACGCCGAAGCTAGGGCCGGTGTTCACGAACATCACGCATATGGTGCCGCTGGAATTTCCGACGCTAGTGGTTATTCCAGCGATTGCGCTCGACTGGCTGCTGAATCATTTTGGCGCGAAGAACAAATGGCTACTGGCATTCATGCTCGGCACTGCTTACTTGGCAATCATGCTGGTGGTGCACTGGCCATTCGGCAGCTTCATGATTTCGCCGGCGGCGCGCAATTGGGTATTCGGGCAAAATTATTTTCCGTATATGCAGTCCCCTTCTGAATATCACTACCAATGGGAGTTCGTCGATCGTGCCCCGACGACTGCGCTTTTCATGCGCGGCATGGGAATTGCGCTGGCTACGGCAATCCTTGGCTCGCGGATAGGATTGGGGGCAGGTGACGCGATGCGCCGCCTGCGGCGGTAATTTACGATGCGTTGGTCAGCTAGAGCACCATTCATGCGGCATCACGCTGCTCTCTTCGCGATCATTGTCTTCCTGGCCGCTCCGGTGTGGGCGCACGTGGGAAGTCCTGACGTTTACTTTCAAGGCGCCGCCGGTCCGTATCACCTGATCATTACTGTGCGCACGCCGCAGATGATTCCGGGGATCGCAGACGTGGAAATTTTGAGCGCGACTCCGGGAATTTCGAAGATCACCGTCGTGCCGACGTACATCGTGGGGCCCGGCGCTAAATACCCTCCGATCGGGGACGCATTAATCCAATCGAAAGACGATCCGCAATCGTTTTCGGGCAAGGTGTGGCTGATGGACTCCGGCTCGTGGCAAATCCGCTTGCAGGTAGATGGCGCGCAAGGCGCGGATGAACTCTCGCTGCCGGTGCCGGCCGCGGCGCGGAACACACTCCCGATGCAGAAATCGCTGGGAGTGCTGCTTTTCGCGCTGATGGTGCTTCTGGTCTTGGCGATTATTGCGATTGCTGGAGCGGCGCGGCGCGAAGGCATGCTTGATCCTGGGCAAGTTCCGGGACCTGAGCATGTGCGGCGAGGCCGCTGGGTGATGGTGGGCGCGGCTGTCGTAGTGTTCGCATTGCTGCTTTTCGGCAACTGGTGGTGGAATTCGGAGGCGGTCGCAAAGGCGCGCCAGATGGTTTACAAGGCGCCGCCACTGAGTGTTTCGCTGGGCCCGGGCGGCAAGCTGATTTTGCAGATGGGCGATTCCGATTGGCACCGGACGCGGCCGGAAACCGCGATGACCAACCTGATTCCGGATCACGGCCACTTGATGCACCTGTTTTTATTCGTGAGCCTGGTCTGGACCGCTTCTACCATCTCCATCCACAGTTGCAACCGGGCGTGCGGCCAGTCGGCACAAATTCCTTCGCGCTTGATTTGCCCGCGATCTCTGCTGGACGCTATCAAGTGTTTGCGGACGTCGTGCGCGAATCCGGCTTTCCGGACACCATGACGGCGGAAATTGATTTGCCGGACGTTCCGGGAGTTCCGCTCGCTGGAGACAACTCAGAGGCCGCTGCGCAACCGTTCGCCAGTCAAACAGATGGGTCGGCTTCGAGTACCGCGGGGGGAGACAGCCCTGACGGATCCGCGATGGTGCTTCCCGATCACTATCGGATGGTTTGGGAGCGCGGCACCGCTTCGCTTGTGGCAAATCACTTCGTGTGGCTTCGCTTCCGGTTGGAAACGCCGAGCGGCAAGCCGGTGATGGATATGGAGCCGTACATGGGGATGGCCGGGCACGCGGAAATCGTGAGGTCTGATCGCTCGGTTTTCGCGCACATTCATCCGGATGGCTCAGTGGCGATGGCGGCGCTGGAGCTGACTCAGAGGAATCCTTCGGCTCGCCCGGCGGAGGCGACGACTGATCTGGGCATGAGTATGGACATGCACATGGACCCGGCAGCCGCCGAAGTATCGTTTCCATATGGCTTTCCGAAGGCCGGGGAGTACAGGATCTTTGTGCAGATGAAGCGCGGGGGGCAGGTCGAGACGGGCGTGTTTGATACGGATGTGATTCAGTAGCGCTTTCCCGCTGTGGCGGTGCCGAGCCTGCGGCTCGTTTCTTCGGGACGTGTCTCGCTTAGGTTGACGAGTCGCTGTCGTTGACGTGCGGCGAGGCAAGCCTCGCCTTGCAACAGGCGGGAGCCAGCTTCGTTCCTCAGGACAAGATGCTGCCTCTTCGTCCAGAGGGATTCCTTTCTAGGCTTTATCCCCGCGCATCATTTTGGCAGAAATTTTTGTTACCAGGCTTCTGGGGGCTATGCGTTGCGATTCTTTCATCAGCTTATTCATGAAGCCGGAAATTACGTAGGGTTTGCCATTGGCTAACGCTTCGAGACCCACGCGGGCGACTTTGTCGGCTGACTCCGCTTTGCGGAAGATGCGGTCCGGCTGCTGGGCGACTGTTTGAAATTCCGTCGTGGTGGTGCCCGGACAGAGGGCGGAAACGCGCACGCCAAAGTGGCGCATCTCCTCGGCGACGCCCTCGGCAAAAATCAGGTCGAATGCCTTGGTTGCGCCGTACTCCGAACTGTAAGGAAGCGGCTGAAAGGCTGCCAGAGACGCAACGATCATCACGTCACCATGGCGGCGATCGACCATTGCGGGCAAATAGAGGCGCGTGAGATGGACCACCGCGGCGCAATTTACCTGAACCATCTCGAGCATCTTCTCGAGGGGTATTTCGTGCGTATTGCCGAAGGCGCCGAAGCCGGCGTTATTGATTAGCAGCTCGATTTCGAGCTTCTTGCTGGTCGTGAAGGCATAGATTTCCGCTGGCGCATCGCGCTGCGTCAGGTCCGCGGCGAATACTTCGACTTTGATGCCGTGCTTCCCGGTTAGATCGGAAGCTAGCTGCTGAAGACGGTCAACTCGGCGGGCCGTCAGGACAAGATTGGCTCCCCCGACAGCCAGCAATTTTGCCAGTTCCATGCCGATTCCGGCGCTTGCGCCGGTAATCAGCGCCCACTTCCCGCGCCACTCCTGCTTCCAACGTTCCGCCACGAAAGCCTCCGGTGGCCCGCGAGCGGACGAACAGACCTCGAGGCCGCACAATAGTAGCTCCGACGGACGGACGGAGGGTGATGAATCTAAAGGGTGAACAGCGGATATGACTGACGGAGATTTGGCTCAGGCATTTCCTGGCTTGGCGCGCGGAAGGACGGAGTCACGAAGGCGAATGCCCTGCTCTTTCATCCGGTCGAGGAGGCGGCGCGCCCACACAAATTCCGCTGCCAGGACACCTAGTGCCAACATGATGGTGAGCCACCCGGGCCCCGGGGTGACGATCATGAGGGCCCCGAGCGCAAGCAGGGTGAACCCGAAGAGAATCTTCAGGAACCGCTTCGCCTGTTGTAAGGACCTAATCAGCACTTGGGCGTCTCGATCCGGCTGGCCAATCGCCGCCGCGTTGCCGCGCGATGATGGTTAGATGCACCACATCCAACTAAGTATCGGCGTGCACGTAAAATTCCATTACCGTAGGTTTCGCGGACGTCGCCGTCACGATTTGAGTGCTTCAAGAATGAGTGGCAGGACGGAGGCGTCGCGGCTCGGCTTGCCGAACTTGAGAAAAGCGCCTGACTGGAGATGCGGCTCGGCAGTCGCAGGCGCAGCTTAGAACTTGAAAACGACCCCGGCGGAAGCCTTGGGGCTGACCTGATAGGTCCCAAAATAATTGCTGGCGACGGCATCGACCGCAAAACGCAGAGCCATGTGCCGTGCGTGACCGTTCAGATCCACGCCCGCGCCGACGACTCCAGCGACAGCGCTTTGGCTGCCGTAAGGCGTCTGCGGAGTGATGAATATCGCCCCAATGAGCGCGTGCGCCCAAAAGTCCATCCCTTTGGGGCCGACGTAGCGAAGGCGGGGCCCGCCGCCGAAGAACACCAGCCAGGAGTTTTGTCCCGGTTGGCTGCCATAGACGGCAAAAACTTCCCCGTCGGCTCCCAGCCAGTCGCGATACCAGTAGACGATCGAGGCATTCCCTCCGTTCATGTTGGAGCGGATGCCGGGTACTTCATAAAATCGGAAGAACGTGTAACCGACGGATACATCGTAGCTGTACTTTTCAAAAACGCCCTGGACTCCCTGCGGCGGAGGTTGGGGAGGCGGAACCGGTGTTGGGAGTGCAAACAATGGTGACGTAGTCGCGAACACCGGAGCGTTGAATGTAGTCGGGCTTGTGGCGGCTGGAGTGGCTGGCGAAGGCGACGCGGTCATGAACGAGGGCGCGGCCAGAGTGACATAGTTGCCAAAATTTGTCTGCGCCCGCGCAGTCAACGCCACACACAACAGGGCGCCCGCCAAAACAGAGATATATTTCATCGTCTATTTCCCCCAGACGAAGGAATGCCCACCCGCCTGCTGACTCAACTGTGACCGATAGCCGAAGGCCATGTCCACACGTTTGATGGGATGTGCCGCGAGGGAATCACCTGTTCGCTGGGACAGTCAACGATGGGGTTTTAGAGGCACTGACGACACATTCGCTGCGGCAAGTCCATTGACTGGCGATTTAGCCTATAGTACAGAAAGAGTTACCGATGGCCCGCCCTCTCACGCTTATCGTGCTCTGCGTTGCCGTTTTCTTCGCCTTTCCTGTTTCGGGAGCGAAACACGAGAACTGGGTGGAAGTCCGCACCGCGAATTTCGTGGTGGTGAGCAATGCAGGCGAAAAGCAGGCGAGGAAAACGGCGATTCGCTTTGAGCAGATTCGCGCGGTTTTTCGCCAGTCCATTGCAGTGGCAAGCGCACATCCCAGCCCGGTGATTATCATTCTGGCGGTGAAGGACGAGGACTCCATGCGGGCGCTGCTACCCGAATACTGGGCGAAAGGGCACTCGCATCCAGCCGGACTTTTCGTCGAGAACCTGAATCAGTATTTCGCGCTGGTGCAGCTCGATGCGCCGGGCTCCAATCCCTACAACACGATTTATCACGAGTACTACCATTCGCTGACGCTGCCCTACTTCCCGAATCTGCCGCTGTGGGTGGCGGAGGGTCTGGCGGAATTCTGGGGAAATACGGACGTGAGCGATTCAGAAACGAAGATGGGCGAGGCGGACGCGGATTTAATTGAGGAACTGAAGCAGAGCAGCTTGATACCGCTCGACGTATTATTCAAGGTTGATCAAAGTTCGCCCTATTACAACGAGGACCATAAGACTTCGATTTTTTACGCAGAATCCTGGGCGCTGATTCACTACCTCATGATCGGGGATAAGGCCGCGCACCGGCCGACGCTTCAGGCATATCTCGAGGCGCTTTCTCGCGGAGCGAGCCAGGACGAAGCGGCTGCCAAAGCCTTTGGAGATTTGAAGAAGCTGCAGGGCGCGCTGAGCGGATACGTAAGGAATCAGTCTTTCTACTATTTAAAGTCGCCGCCACCGCCAGAGATTCCGGCGAGTGATCTCCAAGTGCGCGAGCTTTCAGACGCGGAAGCGGATGCTTATCGCGGCGGATTCTGCGCGGTGGCTGGTAAGACGCAAACGGCGAAGCCTCTGCTCGAGGATGCGGTGAAGCTCGATCCGAAGCTGGCGCTGGGTTACCAATACCTTGGCTTCGCCGAATATCAAGATGGGCAAAAATCCGAAGCCCTGGCCGATTTCACGCGCGCGATTGAATTGGATCCCAAGAATGCGCTGACGCGTTACTTGCGAGCGTATCTGGCATCCACGCAAGCAGGGGCGATCGGCAACGACGAACAGCTCGAACAGGATTTGCGTGCGGCGATTGCGGCCAGCCCGAATTTTGCACCTCCGTATGGTGTGCTGGGGGTATATCTCGCGGTGCAAGGAGAGAAGTTGCCGGAGGCGCTGTCGTTCGCAAGCAAGGCAGTGATGCTCGAGCCAGGCAATTCGACTTACCGGCTCGATCTGGCGCAGGTGTATGCACGGATGAATCGTTACGCCGACGCGCGAATCGCAGCAAGCCAAGCACGGGAGAGCGCCCGAAATCCTCAGCAGAAGCAAGAAGTGCAGCGGTTTCTCGCTTTTCTGCAGGCAGCGCAAGGCAACGCAGGGAATGGTCTTTCGGCGTCGGCTGACGAAGGCGCGGGCGACAATTTACGAGCGCCTGCGGCGCAGGAAGCGCAGGAAACTGTGCCGTCGGATGCGCACGACTCCGGCAATGTGCGTGAGGCCACGGGGCGCGTTACGGATTTGAGTTGCATGAACGGCTTGAAAATGAAAATCGAGACGGCGGCGGGGCCTCTGACGCTGGCACTGACTCCTGGAGCGCAATTGCGGTTTCGGCTGACGTCGAAGCCGTCAGGTCCGTTCAACCCGTGCACCGCTTTGAAAGGCCAGCGCGTGAAAGTGGAATATGACCCGAAGGACGCGAGCGGGAAAACAGGGTCCTTGCAATCGGTGACTGTGCTGGGGGCTGCGGATGAAGAAGCGGGAGGCGCGCCAGATCTTCCGGGAGCGCGGCGGCTGGACGGTGCAGCGACGGGTCGCGAAACGGTGACGAGCTCGGCTGAGGGCAACGTGGAACAGGTAACCTGCACCGGGAACGAGATGTCAATGAAGCTCGACGCGGGCGAGGCGTCTTTCACATTGCACGCGCGCGACGCCACCAGAGTACCGGTGGAGCAGGATATGGCGTTTGATGCCGGCGATTTCCAGATCTGTTCGCAGCTCCAGGGGCACAGCGCGAAAATCACTTTTGTCGTAGTGGATGGCAAGACGTATGACGGGGAAATTCAGTCGGTGGAAGTTCTGAAATAGAACATTTGAAACCTGGCCGCAGGTCTTCGCGCGACGTCTTCAGTAATCCGGGCGAGGCGGAGCCTGTTGGTAAACGATGCGGCCGCCGACGATAGTCATTTTCACCGGAATCATCAGCAATCCGCGCGCGGGGACTTTGTTCAGATCCACGGGGTACACAACGAGATCGGCAAACATTCCTGGCGTGATTATGCTTTTGATCTTCTCCTCGAATTCCGCGTAGGCCGAACCCACGGTGTAGGCGCGCAGACAATCGCTAATAGGAAGCGCTTCCTGGGGCTGCCAACTCGGACTGCCTTGCGGCAATTGCCGGGTGACACAGGCATAGATGCCCCGGAGCGGATTGAGGGGCTCGACGGGATGGTCCGTGCCGAATGCCAGGCGCACGCCGTTCTGCTGCATCGTGCGCCAGGCATAAGCGCCGCGCGAGCGTTCCGGGCCCAGGCGATCGCTGGCCCAACGCTCGTCGTCGAGCAAATGCGAAGGCTGCATCGAAGCAATCACACCGAGCTTGCCGAATCGAGCGAAATCATCGGGCGCTACTACCTGTGCATGTTCCACACGATCGCGACGATCGCGCGGGCCGTTGGCCGCGGCAACGGCCGCGAAGGTATCGAGCGCGACGCGGTTGGCGCGATCTCCGATGGCGTGAAATGCCAGTTGAAATCCGGCGCGATCACGCTCGATGGCCATGTCCTTGAGTTTTTCCGGGTCCATCCGAAGAATCCCAGACGTGGCAGGGGCGTCGGAATAGGGCGCGAGCATTGCCGCTGTGCGCGAGCCTAGCGAGCCATCCATGAACGCCTTGAGTGCACCAGTCTTGAGCCATGGATCCGTTGAGCCCCATTCGCTGCGAAGTTCTTCGAGCTTGGCGAGCGGCAGCGTGAAGTCCAGCCACTCGGTGATGCGCGCGGTCAGCTTCCCTTCCTTGCGGAGCTGCTGGTAGACCCGGAAATTGTCCGGGCTGAATGAGGAATCCGTGCTGAGTTTGAGAACGGAACAATCCTGCACAGAAGTGACACCAGTGCGCGCGGCGTTCGCGAGAACCAATTCGATTCCGTGGCGGCGTTGTTCCATCGTCGGCCCGGGAATTTTGGAGTACACAATGCTAGTGGCCGCATCTTCCTCGAGGAAGCCGGTCGGTTCGCCAGTGTCAGGATCGCGGCGAATCTGGCCTCCGGCAGGATCGGGAGTATCTTTGGTGATTCCGGCAGCCTTCAGCGCGAGCGAATTGCCGACGGCTACGTGGCCATCCACTCGCGTGAAGATCATGGGATTTTGATTCGAGACGGCGTCGAGGTCTGCGCGAGTCGGATCACGCTTGTCCGGCCACAGGGTCTGGTCCCAACCGAATCCGGTAATCCATTCGCCGGATTTGTGATCTTTCAGACTTTCGCGGATGCGTTGCTGGAATTGTGCGAGCGAGCGGACGCCGGCAAAACTGACGGTCAGTTTTGCCAGAGCGGATTGCCCGATGTGCGCGTGCGCGTCGTTGAACCCCGGCATGACGAATTGTTGGTGCAAATCGAGGATGCGAGTTTGCGGGCCGATCAATGGTTTGATCGCGGGATCGTCCAGAGCCTGGCTGGGCGCTTGGGCGTAAGACACGGCTGCGATCAATTCGCCGCGGATGGCTACAGCGCTAGCCCATTCGTGAGCGGAGTCCATCGTTTCAATCCGCGCATTCGTGAGGATGAGATCGGCGGGGTCTTGCGCAAGAGACACCGGCAATTGATTTACTGCTAGCGCATTTGAAGAGTGCGCGGACAGCACGGCAGCGCGGGGCGCAACAGAAATGGCGACAACCGTGACGATCGCCAGCACACCGAGGAAAAAACCGCGAATCATTCTAGGGTTGGACTCCGGCGAGCGCGACGGTCGCGAGGAAAAGCCGCTTCAAGCCCAATTCGCGTCCGGTGGGATCGTACCACTCCGTGAGCGTGTGGGAGCCGCCTCCCCGTCCTCCGCCGCCGAGCGAAACGGCGGGAATGCCAAGCGAGAGCGGGATGTTGGCGTCCGTGGAACTGCGTTCGAGGCGCGAGCGATTGCCGAGAAAACGGTCCACGCTGCGTAGTGTTTCGAGCAACGGCGAATTGTCCGGAAGCTTTCCGGCCGGGCGCGAACCAATCGAGCGAAATTCCACTTGCAAGGAATCATTGCTGCCGCGAGCGTCGGCCATTTCCTCTTTCGCGCCGGCTTGCATGGCATCACGCAGGGCACGCTCCATCTTATCCACTTGCGCTTCGTCCTCGGAACGCAGGTCCACCTTTACCGCAGCGCGCGCAGGGATCGAGTTCACGGAGGTACCGCCTTCGATGACGGCGAAATTATAAGAGCTGCGCGGTTCGTCCGGCACCGGCAGAGCCGAAAATTTCACGATGCCGCGCGAAAGAGCGGTGATGGGATTGGGCGCGCCAAAATCGGACCAACTGTGCCCTCCCGGGCCAGTGATAGAAATTTCAAATCGGTGGGATGCGATTCCTTGCGTGGTGATGTGCTCCGTCGAAGCGCCATCCACGGCGATCACCGCGGAGAGGCGCGAACCGTATTCTTCGACCAGGGCACGGATGCCGCGTAAGTTGCCTTCGCCTTCCTCGCCTACGTCTCCAGCGATGACGATGGTTTTTGTGGTTTGGATACGAGATTCGGATAATGCACGCGCCAGACCCGCGAGGGCGGCTAGACCTGCGCCGTTATCGGCGATGCCTGGAGCAGCGAGGCGGCTGGCGTTACGTTTGACGTGAACATCCGTGCCTGCCGGAAAAACTGTGTCGAGATGAGCCGCCAGCAGAATTACACTTTTTTCATCAGTACCGGGATGCTCGGCGATTACGTTGCCCGTTTGGTCGACTCGGACTTTCAGGCCCGCGGATTCCAGGAGGTTTTTGAAGTATTCGGCGCGTTGCGCTTCCTTGGTTTCAGGCGCGGGAATCTCGGTGAGCCGCACTTGCTGGTCGGTGACCCAAGACGCGCTCTTATCTATCCACACGAGGCCGCGAGCGCAGGCGGGGTCGTCCGCAAGCTTCTCGATCGAATCGTCAGCGGCTCGCGCGTAGAGAGTAGCCATCGTAAGAAAGATACAGCAGATGAGCGCGAGTTTCATCAGATTCGTGGGGCGGATGTTGGCGCGGTTCATCGAATATTAATAGTCCTGCTCGATTGTAACTGGCGGAGCGGGCGGCTGTCGCTGCGGCGTTTGCGATCGTCGGTCATGCTGGGCAGGGACTGAGTTAATGCGCGCGCGATTTCGAGCTCGCCGTTGCGGGAGACACCAGGGCAAAGATTTCGTCTTCGGTCATGATCCGCTCGGCCTGTTTAGCGGCGGCAAAGATGCGATCCACGAGCTCATCGGTGACAGGAATTTTGCGCTTTTCGAGCCAGTAGATGACGTTGGAACGGCCGCTGAGCGGGCCGATTTCGATGATTTGTTCAAGACCGAATAGATGCGATGGCACGCCGCTATAGATTGAATTGGCCAATTCCGGATCATCTTTCTTGTAGGCTTTGACGATCGCGGCAGCGTGGACGCCGGTTGCGGTGCGAAAGGCATCGCGGCCGACGACGGGATAGTTCGGCGGGATCGGAGTACGCGTGGCTATGGAGACTGCTTCAGAGTATTTCTTGAGCTTTGAGAGATCGTGGTCAATCAGGCCGAGGAGTTTCAGATTGACGAGCATTAGTTCCATCGGCGTATTGCCTACGCGCTCGCCCAGAGCCAGCGCGGCGGCATGGACTTGATCGGCGCCGGCAGAAACCGCAGCGAGGGAATTCGCGATCGCCAGGCCGCGGTCGTTGTGGCCGTGCCAGTCCACGCGGATTTTTTCGCCGGAGGGTTTCACGACTTCGTCTTCGACAAATTTCACCAGGTTGTAGGCGCCGCGCGGAGTGGCGTGCCCGACCGTGTCGCACAGGACTATTGCGCGCGCTCCGGCGCGAATCGCCGTGGAATATAGAGTGATGACGGTGGACGGGTCCGTGCGAATGGTGTCCTCGGTGACATACATCACAGGAAGACCGGCGGACACGGCGAATTTCACAGCGTCTTCGGTGGTGCGTTGGAGATGGTCCACGGTCCAATCTTCGACCAAGCGACGAATCGGGCTGGACCCGAGGAATGTAGCAGCTTCGAGTGGCATACCAACTTTTTCGGAGATCTCGATGATGGGCTTGATGTCGTTCTTGTGTGTGCGCGCGGCGCAGTTCGGACGGATTCTCATGCGCGCGTTGACGATTTCGCGCGCGAGCGCCTCGGTGTCCGCGTAAGCGCGCGGGCCAGCGCCTGGCAAGCCGATATTTACGGTGTCTATGCCAAGTGCTTCCATCAGGTGCAGGATTTCAATTTTTTCGCCGATGCCGGGATCGTGGACCGAAGGATTCTGCAGGCCGTCGCGGAGAGTTTCGTCGTTGAGCATGACGCGGCGGCCGGCGGGAATTTCGGCGCCCGTGAACGTGTTCCAGTCGTGAATGAGTTCGTGTTGCATCAGTAGCGGATCGTGTAGCTGTGAGGCGCTTTCGAGAAGCTGGGTTTGAAGAGCGTCTTGCAGAACTCGCAGCGATAGATTTCCGCTTTTTTGCCGATCAGCACTTCGACTTCTTTCGGATAGTCGTACCAGCGCTTCAGGTGGCCGCAACAGAGCTTGCCTTTGGCGTCTTTTTCGTCGCACGCCCGCTGGGTCGGTTTCTTGGGCTTGATCTTCGGAGCGGCCGCAGCTTCCGGTGCGGCCGCAACGGCTGGAGTTTCTGGAGTGGCTTCGCTCATTCGGGTTGCTCCATGTGACGCATTACTGCTGCAAAACAAACTTGCTACCCTGCGTCCGCCCTAAATTCGGTCGCGGCGAAAAACCACGCTACGGGCACCGTGTTTTCCCGTTGCCGCTGCCAGGCGCCGTTTCCAGCTTGGCGCAAACAGCGCTTCAACAAAGTGGCCTGCCGCTACGGACAGTTCCTCGGTGTAGCCGAACCACCAGGATTTTGGGACTCGCGGCAGCCGATCCACATCCACGTATTTTACTTGAACCATTTCGAGCAGTCCAAGGCGCGAATGTGTGTGGCCCCAACCGCTCGCTCCGGGACCGCCGTGCGGAGCTTCCGCGATTCCGTAGTAGCTTGCCACGTCATTGATCATTACGGCGCCTGCGCGAATGCGCGATGCGATTTCCTTGCCGCGGCTGGTGTCGCTTGTCCACACGCTGGCACTCAACGCGAACGGCGAGTCGTTTGCGAGCGTGATGGCTTCTTCGGCATTTGCGACGGTTTGTATCGCGATCACTGGGCCGAAAGTCTCTTCGCGCATGAGCTGCATCGAGTGGTCTACCTGCGCGACGACGGCTGGCTCTAGAAAATTCCGGCCGAGGTCGGGGCGGCGGTTTCCACCCGTTAGAATTTGCGCGCCGCGCCCGACGGCATCGCGCAGCTGCGCGTCGACTTTTTCGAGCTGGCGGAGACGAATCATCGGGCCAATTTCGACGTCGGGATCCGTTGCGGGACCTACTCGGAGTTTTTTCGTTTTGGCGACGCAGAGCTGCGTGAAGCGCTCGGCGATGGATTCTTCGACATAGATGCGCTCGACGGAAATGCACGTCTCGCCACAATTCATGAAACCGCCCCAGACCGCGGCGCTCGATGCGACATCCAGGTCGGCATCCGCTAGAACGATCATTGCGTCTTTGCCGCCCAGTTCGAGAACCGACGGGATCAGCTTCTTCGCGCAGGCCTCGGCAATTCGTTGGCCCGTCGTGACGCTGCCGGTGAAGAAAACCTTGTCGGGGCCAGCTTCGATCAGCGCGGCACCGAGTTCGCCGCCACCTTGCAGCACTTGCACAAGCCCTGGCGGAAATTTCGCCTGTTCGACCAGACCGCCTACCAGTTGGCCACACCACGGCGTCAGTTCGGAGGGTTTCAGCAGCACGGCATTACCAGCGACCAGCGCGGGAATTACCTGCGCCATGGGAATCGAGAACGGATAGTTCCAGGGCGAGATTATCGCGGCGACGCCCAGCGGACTGAATTCCATCCATCCGGCTTTCGCCTTCATGGCGAGATTGTGATGTGGGATTCGCTCGGGACGAAGCCAGCGGGGAGCTTGGCGCGCGAGAAAATCGGCGGTGTCGAGCGCCAAAAGCACTTCGGCGAAGATCGCTTCGACGCGCGGCTTTCCTGCCTCGCGCATGACCACATTGGCGATTTCATCGCGACGCGCGAAAATCGCATCGCGGAGGTCGCGCAGTTTGGCGCCGCGTTCGCGCAACGGGCGGGCGGACCATTCTTTTTGCGCTTGGCGGGCTCGATCGAAGATCGCGGGCAGGTCGCCGGGTTGGGTGACTGCAAATCGAGCATTGACTTCTTGCGTCGCTGGATTGATGGATTCGATGGTGGCTACGGCGTGCGACGGCGGTGCGGCGAGCTGTGAAGGAACTGACATTTCTTTGGTGATTGTAACTGAAATGGGCGATGAGGGCTGCGGTTTGGCTATTCGGTGGGGCGCGATAGTGGCTGTGCCAGAAAACCGGAGTTATCTCGTTCGTTGGCGGCGGTGTGTGGCGAAGGACGCCAATGAATCGGTGGGATCGGGATATTCGAGGGCCACGAGATAAAGACCTTCGGGCGGAACTGTGGGGCCGGAGCGGGAGCGATCGCGGGCTTCGAAGATTTGCGGGATGTCTGAGGGGCTCAGGCGGCCTCTGCCAACTTCGACGAGGGTGCCTACGATTTTGCGGACCATGTAACGCAGGAACGAGCGGCCGCGCACGACGTAGGCGATTTCGTCGCGGTCCGGCTCGCGGATAATTTGCGAGGAATGGATCAGGCGCTGCATATCGCGGTCTTTGTCGTCTTCTTCGGAGCCCGACGATGCGGCGAAAGACGTGAAATCATGCTCGCCTTCGAAAAGACGCGCCGCGGCCGCCATCGCGGATTCATCGAGCGGCCAGGAATAATGGAGCGCGCGACGGTGGTCGAAGGGCGGGAGAACCGGTCCGCGATAGATGTGGTAACGATACGTCTTTCCTTGCGCCATCCAGCGGGAATGGAAATCCTGGCCCACTTCCTCGGCGCCCATGATGCGCACGGACGGAGGCAGCAACGCGTTCATGGCTCGCTGAATTTCGGCGGCGGCGAGATTCGAGTGTGTCTTGAAATGAGCGACCTGGCCCAATGCGTGGACGCCCGCGTCGGTGCGGCTGGCGCCATGGACCGTGAGCTTCTCCTGCGTGATCTGCTGGAGCGCGTCGTGCAGCACGCCCTGAATCGTTGGAATGCCAGGCTGGAATTGCCAGCCGTGGAAATCCGCGCCGTCGTAGGCGATGGTGAGTTTGATGTTCTGCATCGGCCGAGTGGGATTATCTCATGCGGACGCGAGGACAAGGCACCACAGATGAACGCAGATGAACACAGATAAAGGCAGAACGAGGTCGGAAGACCTTACGTAGCTCGCCAGACGAGGTTACATCTGGGCGCGGGAGAAGCGTGAGCCGGGGCGCGTCGGCAAGCCACCGGCGCGACAGAGCGGGCAATCATCGGGCTCGTAACTGGGGACGTCCAATTCAAGAAGCGCGCGGGCGGAAACGTTGAGTTCGAGGCGCCCACCGCTGCGGTCAATGATTGCTCCGGCGGCGACCGCGAGGCCGCCTTCCTGCTCGACGACGCCGATGGCTTCGCGTGTGGAGCCACCGGTGGTCCATACGTCTTCGATTACCAGAACGCGCTCGCCCGGTTTCAGTTCGAATCCGCGGCGCAGCGCCATTTGTCCGGATCGATCGCGTTCGACAAACAAGGCGCGGACACCTAGCGCGCGAGCGACTTCGTGGCCGATGATCACGCCGCCGAGTGCGGGCGAAACGACGCAAGCGACGGTGTGATCCTTGAATCGTTCACCGAGAGCGTGGCCGAGTTGGTCGGCGCACTTCGGATGCTGGAGAACGAGCGCGCACTGAATGTAGGTAGCACTGTGGCGTCCGCTGGAGAGTTCAAAGTGTCCGGTGCGGATGGCGCCTACCTGTTCGAGGAGCTTGAGAATTTCGTCGCGTTGCATGGCAGCCTGTCTGGCACGCTTCCGAGCAGCCGGAATAAGCAGCCAGTGGCGCTAGCCTAAAGGCGAAGGCGAAAAGTGTCAATGGTGCAGTGATTGGTGAACAGCTGTGGGGGCGGTTCACCATAGGTTACTGAGCGCATTCCAGTGCTTTCGGATGGCGAGAACGGTATAAAATTAGTGAATCAACGAGGCAGTGTCTTCTTCAGAGGACAGAACGTGGGTAAATGGCTATTTGCGCTTCTCCTTGCTGCGGTTGTGTCGCAGTCTCGTGCCGCTCCAGTCCCCGCGATCTCAGACGGTCCTTCCGTTTCCATTTCCCTGCCCGCCAGCGTGCCGTCCGAGACGGTCCAAATCGCTTATCAACTCATTGGCGACTTCGGGGGTGCCAGCACCTATACCGACCAACAGCCGAATGCGCACTCGTACTTCATTGATGCTTCCCTTGAGGGCAAAGCGGCAACGGAAATCAAGATCGTGGTTTACGCGGCAGGATGCAAGATTCAAACATTCGACGTGCTTCTGTCGAAGACCTCAAACGTCACGAAAGATTTCGTATGCGATGCCCTGCCTACCGTGACGCTTTCCGGACAGGTAATCCCGAGTGAGCTTGTGCGAGGCAAGAACACAGTGCTAAGCATCACGTATATGGCCGAGTGGGTGGACGACTTTTTCGGGATCATGGATGGTGCGGTGTTCCACTTCGAGATTGCGAGTTTACGTCCGCGTGCAGATGGAACATTCGAGGTCGAGGTTCCCGATTTCACCACCGACACGGCCCTGCCATATAGCGGGAAGGGTACTTTGAGTCTGATGCTGCTGGACTCGAAGACATTGAATCCAGTGGCCGGTAATCTGGAGCCCGAACGGTCTGAGTTTAAATCGGAAGAGGAAGGACTGAAGCTGCTGTCGTATTATCCGAGCGGCCTTAGATTCCGAGCCTCTCAACGCTAGCTTAATCCCCAAGCCTTGAAAAGAGTATTACGGTTCGAGCTGCAGGTTGATGGCGCCGATGCCGCCCGCGATGCTGACGTCAATGGTGGCGGGGGTTTTGCCTGCGACTGCGTTGACGTAATCGTCGCCTTCACGGGTAAGGCCGCCAGACGTCACCGCGCCGATGCCGCCGGAAGCGTGCACTCGCACACCTACATCTCTGGGTAAGCGGATCGAGGCTGCGCCCACACCGCCGTGAATCACAACGTTCAGATTGGTTTTACGCGGACCGGTTAGATCCAGCCTCAGTTGACCTGCGCCGATGTTGACGTCGAGGCTCGACACGTTTAGCCCCTGCAAGCGCAAGTTGCTTTCTCCCGCGCCCATCCGGATACTCAGGTCCAGGGGTACAGCCTCCGCAAAACGCAGAGTCCAATCGTTGGGTCTGGTGGCGAATTGGATGTGGTGTTTATTTTCCTGCGTGATGTTGAGATCCCCACGGTCATTCGCAACGGAATAATCCACGGCCGGCTTACCATCCTCTGCAACATAGTTGAAATCGGCATCGAGAAGCTGAGCGGCGCCGCCACTGAGATCCAGCTTGCCGGAAGGAATTTCGATATTCGCGGTGACCGATTTCGCGCCCTGCAAGGAGATCTCTTGCGTGTCATGAAGGTTGCCGCGCACCGTTCTGCCGCGCCACAGAGCCAGTCCCAGCAAGAGCGCAATGATCAGCACAGCGATTGGAGCGCCAAAGTGATCGCGCGGGGCGGTTCCGCTGGGGCGACCGCGATCCATCCAGGCGTCCCACATTTTCCCCAAGCCGATGATGATCAGAAAGACAGGCCAATAACGCGAGAGGACGTTCCACCATACGTCGGCCCCAGGGTGCAGGTTCACGACGAGGAAGAAAACACCGATGGCGATGACGACTAGAGCGCCGGTGAACGAGCCTCGTCGAGAGCAATCGTCTTGAGCCATGCTGGGTGTACCTCTTATTTACACTACGCTGGATGGAATGAAAAGTTTCAGGGCACATCGAAGAGGGCGCGGAAGCATGTCGGCGATGCTGACACTGTTGTGCTTCTGAGCTATCCTTCGGGCATGCGCGCCCGACTCATTTGCCTCGTTCTGTTTGCTATTGTGGCGATCGGTGCGGCTCCTCTTTGGTCGCAACAGGCCGCGACTAGGACCGTCACAATCCGGGTAAGCGACCAAACCGGAACGCGCGTCACGGGTGCGGAGGTGCGTTGCGTACCGGTTCCCGATTCGGCTTCTACAAAAATGGAAACTGATAACCAGGGGAATTTTTCTCTCGATTTGAAGCCTGGAAACTACACTGTGTCTGTTTCTGCGCAGGGCTTCAAGACAGCGGTACAACAAGTTGATATCACCCCGCCCACCGGTAATGCGAGTGCCGGCAGCGACGAAGTTGTCTCGGTGAAGCTGCAAATCGGAGACGTGGGTTCGCCCGCCCCGGTGTATCCGAAGGATTCGCTGGTGCTGACGGCCGAACGCTACCATGCGCCGGTGGTGCTTTCTCAAGCAGAATTTCGCGCCCTGCCCCACGTGTCTGTGACTGTGCACAATACTCACACCGATAAAGACGAAACCTACAGTGGCGTTGCACTCTCGACGCTGCTGGCGATGATCAATGCTCCGATCGGCAAGGAGCTGCACGGAGAATCGCTGGCTACGTATTTGGTTGCAACTGGCACCGATGGATATTCCGTGGTGCTTTCACTCGCCGAAGGCGATCCAAGCTTTCATGACGGCCAGATTTTAGTGGCTGACGTCCGCGATGGCCAGCCCCTCGGCAAGAATGGGCCGTTCCAACTGATAGTTTCAGAAGACAAGCGCCCCGCTCGCTGGGTGCACAACCTCGACTCGATCGCTCTGCAAAGCGCCCACTGACCGCTCGTGCAAAATTGACAGGAAGTTGTGCGTCGGATATTCTTGATGATTCGAAATAGACCATGGAGGAGTACTGAATGGCTCAGGGTGCGGCTGTAAAGCATAAGAAGAAGACGAAATCGGTTTTGAAGAATATCCGGCAGTCGGCGCACCGCGCGGCGGTGAACCGCATGAACCGCACACGCGTGCGGACATCCATTCGCCGGATGCGCGCAGCCCTGACGGCAGGCGATGCGGCGACGGCGCAAAGACTCGCTTCGGCGACGTTTTCCGATCTGGATAAGGCTATTCGCAAGAGGACGCTTTCTGAAAATACCGCGAATCGTTACAAGTCGCGCCTGACCTTGGCGCTGAATGCGCTGAAGGCGAAGAAGAAGGCGTAGCTGCAGCCGTTTGGAGAGGTTGAGATTCTGAGGCGCTCCGAGAAATCGGAGCGTTTTTTTTGGGGGGGCACACGGCGGCGTGCGTCGACGGCTGAGCTCGCCCTGTCAGCTCTTTAATGTGCGCGGGTGTACGAGTATCCGGCCAAGTTCCCTGCCATTGAAGTTACTTGCGGAACCCACCAGATTTTGTGCCAACGCGGTGAGCGCGCAATTTTCCAGCCCAGCCAGTTCACTGCCGTGGCGAATAACGCTCCGGCTGCGTAATAGGCTGGAGCGGGCAGTCCTACAATCGGCTTGGCGAGCGGATCATATTCGCGAAAATGGGGACGAAGAGACTCCGTTTGTAGCATGTCGAATGCTGCGGCGGTGTAAACGCCCGCACTCATCATCCAAAATAGGCGTTTGTGCTCGTCCCTCACGGGCTTCCGCGGTTCGAAGCGAGGAAGCGGCAACAGCGCGGGCCGCGCCGGAATTTTGGAATCGGGCAAGGCTTCGTGTTTGAGGCTGATGGGAACGATCTGGGCATGAGCCGCGGGAGCCGCCGCGAATGCGGTGACCAGGATGAACGCCATCGCGACGATTATCTCGCTAAGAGTGGCGCCGATCATTCTTCGAATCTGGCAAAAGCAGCGTGTAATTTTCATGCAAGGCGTATTGCGCGCGATGTGCCGCGGCGGCGCACGGTCGAACGCAACCGGTGAAGGTTCCGGGGATTGTGGACGCTCGACTTAGGGTTTCTTTGGATCCGAGGCTGGAGGCAGCGGCGTTCCAGATTGAATCGCATCGCGGTGAATTGGTTCCGAATCGGAATTCGACGTGCGCCGCGGGTTGGTTCACGTCGGGGTCTGTCAATTTCTTTTTATGCTTCGGAGGCTTCTTGCGTTTGTCGGGGATGACGCGCTCGCCCGGAGGCATGCCAATTCCCAGACGCGCGAGTCGTCGCGCCTCTTTGTGCGCACGCAACCGATCTTTTTTCTTCTTAGCCATAATTGACGCTATGAACCTATCACGGTTCCACGGTTTGCAAGTGCGGCGCGCGTTGTGGCCGTACGAATCCGAGCGGGAGCGCCTTGCGTCCAAGGCGAAGGAATGCAAGGCTTCCAAAGCATGAACAAGGCTCTGCGGTCCGCGGATTCGTTTATCTGGTTAATTGTTCTCGTCGCCTTGGCACTACGGCTTGGATTTATGTGGCAGTATGAGTCGGTCCATCCGAAGCAGGCCGTGAGCGTGATTCCTTTCCTTTTTGAATCGGGCAACATCGCCCACTCTCTCGCCACAGGCCACGGATTTAGCTCCCCTTTTCGTGTCGATACCGGGCCCACAGCGTGGATGACTCCCGCATTCCCATTGCTGCTCGCCGGAATCTTTCGCGTGTTCGGCGCTTACACGTTGCATGCGTGGGAAGCAATAGTGCTGTTCAATATATTGTGCTGCACGCTTGCTTGCGTGCCTATTTTTTATGCTGCAAAGCGAATTGGCGGGGTTGGTTTGGCAGCAGTCGCTGCGTGGCTTTGGGCGATCTTTCCAAACGCCATTCTGATACCGGTGGAAAGCATGTGGGACGCGTCCATTTCGGCGCTGCTGGTGGCGACAATTTTGTGGGCCACGCTGGCGCTGGCTGAATCAGAACGAATCCGCGACTGGTGCGCTTACGGATTGCTTTGGGGCGTGACTCTGATGGTCAATGCCACGCTGGCGGCGCTGCTTCCGTTGCTGCTCGGATGGTTGGCTTACCGCCAGCACCTACAAAAGCGTTTGTGGGTGGGACGAACCGCAGCGACGCTGGCGATCGTCGTTCTCTGCTGCGTCCCATGGACAGTCCGCAATTACAGAGTGTTTCACCACTTCGTTCCGCTACGTTCCGTGCTCGGATTGCAATTGTGGCTGGGAAACAACGATCAAACACAGGACATATTCCGCGGCGATCTGCACCCGATCTACAACGCGGGCGAGCGTGAGAAGTACATTGCGGTGGGCGAAATTGCTTACATGCACGAAAAGCAGCAAGAAGCGGTGCGATACATGATCTCGCATCCGGCGCGCGAAGTTCGGCTGGTCGCTTACCGGTTCATTTCGATCTGGTCGGGCGGCACGCCGTATCCGCTGAAGGATTTTATCGAGACGCCGTCGCTCGGGTTCCGTTTCATTCTGGCATTCAATTTATTAGCTGCGCTGGGCGCACTTTGCGGCATTTTCATTCTTCTTCGCAGCCACAGCGCGTTCTGGTTCCCTGTTGCGGTGTTCCCTATCGTTTATCCGTGGGCGTATTACCTTACATTGTCGCTGCCGCGTTACCGCTTGCCGATCGATCCAATCGTGTTGCTGCTGATGGCGGTCGCGCTGCAGCAAATATTTAATCGGCGCAGGTCCGAAGTTCCGGCTACCGCAGAACGCGCACGCAAGCGAAGGCGGAACTAGCGTCCGTTTTGGCACATGGTGCGGGACAGAAGTAGCCTCGCCGAGCAAATGACCGGTAGCGCGAGTTCTTGTGACGGGCGCAGCGTTTCCCGTACAATCAATCGCTGAGACAATTGGTGCCGATTCAACCTATGCCATCACATCTTCGGAAGGTTTTGCTCAAACACATGACTATTCTAATTACCACGGGTGCCTTCGCAGCGGGTAGTAGTCTCAGCCCGGCGAATGCCGCAGATACGAAGTTCGGGCCGTCGAACCCCTTTTATCAGCCGAGCACGCTGCCATTTCACGCGCCTCCCTTTGACAAAATAAAGGACGAGGATTATCAGCCGGCCATCGAAGCGGGCATGGCCCAGGAAATTGTCGAAATTCAGGCAATCGCCGACAATCCGGCTGCTCCGACTTTCGAAAACACGCTCGTGGCGATGGAGAAGACCGGTCAGCTTCTGAAGCGCGCGTCTGCCGCATTTGGTGCGGTCAGCGAGGCGAACACGGATCCTGTGCTGCTGAAAGTCCGTGCGGAGGAAGCACCGAAGCTCGCGGCACACCACGATGCCATTTATCTGAACGCCAAGCTGTTTGCGCGCGTGAGTGCTGTGTACAACGAACGCGAGGCGCTGAAGCTCGATGCGGAATCGCAGCGGCTGCTCAAAATCACGTACGACGAGTTCGTCCATTCCGGCGCAAATCTCTCGGATACCGACAAAACCGAGTTGAAGAAGCTGAATGAGGAAATCTCGACGCTCTCGAATACTTTTTCGACGAGGCTGCTGGCGGCCACCAAGGATGGAGCGTACGTCACGACGGACAGGAGCGCGCTAGCTGGATTGAGCGACGCGCAGGTTGCCGCTGCGCAGCAGGCGGCACAGGCGCGCAAGCAGGAAGGCTACGTGCTGCCGCTGCAGAACACGACACAGCAACCGGACCTCGCGCAACTCAGCGATCGGGCGACGCGGAAGGCGCTTTTCGAGAAATCATGGAATCGCGCCGAGTTGGGTGATGCCAACGACACGCGCGATACGATCGCGCATCTTGCCCAGCTACGCGCACAGCGGGCGCAACTGCTCGGCTTCCCCAACCACGCGGCGTGGAAGCTGCAAGACCAGATGGCGAAGACTCCCGAGGCCGCGTCGAAGTTCCTGGATGCGTTGGTGCCCGGTGCGACCGCCAAGGCGGCGAGCGAGGGCAAGGACATTCAGGACCTGATTGACGCGCAGAAAGGCGGCTTCACTCTTGAGCCTTGGGACTGGAATTTTTATTCCGAACAAGTGCGCAAAGCAAAGTACGACTTGAATGACGCGGAGGTAAAGCCCTACTTCGAAGTCAATAACGTGCTCGAAAACGGCGTCTTCTACGCAGCCAATCAGCTTTACGGAATCACGTTCAAGGAACGGAAAGACATCCCGGTGTATCAGGCGGATGTGCGCGTCTTCGAAGTCTCGGACGTCGATGGGAAGCCGCTCGCGCTTTTCTACTGCGACTATTTCAAGCGCGACAACAAGAGCGGCGGCGCCTGGATGAGCAACTTCGTGGACCAGTCGAAGCTGCTGGGCGATCTGCCGGTGGTTTACAACGTCGCGAACTTCTCGAAGCCCGCGCCCGGTGAGCCGGCGCTTATCAGCTTTAGCGATGTGACCACGATGTTCCACGAATTTGGCCATGCGCTGCACGGCATGTTCGCGAATACCGAATATCCGAGCCTATCGGGTACTTCGACGCCGCGGGATTTCGTGGAGTTTCCTTCGCAATTTAACGAGCATTGGGCCCTGTATCCGGCGGTGTTTGAACATTACGCCAAGCACTACAAGACCGGTGCGCCAATGCCGGCGGAGTTGGTGGCGAAGGTCAGGAAGGCGAGGACTTTCAATCAGGGATACATGCTGACGGAGCTGCTCGCCGCCGCCGAACTGGATATGCAGTGGCATACGCTTCCGGCGAGTGCGCCGTTGCAGCAGCCGGATGAATTCGAGAAGCAGGCGCTCGAGAAAACGCACCTGCAGCTGAACGCCGTGCCGCCGCGCTATCGCTCGAGCTATTTCAGCCACATATGGGGTGGCGGCTATTCGGCCGGTTACTACGCTTATTTGTGGACGGAGATGCTGGATGACGACGCGTATCAGTGGTTTGAAGACAACGGCGGATTGACGCGCGCGAATGGCGATCGTTTTCGGCAGATGATCCTATCGCGAGGCAACACGGAAGATTTGGCTGGTCTCTATGCAGCGTGGCGCGGGAAAGCGCCAAGCGTCGAGTCCATGATGAAGGACCGTGGCCTCGAAGAACCCTCACGCTAGGACATTCGCAGGCGATTAGATTTAAGGATCTTCACGCAAGTGGTCGGATTGCGTTCCTATTGATTGTCGGTGGTGCTCTTGTGGTGTCTGCGGCGAAGATCCGGCCAGAATTCCTTAATCATGTACGTCCCAACATCCCAGCCGATCTGTGTGCCCCACACGCTGACGACCGTGCTGAAGTTCTTATCTCCCGCTGGATGGTAGCTGTAAGTGGAAATGGCGGCGGCAATTCCAGACCCGAAAACTTCGGAATAGTTGAACTGCTTTTGACCGGAGTCGGAACGCGTCAGCACGACTCGGCTAATCGCATGTCCAGCGCGCTTGAGAAATCCGCCATGCCCCAGTTCGTAGTAACGAGGATCCTGATGAAGGAGTGACGGTAGCGCCGCGCTCGCCATGAAGTTCTCGATTGCATTGTCCCCGTAGGCCGTCGCGTAACGCTTTCCGTAACCTTGGGCGCCTTGCCCGTAGGACGGATCGCTGTTACTCGCTTGACCGAGTCCCGCGACGAAGCCGATCAGCACAAATTCGGAAGGATCAATCAAGGAACGTCCCACAACCTTGAATTTCTGGCCGCTCGTGAGTGGCGGAATATTTTCCGCGTCCTCGACGGTCAGGAAATTCGGAAGCGTCCACAGAATCCGGTCCTTTGACGTGCCAGTGTCCTTCTCGTGCTGGATGTTTTGTTGCTCCTTCGTGCCGCCACTGGGTTGCTTTTGGCTCGCTGGTTGTGGCGCGGTTGGTAGCTCTGATGTCGCCGGATGTTCTGCGGGCGGCGCCGGTTGTTGCGATTGATTCTGGTTGTTCGCCGGCTGAGCTGCTTGCTGCGCAAACACAGGCGATGCCATACACGCAGAAGCGGCGAACATTGCGCATATAAGAACGCTCGTTTCGAATCGCTTTCGTATCGTCATTTTGTATCTCACCAACATCCCCTAATTTTGAGTTGCTTGGCCCGACGGTCGTCAGACACCGGCACTCATGACGCTCGGCTTGCGCGCTCGCTCGATCATTTCGTGAATCGCTTTGAGGACGAGTTCCGGCTCGTCCGTCATTATCCAGTGTCCGCTCCGCGTTGCGGTGAGATGCGTTCCACACTCGGAAAGCTGGGCCGTGGCGATATGTTCCTTCTTTCGTTCCGCTGGTGCGTTCGCCGCGGAAATAACAGTTACAGGGATGTCTTTTAGGCTTTTGGCCGATGCCACCTGAGCGGCGCTTCTCGGGAAATTTTCGAGCTGGTCGGCGATCGTTTCGGTAAATTTCGGCTGAACCCAGAAAACGGGGGCCATCGCGCGCTCGCTCGGCGGCAAATTCCAAAAAAGCGGGCTGCTGCTTGTGCCGTCACCTTTTGGCGCACCCTTACTCATCAGCCGAACTAACGGTTCCGCGATTGTTTTGACGCCGGCGCGCAATAAGAGCGAGACAAATCGGATGAGCCCAAACCGTGAAAGCACAGTGGCCCGTCGCAAGATCCTTGCTCCCGTTCGAATCCGCCTGTGGTTGTGCTCGTTCGGCGGATTCCACTCGCCCGGGACGACCGGGTCGACGAGTACGAGCCCAATAACTTCGTGCTGGTATCGCGCAGCGAAGAGACGCGCTGTGAGGCCGCCGAACGAATGACCGACAAGTATGTACGGCGGAGGAACACGGGCGAGATCGAGCAATTGGTGGAGTTCTTCAACGATCTGGTTGGCATCTCGCGGTGCTGGCCCTGCGTCGCTCCAGCCGAGTCCGGCACGGTCGTAACAGACAGCGCGAGTTGCCTTGGCGATTTCCGGCTGTATCTCCGTCCAGCCCAGGACGGTGGACATCAGGCCGGATTCAAAAATAACGGTGGGACTGCCTTCGCCTCGTGAGAGTAAATGCAGACGATGACCGTTCAGATTTATAAGCTCACCCGGCGCGGGAAAGCGTTTGCGGTCGCGGACCGTTCCTGCCTTCTGGTAGAGCCACCCGGCCAGAGCCACCCAAGCGATGATAGCGACAACAATGAAGATTGCGGACTGCAACTGCCTCTCCTTTATTAGTAAGAGCGGCGTTCACCCCTTGCCCATCCCGCTGAATGCTTAGATGCGTGAGCGCTAAAAATGACGCTTCACCAGATCAGCGGTGCGCGATCCTAACTCAGCACAGTCTCCTAGCGAGCGGCCCTGCAGATAGTTCCCCGCAAGATACAATCCCGGCAACTCTGCCAACGCCTCGCGAATGGCGGCGATTCTCCCCGCATGCCCGAGGTTAAACTGAGGCAACGCTCTGGGATATCTCGAAACAACACGCTCGACGGGAGGTCCGTCAATTCCCAGTACGGCTCCCATTTCTTTCTCGACGACGTCGGCAATTTCCGCCGCATTGCGCTCGACGATTGCGGGATTGGTGGCGCCGCCGGTAAAGCTCGTCATCAGGACCTTGCCGGCGGGAGCGCGTCCCTCAAATAGCGATGAATTCCACACGCTGAAAAATGTGTTGAGCTTCTCGCGCCGCGGAATCAGCACTCCGAAGCCACGGAGCGGATTGCGAACTTGCGCACGGTCGTAGCCCGACGAGACAACCGCCATTGGCGCGTATGAAATTTCCGCCAGCATCGTGCTCAGATTTGGTGCGAAGGTTTGGGACAGACGAGCCACCTCGTAGGCAGGAGCAGTCATTACCACAGCAGAACCAGATGCTTCGTCCCCGGTGGATAATCGGAGCCGCCACCCGCCGGCTGATCCTCCGTTGGCCGCAACGCGCTCGATGCTTTCTACTCTTGTCCCGAAGGACATTGAATCTCCCAACTTTGCGGCAATTGCTGTTGGAAGAGCGGACAGCCCCTCGCGAAACGAACCCATGCGCGGCAGAGACTCCGTTAGATCCAAGGTCTTGCGGCCGGCTGGTGAGGACGACGCTTGCGGGCTGGACGACACACTCGGTTTTCTCGAGCGGATCGCACCGCGCAGGACGCTACCGCGTTCGCGTTCCCAACGAGCTAGAAAAGGAAAGGCGCTCTCGACGCCCATTCGTTCGGCGTCACCCGCGTAGATCGCGGAGATGAATGGATCAACAATGTACGCGAGGACGTCGTCGTCAAATTTGCGGCGCACGAATTCGGCCAAAGATTCTTCGGTGGCGGGAGGCCGCGCGCGACGCAGGGCCTCGGTGAGCAGACGATACTTGGACGAAGCGCCGACGAGGCGTGTGGAAACAAAGCGACGAACGGAAAACGGCGCCTCGTGCAGTTGGCCGTTCTTCAAAATGAAGCGGCGCGCGCCCGGCTGGCTCCGCACAAATTCGTCTTCGAGCTCGACCTCGCGGACGATGTCCCAGAGGGGCCGGGCAAAGCGCGGGCACTGCGGGCCGGCTTCAAACAGGAAGCCATTTTTCTCGTAGGTCGCGATCATTCCGCCCGCTGAATCTGAGGCTTCGAGGACTAGAACGCGGATTCCCGATCGATGCAGGCGCAGTGCGCAGGCCAGCCCTGTGATTCCTGCTCCGATCACGATTACACGCCGCGTTACGCTCATAGCTAAAAATAACACTCCTGCGGGAATGTCTCGAATTGTTCCGCAAGTCTCGACATTTGCTTCGAGCGCGCCGAAATTACGATTTTCCTCGAGCCTCCCGAGGTGCGCTCGAAGCTTTTCGCGCACACGCAGGCTCAGTCTTTCGATGCGTGCGATTCCTGATGGTCGCAGGAAGGCTTGCGTGCCAGGGATGCGGTTCGGTTGGGTCGGCCTTTCCAATTTCCATTCGCTTCAGGCACACTTTGAGTGACTATGGGGCGCGAATCTCTCGTCGAATTCTTCTCTGAGTATTCCCGCCAAAAACTCGAGATTGCGGTTGCGTTCTTCAAGGGCTACCGCATTGAGCGTTGGACCTACGGGCGGATTGCGGACGAGGCTTGCCGCTTCGCGCGAGAACTCGAATTGCGCGGCATCGGTTCGGGCGACGCGGTGCTGCTGTGGGCGGAGAACTGTGCAGAGTGGCTGGTCGCGTTTTGGGGATGCGTTTTGCGCGGTGCGGTCGTTGTTCCGATTGACAAGATTTCTACGGCTGAGTTCGCTGCGCGAGTGGCGCAGCAGGTCAGTGCCAAGCTGCTGGTTTTTTCCGACGCTACTTCTGCCGCTGGCGTCGGGGTTTCGTCTCTGGCGATCGAATCTCTTTGCGAAACGATCGCAGCACATTCGCCAGCGCCCTACACTTCACCGCCGCTCACTCGCAAAGATGCGGTGGAAATTGTCTTTACGTCCGGCACCACCGCCGAACCCCGCGGAGTGGTGATCACGCACGGGAACGTGCTTGCGAATATTGAGCCGCTGGAACCTGAAATTCAAAAGTATCTGCGGTACGAGAGAATCTTCCATCCACTGCGCTTTCTTAACCTGCTGCCTCTGAGTCACGTTTTTGGACAGTTGATGGCGATTTTTATTCCGCCGATTTTGGGTGCGACGACCGTTTTTCTCGAGACATTCAGTCCCGCCAATTTGCTTGAAACGATCCGACGCGAGCGCGTCTCGGTGTTGGTCGCAGTTCCCCGGTTGATCGAGTCGCTTCAACACGAGGTCGAGCGAAGGATTGAGTTGGAAGGCCGCAGCGAAAAATTTCGAAGGGACTTCGCTGCGGCCGACGGCGAGCATTTTCTGCGGCGCTGGTGGCGGTTTCGGCGAATTCATCGGCTTTTGGGATGGAAATTCTGGGCGTTCATTTCGGGAGGGGCGGCGTTGCCTGGCGCGGTGGAATCGTTCTGGCATCGTCTCGGCTACGCGGTAATTCAGGGTTACGGGATGACCGAAACCACGGCGCTGATCAGCCTGAATCACCCTTTCCGGTTGGGAAAGGGCTCCATCGGCAAGTTGTTTCCCGGTCTCGAAATGAAAGTCGGTGCAGGCGGCGAAATTCTGGTGCGCGGCGAGAATATTGCTGCTGGCTATTGGCGCAATAAAGAGCTGCAGCCTGTCGTGGAGGAGGACGGCTGGTTCCACACCGGCGATCTGGCGCAAGTGGACGAAAACGGCCAACTGTATTTCAAAGGGCGGCAAAAAAGCGTAATCGTCACGCCGGCTGGGATGAATATTTATCCGGAGGATCTGGAACGAGCGCTGCGAGAGCAGGCCGGCGTGAAGGATTGCGTGGTCTTGGGAATGGAACGCGATGGAAATGCTGAGCCCTGCGCTGTCCTGCTTCTGGATGATCCGGCGATGGATCCGGCGCCGATCGTGGCCGCGGCGAACAAATCGCTCGCGGATTTTCAGCGAATGCGGCGGTGGTTCGTGTGGCCGGAGCCGGATTTTCCCCGGACGCCGACGCAAAAACCGGCTTTGCAGCGAATCCGCACGGCGGTCGAAGGAAAAGTCGGCGGCGGATACGAGGCGCCTCGCGATGCAAATTCCGTGGCGAGCCTGGTGGCACGCGTCACTGGTCGTGCACCGAGCGGGGCTTCGGCGGCATCCGTGCTCGATCAGGAATTGAATTTGAATTCGCTGGACCGCGTGGAACTGATGAGCGAACTCGAAGAGCGTTATCAAGTGGACTTGAGCGACGTGAAATTTTCTGATGCGACGACCATCGGTCAGGTCGAAGAGCTGATCCGCAATCCGCCCAAAGCGACGGTGGAAATCAAGTACCCGCGCTGGCCTCAGAATTGGCTCGTCACTGCTATTCGCATCACCGTGTACTACTTGTTGGTTTGGCCAGCTACTTATTTGCTCGCGGCGCCGCGGATTCGCGGGCGCGAAAATCTGCGCGGTGTTGTCGGCCCTGTACTGGTTGTCTCCAATCATGTGACCTATGTGGACATCGGATGGATATTGGCGGCGCTGCCTGCGAGATTCCGGCACAGGCTCGCCACAGCCATGAGAGCTGAACGCATCGCGACCATGCTGCGGCCACCTGCGGAAATGGGTCTGCTGGAACGCTTGAGCGAGCGGTTGAGCTATTTTCTGGTTTTCGCGCTTTTCAATGTTTTTCCGCTGCCGAGGGAATCGGGCTTCCGGCGCAGTTTTGGGTTTGTCGGAGATTTGGCGGACCGGGGCTGGAATTCCCTCATCTTTCCCGAGGGCATCACTACGCCTGACGGCCAGCTTCACCCCTTCCGCGCTGGCATTGGCTTGCTCGCAAAACAGCTCAAACTGCCTGTGGTGCCGATTCGCCTGGACGGCCTCTTCGATATGAAAATCGAAAACCGGATACTCCACTGGCCGGGGAGAGTTCGCGTTTCCATTGGAGCGCCGATTCAGTTTCCGTCGGACGCAGATCCGGTGGAGATAGCTCGGGAACTTGAGCACAGGGTTGAGGCGCTGGGCTGGCCCCGAAGTCCGCGCGCGAAAAGCGCACATTTGTGACGATTAGAACGGCTGAAATGTGCGTTTTTGTTGGGTTTTCGATGATTTCTAATCGCGAGGTGTGACGATTAGAAAGGCTGTGAGTGGTGATTGGTGAGTAGTGATTGGTGATTCTGGAAGTGGCGATTTGTTGGCGATTGATTTGGGGTGCGGGTGTTTGTTTTGTAGGAGATATAGCGAATTCTAATCGGCGGGGTTTGCGATTGATTTGGCTGTGACGCGCGACTCGCGATGAGTGGCGCGGGGAGACGGGAGCGGGGATGTAACATTGTAGTTGGGATGTTACATCCGGTTTTGGGGCGGCCAGTTGGCGAGCGGCGCGACAACTGAGGGGCGCGGGGCGGTTTTTGGGTAGAGTTTTCCCTGGGGGTGGGAGTGGTCTGCCCGTCGCCGTCGTGGCGGAGTGCATGTGGCGTCCTCAATGGGCTGGTACAGTGGCCCGGGTCTATTGTATCACATTTACTGTATGATTACCAGTCCCGAAATGGGAATAGGTGAGGACTGGCAGAGGGGTCGGCACGTTGAGTTGAATGACGCGTGGGGACGCGGGTTGGTATTGACGTTTTGCCACGCGCCCTTTGCGCACCCAGAAATTCAAAGGCTGGCCCGCCCGGGCGTTTGACATCATATAGTGATTTCACTATACTCACTTAATGACTGACGAGCTGGCTTTAAAGCCGGTTGTCTGGGTAGGGTCGAGCCGCAAAGATTTGCGGAGATTTTCCGATCCCGTTCAGCGTGAAGTGGGCTATGCGATTTACGTAGCGCAACGCGGCGGAAAGCATCGCGATGCCAAAGTGCTGACCGGGTTTGGCGGAGCAGGGGTACTCGAAGTCGTTGAGGATTTTCGTGGCGACACGTTCCGGGCCGTGTACGCCTTGAAGTTTCGGATAGCGTTTATGTATTGCATGCGTTTCAGAAGAAATCGAAGAGCGGACGTGAGACGCCGCGCCGAGACCTGGAACTCATCGAGCAGCGGCTGCGCGAAGCTGAACAGATAGCCAAGAGGAGAAAGCCATGAGCAAGAAATCTTACGAGATTGGAAGCGGAAACGTGTTCAAGGACCTTGGCATTCCGAACGCGGAAGAGCATTTGGTCAAGGCGCAGGCTCCGTATTCAAAATTGACACGATCATGAAGGATCGCAGTCTGAAGCGGGCCGAAGCTGCCGGTCTCCTGGGCATCAAACAGCCCGACGTATCCAAGATGCTGCGGGGCGATTTCAGGCAATTCTCAGTTGAACGGCTGATGCGGTTTCTGGTGGCGCTTAATCACGATGTCGAGATCGTAGTGAAACCCCACCGGGGCCGAAGCGATACGGCGGCACTGCATGTGTCTTGATCCGACTGGCGACGGTCGAGTCAATCAATGCCTCGACTGATCTTTACGTGGGTTGTTTCCCAATTCTCCAAACGACAGCTATATCGGCGAGCGGAGTGCTTGTACACCGAAGCCCGGGGCCGGAAGGGTAAGGCTTGACGCTTTGCCACGCACCCTTTGCGAACGGCGCAAAGGGATGCGGCACCCAGAAATTCAAAGACTGGCCCACCCGCCTGTACACCGAATCCGGGGCCGGAGCGGTAGGGCTTAATGTTGCGCCACGCACCCTTTGCGAACTGCGCAAAGGGATGCGGCACCCGGAAAACCTAAAGTCCGTTCTTGCCTGCGCTACAGGGGTCGGCCACCCGCCTATTGTCTTCAAACGGAGTTAATTGGAGTCAGCTGGCAGGTCAACTAACACAAGGTTAACAGGGTATTCCTGAAGCTCAAATTTATCGCAAGACAGACGCATACGCGAAACCCGCACCCCGTCACCATAGCCCTGCATCGCCTGGAGAACGTCGCTATCAGAAGTCTTGCTCGCTGCGCCCAAGATCACTTCCTGTAAGACCAGCTCTGACCCGAAGTCAGCAAAGTACAGTACGCGGCCTGCGCGTTCGTTCCAAACACCTTCTTTAAGCTCAAGGAATACCCGCCACTCGCTCTCATACTCCCACACCTTAGATTTCGTACTCAGGAGCTTCCAAGAAAAGTCCAAATCCGGCTTCTCTGGAAAGGGAAATCTATCCGTCTCATACTGCACTCGCCCAAACTTTCCTTGGCCCACAGTGACATTGAAACCCAGACAGATTCCTTTGTGACGCTCTGCGTAGTGCGACCATTGCAGGACATCCGACTTCTCTTCGCTGAAGCAAAGTACCCCAAAATGTCGCGCCATTGTCGCCTTGAAACCTTGAAAGCCTTTCTCTTCTATGCCGTCAAACGCCAGTGCATGAACGGGGTCACACAAATTCACAGATTTCAGTTCAAAGGGGTCATTCAAATCGTCAAACTGTGCAATCTTCAGATGCCTATTGTTGAGGTCATTCAAGGCGTGTTCTGCTGTTGTGAAGTGGTAAAGGCGCTTTGGGCTATCCATAGAGATTGGCTTCGCGCATTTCTCTGAGATTTTGTCCGATGAGCATTTCGGAAGGCTACACCATGCGTGTCTTGCTCAGCAAGGCACTGCCGGGTAGAATCCCGCTGCACAGGTTGGGAGATTGTGAGGTTGTGATACGTGACGCCAATCGAGATGCACTATTCATGGATTGGCTTTGTTTACCAGGCGATGGCATCGTTGGGTCCGCGTCTCGCTGAGAAGTGGTTCGATGTAGTGCTTGCCCTACTGGGAACTCTGCTCGGCTACTGGTTAGCGAAACGACATCTCGAACATTTTGTTTCTGGCATCGTTGAAAAGACGGATGCCAAGTATCTCGACCTAAACCGTCAAGTCGCATTTCATAGAGCGGTCGCTGCGATGCTCCCAGAATTGCCTCAATTCTACATGCGACCCACGAGCACTTTCAGTTCACAGGTCGCTGCTGCTATCGGAGACTTCACTCACTGGTCAACCGCCATTGACCCGACCCACACGCCCGAAAAGAGCATGGAATTGGTAGGCAAAGAAGCCTACATACTTGCGGCAGGGTTGATTGAAAAAGATAAGGGTTTCAAAGAAGCAGTTTCGATTCCGAACTACGAATGGGGAATTGACATCGGTGAGCTGCCTGTCGGATGGACTGTTAAAGAAGCGCCCGATCTTACCATCTATAATTGGGACACCGGGGTTGCTGTGTATCTGCACGCTCTCATGAAAGAGATAGCACGAACCACAACTTCGATTCGATATAGCTGGATGTGGGATATAAAAGATGTGCCGTGCGGTTTGTATGTAGGTGTTGTGAACTTCACGATAGGAGGTACGGCAAAGATACAGGAAACTGCAAGTCCTCTTGGAGAACGGCTGCGGATATTTTTGAAACGGGAAAACGGTCATCTGGTTAAGACGCACGAGAACATTCCATGGAACGACAAACTCGCCGACAATCCGCGCTGCTGAACTTCTTGGCATCGCGCAGTTCTATGAGTTTTTTTGCCTATCAACATGCCGAGAAGACCCACCTGAGTATCTCTGCACAGCGAGGTACTGCCGCGTATCATTCCCGCCTACGAGGTCAATCCACAGGCAAAACTAGTGTAAAAGTGCCGTGTACTCATTGACAGGTACCACCAGCACTCCGCACAATTCTTCTACTTCCCTCTCAGCGAATAGAAATTTGATTCGCGGAGTGTGTCATGAGCGCCAAGCGGAAGCGCAAGTCAGGCGTGTGCGAATTTCTGGAAAGGCTGGTCATCGCTCTCGCACCGGCCATGCTTACTCTGTTGGTTCAGCACTTCAAGCGATAGGGCAGTTCGGAGCGCCAGTGGGTTGTGATGCAGATCTCAATGGGCTTTTGACGAGTCTCCACGGGTGATTGTTTTGTTCTAAATTTGGGAAGAAACCCAAGGTCTATAACCTTTTTTGGTTTCTAGCCTCGCAAGGTCAATCGAATCACCACCAAGTTGGCGGAAGCGTGTGGGAGTCGAACCCACCATCCTGGCCGCTAAGGACAGGATCAATGGCTTTGAAGGCCACGAGGATCACCGGACCCTATTCGCCTCCTTTGTGGGAACGGGAGATTATTGCGGCCGTTCCGGCGTACCGGAGGTCACCGCATTTTTTGACAGGCGCAAACTGGGCGTTTGGGCTGCTAAGCGCATTCGCGGAAATGATTATAGGGGCCTGGGGGCAGCGCTTCAACTCTTGGTCGCGGAAGCCGCGGAGTCCGCATTGGAGGCCGGAGGACGTGCGGGCGGCGATCGAACTGGCAAGGAGCTTTTCGCGGCTGACGGTGGACTTAACGGTTTGCGGAAAAAGTCAAAATCTTGCCTCAGGGCTAAAGAGTCTGTGCGAGAACTCGAAATTCGTTCCCTTACAGCGGCTAAAGCCGCTGTGATTTTGCGGCGGTTATGGCACGGCTGAAGCCGTGCCCTGACGAAAATCAACCGCTGCCCGATGGAACTGTTGCTGGACGACTGACGGACAATCAGGTCTTCGGGGCGACTGTGGCGAATTTTTTGCGGGCCAGATCGAGAAGCTTGGAATCGGTGCAGACTTCGTAGTAGGGGCGGGTGCCTTGCGCGCCGACTTTGGCGCCGGGCAGGAGTTGGTGGACAAATCCTTTGCGGATGACGACGGGCTCGAGCGTTTCTCCCAGCGGCACTTCGCCGAAATAAAGTTGCACGCGCTCTTTGCCCCAGGGCATCGGGAAATTGCCGCCCATGGGCGACATAGCAATTTCGGCGCTGAGCTTCTGAAATCCTTCTTCATTTAGCTCGATGCCATTCAGGTTGTAGCGCACCAGAAGTTCTTCGCCCTCGTCTTCCGCGGCGTCTTCCATCAGCGGTTGCAGCAAGAAGACGTTGAACGGCGACGGATTGTTTGAGAACAGGCGCTTGGCGATTTTCGTGCAGCTCGAAAGACGATCGGACAAATTCAACGCTCTGGAAATCATGATTTTCGATTCGCCGTCCATCCAGAGTGATGGTGCGGAATCCTGGAATGCCACTCCTACGCCGATTTCGAGCTGCGGCAGGCCGGTGGACTTGGTGCGCGCGTTGTAGGCTTGCGTCACTGCGAGAATTTCGCGAGCGAGAATGCAGGCGCGGGCTACGCCGCGAGTGGTGGCGCGCGTGGATTCGGTTTCGTAGATTGCGAGAATGATGGCGTCGCCTTCGATGAACACGGTGGCCGCGCCGTAGCGCTCCAGCATGCGCTTCACGGGCTCATGCAGGTTCATGCTGAAGTGCGACGCGGGATTCAAGCCCTTCGCGAGCAGGTCCTTGGTGATACCCGTGGAGCCGCGGACGTCGGCTTTGATGACGGTATGATTGATGACGGGATCGTCGGTGGGGCGGCCCTCGTCGGCATGCAGAAATTCGTAGAGGCTTTTATTGACCCGCGAGAGTTCTCGTGGCGCGCTCCGAGCGCACCAGGTTGATTCGCTCCATCCAGGTCGCCACGTGCTGATAATTGCGGCGATCGCGCCGCAGGCGCATCAAGTCTTCCGCAAATTGCAAGACCGTGGCACAATTGCTCTTCGCGCGTGCGCCGGCGAATCGCGCGCGAAGCATCGTCTAGCCGCTTCATCGAAATCTTGCGCGCGGGAAACTGTTCCAGGATTGTTTCCACGCGCTTGGCTTCTTCGCGATTCACCAGGGCCTTTTTCAGCGCTTGCAAGTGGATCGGCGGGCAGTAATCGGCGTAGATTCGGCGCAATTCGTAGCCGGCGAGCACGTGAAAGAGCAAGTCGCGTTCCTCGAGGCGATGGAACCACTCTTCCAGAAGTTGCGAGCGCGTTTGGCGGGTGTTCTCGCCGTCACCGGCGGGAGCCTGCGCGTCAAACAGACGGCGGGCATTCTGCGGCTGGTTGAGGTAGTCGCCCAGACGATTGCGATATTCCTCGATCACGGAAATTCATGTGCTGCTTGGCGGAGTCAATTTGCGGGCCCAGTTCTTCGAGTGTCTTTTCCGCCAGCGCGAGTTTCTTGCGCAATTCCGAAATTTCGGCGTGAGAGCCCGGCGCTGTGCCGCCCTTGCGTTTGAAAATCGAGGGAAACAAGCTGTCGCCGTCGCCGGAGCGTCCGGAGGCTTCCTCGAGTTCCTCCTCCATGCGAGCGATCTCGGTGCGTTTTTGGCGGGCTTGCTCGAGCAGCCGTTCGTGCGCTTTACGCGCTTTGCTGAGTTCGTCCGCGTTGTCGCCCGTCAGCACGAAATCGCGGACCAGATCCAGCAATAGAGTGTCGAAGACTTCAAAGCGGTCGGGATCGTTGACGAAATTCGCGACAAGGACATAGTGTTCGAGAAAAAGATGATCGTCATTGCCGTTTTCGACGAAGAGAAAGCGGTTCTGCAGCAATTCGTAGGTATCGTGAAAATCCTCGCCGAAAAGGGCGCGGCGCGATTTCGAGAGCGTGCCTTCTTCCACTTCGCGCCAGATGCGGCAGAGGGTTTCGCCAACCTGGCGATAGACATTTTTCTTGTCCGACTGCATTTCGGCGATCTTTGCGCGCATGACGTGCGCTTGTTCGCTGTGCTCGAAGTGTTCGCCACGCGCGCGAATCCAGTCCTTGCACTCGACGAGCATGCTGGAAAATTGCGTGGTGATTTCCGAGGTCAGATGCTTGATGAGCGCGAGTTGGTGCAGTATATCGCTCTCGATGGATTGCTGAAATTTCGCGCGAGTGACGGACGCTTGCAGAACCTCGGTGAGGAGTTTGCGGAACGCACCGTGTTCCGGTGCTCCGGATTGCTTGCGATCTTTGCCATAGAAAAGGCTGATGTTGACGCTCTGGCGGACCAGGTCCTGGAGGTATTTCCTGGTGAAATCCACAAACCGCGGGCTGAGGAAAACGTCATAATGGATGTTGTCCACGCCCAGAGTGAGATTGGGTAGGCGGATTTCGGCGGAGTACGACTCCAGCTTCATCCGGGCAGGATGGTCGGGTGAAGGCGCGATGCGGAGATCGGGCATACGGGTGCAGCGAGACGAGGTTTGACTCTAGCTAGGCGAGGCGTAGGGCGCAATGGAACGGTTCGTAACCGTTAATGATTTGTCGGGCAGCACAGCGGGGTCTGGGCCGCTCGAGGCGGAGGCTGCGGAGGACCGCGAGTGGGGGTTCGAGCGTGCCGGTCGCGACGCCGGGGCGCGAGCCGCTGGAGGCGGGTTTGGCTCGCCGCCGCGGCTCGATCAGGGCCCTTGCCTCTATCTGGGCCCGAGGGGGCAAAGGTGCGGAAACCCAGCCATTTCCGGAGGCTTTTGTGCGCGGCATGAGCCGAGCGAACTCGGCGGCCCAAAGGTTGCGTCTCGAGGGGTTTCTCGCGTGGTCGCAGCGGGAATCGGGATCCTTGCGGCGATGTGGCCTATTCTCGCGGACCTGCTTCGCGAGGTGCTGCGATGGATTCATTCCCACTGAATTCAGGCAGGCGGTGATCCGCGTGACCGTGGCAGAACTGCGCGCCGAAATTGAGGTTTCCGGGTAGAATAGCGAGCCATGTCCAAATTGATGGAAGGCAAAACGGCGATTGTCCTGGGCGTGTGGAACAAATGGAGCATCGCCTATGCGATCGCGCAGGCGTTCGCGCGCGAAGGCGCCACTCTGCTGCTGACCTACCAAAACGATCGCGCGAAACCTACTGTGGAAGAGCTTGGCAATGAGCTCGGCGCGAAGGGCTTTTATCCTTGCGACGTGCAACAGCAGTCGGATATTGATGGCTTGGCCGAATCGCTCAAACGTCATGGGCACAAGCTCGATGCTGTGGTCCACTGCCTGGCGTTTGCCAACCATGAAGATTTGAACCAGCCATTTTTGAATACGTCGCGCGATGGATTCAAACTTGCGTTGGACGTCAGCGCGTATTCACTTGTGGCTGTGTCGAAAGCGCTTTCTCCGCTGATGACTACGGGCGGCGCGATTATGACCCTTACCTACCTCGGTTCGACTCGCGTGGTCACAAACTATAACGTGATGGGTGTCGCTAAAGCAGCGCTCGAGGCTGAAGTGAAATATCTGGCGAGCGAACTAGGGGCGCACAAGATTCGCGTCAACGCCATATCTGCCGGGCCGATCAAGACTATTTCCGCGCGCGGAATTAAGGATTTCTCCAAGGTGCTGGAATTTGTGGCGCAACATGCGCCGTTGCGGCGGAATACAGACATCGCGGAGGTGGCGGACGCGGCGGTGTTTCTTGCGAGCGATCTGGGGCGCGGTGTTACCGGCAACACGATGTATGTGGATGCTGGATTTCAAATTATGGGGCTGGATCCTCCCGCCGCCCCGAAGTGACGCGCTCAACCTGTTGGTCGTGCGCTGCGGGATCATTCCCTTATCAGAATTCTGCGAGTTTCCTCCGCGATGTGTTCCAGTTGAATCTCCATGGTGGGCCAGCCTGTGCGCATCTTCAGGCGATCTGGCCATTCGACGATTACTACCGCGTTCTCCGAGAATATGTCTTCGAGGCCGAGTGTTTCGAGGTCATGCAGGCCGTCAATGCGGTAAAGATCCACGTGATAGACGCGCGTGCTCCCTTCGTATCTGTGAACTAGCGTAAAGGTGGGGCTGGTGACATCGTCTTCGCGGGCGGCGCCCAGGCCGGCGGCGATTCCCTTCGTTAGCGTCGTCTTCCCTGCTCCGAGGTCGCCGGAAAGCAGAATCAATATAGGTGGCTTTAGCACCGCACCGATTTGGCGGCCTTGCTCAATCGTCTCTTCGGAGGAGTGCGTCAGGATTTCGCGGTTAGCCACGGCGGGGCTCGCGGTTAAGCATTGGCGTAAAAATGTTGGTAGGCGCGCGGAATCGCATGGATCAAATCGGAGGCGAGGAGCGGAGCTTCGCCTGTATCGGCGTAGGCGATGTCTCCTGCAAGGCCGTGGAGATAGACGCCGAACGCCAAGACGCGGACCCAATCGCTCGTTCCGAATTGCGCGGTTAGGCCTGCGAGTATTCCGGTAAGGACGTCGCCAGTGCCGCCCGTGCCCATTCCTGGATTGCCGGTGGAATTTATAAAGGTTTGTCCGTCGGGCGAAGCGATCACGGTCTGGTGGCCCTTGAGAATTACGAACGCGTTCCAATCCGTGGCGGATTTCCGTGCAACTTCTATGCGGCGAGATTGGACATCTTTGATTTCGCATCCTACGAGCCGCGCCATTTCGCCCGGATGTGGCGTTAGGGCGATCGGGCCGGTGCCGTTTTTGAGTTCCAACGCGCGGCCCGCGAAGGCGTTCAAGCCATCGGCGTCTAGAACAATGGGGACCGCGCGCTTCGCAACGACAGCATGGACGAATTGCTGCGTTTCGTCTTGCGTCGTCAGTCCTGGGCCCATCGCGAGGGCACGCTTCCCTTTCACGATTTTGTCGAATCGTTCGTACTCGAAGCTGCGCATTGAAATGGTTCCGGCTTCGGTTGCGGGAAGTGGCTCGGTCATTATTTCAGGGGTGTGCACAGCGACGATCGGCAGAACCGGCTCGGGCGTGGCGACGGTCACAAGGCCCGCGCCCGTGCGCAGAGCCGCCCAGGACGCCAACACCGCCGCGCCGCTCTTTCCCACAGATCCGGCAACGATCAGCGCGTGGCCGTAACTTCCCTTGTTGCCATCCGCTCGGCGAGGCTTGGCAAACTTGCTCACTTCTCGCGCGTCAACCCAGCGAATGTCGCTCTTTCCCACTTCTTCGATCAGCTCGGGAGGCGAACCGATGTCGTGAACAATCAGCTGTCCGACGTAGTTGCCGGAAGCGCTGCCGATCATGCCGGTCTTGGGAGCCGTGAAAGTGACGGTGTACGCTGCTTGGACGGCAGGCCCATCGGCTGCGCCGGTGTCGGCCACCAGCCCCGAAGGAATGTCCACCGCTACGACAGCTGAGCGCGCTGGGCCGCGCCGCTGGTTCACCGCTTCGATGACTTCCGCGAGAAGCCCGGCGGCTGCGCCGCGCGTGCCGGTGCCGAGGATCGCGTCCAGAATGATGTCGGCCGAGGCCAGCGTGCCTTTGGCGCTTTGCCATGCGCTCGAATCGCGAATGACGTGAAGCTCGCCGTACGTCTCTTGCCAACGTTTGCAATTCGTCGCCGCATCGCCACGCATTTCTTCCGGAGCCGCGAGCAAATACACGTCCGGCTTGGCTCCCAAATCTCGCAGGTGCCGCGCGGCCACGAATCCATCGCCGCCATTGTTGCCCTTGCCGCAAAGAACGACGATGCGGCGCTGCGCGAAGTCCGGCCAATGCTGCGCGATGAAGCGCGCGACGCCGATCCCGGCGTTTTCCATCAGCCCGAGGCCAGGGATGCCGTAGCGCTCGGTGGTGAGCCGGTCAACTTGCCGCATTTCTTCTGCTGTGAGGATTTTCATAACCGCGATTTGCTTTCCGGGAACCAGCGTGGTGCTGTTTTGGCGATGTGACAGCTTAATCTGCGACCACCGCAAATTCTACCATGCGTTTGTATGGCGACATCCCGGGCGGCGCGCGTTCATTGATTAGACGACGCGCCTTGCCCGACGTTATAACCTGGGGAATAATTGCGCCGACTCATAAGAATTGATTTGCACGACCCTCTCTCGGAGGTCCTGATGCACCAAGTCTTTCGAAATCGCCTTTCTCTCTATGTCGTCGTCTCGATAACCGCGGCTTTGCTGGCACCTTGCGCGCACTCGCAATCGTCCGAAAACAAGGCACCGCAGACGCAGCCGACGCTGCAAATGGAAAAGCAGCAACGCGCCAAGATCGGCGTGGCGCTGGAAGGCGGTGGCGCATTGGGCCTCGCGCACATTGGCGTCCTGCAATGGTTCGAAGATCATCACATCCCGGTTGATTACATCGCCGGAACGAGCATGGGCGGGCTCGTCGCCGGGCTGTACGCCACTGGGAAAACTCCGCAGCAACTTGCGCAGCTCGTGAGCGAACAGAACTGGGACATCATCATCGGCGGAAAGACTCCGTACGTGGACCTTTCATATCGCCGGCGCGAAGACCAACGCGCGTTTCAGAATTCGATCATCGTGGGATTGAAGCAGGGCCTTTCCCTACCCGGGGGATTGAACGCTGGCCAGCAGATCAGCATGCTGATTGACCACGAAACGTTGCCGTATTCAGAGTCTGAGTCATTCAACGACCTGCCTGTCCCGTTTCGCTGCGTCGCTACTGAACTCGTTTCAGGCAAGGAGCACGTATTTTCGAACGGATCGCTGCAGGAGGCGTTGCGCGCAACGATGTCCTTACCTGGCGTTTTTTCTCCCGTTCGCGACGGCGAGAAGATTTACGTGGATGGCGGCTTGGTGGGCAACTTGCCCACCGACGTCGTGCGCAAAATGGGGGCAGACATCGTTATCGCGGTGCACCTGGACGTGGCGCCTGCTAATCCGAAGGATATTCAATCGCTCTTTGACGTGTTGGGACGTTCGGTTGACGTGGTCGTGCACGAGAATGAATTGCGCGGATTGGCTGCAGCGGACCTGATCGTGAACGTAAATCTGCGCGACTACAATTCGATGGATTATGACAAATCGAAAGCGATTATTGGCCTCGGGACAAAAGCGGCGGAGGAAAAGCAGCGAATTCTGCTGCCCTATTCGCTGGACGACGCGGCCTGGCGCGATTATTTAGAAGCAAGAAAGGATCGCGAAAGGCACGCGGTACCTACGCCGCAGTTCGTGGAAGTGGAGGGCACAAATCCGCGCACGGCGCACCAGTTGGAGAGATTCCTGCAGCCGGTCGTCGGCAAGCCCATTGACAACGATAAGCTCGAACAATTGCTCACGCGGTTGACGGGGATCGGCAAATTCGACTCCGCGGATTATCGCCTCGCAACACGCGACGGCCAAAACGGCTTGTTGATTACGGTTCACGAAAAGACCTACGCGCCGCCGACTCTGAATTTGGGTTTCTCGGTGGACGGCTCGGAGAGTGATGATGTCACCTTTACCCAGTTGGCTCGCATCACTTTGATGGACGTTGCTGGTTACCGCTCGGAATGGCGCACCGATCTACAATTTGGGAACACGTACGGGATCGAAAGCGAGCTCTACCGGCCGTTCAACGCCACGACGAAGTGGTTCTTTGCGCCGCGCGGCGATGCCACGGACACCGCGTTCAAAATTTATCGAAAAAGCGATCCCGTGGCCGATTACAGAATCCTCCGAGCGGGAGCAGGTCTGGACATCGGATATACGTTCAGCCGCTTCACGGAGATCCGTGTGGGCTACGAGGTCGGCGATTACGATGCCAAACTTCGCCTGGGAACTCCGGAGTTTTTCTCGTACGCCGGACGCCTGGGTGACACACGGGTTCGCTTCCTTACAGATCACCGGGACGATCCGATCATTCCCCACCGCGGATATAGCGTGAACGGGACGTTTCAGTGGTTCGATACGAACCCCGGCGCGACCGCACCATTCCCATTGATGCAGGCGCGCGCCGATTACTTCGTGCCGGTACAGAGTACGGCGTCCGTATTTGTTGTCGGCGAAGGCGGCACTAGCTTCGGCTCGACGCACATCGGCGTGCCGCAGTTCTTTCTCGGCGGGCCGGGCCGTCTGAGCGCTTACGGCACGAACGAGCTTTTCGGAAATCAATACTATGACTTCCGCATCGGCTACTTGCACAGTCTGGTGAGGCTGCCGCCCTTCGTTGGAGATAGGATTTACGCAATCGGAGCCTACGAATTCGGCAAGATGTATGGTGCGCCGAACGAGAGCGGATTCCCGAATGATTTTGCTGCGGGAGTGCTGGCGGAGACAGTCGTCGGACCGCTATTTCTCGGCGGTAGTATTGGCGACACTGGACACGACAAATGGTTTTTCCAGCTGGGCCATGTCTTTTAGGAGGGGCGGCAGAGCGATTTCATCACACCGGCTTCTAGGGGCCATTGTTTTGCGACTCGACACAGATGGTGCGTTGAAGTGCGCCGCTACAAAACCTTGGCCTATAGCATCCATCCGCCGGTCACGTTGATGACTTGGCCGGTTATGTAATCGGCGCTGTCGGAAGCGAAAAATTTCACGGCGGCTGCTACGTCTTCCGAAGATGGAGGACGGCCGATGGGCGACCGCGCGTCGTGAATGCGGCGCGCTTCATCGGCGGTGAGTTCGCGCTCGTCTATATTCGAAGGGTTGATGACGTTGACGGTGATTCCGTGCTTCGCCTCCTCAATGGCGAGTGAGCGTGAGAATGAAACCACGGCTGCTTTTGCCGCCGCGTAGGCGGAGATCGTGCCCTGCCCGAATCCACGCTCCGCACCGACGGCGCCGAGATTGACGATTCGTCCCCAGTGCTGTCGCCGCATCGCCGGAAGCACCGCTTTACTGGCGTAGAAAACGCTAAATAAATTCGACGCAATAATTTCTTCCCATTCCTGCAGAGACGTCTCGGCGACCGGCTTCCAATTGAATTCGCCGACGTTATTCACCAGGATGTCGAGCCGGCCAAAACGCTCCAGAACCGTGTCTATCAAAAATTGCACTTTCTCCGGGTCAGTCGCGTCCGCTTCAACTGCAAAACATTCCGCGCCCTGCGCTTGCAATTGACGCAGCGTATTCTGCGCGGCGGTCTTGTTCATGCGATAGGAAATGGCGATGCGCACGCCTTCGCGCGCCAGTCCCTCGGCGATTCCTTTGCCGATGCCTCTTCCGCCTCCCGTGATCAGCGCAGTTTTTTGACGTAACGGCACGATTGGCTGGCTCCCTGAGCGCCGACAGTATAATGAAAATACAGGATTTAGTGTAGACCCCGAGGCCCCTCTTTTCTTGACCTGGACGCGCTTTCCTGATACAAAAGGCGATTCTGTGCTGTTGCTTCCCGCAATCAGCGGGCTCCCCATCAAGGAGTTTTTCATCCGGAGGCAGAATGTCGGAATCAGCTTGGACTCATATGTGTGCGAATGCGCGCGCAGCGGAGGGCAACTAATGCGGTATGGAATTATGAACCTCTGGTCGCGCGGATGCCGCGCGGCGTGTACGGCGGCCGCTATCGTGCCAGCCATTTTTTTGTGCGCCTTCACGGCGCACGCGCAGACTGCCCCCGAATCGGTGGGTGGTGAAGCGAATCTGAAGTTGCCGGATTTGTCGTCGGTTACGTTTCTGGGGATTGACGGCCATCGCCTGCTAATGTTCGGCATTTTGTTCTGTGTGTTTGGGTTGGCGTTCGGGATGACGATTTACACCAAGCTGAAGAATCTGCCGGTGCATCGCTCGATGCGCGAGATTTCCGACCTGATCTATGAGACCTGCAAGACCTACCTGGTGACCCAGGGCAAATTCCTTCTGTTGCTGGAAGCTTTCATCGCGGTCGTCATCGTGCTTTATTTCGGCGTGCTCCTTCATTACGAGACAATGCGAGTCGTCATCATCCTGCTATTTAGCGTGTTGGGGATTGCTGGGAGTTTTGGCGTGGCATGGTTCGGCATTCGCGTGAACACTTTTGCGAATTCCCGGACGGCGTTCGCCGGGCTGCGCGGCAAACCATTTCCGATTTATCAGATTCCGCTCGATGCAGGCATGAGCATCGGCATGATGCTGATCAGCGTGGAATTGCTGATGATGCTGTTCATCCTGCTTTTTATCCCCGGCGACTATGCTGGACCCTGCTTCATCGGGTTCGCGATTGGCGAATCGCTGGGCGCGGCCGCATTGCGAATTGCCGGCGGCATCTTTACGAAGATCGCGGACATCGGGTCCGACTTGATGAAGATCGTTTTCAAGATCAAGGAGGACGATGCGCGCAATCCCGGCGTCATTGCGGATTGCACGGGGGATAATGCCGGAGATTCGGTTGGCCCCAGCGCCGACGGGTTTGAAACTTACGGAGTCACCGGCGTCGCGCTGATTACTTTCATTCTGCTGGGCGTAAAGAGCCCTGTTGTGCAAGTTCAGCTACTTGTGTGGATTTTCGTAATGCGTATCGCCATGCTGGTGGCCAGTGCCGCTGCTTACTTCCTGAACGACTTCATCGCCAAAGCACGCTTCCGGAATGCCGACAAGATGAATTTCGAAACGCCCCTCACGTCGCTGGTGTGGATCACTTCGGCTGTTTCCATTGCGCTGACCTACGTGATCTCAGCTTTCACAATTCCGACCCTCGGTGGCGACGCGTCGCAATGGTGGAAGCTGGCAACCATCATTTCCTGCGGCACGCTTGCGGGCGCTATCATTCCGGAATTGGTGAAAGTGTTCACTTCTACGGAATCCCGGCATGTTCGGGAAGTGGTCGCTTCGGCGGAAGAGGGCGGCGCGTCGCTGGGAATTTTATCTGGCTTTGTTTCCGGCAATTTCTCTGCGTATTACATCGGCCTGGCGATGGTGCTGCTGATGTCCATCAGCTATCTCGTCAGCTTGGAAGGTCTGAGCAATTTGATGATTGCGGCGCCGGTCTTCGCGTTTGGCCTGGTAGCCTTTGGATTTCTGGGAATGGGGCCGGTGACAATCGCGGTTGACTCCTACGGCCCCGTGACGGATAACGCGCAATCCGTGTATGAACTGTCGCTGATCGAGACGCTGCCGGGCATCAAGCAGGAGTTGAAGGGCACTTTCGACATTGACGTGAATTTCGAGCGCGCGAAAGAGCTGCTGGAAGAAAATGATGGCGCTGGAAATACTTTCAAGGCCACCGCAAAACCAGTGCTGATCGGTACCGCCGTGGTCGGCGCGACCACCATGATCTTCTCCATCATTATGGCGCTCACGAATGGCATTACGCAGAACGTGGACAAATTATCGCTGTTGCATGCACCGTTCTTTCTGGGTTTGATCACCGGCGGCGCGATGATTTATTGGTTTACCGGCGCTTCGACGCAGGCCGTCACGACCGGCGCATACCGGGCTGTTGAGTTCATCAAGGCCAATATCAAACTGGAAGGCGTGGAGAAGGCGTCGGTGGAGGACAGCAAGAAAGTCGTCGCCATTTGCACAAAATATGCGCAAAAGGGCATGCTCAACATTTTTATCGCGGTGTTTTTCGCGACGTTGGCATTCGCGTTCGTCGAACCTTTCTTTTTTATCGGCTACCTAATTTCGATTGCGATTTTCGGTTTGTATCAAGCGATTTTCATGGCCAATGCAGGCGGGGCGTGGGACAACGCCAAGAAAATTGTGGAAGTCGAGTTGAAGCAGAAAGGCACGCCGCTGCACGATGCTACGGTGGTGGGTGATACTGTGGGCGACCCGTTCAAGGATACTTCGTCGGTGGCGCTGAACCCGGTGATCAAATTCACCACGCTCTTCGGGCTGCTCGCGGTCGAACTGGCGGTGCAGCTAACGGCTGAGAAAGGCGGGAACGTTACGCACATTCTCGCCGCCGCGTTCTTCTTCGTTTCGTTCTTCTTTGTCTACAAATCCTTCTACGGCATGCGCATCAAGGCCGGCAATTAGGGCCGCAGGCGGGAGAGGCGTCGTCGGGCTTCATCAAGCGACACAGGAGCGACACGTTCTGAATCGAGATCTTCCATGCGACGAAGAATCTCGGCGTTCCACGCGTCCGCAACCGATTCGTTTTCGGGCTCGTCCAGGCTCTTGATCAAAGAGCCAGCAAGTTCTGCGCGCTCCGCGACCGGAAGCGTCAATGCCTGCTTAAGAAGTTCACTGGTGTTTCGGCTCATGAGCGCCATTATACGACGAAATAACCGCAAGGAGTGGGTCGCGGTTGCGCTTCTACACGCTGCTAGGCCTTGACGAGGCCAAGGAATTGGCGCGGGTCGTTTGCGAACCCGGGAAATACTGCGTTCAGATCGCGGTCGCCTAAATGGTTGGCGATGATTTCGCCGAGCACGCTGCGATAGTCGGTGGTCACGGCGAGGTCGCGGCCTTGGTTGAGTTGTGCTTCGTCTAGCCCCGGCCAGCGTGTGTAAACTTTCCCGCCTTTGATATCGCCGCCCATCACGAACATGCAGTTTGCGTGGCCGTGATCGGTGCCGCGATTGCCGTTTTCGTGCGCGGTACGGCCAAATTCAGACATACTGACGAACACTACGTCACCCATGCGGTCGCCCATGTCCTGATGAAACGCGGCGACTCCTTGCCCAAGATCGCGGAGCAGATTGGAAAGCTGGCCCTGCACACCGCCTTCATTGACGTGGTGATCCCAACCTCCACTATCGAGAAACGCGACTTCCAACCCGACGTCGGCCTTGAACAATTCCGCGATTTCCTGGAGGCTCTGGCCAAAGCGGCCCTTGGGATATTGCGCGCCGTTTTCGGGCTGGTATGTGTCCGGGTTGATTTTTTTGAGCTGATCAACGGCTTCGAAAGTTTCCGTGCCGACGCCGCGCAGCGCACGATCCACCGTTTGGGCATACATCGCTTCGAATCCGCCTTCGGTGGTTTGCTGCGGTCCGTTCATTTTGAATTGCTTCAGGTCCGGAATCGCGATGGCCGAAACGGAGCCCTGCAATGTCCGCGGCAGATAAGGTCCGAATGCGACTGCACGGAAGGGCGAGGGCTGTTCTTCTGGCATGGTTTGCAGCGCGCGATTCAGCCACCCGTCGTCGGTAGCTTTTCGCCCCGGCGTGCCTGATTCCATATAATCCTGGGCATCGAAGTGCGAACGCGTAGGATCCGGCGAGCCGACCGCCTGTACGACGGCGAGCTGTCCGTTGCGGAAAAGCGGGAGCATTGGTTCCAGACCTGGGTGCAGCCCGAAGAAGCCGTCCAGGTCGAGCGCCGCTTCGGCGCCGCCACGTGTAGGAGCAGGAATCGCGATCGTCGGACGCATATGGTAATAATTTGGTTCGCCGAAGGGCACGACGACATTCAGACCATCCATCGCGCCACGCTGAAATAGCACGACCATTTTTTTCTTGTTGGGCGCGGCCGTGCCGGCAACGGCGCGCTGCAAAAACGACGGCAGGGCCGCCATCCCCAGCATCGCGATGCCGCCGCTCTTCAGAAAGTACCGACGCGAAATGGCCATTGCCGTTCTCCCTGTTTCCGAAACTGTCGCGCGATGTTATCGCCGCTGAAATTCCGGCGTACCCAGCACCAACCCTGCGATCAATCCTTCATTTACTTCTTTTACCGGATCGTCCAAACGCGCCTGCAAAATTTGCGGATCCTTCAATCGCGCTTGCAACGTATCCTGAGTGGACTGCGCCACCTGTCCATCTAGAAATTCCTGCAGCGAACGCGCCAGTGCTGCGTTCGGGTCCTTCGCAGCGTCGTCACCCAGCATCGACTTCAGATCCACCGTGGCGCCGCCCATCCTGTCGCCCGCGAACGCCAACGAAAAATTCAGGCGATTCAACAGCGCTCCCGTGTTCACCCACGTCTCAGACTTGTCCGAATACCCCGTCGGCGGCTGGCAGAGATACAACGGCTCGCCCATGCGCGAGACCCATTGCGTCAGGGGCAGCGTGATCGTCACTTCGGCGTCGAGCGCGCGAGCCGTGCTGGCCACTAGTTCAAACGGAGTCTTCACCTTCGCGCGGTAGGCGTCCTTCGACCAGAATTCGGGCGAATAAATCATGGTCTTCAGCACGGAGCGAATGTCGCCGCCACTCGATTCAAAACTTTTTGCCATGCGCTCTACCAGCGCCGGGGGCGGGTTGTCCGAGACAAAGTGCCGCGCCAGTTCCGTGGAAACAAAGGTGGCCGTAGCCGGGCGGCCGGCCAGCATTTTCAAGGCTTCCTCACCATCTTTTTCGCCGCCATAGTTGAACGTGCGGCCCATCACCACTTTCTTGCCTTCAGCGTGGACCTTCTCATCGAAAAAGAATTGCGGATCCTTGCGCGGCTCGTGAATCGTCCAACCGGTGAGGCACTCGGCCATCTGGATTACGTCCTGCTGGGTGTAACCGGCGTCCACACCTACGGTGTGCAATTCCATCACTTCGCGGCCATAATTTTCATTCAGGCCGCGCTCTTGTTTTTTGGCCGCGACCGGCGTCGTGCGAGCCGGGCCAGTCGCGGGTCCTGGGAATGTGCCCGGAGTCGGCATCGAGCCTCCGGCAAAGGCGCCCTGATATCGGGCTCGGCGCATATCCTTTTGCGCTTCCATGCGCGCGACGGCTGCGGGGTCGGCGCTCAAATAATTGTCGAGGAAAAAGAGCATTGCCGGACTTTTTGCCGTAGCGATGAGCAAATCCTGAAACCTGCCCATGGTATGAGGCCGAATCGCGTCGCGTTCGTACGAGGTGAGCAGCCATTTATCATCGCCCTTATTCGCGAACACATTGAAGTGGTTAAACCAGAAATCCTCCATCACTGCTTCGAGCTGGCGGTCGCTATAAATCGCGCGATCCAATTTGGCCATGGACAGTTCGGCGACGATCCGGTTGGGGCCCTGCAGCTTGGCGAGCTGCTGCTGTGCTTTATCGAGGTTTTCATTGCCTGTGACGATGATTTGCGATTCGGCGGTTTGTTGCTTCGACTTCAGTTGGTCTTGAGCCTGTTCTTTCGTGATTCCCTGCTGCTTGGCAACCTGATTGGGTTGCGGGTAATCCTCGAGCAACTGCTTGGACGACATCTCGAGCGTCGGATATCGTTGCAGGCGTTGATTCAGCGCTTGGTCGTCAATGGATTCGGGATGCAACTGCTGCTCAATCCACTTATCCAAGCCCATTTGGCGAATTCGTTCGACGTCGCCTGGACGCGGGCCGTAAGCCAAACGGTTCAGCGCGTGGACGATTGCTTCATCTTCGGTGAGCTGCGTGATGGGGAGCTTGCCTTTGAACTTCTTGTCGAGGACCACGCGGTCGTGTCTTGCGCTCGCATCGCCCTCATTGTCTGCGCGTACATGTGGCACAACCAGGATGAGGCCGACGATGAGCGTGGCGCCCACCAGGCTGGCCCCGAGAGCGTCCAATCGTCGGGCGTGGCGACGTATTCGTCTTTTCTTCACTTACTTAACCTCGACGTGACATAGGGGCAGTGGTGCGCAGCGTTCTAGTAGCCTCCAGTTTAACCCTGTGGAACATCAAAAGTTGCGGGTGGGCGCAATTCGTTAATACGCGACGGGAAACAGAGTTGGGCAATCGCAAGCGGTTAGCGGACGAGGCTGCGTACCGGATTGCGACCCCGGGTTTGCGAGTCAAGACGCTCGGCGTTATAAGCAGAGCCTAGAAGCACGACCACGGCGGTGAGATACATCCAGATGAGTAAGCCGATCGCGGCTGCGAGGCCGCCGTACACCACATCGTAAGGCATGCGCCGGACGTATGCCCCAAGAACGATATCCACGATCCACCACAGAACGGTCGCCACTCCCGCTCCGGGCAGCAAATTTCGCACGCCGCGATGTCCCGGGCGGCCGATGCGGTAGAGCGCCACTAGAACAACCATAGAAAGAATAAACACGATCGCCGCTTGAATCACGAACCCAACAGCGTGAATCAGCAGAGGCTGACGCCCCAATTCCTGGAGCAGCCACGCGCGTTCCTGCTTGCCGAAGACGGTGAGCACGACGACAACCAGAGCAGGCAAGGTCGTCAGCAGCAGCAAAATCAGTGCACGCAGGGAATTACGCCAATACCCCTGACGGACGGGATCTCCTTCGATGATGCGAAATCCCTCAATGAAGCCGGTCATCACTTGCGAACCCGCGAGCAGAGTTCCGGCCAATCCGAGCGAGAACCATTTCCAGGGATGAGCTACTTTGCGCACGAAATACTGCGTGACAATATCTTCGCTGCCGGGTGGGACGATAACTCTTAGCCGCTGCGGTAGTTCGGTCAATGCGTCCCGGAACGCAGCCTTGCTGCTCAAAACTCCTAGCGCCAGAAGAAGCATGGGAAAAAACGCGAGGAACATATTGAACGCCACTGCCTGGCTCAGCGTGACGCAGTCCGGAAAGATCCGGCCCAATCCGCGAAGTAGAAGTTCTAATACGCGTTTCATGAATGTCGTCGGCGGGATTATACGGTCTGTGCATCCCTATCGTGCGCAATTTCTTCGGCTCGTCGCTATCCGGGGGCGTGAACGATGGTTCCGGGATGCCGCCACACCGCAGTCCAATATGTCGCGTTATTCGCGTGCACAAGCCGGAAAAATTTCGCGGATTATGCTAGCCTCGTATGCAAAATGACGGGACTACAGAACACGCTTAGAACGCCAGTAGTGCGATACCAGAGTGCTGGCCGGCAAACGGGAGGTCTTTGATGCCTCGTCTGGTGCGTTGCGGATTGATCCAAGTGCATTGCGAGTGGTCGCCGGAAAAGTATTCCATCCGCGACATCTCCAAAAAGATGCTCGAAAAGCACGAGAAGCTGATTCACGATGCCGCGAAGAAAAAGACGCAGATTCTGTGCCTGCAGGAACTCTTCAACGGTCCGTATTTCTGCGCCGAACAACAAGCCCGTTGGTATGAGATGACCGAAGCGGTTCCGGACGGCCCGACGATCGAGCGCATGCGCAAGCTGGCCAAGAAATACGAAATGGCGATGATTGTGCCGATCTACGAACGGGAGATGACTGGGCTTTTCTACAACACCGCGGCGGTGATTGACGCGGACGGAAAATATCTTGGCAAATATCGCAAGCACCACATTCCTCAGGTTGCGCCCGGATTCTGGGAGAAGTTTTACTTCACGCCGGGAAACACTGGATATTTAACTTTTCAGACCAAGTTTGCGCGGATCGGCGTTTACATCTGCTACGACCGGCATTTTCCCGAAGGTGCGCGCGTGCTCGGACTGAATGGCGCGGAGATCGTGTTCAATCCTTCGGCGACGGTAGCTGGACTGAGCGAATATCTCTGGGAGCTCGAGCAGCCAGCGCACGCGGTTGCTAATGGCTACTTTGTCGGCGCCATCAATCGCGTGGGCAAGGAAGCGCCCTGGAATATCGGCGAATTTTACGGCAAGAGCTATTTCTGCAATCCGCGAGGCAAGATTATCGCGCAGGCTAGCCGGGATAGGGACGAAGTGCTGGTCGCCGATTTGGACCTGGAAGAAATGGATAAAGTGCGCCAGACGTGGCAATTCTTCCGCGACCGACGCCCGGAAAGCTATGGAGAGATCGCGCGGACGCGCTCTGCTGCGGCGGCGGATTAGTTCAAAATCACCACAGATGAACACTGATGAACACAGATAAAGACTTGGAGATACAAACCCGCGCAGTGGTTCGTGATACGACTGCCGCGTCCGAAAAGGAATATCCCGAACAGGAATTGACTGGAGCGATTCTTCAGGCTGCCTTCGCTGTGCACAACACGCTTGGCGCGGGATTCCTAGAGAGAGTCTATTCCAACGCTCTCGCATTAGAGTTGGAAACGCACGGGCTCAACTACGGGCAGAACGAACAGTTGCAAATAAAATATCGGGGCTCCGTCGTCGGCGATTACATCGCGGACATGATTGTGGAGGGCCGCGTGATCCTTGAACTGAAGGCTTGCGCCTCGCTCGATCCGAGCCACAGCGCTCAGCTGATGAACTACCTGCGCGCGACGAAGATCCGAGTAGGTCTCCTGATAGACTTCGGGCGCCTGAAACTAGAGTACCGACGATTCGTTTGTTGACATAGTTCATGGTTTTATCTGTGTTCATCCGCGTTCATCTGTGGTGATTTTGAATTTCGAGAGGCCGAGTAAATGACAACGACCCCAAAAGTGACGACTACGCGCAGCGAGGAAGTGGTTCGCAAGCACAAGGAGTTTATTTGGCCGGCGGTTACGAACTACTACCAACACCCGCTCGTGGCGGACCATGCTTCGATGCAATACCTGTGGGACATCGAGGGCAACAAGTACCTCGACTTCTTCGGCGGGATCGTCACGATCGGCGTGGGCCACTGCAATCCGAAGGTCACGTCGAAAATCAAGGCGCAGGTGGACAAGCTGCAGCACACTTCGACGCTGTTTCCCAACGAAGCCGTCGTGGCACTGGCCGAGAAGCTTGCGGAGATCACTCCTGGCAAATTGCAGAAGAGTTTCTTCACAAGCTCCGGTACGGAAGCGAACGAAGCGGCGATTATGCTGGCGCGAATGGCTGGACCCAGTTACGACATCGTTGCGCTGCGCCACGCTTATTCCGGCGGGTCGGCGCTGGCGAAATCGGTTACGGCGCAATCCGCCTGGCGCAAAGGCGGCGTGATCAGCGTGGGAGTGTCGCATGCCGTAAATCCGTATTGCTACCGCTGTCCGTTGCACTTGACGTATCCATCGTGCAACGTGGCTTGTGCGAATGATGTTGAAAGCGTGATTCAGACCACGACGAGCGGTTCAATCGCTGCGTTTATCGCCGAGCCGATTCAGGGCGTCGGCGGTTTTATCACTCCCCCGCCGGAATATTTCAAGATTGTCTATCGCATCGTGAAGAATTACGGCGGGCAATATATTTCCGACGAAGTGCAGACCGGGTGGGGCCGCACCGGCAAAAAATGGTGGGGCATCGAGCAATGGGAAGTCACGCCGGACATTATTACTTCCGCGAAGAGTATGGCCAACGGCGTACCAGTGGGATTGACGATTACCACCGCCGAACTCGCCGATAAATTTCAGGGCCTGACGATTGCGACGTTTGGCGGCAACCCGGTTACTTCCGTCGCGGCGCGCGCGGTGATTGAAGTGATCGAAGAGGAAAACCTGCGCGACAATACGCACATCGTTGGCGGCTACTTCCGCAAAAAGCTTGAAGAGCTGCAGGAGAAATATCCTCTGATCGGCGACGTGCGTGGCATGGGCATGATGCAGGCACTCGAACTCGTAAAGGATCGCCAGACGAAAGAGCCTGCGCCGCAGGAAACGAATCAGGTGCTGGAACGCGCGCGCGCCAATGGGTTGCTGGTCGGCAAGGGCGGAATGTTTGCCAACGTCATCCGCATGGCTCCGCCGATGAATATCTCCAAAGCTGACGTGGATGAAGCCATCCGGTTGCTCGATAAATCGTTCAGCGAGGTTAAACTCTAGAACTAGAGGAAACGAAACATGACCACGGCAACAACGACAGAGCTGCTTTGCCGGAATTACATTAACGGCGAGTGGGTGGAATCGAAGTCGGCGAAGATCGTCGAGCGGCGGAATCCGGCTAACACGGATGAAGTCGTGGCGCGCATCGCGCTTTCGACGCGCGAGGAAATGAAGCAGGCCATTGTCGCGGCGAAGGCTGCGTTTCCCGCCTGGCGCGAAATGCCGGCGCCGAGCCGCGGCAAGATCCTCTTCAAGGCGACACAGATCATGCAGGCGCAAAAAGAGGAGTTGGCGCGGCTGCTGACGCGCGAAGAAGGCAAAGCGCTGAAAGACGCTCTCGGCGAGGTGCAGCGCGCGATCAACATCCTGGAATTCGCGGCGGGCGAAGCGCGGCGATTGAACGGCGAGACTCTCACCAGCGAGCTGCCCAAGAATTTTTCGTACACGATTCGCCAGCCGCTCGGCGTGGTGGGCGCGATCACGCCGTGGAATTTTCCGGTGGCGATCCCGATCTGGAAAATCGCTCCAGCGCTCGTTTGCGGCAACACCGTGGTGCTGAAACCGGCAGAGCTGACGCCGCTTTGTGCGATTCGGATTGCGGAAATCTTCGAGCAGGCCGGCCTACCGGCTGGTGTGCTGAACGTGGTGCTGGGCGCGGGCGAAGAGGTGGGCGATGAATTGGTGCAGAATCCTCACGTACAGGGGCTGACGTTTACCGGATCAACGGCGGTGGGCAGCAAGATATATGCAGCCGGGGCCGAGCGGATGAAGAAGGTGCAGTGCGAGATGGGCGGCAAGAACCCGGTCGTCGTGTTGGCCGACGCGGATCTGCAGCTGGCGATGGAATCAGTGCTGGCGGGAGCGTTTGCATCCACGGGCCAGCGCTGCACAGCGACGAGCCGCGTGGTGATCGAAGAGAGCGTGGCGGACAAATTCGTGGGAATGCTGCTCGAGCGCGTGAAAAAATTCACGGTAGGCGACGGGTTGGATGCCGGGACGGACATGGGACCGTCGGTGGACGAAGACCAGTTCAACACGGTGCTCAAGTATCTCGAAATCGGCAAGCAGGAAGGAAAGCTACAGTGTGGCGGAGCGCGCCTGACCGGCCCGAAGTATGATCAAGGCTTCTTTATCGCGCCGACGGTGTTCGATCGCGTCGAATGGGACAGCAAGATGGCACAAGAGGAAATCTTCGGGCCGGTACTTAGCATCATTCGCGTCAAGGATTTCGACGAAGCGCTGCAGGTCGCGAATTCGGTGCGCTACGGGCTTTCGAGCGCGATCTATTCGAGCGATCCCAGCAAGATTTTCGAATTTGTGGACAAGATCGAAACTGGCATGACTCACGTGAATTCGCCGACGGTCGGCGGCGAAGCGCATGTCCCATTCGGCGGGACAAAACAGTCGAGCGTGGGGCCGCACGAAGTGGGGCATGCGGCGATCGAGTTCTATACCGAGACCAAGATCGTTTACATTGACTACACCGGGCGCAAGCGCGAATCGAGCCTTTATTAGATTGTTGCCGGCACACCGGCGACAAAAACCAATTCTTGATTCGCTGCAGTAGGTTCAGGGAGATTTGCGAGTGTAGCGTTTCGAAATTCGCACGAGCCGGCATCGCGTTCGCATGTTGAAAGGACCTTCACCTGCCAGGACTATTTGACCGGGAAATTTATCTAGATATTGAAACGCTAAGAATTTCGAGCGAAGTGGACGGTGGTTGGGCGAACATTCGCGCTTTCGGACTGGCCATCGCGATCACCTGGGATAAGGAAAAAGCGTTTCGCCGATGGTTTGAGGATGACGCGCTCGCGTTGATCACCGAGCTCGAACAATTCACGCACGTGATCACGTACAATGGCAATCGCTTCGACCTGGAAGTGCTCCGCGCCTACGCTCCTGTTGAAAGTCTGCGCAAGCTCTCGCTCGATATTCACGAATTGCTGCACAAGCAACTAGGGCATCGCGTGAAACTCGATCAGCTCGCCAAAGAGACGTTAGGCACAGCCAAGAGCGGCGATGGACTGCAAGCGGTAGAATGGTGGCGCGCCGGCCAGAAGGATCGTGTCGCGGAATATTGCGAACAAGACGTCGCGATCCTGCGCGATGTGGTGGAGCACGGCCGGAGCAAGGGCTACGTGATTATTTCGGCGAAGCAAGTGCGCGTCCAATGGGATTGAATCGCTGCAACATCGCGTCCGATAAACCACTGCGATTTCCTACGCTGGGCCGTCCCAGGAATCCGCTCGCGGCATGCCCCTCGCGCGTGGGAATCACACTGCTCGCTTGCACAGTTGCATTGGCGGGCGTCACGGGGGCGCGCGCCGCGGATAATCATTATCTTTGGAAATCAGTATCGCGAGCGCAATGCAAAGTGGACGACAAGACACCGCTGACCTGGAACGTCTATCAAACGGACAAGAAGAAGGAAACGAATCTGGTGCTTTTGCTGATTGGCCATCGCTACCTGGCTCTGGACATCAAAGCCAAGCTCGTCTATAACGTGTTCCCTTCCGATCTACATGCGAACGGGCAGGATTTTGAGAGCGGCGATCTGTTCGTTAAATCGCGGGTGCTGCCGACGAACAACTGGAGTCTTCGCGATGTGGGACCTGCGGAGCTAATCAAGCTTACACTTAGCGATTACGGCCGCGAGCTATACGTGGAATTGCCACATATGCCGGACATGCGTGCGTTCTACTAACACGCGCGTGGGGCCACGCCCCTAGCTCACACGGCCAGCGCTGGTCTTCTGTTTCCAGGACATCGGCGGCAAGCCGGTATCAATTTCCGCCATCGTAATGCATCCGTGCACAGGGCAGACGAGTGCGCATAGATTGCAGCCTACGCATTCCTCGTCGATGATCTTCGGTACATGAACTTCCATGCCGTTCGGATTGTGCTTGCCGTTTCCATTTTGCGCGTGGGCGCGTTCGATGCACTGATGCGCGCCGTCTTCGCATGCTACGTAACAGAGCTGGCACCCGATGCACAGATCGGTATCAATTTTCGCGATGATCTTGTAATTCAAGTCCAGGTCGCCCCAATCCATCACGTTCGGAACGGCGCGGCCGCGAAAATCCTCGATGGTGCGATAGCGGTGATCGTCCATATAGGCGCCGAGGCCGTCGGCCATGTCCTCGACAATCCGGAAGCCGTAGTGCATGGCGGCGGTGCAGACTTGCACACAAGTCGCACCTAGCGCGATGTGTTCGGCGGCATCAATCCAACTGCCGACACCGCCGATGCCCACGACCGGGATCTTTACCTTCTTGGCCACGCTGGAAACCAAGTGCAAGGCGATCGGCTTCACTGCCGGTCCGCAATATCCGCCGTGCGAGGACTTCCCTGCCACATTGGGGCGCGGCGCAAATGTTTCGAGGTCAACGCCCATCAGTGAATTGATCGTGTTGATCAGACTGACGGCATCGGCGCCGCCTCGTTCGGCCGCCAGCGCAATGTGAGTGATGTCGGTGACGTTGGGCGTGAGCTTGGAGATCACCGGTGTTTTGGCGACTTCCTTCGCCCAGGACGTAATCATTTCGGTGTACTCGGGAACTTGGCCTACCGCTGCGCCCATGCCGCGCTCGCTCATGCCGTGCGGGCAGCCGAAATTCAGTTCTAGCGCATCGGAACCGGCGTCTTCGGCGCGGCGCACGATGTCATGCCAGGTTTCGCGCTTGGATTCCACCATCAGCGACGCGATCACCAAGTGCTTCGGATAGCGCTTCTTCACTTCAGTGATTTCGCGCAGATTCACGCCGATCGGACGGTCGCTGATGAGCTCGATGTTGTTCAGGCCCATCATTTTTACGCCGTTCAGATCGATGGCAGCGTAACGTGAGGAAGTATTCTGGATGGGCTCACCGATCGTCTTCCACACCGCACCACCCCAGCCGGCATCGAACGCGCGCATCACCTGCCCGCCAGTGTTCGTGGGAGGGCCTGACGCAAGCCAAAAGGGATTCGGCGAGCGCAAGCCGCAAAAGTTGACGCTCAGATCTGCCATGGGTCACCTCTTTCTCGGGCCTGACAGCACTTCACCACAGATGAACACAGATAAACACAGATAACGGCTATACGAATTCTAAAGGCGATCTTTTGCAACTAATGCACCGGTTTGCAGCGTTGTGCGTGTACCTTACGCTCCGTCCCTGGCGGCTTTTCAAATTCAGGCTCCGCCGATATTGTTCTTCTGTCGTGATTCTGGCACCACGTCATTGAGCCCGCGCCAGATCAGCCACACCACTACGCCGATCATCCCTAGCCAGCCAATCATACGAAACGCGGTCGCGATTTGCGTATCATGCGCCAGAACACCGAGCTTGCCAAACAGATAGTTCCAATCATGAATGACGTATTCGGAGTCGCCGACTGTCAGTAACGGAAGTTCCTGTGCGCGAGCATCGGCCATGTAAGTTGCGATCGGCAAGAACTGTTCAAAGAAGAAAAAAAACAAAACGCGACGCCCTGGGATTGGCGGCGGAAGAGAAAATAAACGGCCAGCGCGAAGGGGACAAAGAGCTGGAGAAACGTTCCGCCCGCGACGCTGATGAACTCCCCGGCAAAACGGAAAAGCAGATGGCCGCCTTCGTGAATGGGCACAAAAACGCCATCCATCAGGAGCAAAATCCCGGAGCCGCGCCCAACCTGATAGAGGAACAGCGTATAGAAAACGATCCACGCAACTAATGCCGCGCGGGGTACCGGTTCCCAGCTTTGTTCGAGGTCCTGCAGGACGGGCAGGCGGTCGGTCCATGAGTCAGGGAGACGCACCGACGTCTAGTTCTTTCCGCGAGGCGCGCCCAGCCACGCGTCAATTCCACGCGCTGCGGCCATGCCTTCGGCAACCGCGTCTACCACTTCTTTGCCGCCGTTGACGCAATCACCGCCGGCAAAGTACTTCGCGTTGCCCGTCTGTCGCTGCTCGTTGACGATCACGGTGCCGTTCTCGCGCAGCGCGATTCCGGGCACGGCGCGAAGAAATTCCGTCACCGGCTTCTGGCCGATGGCGCGGATGACCATGTCCACTTTGATTTTGAATTCGCTGCCTGGGATGTTGATGAACTTCCCGCGGCTTGCCCCGGAGGCCGGCTCAAACTGTGTGCGAACACATTCGATCGCAGCGACCTGTCCGGCATCGCCGAGAATTCTAACCGGCTGCGTGTGCCAGTGGAATACAACGCCATCGAGCTTGGCGAGATCGTACTCGTAGCGAAACGCAGGCATGTCCTGTTCGCCACGACGATAAATGAGGTGGACTACCTCTGCCCCGAGACGCTTCGCCGCAGTGACGACGTCAATCGCAGTGTTCCCCGCGCCGATACATGCTACGCGACGGCCGACGGAAACGGCTGGCAATGGAAGCAGCTTGGTCGGCTCAATAAATTCCATGGCACCGAAGACGCCCGACAGTTCTTCTCCTGGCAAATTGAGATCCCACGTCTCTCCGAGTCCGACGCCAATAAAGATCGCGTCGAATTGCCTTTCGAGTTGGTTGAAGGTGACATCGCGACCCACTGTCGTGTTCTGCCGGAGCTCGACCCCGAGACCGCGCACCATGTCCACTTCCCTGACGGAGTCTTTCGCGCGCAATTTGTAGGCAGCGATGCCTAGAGTGTCGAGGCCGCCGGGAAGTTCGTTGCTGTCGAAAATTGTCGCGTGATAGCCGAGTTTCGCGAGCTCAGCGGCACAAGCAAGCGACGCAGGACCGGAACCGATGCAGGCGAGGCGCTTGCCGTTCGGCGGCCCCGCGTGGAAAAGCTGAATATTGTTATCGAGCACGTGATCCACGGAGTAGCGCTGAAGCCTGCCGATTTCGATCGGCTTCTCTTCTTTCTCATGCATCACGCAAGCGCCTTCGCAGAGAACTTCAGTGGGGCAAACGCGGCCGCAGCTGTGGCCCAGGATATTGGCTTCGAGAATGACGCGGGCTGAGCCCCGCAAATTGTCTGTGGTGATTTTCTTGATGAACGAGGGAACGTCAATGTGCGTCGGGCACGCCACGGTACACGGTGCGTCAAAACAGAAAAGGCAGCGCGCGGCTTCGATGGCGGCCTGGCGCGGAGTCATTCGGGGCGATATTTCCGCGAAATTCTTTTCATACTGCTCGGGAGGAAGTTTGGGGGCAGTTTCGCGCAGCATCGTGGGCGTTTCCGTCCGTCCCTTGGTCTTTAAGAGTGACGCCATTCTAGCATTGGCGGTTGCTCAATTGACCAAAGGATTCGGCTAGGTTGTTTGAGAACCGCCGCTCCTGTTCGCCGATGCGCGCGGAGGCAATGGCAGCCCCAGGCTCGCTGCACATGAGCATAGAAGAGGTGTAAGCTACAACGCTTCACGAGAATTCGAGGAGGGCTTTCGGCCATGCGGTTTGACACCGTGATTCGCAACGGGACGATCGTGACTGCGACGGACACCTACGTGAGCGATGTGGGCATCGTGGATGGAAGGATTTCAGTGATCGGAGCTGATTTGCCGGTTAATGCCGCGGGAAAACTAATCGAAGCACGAGGCATGATGGTGATGCCCGGCGGCATTGACGTGCATACGCATCTGGACATGCCGTTCGGTGGGACGATGAGCGCCGACGACTTCGAATCCGGCACGATTGCCGCGGCTTATGGTGGTACGACCACGCTGATTGATTTTGCAATTCAGTACAAAGGGCAGACGCTGCGCCACGCCTTTGACACGTGGATGAAGAAGGCCGACGGCAAGGCGGTGATTGACTATGCGTTCCACTGCATCATCACGGATATTGCCGGAGCGCAGCTCGATGAGATGAAGGCGTTCGTGCGCGAGGGAGTGCCGACTTTTAAATTATTTATGGCGTATCCGGGCGTGTTCATGCTGGATGACGCGTCCATTTTCAAGGCGATGAACGCGGCGGCGGATAGCGGTGGGATGATTTGCATGCACGCGGAAAATGGCGGCGCGATTGACGTGATCGTCCAGCGAGCGTTGGCCGAAGGAAAGCGTGCGCCGAAATATCATGCGCTGACGCGACCGGTGACGCTGGAGGCGGAGGCGACGGCTCGCGCGATTGCTCTCGCGGAAATCGCGGGAACGCCGGTGTATATCGTCCACCTGTCTTGCAATGAGGCTCTTGAAAAAGTTCGCGAGGCGCGCGATCGAGGGCTGCGAGTGTACGCGGAAACTTGTCCACAATATTTGTATCTTTCGCTCGAAAATATGGACGCGCCGGGATTCGAGGGAGCGAAGTACGTTTTCACGCCGCCACTGCGCGAAAAGTGGCACCAGGAAAAACTCTGGCAGGGTCTGGCAAAAGATGATCTGCAAGTGGTTTCCACCGACCACTGTCCTTTCTGCATGAAAGAGCAGAAGGAACTGGGCAAGGACGACTTCACGAAAATTCCCAATGGCGGGCCGGGGATCGAGCACCGCTTGAGCCTGGTCTACAACGGCGGCGTGCACGGCGGCAAGTTTTCGCCGAACCGGTTCGTACAGCTTGTTTCCACGGTTCCCGCGAAGCTATTTGGACTGTACCCGCGCAAGGGGACGGTGGCAGTGGGCTCTGACGCCGACCTGATTGTATTCGACCCGAACGAAGAGCAAATCATCAGCGTGAAGACGCATCACATGCGCGTTGATTATTCGATGTTTGAAGGGACGCGCGTGAAAGGTGTGACCAAGACCGTGCTTTCGCGAGGGCGGACGATCATTGACAAAGGACGGTTCACTGGCAAGGCTGGAGCCGGAGAATTTTTGAAGCGCGAGAATCCTGCGAGGTTGTAAGACCGCGACTCACCGCAGAGATGCAGAGAAAACAAAGGCGCCGCTACTAGTCCCGCGAGACACCCGATACCCAGGGAATGCTGACCAAGCCGTCGTGAACCTGAACGTCCACAATGTCGCCGTCGGTGAAGCGATCGAAATCGCCACGGTCCACCGGGATACGCTCAAAGCGCCGGCCTTCGCGCCAGGAAGTGACAATCAGCCGCCTGTTAGGTACCGGGCCGGGCATCGAGAATTTACCGATCACACGAGCCGTTTCAACATGCTGCGGCGAACGATCGAGCGCTCCATTGCTGAAGAGGAGGAGTGCGAGCAGCCATGGTAGCGGAATCAGACCGTAATAAATGCGTTTCAGGGCTTCCACTTCCATGTGGCGAAGCGCCCTGCGCTCCACGAGCATGCCCAATCCCAGCGTAAGAAAAAACACCACGCCGATGAAGATCAAAATCCCGTCGAGTTCAAGCGCCGGATAGCGGCCGCTGGCTACGACGAAGGCCAGCGCGCCTACCAGGAACATGGCCGTGCGATTGAGCAGCTTTCGCCGCAAAGAAAATTCAGCGGCGAAGGAATTCAGGCCGCAAGCGTCGCAGGTATCGTTGAATCGTTCGGCTCCACAGTTCAAGCAACGCGTCATCGTGAAATCCGGCTCCCGGCCGACGATGGTTTGATGCTATGCGGCGATGAGTTGGCTGTCAATTATTGACATGTTGACGCGCACCAACACGCGCGGTTATTAGACACCGCAACGCGCAGAATCGTTCCTACTTCACCGGCCGCATGCTCGAGGGCGGGGTATCCAGGCAGACCATATTTTCGTCGCGACCGTTTGAGAGCATCTCGCAGTCAATATCTTGGGCGCTGCGGATCGCTTCTGCGGAAGTGGCGCCGGAAGCCGTGGCGCAGTGAATGGCACCTTTGAAAGTGACGCAGACTTCGTATTGATTTTGCGTTTGTTGGTGCGACGAATAGATCAGCACGCCAAACAGAACGATCGCTCCTACAACGATAATCATTCGCACTTGAAATTTGCGATCTGCCATATTCACCTCGAACGAATCCGCAGGTAACGTCGCTAGGCGCGCTCCGTGCCGGCGCGCCGCGCAAGCTCCCGCTGAATATATTTGCGGACGTGCGCGGTCACGCCCTCCAGTGTAGCCAGTTCTTTCAGGTCACGCAGCGTGAGGTTCGGAAGAAACGCCAACACCGATGGGACAGGAGTGTGCGAATTGCGAATTAATGCCACACGAACATTGTACTGGACCGACCACTTTGGATGCTGCGCGATCGCTGCGACGACGCGCTCCGGAACACCCGCTTTCGCGAGAACTTTCAGTATCTGGCTCTCCGTGAGGAAGGGGTTCGCGAGCGCCAACTTTATCGTTTGCGCATGGCCTTCGGCGAGCAAGGCTCCCGCAACGCGCGATGTTCCGCGCCGCGCCAGCGTCAGTTTTTGACCGACCGGCAAATGGGGCACACGCGTGACAATCAGTTCTTCCGCTACTCGTTTGATTTCGGCCGGGGTTGAAGGCAACAAGCTCAAGCGAACCAAATCAAACAGGTAAAGCTGCCGAAGCAGCGCCAGAGCATGTCTGCGCGGCGTCCGCGGATGCCTTGCGAGGCGCAGGCGCACGCCTTCGCTCGACGTCCACTTCCCTTTTTCGGCGATTGCGGCGAGCACGTTCGCAGAGAGATCGAGGCGCTCGAGCATCTGAATGATATGTGGCTCTTCGACGGCGGGGTTTTCGAGCAGTGCCAGCAACGTTTGCTCGTTAGTGTCGTGAATCAGCGAACTCAGTTCGCTTGTTTGCACGGCCGGAGCGCGCTCGGTGCGCCCAGAATTATCATCCGGCATGAGCCTTTCGCTTTCCGAGGCGAATAGCCATCCGCGCCGCAGCTTCGGCGGGTTTCATATGGAGCGAACTAATCCGTGCACGAGGAGCAATCTTTTGCAATGCCTCATCAACGGCGGCGTCAAAGAATTTACTGCGCCCGGTGGCGCCGCCGGCTTTGGCGATGGGAATTTCGTGATCTTTCATGTGCAGTTGGTCAATCACGCTGGCAGCGAGGCCCGCTAGCGACTCGGCCGCACACGATAGGATTTCACGGGCGACGGCGTCACCTTGATCACCCAATTCCGCCACCAGCGGAAAAACGCGCGGGAAGACGTCATCCGGATTCTTGACAACCCAGTCGAGCACGCGGCTCCAATCGTTGCATCCCAGCCAGGACAGCACTTTTTGCGAAAGAGCGGTTTCCGGGCCGCGCTTTTCTTCCGCGCGAACGACGGCGGCGAGGGCGCGACGGCCGATATCGAATCCGCTGCCTTCGTCGCTGAACCACGGCCCGCGCCCGCCAGCGCGCGCGGTGTGGCCCTTGGGGTCACGGCCATATGCTCCCGAGCCGGTCCCGATCATCAGGATTATTCCCTCTTTGTCGCCGACTGCGGCATGGAGAGTTATGGCCATGTCCGTGGTGATAGAAACAGTAGCCTCGGGAAAGCCACGCTCGAGGAACGTGGCGATGCGTCGCGCGACCGATTCGCGGCCTGCTCCGCCAATTCCGGCGCAGATTCCGTGAATATCGGAAGCCTTGAGGCGCTGGCGCTCCAGCACCACATCGGCGGCGTCGCTCAGCGCGAACCAAGCCTTGGCGTATCCCGCGCGCAAAGGATTGGAGGGCCCCGCGGTGGCTCGGGCAAGAACTTCGCCAGAGCCGTCAACTAGAAAGCAATCCGTCTTGGTGCCCCCGCCGTCGAGTCCCAGATAATATCCCGGCGGTACTGCGTGCTTTTTCTCAGTCATTCATTGTCACCATGCTTGACAGTGTTTCCCGCGGGCAGTTAGCATCGCGCGACTCGCCTGCCCGCTCTCAGCGCAAGTCAACAGAATGCAAATCAGCTGGCTCGACTTCGGCATCTTGGTGCTGTATCTCGCGGGCATCACGCTGTTTGGAGCCCATTTCCGGCGCGGCCAGCAGAACCTGCGCGACTATTTCCTGGGCGGCCGCACGGCGCCGTGGTGGGCGCTCGCGTGCTCCATCGTCGCGACAGAGACTTCCACTCTCACCATCATCGGGACGCCAGCGATCGCCTACGGCGGAAACCTCGGGTTCTTGCAACTGGTGCTGGGCTACTTAGTCGCGCGGGTCATTCTTTGCGTAGTACTTATACCACAATATTTCGAAGGAGAATTCTACACCGCCTACCAGCTTCTGGAAAAGCGCTTCGGGACACGCATGAGGTCTGTCGCAGCCGTGGTTTTCATGGGGACGCGAGCATTGGCAGAGGGTGTGCGCATTTCGGCCATCGGAAAAGTGGTGAGCGTGGCGTTCGGGACCGGCGATCGTCTGTCCATTTTGATTATTACCGTGCTCACGATGTTTTATACGTTCGAAGGTGGAATGCGCGCGGTAATTTGGACTGACGTGGTGCAATTTGTGCTGTACCTCACCGGCTCGGTCGCAGCGTTTTTCTTGTTATTGCACAAAATACCTGGTGGCTGGAACTCAGTAGCCCAGACGGCAGCGGCGGCTGGCGGGAAACTGCGCGTTTTCGATTTCACTTTCAGCCTGACGCGGAGTTACACGTTCTGGTCGGGCCTTCTGGGCGGGACTTTTCTCACGATGGCCAGCCACGGCACGGACCAGACCATGGTGCAACGGCTGCTGGCCGCGCGGAACGAACGCGACAGCAAAAAGGCACTGCTGGTGAGCGGGGTGATCATCTTCGTGCAGTTCGCATTGTTTCTTGTGGTGGGCGTGATGCTGTTTGTTTACATGCGCAATGGTTCGTTGGCCGTGCCGGAAGGCGATCCTGACCGGATTTATCCCGCGTTCATCGTGCATGCGATGCCCGTTGGGCTCGCGGGAATCGTACTGGCGTCCATATTTGCGATTGCGATGTCTAATGCCAGCGGTTCATTGAACTCGCTGGCTTCATCGAGCATGATGGACATGGGCGTGAAGCGAAGCGGCGATTCTGCGCAGCCGCTGGGCCGTTCGCGGCGCATGACGTTGCTGTGGGGTTTGGTGCTGGGCGCGTTGGGACTGATTCGCTGGGGTCCGGTGCTTGTCGCGGGGCTGACGATTGCATCCATCACGTACGGAGCTTTGCTCGGTGTGTTTTTGCTGGGGACCTGGAATAAGCGCGCGAATGAAAGCGGGGCTCTTATCGGTTTTGTGGCCGGGCTTGCGACTATGATCGTGATCACGAGGATGACGCCGCTGGCGTGGACTTGGTACGTCCTCGTAGGCACGGTGATCACCTACACCGTCGGAGCGATTGCGAGCCAATTTACGAGCCGCGAAAGGAATGTCGCCGCTGCGTCTGGCGACTAGCGCTTTGCCAAAGGACAAATCATAGCTACGCCGTCTAAGCCGGGCGAGAGACTTGATCTGGTCCGCGCGCTCGGTGCGTGGGCCGCGGCGGCGATCGTCGTCGGGACGATGGTCGGCACCGGAATTTTTTTGAAGCCGGGCGAGATGGCCCGCGTTGGCGGCTCTGTAAGCCTGGTTTACGCCGCGTGGATTGTGGGCGGCCTGTTGTCGCTGTTCGGCGCGTTATCTTTTGCCGAGCTAGGTGCGGCGCTTCCGGAAGCGGGAGGCCAGTATGCCTACTTGCGCAAGGGGCTCGGGCCGGTTTGGGGATTCCTCTTCGGTTGGATGCATTCCACCGTGGGCGAATCGAGTTCGGCCGCGTCCATCGCTGCCGGCTTCGCACTATTTTCCAGTTTTCTGATTCCCGCGATTGCGACACCGCTCTTTTCCTGGCACCTCACGAGCCCGGTATCGGGCAAGCCTTACGAATTCGTATTCACTTGGGCGCAGCCCTTAGCGGCGGCAACGATTGCGCTTTTCACGTTCATTAATTATCTGGGAGTGCGGTTGGGCGGACGCGTGCAAATTACTTTGACCGTGATGAAGCTCGGGGCGGTACTCGCAATCGTGGCGGCGGGATTTTGGTTCGGTCATGGGAGCGTGAGCCACTTCCATCCTTTCTGGCCGGCAGGTTCACACATGGGCGTGATGGGCGCGTTCTTCGCCGCGCTCGCGGCAGCGTTGTGGGCGTATGACGGCTGGGAAGACCTGAACCGTGTCGGATCCGAGATCGAAAATCCGCAGCGAAATATTCCCCTGGCGCTGGTCGGCGGAACAGTTTTGGTGGCCGCGCTGTATCTGCTTTTCAGCGCGGTTTGTTTTTACGCGCTGCCTTTTGCAAGCGTGGCAGCGTCGCCGCATGTGGCTTCAGACGTCGTAGCTAGCTTCGCGGGCCGCGATGCGGCTGTGTGGATCACGCTGGCGATGATCGTTTCCGCGCTGGGAACGTTGAATTCTTCGGTGTTGAGCGGTGCTCGGGTGCCTTATGCGATGGCGCGCGACGGTTTGTTTTTCCGGGTGACAGGGAGCGTGCATCCGAAGTTTCGCACGCCGGGCGGCGCGCTGGTCTTTCAAGGCGTGCTGGCGAGCTTGATGGCGCTCACCGGGACGTTTGAAGAGTTAACGTCACTCTTTGTTTTTGCGGCGTGGATTTTTTATGCGTTGTCGGTGGTCGCGATGTTTCGCCTGCGCCGCATTGCACCAGATCTTCCGCGGCCGTATCGAACTTGGGGCTACCCAGTGGTTCCGGCGCTTTTCGTAGCGGGAGCGCTCGCGCTCACCGTGAATATCTGGATTGAACGGCCGGTGCGTTCGTCCATTGGGCTCCTCCTGATTCTTTCGGGTTTGTTGTTCTACGGGATTTGGAAAAAGCAGACGCCTGAAGCTAACGGCTAGGTGACTGACTTGCACGCGCCCACGCGTGTCAAAGTTTTTCGCAAACACCTTCCAGAGGCAGCGGGCCAAACAAATCCGGATGGAAGAGATGCGCCAGGAGCCGCAGTCCATCGGCCAGACGCGGGCCCGGACGCGAGAAATAGCTATTGGCATCCACCGCATACAGCCGGTCTTCCCGGAGCGCAAGAAGCGTTTTCCAGCTTTGCGGCAACTGCGTCTGGCGGAATTGGGCCGCATTACGCGCGGCGTCGTAACCGCACTGCATCACCAGAATCATTTCGGCTCTGCTTTCCGTGATGTCGTCCGCTGACACTCGGTACGAAGGCTCACCAGCGCGGCCCAACACATCCTCTCCGCCCGCCTTGGTAACCATCTCCGGCACCCAATGACCTCCAACGTAGTAAGGATCGAGCCATTCGAGGCAAAGAACGCGAGGGCGGTGCGTAACGGTCTTAACAGCGGACTCGATCGCTTGCACTTTCGTCTTCAACTCCGCGACGAGTGTCTCCGCAGCAAGAGTCGTTCCAGTGGCTTCGCCAGCGCGAACTATGTCTTGCCAGACGTCATCAAGCGAATGCGGCGTGAGCGTCAAAACGCGTGGCTGTCTGGGCAGGCGCGTTAGTGCCGTCGCAAGATCGTCGGGCGAGGCGGCGCAGACGTGGCAAAGATCCTGTGTCAGGATCAAGTCGGGAGCGAGCGACGCGAGCAACTCTGCGTCCACCGCGTAAATGCTTTCGCCGCGCTCCACAAGTTCGCGCACTTGCCGATCAATTTCCGCGGGCGCGGCGTGTGGATCTACACGAGGTCGGATGAGCGGCGGCTTCTTCGCAGCTGCCGGAGGATAGTCGCACTCGTGCGTTACGCCGACAACGAAATCGCCAAGGCCGAGGGCGTACAAAATCTCGGTTGCCGAGGGTAAAAGGGAGACAATTCGCATCGAGTCATCTGAACTGGGCGTAGGCGCTGCCGAAATTAGTCAACCGCCAGTCGTCAGAGTTCAATCATAAATCAGATACTTCGCGCGCATCGCGCGGAATGCCGCCAGATCGCTCGCCCAGCTCGCGATGATGCTCGCAGGAGACTGATAAGCGATCAGAGCGTCCACCGATGTCTGCGAGCCGAGCAAGTCCATCAGTTTCGTGATCTGGAATCGCTCCGGATAGAGACGATGAAGCGCATCGGCAATTTCCAGACCGACGCGCACGGAGACGAATGCGTCGCGATCGACAATTTCAATTTTAACGCCTGCGCAAGCCTGGCCGCTATAGAGGCCGCTGCTGGGAGTGAAGCTGGCAGCGCTGAAACGCGCCCCGGGAATCTGCCGGGGACTCAGCGAATTCAACAAATCGTCGGAGTGGATCCACGGAGCACCCACGACTTCAAACGGCGTATCCGTGCCGCGCCCGACGGAGACGCCTGCTGGTTGTAGAATTTCGAGGCCGGGGTAGAGGAACACTTCATTCACCGTGCGCAGATTCGGCGAAGGCGGAATCCACGGCAATCCCGTTTGGTCGTATATCTCGCTGCGATGCCAGTTTTTCATTTCCACTACGTGCAGCTCAACGCCCGTTTTATTTTCGGCGTTGAACATTTGCGCCAGCTCACCCAGCGTCATGCCATAAACGAGTGGCATTCGGAAATATCCGACGAACGACATGCGCGAGGGGTCCAGCATGGGCCCTTCGATCCTCTCGCCGCCGAGAGGGTCGGGACGATCCAGCACAAAAAACGCAATGTGGTGATTTGCCGCGGCCTCCATGCAGTAGCCCATCGTGGTGATAAAGGTATAGAAGCGCACTCCGGCGCCTTGTATGTCGAATACTAGCGTGTCTACTCCCTGCAGCATCTGATCGGTAGGCCGCTTCGTATCGCCATAGAGACTAAAGATCGGCAGGCCGGTCGCGGTGTCGGTTGCGTTCGCGACCGTAGCGTCAGCCTTTCCAGCCATGCCGTGCTCGGGGCTGAACAGGGCGACGAGCTTCACGCCGTCGGCGTGGGCGAGCACGTCAATAGTGCGGCGCCCTTGTGCGTCCACGCCGGTCTGGTTCGTTATTAATCCGACGCGTTTGCCGCGCAAGGGTGCAAAGTTCTGCGCTTCCAGGACGTCAATTCCAGTCTGGGTATGCTCAACCGCTTGCTGCTGAATCGGGGAGCCCGCTTTTCCGGATGCAACAGCAAATGCTATCGTCAGTGAAGCGATCAACAGGAATGTTGGGAGGAAACGGTTACGAAACATCATGGAGGAGGATTCGTTGTGCCTCATGCGACCGTGTGCTATATACAGCCGCGGGATGCGGGCGTCAACATGGTAGGCTCCGTATGAGTGTGCTGCGCAAACTCGGGGTCTCCACGCTGCTCCTGCTTCTTCTCATGACATCCTACGCTCGCTCGCAGAAGAAACCTGCCACGAAATCCAAAGCCGCCACCACCGGCAATGCCGCATGGGTGGAATCCACGCTCAAGAAAATGACGTTGCGCGAAAAACTGGGACAGATGCTCATGCCCCATTATTTCGGCGTCTTCACGTCAGCCGAAAGCGGCGACTACAAAGCGCTGATGCACCAAGTGCAAGAAAATCACGTCGGCGGATTCATCGTCGCCACCGAACGCGGTCCGCTGGGTATCGAGCGCAGTCAAGTGTACCCCACAGCGGTGCTAACCAACGAACTGCAAAAGCGCGCAAAGGTTCCGCTGCTGATCGGCGCGGACTTTGAGAGCGGCACGGGGATGCGACTGGACGAGGGGACGTCGTTCCCTTCGGCTATGGCGATTGGCGCAACGAACGACCCGCAGCTTGCGTATGCCGAAGGCAAAGTGATTGCGCTGGAATCGCGTGCGGCGGGCGTGCACTGGATTTTTGCGCCGGACGCTGACGTAAATAATAATCCGGACAATCCGATTATCAATATTCGCTCGTTTGGAGAAGATCCGAAACGCGTAGCTGACTTTGTGACGCAAGAAATTCGCGGAATCGAAGAAAATGGCGCCCTGGCGACAGCCAAGCATTTTCCCGGGCATGGCGATGTGAGCGTGGATTCGCATCTGGCGTTGGCCACCGTTCCCGGAGATCGCAAGGAACTCGAAGCTACGGAGCTAGTTCCCTTCCGTTCGGCGATTGCCGCTGACGTTGACTCCATCATGCCGGGACATCTGGCCGTGCCGGCATTCGAACCTGATACCACGGTCCCCGCGACGACTTCGCGGAATATCCTGACCGGGCTGCTGCGCGACGAGATGAAATTCAAGGGGCTGGTGGTTACTGACGCAATGGATATGGGCGGCGTTACTTCGCTTTATCCGCCGGGTGAAGCGGCGATTCGCGCCGTGGAAGCCGGCGCGGACGTGCTGCTGATGCCTCCCGTACCGGATGCGGCGATGGCTGGCCTGGAACGAGCGGTGCGCTCCGGACGGCTGACCGAAACACGGATAGATCAATCGGTCCGCCGGATTCTGCAGGCCAAGGCGCGCTTGGGGTTGGACAAAAATCGCTTCGCGAACATTGAGCAGCTGGACCAAAAATTCGGGCGCCCGGAATTCGAATCGCAAGCGCAGAGCATTGCCGACCGCGGCGTCACGCTGTTGCGCGACACGCAGCACCTGCTGCCTCTCGATGCCACCAAACCGCTGCGCGTTTTATTGGTATCGCTTTCCGCCGACGCTGATCCTTACCCAGGAGAAACCATCGAGCCGGAAATCCGCTGGCGCGTGGATTCGTTGACAGCCCTTCGGGCCGATACGCAGTTCGTGGACGTCAAGACGCTGAAATTGCCGCCTCGGGATTCATATGATGTGGCGATTGCGGCGCTCTTCGTGCGCGTCGCCGACCGCAAAGGAAATGTAGGACTCCCGGATGACCAGCGCGCATTTGTGGATCAAATGCTTGCCGCCGGCAAACCCACCGTGGTGATGGCGTTCGGGAGCCCTTATTTGATCGAGCGTTTTCCAGGCGCACCCACTTGGCTTGCGGAGTTCGCCACGAATGACGTCTCGCAACGCGCCGCGGTGCGTGCGCTCTTCGGGCAAGTGGCGATGCAGGGCCAGATTCCAGTGACGGTTCCAGGCACCGTGAAGCGCGGCGATGGAATGGCGGTTGCTGCAAATCCGATGACGTTGCAGCCCGGCTCGGCATACATGACTTACGAGCTCACGCCAGTTTTCGGCTTGCTTGACAGCGCCGTCGCCTCTGGGGCTTTCCCGGGCGGGGTGCTAGCAGTTGGTCTGAATGACCAAATGGTGATTCACCCATTCGGCACACTCACGCGCGACGGCAAAGCTGCGCCCGTGACGGCCAACACAATTTACGACATGGCGTCTCTCACGAAGGTCATCGTCACGACCACGTCCGCAATGATGCTCGTGCAGCAGAAGCGGCTCGATTTGGATGCGCCGGTGTCGCGCTACCTGCCCGAATTTTCGGCAGCCGCGAAATCCGATCCCAATCCTGCGTGGCGCGCGCGCATAACCGTACGAATGCTGATGCTCCACGACTCCGGATTGCCGGCCCATCGCGACTTCTACAAAGAGGCCAAAGGATACGACGCAGTCCTCGCGAAAGTGCTCGCCGAACCGCTCGTACATGAGCCAGGCACGCAGGTGGAATATTCCGACCTGGGCTTCATCATGCTGGGCGAAATCATTCAGCGGCTCACCGGCCAGACGCTCGAGGAATTCGCCAAGTCGCACATCTTCGCGCCGCTGGGCATGAACGATTCACTTTACAATCCACCGGTTTCATTGCGGCCCAGAATCGCCCCCACCGAATACGACGCGGATTTCCGCAAGCGCCTTCTGCGAGGCGAGGTACACGACGAAAACGCCTGGGCGATGGGCGGAATTTCCGGCAACGCGGGGCTATTTTCCACCGCGGGAGATGTGGCGGCCTTTGCGCAGATGCTGCTGAACGGTGGGATTTACGCGCATCATCGCTTGCTGGCGCGTGCTACGATCCAGCAATTCACACTGCGCCAGACGGTCGGCGACTCCGCGCGAACATTGGGATGGGATGTTCCCACGCCGCCAAACTCTTCGGCTGGCCACTATTTCTCGCCTTCCAGCTTCGGCCACACGGGTTTCACCGGAACTTCGCTGTGGATTGATCCGGAACGCCAGCTTTTTGTGGTCCTGCTGACCAATCGCGTGAATCCCACGCGGGCGAACGAGCAAATTCGGCAGGTGCGTCCGGCGGTGCATGACGCCATCATTCAGGCCCTTGGCCTCCTCAATTCACCAGCAAACCCTCAATAACTTCCTCGGCACAAAGCTTGCCGGAATCCATCTCCGTCCCCAAAGCGGGCGCACCCTGTCTGTATAATTGAATGATCGCAGATCACAGGGCGACGGATAACCTGAGGGCGCGGTGAAAGCACTAAAGACGGAACAAAGAAACCCGCGGACGCGCGGGCTCGACGCGAAATCCACGCTCGAAATTCTGCGTATTCTCAACCGCGAGGACCAGCAAGTAGCCCTGGCGGTGCGGCGCGAATTGCCGCAAATCGCTCAGGCCGTGGATGCCACGGTGAAAAGCCTGCGCGCGGGTGGCAAACTCTTTTACGTGGGTGCCGGCACCAGTGGACGTTTGGCCGTGCTGGATGCAGCGGAATGTCCGCCGACGTACGGAATATCGCCGAAGCAGGTGCAGGCGTTGATTGCCGGGGGTACGAAAGCGCTGCGCGGTGCAGTGGAGGGCGCGGAAGATTCGACGTCGAATGGCGCGCGAGAATTGGCGAGTGCAGGGGCAAAGCGCGGCGACGTAGTAGTGGGGATTGCGGCCAGCGGGACCACGCCGTACGTGCTTGGCGCGATGGCATGGGCGAACCGGCGCGGCTGCGTGACGGTGGGAGTGACGTCCAATCGGAATTCGCCGTTGGCGCGCGCTGCAAAAATTGCCATCCGGCCTGAAACGGGACAAGAAGCGATTTACGGATCAACCCGGATGAAAGCCGGAACATCGCAGAAAATGGTCCTGAACTTGCTTTCCACCACTACGATGGTGCGGCTTGGCAGGGTTTATGACAACTGGATGATTTACGTGGCGCTGACAAACCAGAAGTTACTGAGGCGAGCTGAGCGAATACTGACAGAAGCTGCGGGTGTGAGCGCGTCTACCGCGGCACACGCGCTGCGGCAGACCGGACACGATTTGCCCGCCGCGCTGGTGATGTTGAAAACGGGCACAAATGCCGATGTTGCGCGTGAGTCGCTTGCCCAAGCCGGCGGCAATGTGCGACGGGCACTCGAATCGCACCGGAACGGACGGCCATCCAAGAGAGGTCAGGGGAAATAGCATGGACCGATTCAAGATTCAGGGCGGGCGAAAACTCCAAGGGACGGTGCAGATCAGCGGTGCGAAGAATGCGGCATTGCCGGCGATGGCTGCCGCTCTCCTGACGAGCCGAGCCCGTGACGCTGCAGAATATTCCGCACGTTCGCGACATCATCACCATGGCCAAGCTGCTGGCGCACATGCGCTGCCGCGTGGAAAGCCCGGACCTGCCTCCTAGCGAGTTCATCATTCAAGCGGAGACCGTATCCATGCGGGAAGCGCCGTATGAATTGGTGAAAACGATGCGAGCGTCGGTGCTGACGCTGGGCCCGCTCGTCGCGCGATTCGGGTACGCGAAGGTCTCTCTTCCAGGCGGTTGCGCGATCGGAGCACGGCCGATTGATTTGCACATCCAGGCGTTGGAAAAGCTCGGAGCGGAAATCACCGTCGAACACGGGTATGTGGAGGCGCGCGCGAAACGTTTGCGAGGAACGACGCTGCGATTTCCTAAAATCACCGTTACCGGCACTGAGAATATTTTGACAGCAGCTGTCCTCGCTCAGGGCGAAACGGTTCTCGAAAATTCCGCGATGGAACCGGAAGTGACCGATCTCGCTGAACTCTTGATCAAGATGGGCGCGAAAATCGAGGGCGTGGGCACTTCGACATTGCGCGTGCAGGGCGTCGAAAAATTGCACGGCGCAACTCATGCCGTGATTCCCGACCGGATCGAGACGGGGACTTTTCTGGTCGCCGGCGCGATTACTGGCGGCGAATTGCTGCTCACTCATTGTGAACCGGGACACTTGAAAGCAGTGATCGAGAAGCTGCGTGAGTGCGGAGTTGAAATCAAGTGTGAAGGCGATGGCAAGTTGCGCGTGCGAGCCGCGAAGACTCTGGTTGCAGCCGACGTCACCACCGAGGAATACCCCGGCTTTGCCACGGACATGCAGGCGCAATTCATGGCGCTGGCAACGCAGGCGCACGGCGTGTCGCATGTGCGCGAGACGATATTCGAAAACCGCTACATGCATGCCAGCGAAATGATGCGCATGGGCGCGAATATCGCGATTGACGGCAACCTCGCCGTCGTTACCGGACCGACACCTTTGAGCGGGGCACCTGTCACGGCCTCTGACCTGCGCGCAAGCGCTGGGCTCGTGCTCGCAGGACTTGTCGCAGACAACACGACCTGGATTGACCGCGTGTACCACATCGACCGCGGCTATGAGCGTATCGAGGACAAGCTGCGCGACGTTGGCGCCAACATCGAACGCATCACCGGCCGCGACGAGTAGGGGCGCGGCCAGGAGATCGTTCGCCCTTCCGCCTCCCTGCTTCTTTGCTTCTTTGCTTCCCTGCCTCGTTGCCTCCCGGCCGTCGTCGCCTACTCAGCCGCTCTAATGACCGGCTCCGGCGATTCTGGGGCCATAGGAGCGGCGCCCTTTAGTTCCGCGAGCAAGATGCCCACGAATATAAGCGCAGCGCCCAGGAGAATGCGCCCCGTAAGGTGCTCGTGCGCCACCAACCATGACGCGATCGCCGCGAACACGGGTTCGAGGCTGATCAAGATGGCTGTATGTGTCGGCGAAGTATACTGCTGTGCCCAGGTTTGCGCGGAAAAGCCGAAGGCGGTCGAGCCGAGCGCGGTAATCAGAACCGCAAAGACGAGCGTGCCGCTCCAAACCCAGCGAGGTTGTTCGATCCCCGTCGCGGAAAGCAGAGGCAGTGCGATTGTGGCCAGCACGGCCGTCGTCGCAACCTGAATAACTGAGAGCGCGCCGACGGAGTGATGTTCGACATAGCGGCTGATCACGATCATGTGCATCGCGAACATCACCGCGCAACCGAATACGATGGGATCGCCGCGATTGAGACCCCCGAGACCTTCCGGCGGCACGGTGAGCAGATAAAGCCCCGCCAGGGCGGCTAGTGCTCCGGCCCAGATCCAGGCGTTTACGCGCCGCTTTCCAAAAACCGCGAGCAAGAGCGGCACGATCACCACGCTGGAACCGGTTATGAAGGCGGCTTTCGATGGCGAGGTGAATTTCAGTCCCGTTGTCTGAAACGCGTAGCCTGCAAACATGAAAAAACCGATCTGTGCGCCCGCCCAAATTGCGCTGCGCGTGAGGCCTCGCAGCGAACGCCAGAAAACAATCGCCATTACCGCCGCTGCCAGCGCAAAGCGCACTGCGAGGTACGTAAAGACAGAAACGTCCGCGAGCGCATCTTTCACTACGACGAACGTCCCGCCCCATATCAGCGCGGTGAATCCCAGGGCAAGGTCGGCGCGCAGGCGTTTGCTGTGCATGGAGGAAAGAGTGTAAGCGGTAGGCGCTACGCGAACAAGCCGGTACACCGACGCCGCAGACGGCACGCACGAGCGTGTCGGATCAGAAGCCGATCCAGCGCGTGTGGCTGCCAACGGACGCAATTCTCGCGGCGGTCTCGATTTCTAGCGGCCGATCACGGTCGAGACCGACATTCTAAAAAGAGGCAGTGATCTTAAGGAGTGATCTCGCCGCGAATGTGTTTCGCAAGCTTCTCGATCTTTTTAAGATTCTCCGCGAGGTCCTTGGGTAATTGTCCCTTCGATACCTGGTCAATTTGCGGCGGTAAACCATCGGCCAGTCGCCGCAGTTCTTGGGTCTCAGCGTTCAGTTGGTCCAGATTGACCTGCCGCACACCTAAGTTGTTCGATGTGCCTTCCAGGGGCGCATTCGCCATGGTATCCGCCGTTGCAATCCCCGGGGGCTTAGCGTGCCCTCCCGCTTGCGGAATGGCGACGCTAGGGACGAGCAGAAAGACGCACGAACAGAGGAGAAGGAATCGCATAAGGCCTCCTTCTACAGCTAACCTTGGCGTGATTGTACTCCTTCTCTTCTATAGGGCTTCTAAAATTTAGCTCGGTCGGATTTGCAGTAGGCCCAAAAAAGAACTGGCTCCGGTCGCCCGGAGCCAGTCGAAGTGTTGGACAAACCGAGCCAGCGGCGATACTCGCCACCCGCCCGTTTCATTTTTAGAACTGCAGCTTCAGACCCCACTCAATCGTGCGCGGGGCGCCGAACGCAAATACGCCCGTACCCGCGCCGATTCGATCCGGCCTGCCAGCTTGCGTCGTGCCATTGATCGAACCAACATTACCGCTGAGTATCCCGGTCAAAGCATTGGCTGCCGAGTCGAAGTTGGAGAAGTTGAACACGTTGAATACGCTGACGCTCGGTGTGATGGCCAATTTCTCGTTGAAAGCGTGGCCGACCCAGCTGAATTCCAGGTCGAACGCCTTCAGCCAGCCTAGTCCCACTTGTCCAGGCGTAACAGCCGGGACAGGAGACGCGACCCCGCCCAACGCTTGCAACTGCGCAAGTGTAAACAAACCGTTATTGATGAGAGTCTGCCCAGCTGGGGTTGGAAGCACTCCACCGATGTTCGAGTTATAGTTGTTGACGGCCGTGGTCAGACCCCCTGGTCCGATTGTCCGCATGAAAGCTCCGACGTTGTACAGATTGTAATCGCAGGTTCCGCCCACGTCTCCGCAGGTCGAGCTCGTCTGCGATTTCGGCAGCGGCTGACCTATTTGCCCGTCGCCGAGGAAATTAGACGCGAAAATTCCACCCGGGACGCCAGCGTAAACCGTACTGGCCGCGGTTGGCAGCACTGTGGGCGTCGCGGCAAACGGTGACCAGAAGTGCGAAAGCAAGCCAAGACGGAACCCGGCCGGTAAATCCGCGTAGCCGCCGAAGTTGAACTGGTGCGTTCGATCCAGTGAACCAGGTCCCGTGAGCGACAGCGGGTTGCGGTTGTTCAGGCCCTCGGACAAGAAGTCCGCATCGCCCCCGGATACGGCAGCGCCCGAGGCGGTGGACCCAGCGTTGACGTAGCGAGATAGCGTGTAGGTCGCTTGGAAGTTCAAGTACTTAACACCGGTGAATGGATGCCTGACGTTTTGCGTCAGCTTGAGGTCCATACCGTTGTACACCGATCGGCCGCCTGCATGGTACAAACCAAACGGGCCGACAGTCGGGTTCTGCGATAGAAAGGCACAGGTAGGACAAGGAACGGGCCCCAAGTCATTCGCGGAGTCCAAGCCGTTCACCGCGAAGTCCGCCATCGTCGCTCCACCGGTCGCATGCAACCCTGGGCACGCTGCAATCGCCTGATTGATCGTTCCCACTCCACAAGCCGACAGGGTAGCCGCGATCGCCGCTTGCGCATTCGGAAGATTAAATAATGAAATATCTCCCGAGTGATTGATGTCAGTCGCCAGCAGGTAATGCAAGCTGACGTTGCGGACATAATCGGCGCTGAATACCATTCCAGGGCGCAATTCATGCTGGACGCCTATGTTCATTTGAATTGATCGCGGAGATTTATAGTTCGGATCCAGGAGACCTGCTCCCGAAAGATTTACGCCACCGTTGGCTAGAACGGTCGGTAGGTAAGCCGAATTCGGGCCGGTTGGGTCCGCCGCGAACGAAGCTTCGGTTGCGGCCTGGAAGTTCGCCGTGCACGTGTAAAACGGTTCGCCTGCGCAGGTGCCGCCACCGGCCCCGACCGTGGCTCCGATCGGTGTATTGCAAACTACGATTCCTGCGCCTGAGCTTCCGCCTATGTAGTTCGGCGACCCGTCCCCGAATGATACGACACCCGGCGCCCTCTGAGATGTGGCTGTCGCTCCAGCACTGCAGGCAGTTTGCACTTCGTTGAAGGCCCCGTTTGGAAGCTTTAGCAAGCGGTCAAAGAGCACGTCATTGAATACAGTATTGTCGAAGTAAATTCCCGCTCCGCCCCGGATGACTGTCTTGCCATCACCCTTGGGATCCCATGCAAATCCGGCCTGAGGCGCAAAGTTCTTGTTGGGATTTCTGACGGCGTCTCCAAGCCCTGGGAAGAAATTGTCGAGTGCGGGAAGCGATAGGTCGCTATCCGTGCGGCCGGTATCCCGGTCGTAGCGCAAACCGTATGATAGGGTCAGATTCGGCTTAATCTTCCAACTATCTCCAGCGTAAACCCCAACCCGGTTATCCGGCCCCAAACCGCCGCTTGACTTTCCAAACCGAGGCAACTCTGTAAAGGAGCCTTCGCCGTTTCCTACAGACACAGAGTCGGCGACGTAGTTCAAGGGACAAGCTGGACCCGTCTGGCCGCCGGGGCAAGTAAGAGTGCCCGGCGCATACAAAAAGGTTGAAACGTCTTGCGGTGCGAGCCCGAAGAAACTGGCATACGTCCATCCCGTGATGCGGTTGTAATCCACTCCCCACCGGATGATATGTGATCCATATACCTTGCTGCCATCGTACTTCACTTGGCGGTCACTCTGGATCGTCGACTGTGGCGCTAGGAAGCTTGGCCCGGTCGCAAATCCTGTACCCGAAAGAACAATTTCATTGGGAATGTCTGCAAACGGCAGCGAGCTTCCCTGAACCGCATCCGCGATTACGTTGACGAACTTCAAATATTCGGCGCGGAAGCTGTGCGTGACGGAACCTTGGTTGATGTCCACGCCGCCGCTCACCGTCTTGGTGCGATCCTTATTGTCATAGACCGAGTAGTTGGCGGCACCGCCGAAGTTGCCGACGTCGGACGCCTGCCAGTAGCTGAATCGTCCGAATGCTTTGATATTCTTTGCGATTTGATAATCAACTTTGCCGATCGTGCTGGTGTCATGGAATGGAGCTGGAAAGGTCCCTGAAAATGAAGACAAGTTCGTCGAGTCAATGCCTGATGGAATCGATCCTACCAACACACCACCGGCGTCGTGCGCTAGCAACCTCTCCGCGTCGACGAAGAAGAACAGTTTGTCCTTGAGGATAGGCCCGCCAATATCTCCACCGTATTGGCTGCGTTGGAATTGCGCGCCAGCCGGATAAGCCGCCGCCTGGGAGTTGTCGCGGAACAATCCGAAACCTTCGCCATGGAAGCTGTTGGTGCCAGACTTGGTGATTACGTTGACCGAGCCGCCGGAAGTCAAATCGTTCGAAATATCGAGGTTCGATTGCGCGAGTTGAAATTCCTGAATCGCGCTGGAGGGCAGGCCCGTCGTGGTTGTGCCGACGTTCTCGTCGCTGACATCCACGCCGTCCACTGAAATGCGCGCGCTGCGGCCAAACTTTCCGCCGAACGAAATCGAGGAAAAACCAATCTTGGTGGGGTCAAAGTTGCCGCCGTCTTGAATCTGTACGCCCGGTTCGAGCTGCGCGAGGTCCAGGAAATTGCGTCCATTAATGGGGAGGTTTTCAATCTGCTGCGAGGTCAATGTGCCGGCAATTTGCGACTGTTCGGTGTTTACAGCGACCGCTTCGCCCGTGACCTCGACCACCGTGCTGGAAACGCCGACCTCCAGCTTCGGATTCACCGAAGCGATTTGTCCGACCTGCACAACAACGGTTGTTTCTGAGGTCTTAAAATTGGGAGCCTCGACGCGGACCACGTACGTTCCCGGGCTCAATGCGGCCGCGGAGAACTGGCCTGCTGAGCTGGTGACGGAATTGATCAGCTGTCCGGTGTCCTTGTTGCTGATCGTAACCTTGGCGCCGGGCACTACGGCCCCCTGCGCATCAGTCACCACGCCCTGAATGCTTCCTGTATTAATCGTTGCCTGCGCGGCTAACCGCGAGCAATCGAACGAGACGGCTACCAGGAGCGCAAACACCACCATGAGAAAGCGCTTCCAATTCATACGTCCTCCTAGAATTTGAGCGTGCCAGTGAAAGAAAACCGCGCGAAAAAACCTCAGCCCCCAATCGCGTGAGACAAAATCTGAATGTTTGCACGCACGTTGATATCCATATTCCGGGAAAGAATCTGCGCTTGTAAATCAAAGACTTAGCGGGCCTTATCGCGATGATTTCGCTATTCGTTACTGAATTCCATACAATCGGAAATGGCCGTTCATACCAAAACTCATACACATGCATCCGAAACGCGCAACACAACGCCGCGAGATCCAGGCGGAGGTTCTCTCCAATCTATCTCGATGCGACCCGGGTGCAAGGTCTTTTTGCAAACAGCACTTGACTCCGCGCCCGGTTTTGCTATCCTCCGTTTGCTGCCTTACCAGCAGCGCTTATCAAGAGTGGTTGAGGGGACAGGCCCTGCGACGCCACAGCAACCTGGTGCAACTGCCAAGGTGCTAATTCCTGCCCAGTGGGGAGAGATAAGATCCTCGATAGACCGGCACTCCGGTCGTTGAAGATTCAACTCCCAAGCTGAAGTCGAATTGAAGTGCAGCATTTGCCCAAGCAAATGCTGATATCGCTTATTGCAGCGCATGGTGCGCTGGTCTTGGCTCATTTCCATTGAGCCTCGATCAGTCCATGACGCGCAGGCGGAGCGCATTCCGCCAAGTGGGAGGCAGTAGATGTTGGAGTGCTCATCGGCCGAAGGCCCCATCGCAGTCATAAAACTTGGCGGATCCATCCTGACGAGCGTGAAGGCCTACCGGCGCGCGGCAATTTTCGTGCGTAACACTCTCAGAGTCGCGCCCGATGAGCGGCTGGTGGTTGTGGTGTCGGCGCAAGAAGGCACGACAGACGCTCTCGAGCGGAGCGCCCGAGCGATCATCTCAGAACCTGCGCGTGCAGCGCTCGATCTGTTGTGGTCAACCGGGGAGATCCGTTCCGTCGCCCTACTCACCATGCACCTACAAGCGCTCGGCGTCGCGGCGTCGCCTTTAAATATCCACGAGGCAGGCCTCACTGTCCCGGACACTGGACGTGAAGCGGGCAGAATCCATCTTCATGCGGCGCGACTTTGTGGTGTGCTGGCAAAATACTCCGTAGTCGTCGTCCCAGGATTTCTCGCTACCGACTCAGCTCACAGAATCGTTTCGTTGGGCCGGGGCGGTTCGGACTTAACGGCAGTGCTGCTGGCTGAGGGCTTGCGGGCCTGTCGTTGCGAGCTGATTAAGGACGTCCCCGGCTATTTCACAGCCGACCCGCACCGTGATCCTACCGCCGCACATATCCCACAACTCAGTTTTGCAGAAGCGCTCGAATTTGCGGCGCACGGGTGCGACTTGGTGCAGCGCAACGCGATCGAGGCCGCCTCGCGGTCGGGTCTGCCACTCGTGATCCGCAGCATCAGCAAGAAGGCGCAAGTCAGTCGAATTTCAAATCACCACATCATTTCGGCGAGCGTAGAAACAGCAAGCGCGGAGGCTCTAGCGTCTTCATAGTCAAAAATATCGGGGAGTTTCACGGAGTCGGGCCCGCAGGATTACGAAAACATCGCAATTTAAGCTAAGGAGCACGCAAATGAAATTCGCAACGAAGACGATTCACGCGGGGCAGCCGTCCGAACCGGAGACCGGTTCGCTGATCGCGCCAATTTTTCAAACTTCGACTTACGAGCAGGACGCTCCGGGCGAAGACAAGGGCTTCAACTACTCGCGCACCAATAACCCCACGCGCCAGCGGTTGGAAACCGTACTGGCAGAACTCGAAGGCGTGGAATACGCTGCTGTGTTCGCCTCCGGACTCGCCGCCGAGAATGCGGTGCTACAGGCTTATCTTCGCCCCGGCGATGAAATCGTGATACCGCAAGACGTCTACGGTGGAACGTATCGAATTCTCAACAAGGTGTTCCATCCAATCGGGGTGGTCATCAAGCAGTTCGACATTTCGGACTGGGCAGCGCTGGAAGCGGCCATCACGGAGCGCACCAGGCTCGTATGGATCGAGTCCCCGACCAATCCGCGGCTGCTGGTTTACGACATCGTTGAGATTTGCCGCTTGGCGCACGCGAAGTCGGCGCTGGTGGTGGTAGACAACACTTTCGCTACTCCCTACTTTCAGCAACCATTTGAATTGGGCGCGGACATCGTGGTTCACAGCGTGACGAAATATCTGGCTGGGCACTCGGACACGATTCAAGGCGCGGCGCTCGCGAAAGATCCGGCGATTTTCGAGCCGATCAAATTTTTGCAGAACGCGACCGGCGCCGTGCCTTCGCCATTCGATTGCTGGCTCACTTTGCGCGGCCTGAAGACGCTCGAGCTGAGAATGCAACGCCACGAACAGAACGCGATCGCCGTTGCCAATTCGCTAAACGGACATCCGCTGGTGCGCCGTGTCTACTTCCCCGGCCTGCCCGATCACCCCGGTCACGAAATCGCGAAGAAACAGATGACCGGATTCGGCGGGATGGTTTCGTTCGAATTAGACGGCACTATCGAGGAAGTCGTGTCGTTTTGTTCGTCGCGGCGCTTCTTTACCTTGGGCGAAAGTCTCGGCGGGGTGAAAGCGCTGCTTTGCCATCCGGCGACCATGACCCACGCTTCTATCCCCGCTGATGCGCAGGCGGAACTCGGACTTTCGGACAGCTTGATTCGCCTCTCCCCCGGATGCGAAAATGCGCAAGACTTGGTCGACGATCTCCTCGAAGGCCTTAGCCTGCTCGACCATCAGCGAAAGTCGCAAAAGGCGGTAGCGGCCAGTGCCCAGTAAAACTGTAACGGTCCTGCCTTCGCCAAAGGTGAAGGCGAACGCAGTCGGATCCTCGAAAATCGATGTAGGAATTCTGGGAGCCACGGGAACCGTCGGTCAGCAATTTATAGCGCTCCTCGCGGACCATCCGTGGTTTCGCGTTACTTGGCTCGCCGCCAGCGAACGCTCGTCGGGAAAACGTTACGGCGATCTTGCCTGGCGTCTGTCGACGGAGCTGCCGGAAGACGCAGCAGCGCTTTCTGTAGAAGCGCTGAAAGCAGGCGTGGGTCCGCAGTTAGTTTTTTCGGCGTTGGATTCTTCCATCGCTGGCGAGGCTGAACTCGAGTTCGCGGCGGCTGGCCACATTGTCGTGAGCAATTCTCGGAATCATCGGATGGATGCTTTGGTGCCGCTGCTGGTTCCGGAAGTGAACCCAGAGCATCTCGCGTTGCTTCCGTTGCAAAGGAAAGCGAGAGGTTGGAGCGGCGCGATCATCACGAATCCAAACTGCGCCTCTGTGCCTCTGGTGATGGCTCTGGCAGCGTTGCGAGCTTTTCAGCCGAAGCGCGTCCTGGTCACTACGTTGCAAGGATTATCGGGAGCCGGGTATCCCGGCGTAGCTTCTTTGGACGCGACTGCGAATGTGATTCCGTATATTGACGGCGAGGAACCGAAGATTGAATCGGAACCGCGCAAAATCCTTGGACGCTTTGTGGCGGATGGTATCGAGCCTCACCCCGTGACGTTGAGTGCGACCTGCACGCGCGTACCTGTGGTGAATGGACACACCGAAAGCGTGTCTGTCGAATTGGAAAAAGAGGTCACGCAAAACGATGTGCTCGCGGCGTTTCGTGATTTTACGGGCGAGCCGCAGAGATTGGAACTTCCGAGCGCCCCTGTGAAACCGATCGTTTACCTGGACGCTCCGAATCGTCCGCAACCGCGGCTGGATGTGGAGCGCGACGGTGGAATGGTTACGCACATCGGCCGCCTGCGCGCGTGTCCGGTTCTCGGGCACAAGTTCGTGCTGCTGAGCCACAACACCATCCGCGGTGCTGCGGGAGCCGCAATCCTCAACGCGGAGTTACTGGCAGCTAAGAATCTGCTGAGCTGACGCAATCGCGGCAATGGTGCCAGCAGCACTCTTTCTAGCTTGGGGATATTAAAAATCGACGTGCGGCTAATGCGGTTGATGCACGGCTTCAATATTTCTGGCCAGTACACGATTGAATTCGCCGACCTGTTTTTCCAACAAGCGAGCGAGTTCTTCGGCCCCAGCGAGTTCGCCAGACCTTCCGAGTAACTCCAACTGTTGCGCAGTTTCCCGCGCCCCTTGAGAGAAAAAATTTCCGACGCATCCCTTCAGCGAGTGCGCGGCGCGTTCAAGCGCTTTGGCGTCACGCTTCTGCACCGCATCGCGAATGTCCTCCAGCATTTGGGGACAGCTCTGGATGAATAGTTCCGCAAGCTCCCTCAAAAGGCTCGCGTCTCCCCCAAACCGCGCAAGAAGTTCGTCGTCCATTTTTTCTCCTTTCACGGCAACTTTCGCTGCGACGGCTATGCTGGCCGAAACAGTCAGAACCTCTTCGATCACTTTCGCCAATCCTCCCGGTGTGATCGGTTTGGATATGTAGCCGTCCATCCCTCCTTCAATGCATCGTTCCCGGTCCCCTTTCATGGCGTGAGCGGTCATAGCCACGATCGGAATGTGCTCGCCCGATTGTTTTTCTTGTTTGCGAATGTAGGCGGTGGCCTGCAGGCCGTCCATTTCCGGCATTTGAACGTCCATCAAGACTATGTCGAATTTTCGCGTCGCATTTTGTTCCCACAACTGCACTGCTTCCTTGCCGTTGTTTGCGCTCGTGACCTTGTGCCCTTGCTTTTGCAGGATTTTCTGCGCGAGCACGCGATTCACGGAATTGTCTTCGGTGAGCAAGATATTCAGCTGGCGCGTTGAGCCCTGCGATAGAGCCTGCTCGATCAAGGCGCGATTCTCCTTTGTGCGGACATGCAAGTGCCGCAAGTTTGAACGCACGCTGCAACGACGGTGCCGCGCCTAAGAGAGCACACGCCGCGCGAGCCGCAAAACGGCTCGCACAAAATTCGCAACTACAATTGGCAGAAATTAGTCGCTGCTCTCAAGCGCAGCAATAGGAAGGGGAACTACAGTCTGATGGTATTCCCTCACCTGCAGGACGTCAATCGCCGGTGCCCTCACGTACAACACCGAAAACCGGCGAGTTCGGAAACCGCGGGAGCATGATGGCGGAGAGAGTGGGATTCGAACCCACGGTTGAGTTTCCCCAACACACGCTTTCCAAGCGTGCTCCTTAAACCGCTCGGACATCTCTCCGCCGACGGAGCTTCAGAAGCCTAACAAATTGAAGCTCCAGCAGCAAACTCGGCACTGCCCGCGGCAAACCGGCAGATACCGATCTTCGCGTCGAAAAACCGCGCGCCGAACCGCAAATCTGACCTTCGTCCTCGAAGTAACAAATCGGCAGCAGGTCTGCTACACTTTTGTACCCCGTTCCGGGGTAGTGCAATTGGTAGCACGCCAGCCTTTGGAGCTGGTTATCCTGGTTCGAGTCCAGGCCCCGGAGCCACCCGCTTTGCGTGTAGGCGCAGCCTTCCGTAGTGCCCTAAATATACGTCGGGATTTTCGGGGAGAACCTTGAGCTTCTATGCCGCGGTATCACGCCGCGATTTGGGCGGCGGCACAATCTTCAGTTCTGCTAGACGCTTCGTTTTGAGATGCTGTTCGCTGCGGCGAAGCAGCTTCTCAAACTCCTGCTGGGAGCAGACACCACCCGCCGGTAAAATTTTCAGACTTGAAGTCACGATCCCTCCTTCCGGGCGCTCACACGCTTAAGGCGACCCTTCCGGAAGCTAATGTGCACGGAAGCGTAAACCCCAGACTTTAACGTGTCAAGATTTTTTAACCGTTCGCTCGCGCGTGATCTCTTAACGCCACAATTTTACAGAGCTCCGCGCTACGAAACGGAAATCGCACGCGCGGGGAGTCCAACTCAGAGCACGAAGCCGTTTCCGCGTAAGCAATACTTGCGCAACCCTCGCAAGCGCTTTAGTCTTATGCGCGAAATGCCAAACGATTTCATAGCCCTCGGATTGATTTGGTACATCGTCTTTTTGTTTTCGACAACGTGCCATGAAGGCGCGCATGCGCTGATCGCCAGGCTCGGCGGTGATCCCACCGCATTTCACGGCGGGCAGGTTTCGGTCAATCCTCTGCCGCATATCAAACGCGAGCCGTTCGGGCTGGTCGTCGTGCCAATACTTTCGTATATCGTCGCGCACTGGATGATTGGTTGGGCCAGCGCGCCGTATGACCCTGCGTGGCAACATCGTTATCCGCGGCGCGCGGCATGGATGGCTCTGGGCGGTCCGGCGGCGAATTTCACGCTAGTTCTTCTTTCCGCCATCGGGATCCGGCTGGGAATGCATTTCGGCTTCTTCGGAATGCCCGACTCGGTCAGCTTCACGCACATCACCGAACCGCTGGTGCCGGGGATCGCGAATTTCGCCGCCACCTTTCTCAGCATTTTTTTTCTGCTCAATTTGCTGCTGGGAACATTCAATCTGCTCCCGGTGCCGCCGCTCGATGGCAACACCGGCATCACACTACTCATGAAAGAAGAGACGGGACTGCGATTTCTGGATTGGTCGCACAGCCAGGGATTCGGCCTGCTTGGCTTAGTCGTTGCCTGGTACGCATTCGACAAAATGTTCCCGTATATCTTCCGCTTCGCACTTGTGGTCCTTTATCCAGGCTCGCATTGGGGTTAGCCTTCCGCTCGCGGACGTCGTCAACTTCGTAGTCCCACTGAACGACGATTTGTTCCGTCCGCGCACATCTTGCGCGCGCGGTACATCGGCACTTCCTCCACCGCGCGAACCGCGCCGTTAAGCGCTTCCGAATGAGCAAATGAAGTCTTCGGGCGTTGGCATGACATCTGCAAAACAACTCGCGGAGGCAGAACAATGAATTCCTCAACGAGCGATTCGATCCGCATCGGCGGAGCTGCCGGTGGCTCAAGCAGCTATCGTGTCGAAGTTTCCGGATGGGACGACAAGGAGAACTTCTTTGTCGAGAAGACGACGCTGGACTGGAGCGAAGCGGGCGGCAAAACGATCGGCGTGCGATCGTCCATCCGCGTGGAGAGCGTGTTATTCGTGCGCCTGATTCAGCCTCTCGGCGGTGGCACTGGTTTCCCGGTTCCCTATCGCGCGGTCAAAGTATCGTCGAATTATCTCAACGATCGTCTCACGGTAAAGGTTGAGCAACTCCAACCGCGCATGGCGTTTCGCGAAACCGCTGATACCTTGCTCGCTTCCGACGCAAGGGTTGCATAGGCATCAAGGGAAAAGCTCGGACAGCGCAACAGCTCTGGCAGATACCTTCGAGTGTGGGCGTAGCGTTGTTCCATTTCGAAAACTACAATTCCATATTGGAACGCGCCCGGGCTTTTCGACTGGTCCGGTCTAGTCGCTCGGCAATCCGGGCGGCGAATTTCATCGCACAGATTGATTCGCAAAACGAACAGTTTGTGAGCGTTATGTGCCAAATCAGGCGTGACCCAGAAATCGGTGTGCTGCAAAACCGCGGGACGGCCTTGTGGCCATTTCCTTGCCTAAGTATTCGCCATGATCGCCGTGCAAGAACGACCGCTCATTGAGCTATCGCGCAAGAATCTGACCGTCTGCGTGTTGGACGACGAAGTAGATCAGGTAGAAGTGACGACAACGCGGCTCGATCGCGCGGGCTTTGCGGTTGTCGGTACCACGGACCCTTTGGAAGCCTTGAAGAAAGTGCGGCTGGGGGGCTGCCGCGTGGTGATTGCCGATTTCAAGATGCCCGGAATGGACGGCCTGGAATTCCTGGAAAAGGCACTGCAATGTGACCCGGGAATGTACGTGATTCTCGCGACGGGATTCTATTCAGTGGATTCCGCAATCGAAGCGATCAAACGCGGCGCCTACGATTACGTCTGCAAGCCGATTGACTTCACCCGGCTCACGAAAACGTTGGACGACCTCACCGATTCCTACACGCGCACCCGCCAGATACGCGACCTCGAAGAAAAGCTGCTCGACAACCTTCTTTTCCATGGGATCGTCGGACGAAGTCCCGCGATGCTGGAAGTATTTGATCTGGCGAAAAAAATCTCGCGTCATTACACCAACGCCCTTATCACCGGCCCCACCGGCTCAGGTAAGGAACTGATTGCCCACGCACTGCACCAGATGAGTCCAGTGGCGCAAGAGCGCTTCGCCGTATGTAACTGTTCGGCGTTGGTGGACACTCTGCTGGAAAGCCAGCTCTTCGGACACGTTCGCGGCGCCTTCACGGGAGCTACCGACACGCGCCCGGGGCTTTTCGAATACGCCAACAACGGCACTGTATTCCTGGACGAGATCGGCGAGACCTCCCTGCAGATGCAGGCGAAACTCCTGCGCGTTATTCAAAACCGCGAAATCCAGCGGGTCGGCTCGCCCGAAGTAAAACACGTCGACGTTCGCATGATCGCGGCAACCAATCGGGATTTGCGTGCTGAAGTACTCGCCGGGCGATTCCGCGAGGATTTATTCTACCGGCTCAGCAGCATCGAGCTTCGCGTTCCGGGGCTTGCTGAGCGCCCGGAAGACATACCCATCCTGGTCCAACATTTCGTTAAGAAGTACGGCCAGTCCTACGGTAAGCCCTTTCAGGGCCTCACGCGGCGAGCGCACATCGTCCTGCTGCAGCACGATTGGCCGGGCAACGTTCGCGAATTGGAAAATGTGATTGCCAGCGCGGCCATCACCGCCAATTCCGAATTCATTGACGTCAGCGACCTGCCGGAACACGTGCAGCGACCGCCGCGTCGCACCTCCTCGGCAAACGGAAATTGGAGTCCTTTGCCGCTCGATGAGGTCCGCAGCGTCCACATTCAACGCGTTCTGGAGATGTGCCACGGCAATCGTGTGCGCACCGCTCAGGTTCTGGGGATCGGCCGCACCAGCTTGTATCGCTTCCTCAAGCGGTCTGACAAGCAGAAGGCCTCCGCAGCGAAAGGCGCCGCCTGACGCAACCGGGAATCTGCAATTGGATAAACTCGAACCGATGTGGACGAACCCGGTGAATTATTGAGGAACAAGGTGATGAGCGTACAAATTTCGCACCGCTGGAAGCGTTTCGGACCCATCCCGGGCTTGGAGCCGGTGCGTGAAGAACGCTACTCCTTGCAGGCTTCCATCGAGGTCTGTGGCTTCAATCTGCGCGGGCGCTTTTTCACCGAGCGGTCCGAAACTTCAAACGTGAGCGATGGCGGTTGTAAATTCTGTTTGCGCACGGAAATCGCGCCGGATGCTATCGTGGCTCTCCGGGTCGCCGGCGGAAACAAGCGTGGCGGCCAGGACACTTCGCCGGTGCTGTTTCAGGTCGTTCGAGTGGAGCGAGATTCAAATCAATGGATTGTGGGAGCCATAAAATTGCAATCGGATGAACTTTGGCCAGCGACCTTCACCAACTCGCACGAGCCATCTCGCAAGATCAGCTAGTTGCGAACGCGCCAAGCTATCCGGATTACCCCGTCAATTCTCACGCTGGACGCTCCTCGCATTTTCTATAAGGGCGCGAGTGGCCACGCCAAAAGGCAATTTTCGAAAGAAGTCCCCAATTACGCCCCGCGTCAAACCGGCTCACACTTCCTAGCTCCACGCGGCTCGGTTTGGCCTGTGTCCGCGAGAGTTCCTCCCGGCCTCGACGACCGGGCACCCGCCGGTTCCTCAATTCTCACGCGCCAGAATTTACTTGCCGCCAGAGCTGGTCGAATACGACGCATTGTGCAGCAGCGATGGAGGCAGCGTCACTGACGAATCCATGCGCACGAGCATTCCCGTTTGCGCCGGAAGCTCCACATCTTTGCCTTTCTTCGTCATGATGTACGCTGACGTTCCCACCAGCCCGATGACGGTTCCACGCGCGACGTTGCTGAAGAGCACTCCCACCAACGCGCCCGCGCCCGTACCGAGCCCTCCCGTCATCACGTCACCCTTGATGTCGCGCTTTTCCTCGATCACCACGCCTTCTGTGGTCTTCAGGTCCTTGCGTTTTTTCGTGTCGTCCGCGCTGCCGCTGTAGAGCGAGAGAATGCTCATTTGCACCGGGAAAATGCGGCTCTGCACTTCGATCGAATTGAACACGAGGTTCATAGAAGCACCGCCGCGAACCATGGCAAACCACTTCGGCCGCGTCACGCTGGTCACCGTGCCGTGGATTTTCGCGCCTGCGGGCAGCAGCAGTTGGTTGCCGATGAATACCGGCTCGGCGACGATTGCCGTAAACGGATCACCGTCGTGCGCGACGCTGGTGGAGAGCCCGGCAGTCAATGTGAGGCGAACCTGGGTTCCGGGTTGAATTGAGTTGGATTGAGCGCGTACTGCAGGCGTCAGCCAAAGCAGCGCTGACAGCAAAGCACAAACCGAGATGAAACGCTTCATGGGATCCTCCGTGATCCTCGGCGCGAACAAAACTTCGTTCCGCCGAGGACTGCTGCGGCCATAGCCGAGCTGTCCCCGTTTCGTGGGGTTACCGCTGGCGCCGCGGTGCGAGTGCGGAGGTTGCACTCGGGCGATAAGATACTCCATCCCCAAAGGAGGTTGCGTCCCTATCCGCCGCGAGTGTTCCTAACCGGCAAGGCCGCGTTTCGAGCGCGGTACTAGTACGACACGGTTAGTCTCATTCGCCGCAGCACCACTTGCGCGGAATGCTAGGCTTTCTCGTAGGCGAGCATCTGAGATTCCGTGAATTTCCGGAATTGAAGGTCAGGTAGAAATCCGATGCGAAATCGTTTGCTGATTATCTGCTTCTTGTTCTTGGGACTATCGTGGGCCGTCTTCGCGACCGATTTCGCGGTGGTCGTCAATCCTGGCAATCCCGCCAAAGAGATGACGTTGCTCGAACTCGGCAAAATCTTCCGCGCCAAGACTGTGAGCTGGGGCAACGGACGAAACATCACTATCGTCCTTCGCGAACCCAGTTCCCCTGGAATGAAATTCGTCATCGAAAAAGTGTTCGGCGGCACTTTCGAGGAAGGAAAGGCTGCGCTCACTGATCCTGGCCGGAAATCCACCGTGCCGGTTGTTTTTGCCGAGAGCGACGACGAGGTTCTGAAGATTGTGGGAAGCAATGCCTCGGCGATCGGCGTGATTGACGTGTACAACATCACCAGCGGAGTGAAGGTCGTCAAGATAGATGAGAAGCAACCCTTTGATCCCGGTTACGTCCTGAAGGGCCATTAATTCACAAACCGAGATTTTATGCGAGGAACTGTGAAAATCCGAAACTCTTCTCCTTGGATCGTTGTCGCTATTTTGCTGGCCGGTACTGCGGCGCGGGCGCAGGACGCAACGCCTGCTGCCGCCCCGGCTGCACAAACCGCCGAGCATGCCGCAAGCTCAAGCGAGACCGTGCCGGTAACGACGCACTCTCTTACAGCGCAACGCGCCTACGAAATGGGCATGGTGCAGCGCGAAGACCGGCTCTTCGTCGACGAGGGTCTGGCCTTCTTTCGCGAGGCTGTGAAAGCCGACCCGCAGTTCGCCCTTGGCCATGCCACGTTGGGTTACTTTACGGCTGATCCAAAAGAGGAGAAGCAGGAGAGCGCGCTGGCGGAGAAGTTTATCGAAAGCGCGTCTCCCGATGAGCAGTTGCTGATTCGGTGGATGAACGGCACCAAGAACGGCGATCTAGTGCCCGCTATTTCCGCGATGAATGACCTACTCGCGAAATACCCAAACGACAAGCGGCTCGGCAACCTCGCGGCCGAATGGCTCTGTTCGAATCAGGGAGCATTCGAGCATGGTGAGGCGATTCTGGTGCGCCTCTTGCAAAACGATCCCAAGTATTTTCCGGCCATGAACAATCTGGCGTACTGCTACGCGATGAGCGGTCAACCGGGCCTCGCGCCGCCGCTGATGACGCAGTACGTCGCTGCCCTGCCCAACGAACCAAACCCGCAGGATTCCTTCGGAGAGATCATGCGCATGCTGGGCGACTATCCGGCAGCGCTGGATCATTACCAAAAGGCGTTGGAAATCAATCCCAATTTCAATCCTTCGCAGGTGGGTCTTGCTACGACTTATGCGCTCATGGGCGATCAAAAGAAAGCGCGCACGCAATATTTGGTGGCGATCAAGGGGACGAAAGAGCGGCCGACTCAGGTGAATTACCGAATCCTATGGGCGATGACGTACTACCGCGAAAGCAAACCGGTCTTGGCTCACCAGGCATTCCTGAAGGTTGATGCGGAAGCGCACCTGGCAGGCTTACCCATCCAGGAAGCGGAAATTCATCGCGCCATGGCGCTTTTCAATCCCAATCCCACCGTCGCCTTCAAGGAGTTGGATGAAGCGAGGGCGGATCTTTCAGAGACACGCAAGGCCAAGCTATTGTCCGGAGACCGCGACACGGAATTGGCGTCGATCTTGCAAACTCGCGCGTTCATCGCCGTGACCGCGGGAAAGACCGATGTTGCGGAAGCCGCGCTCAAGTTGCTGGCTGAAATGGCGCAGACCAGCCGCAGCATTCCGGTGCAAAATTCGTATCACTCTGCCAACGGAGCAGTGCTTCTCGCGCATGCTGACTATGCCGGCGCGACTACGGAACTACAAGAAGACGCGCAAAATCCCCTGTCGCTGCGATTGCTGGAGGAGGCACAAACGAAAGCGGGCCAGTCCGCCGACGCGCACAAAACCCTTGCCACTTTGGCAGCCATCAGCGATGAGCGCGTAGAAACGGCCTTCGCAATGCCGGCGGCTCGCACCGCGCTGAAAAACGACACGACGCAAACCGCTCAGAGTGGCGCACACTAAACGGTTCAAAGCGGCACGCGCGCGATATTAAAGAGACGATCCACCGCCCGTTCGAACGACGCGTTCTCATCGTTGTCCCGAATTGTCCGCATCAATTCTTCCACCGATCCATGCCGCTGACGCCTTTCGTGCGATGAATCGCTGTGCTAGACTTCGCGGAGCAGTTTTGCGCGCAGAATATTTCTGCGAAGGACTGCCGATGGGTGGAACTTCGGGCTCTGTGCAACGATTCCCCGCAAACCCCGCCAGGCCCGGAAGGGAGCAACGGTAGCGGGTCAGTTTCGTGTGCCGCGGAGTACCCGAAGTTCCTCTAGTCGCGGCCGAGCCACAGCGAGCTAAATGACATATAAAGTTATCGCCCGAAAATACCGCCCGCAGACTTTTCGTGAGATTGTCGGGCAGCAGCATGTCACCAAGACCCTCGCCAATGCCATCAATTCCAATCGCGTAGCTCACGCCTATATCTTTTCCGGAGTCCGCGGCGTGGGTAAGACGACGACTGCACGTATTCTGGCTAAAGCGCTGAACTGCGTGAAAGGCCCCACTGCCGAGCCAGACGGCACCTGCGATTCCTGCCGCGAAATTTCCGCCGGCAGTTCGCTCGACGTGCTGGAAATTGACGCAGCGTCGAACCGTGGCATTGATCAGATCCGCGAATTGCGCGAGATGGTGCGATACGCGCCCGCTTCGAGCCGCTACAAAGTTGTGATCCTCGACGAGGCTCACCAACTCACGGACGAAGCCTCAAACGCGCTGCTGAAGACCCTGGAAGAGCCACCGGAGCGCGTCGTCTTCATCCTGGCGACAACGCGCGCGGAAGACCTAGTGGAAACAATCAAGTCGCGCGCGCAACTATTTCAGTTCCGCGCCTTGACGTTCAAAGAAATCAGCGAAGAAATCGAACGCATCGCGCGCGAAGAAAAATTGACCATCGAGCCGGGCGCCGTGGCCGTCCTCGCGCGCGCAGCCGAAGGCAGCCTGCGTGACGGCCTTTCGCTTCTTGAACAGGCTATCTCTTACAGCGGCGACGCGATCACCGATGCTCAGGTGCGTGAGCTTCTCGGCGTGGTCGCCGAAAGCGTGCTCGACAATCTGGTGGACGCCATCTCGCAACAATCTGCGGAGCTCGCGCTGGGCCTGGTGCACCGACTGATTGGCGATGGGCAAAATCTGCAGCACTTCTGCCGCGAAGCCATTCGCCATTTCCGAAACCTGCTCGTCGCGTGCGTCTGCGGCGCGGAATCGGATTTGGTGGCAGCGCCGCAAGACGAACGCCCGCGCCTCGCAGAGCAAGCTGCACGATTCAGCGAAGAAGACCTCACTCGCTTCTTCAATACGCTGCTCGCAACCGATGCGGAACTGCGCCGGGCACCCGATCCACGCCTACATTTGGAGTTGGGACTTTTGAAATTGATCAACGCGCGCAGGCTCGCGCCGCTGGAAGAAGTAATTGCGGAACTTCGCGGCGAAGTGCGAACCGTCGGCTCTGCAGGCGGTCCTTCTTCACGCATCACGGCGGCGTCCTCTGCTGCGCGTCCTGTCTCAGCCGGCTCTGGCACCGCAGTGCGCATGGCGCCTGAATCCAATTCGACCTCAGCGTCAATTTCGCCCGCCGCCAGCGCCACGTCATCGAAAGCCGCGAACGCAGAAACAATTCAGCCGCTGGCGCCAAAAATGCCGGAAGTCGCGCGTCCCGCTGGGCCGGTACCGGCGTCGCCGCCGCGCATCGTTGCGCGTGCTGCGGAAGATTCCGCAAACGGTCTCGCCTCGGCGCAAATGGATGCGATCAAAGCCGCGCTGCAGGGATCGAAGCTGTTGTCATCTTTTCTCGATCAAGCGACCCGGTATCAAATCGAAGCTGGCGAGTTTCAACTTTTCTTCACCAGCGAAAGCCGCACGCTGGTAGATATGTTGCCGCGCGAGGCGATGGAACGTTTGCGCACAACCGTAAACCAAGTCATCGGCCAGCCGCTGCGCGTCTGTGTTAAACTGGATTCCAGCCGGGCAGCAGCGCCAGCCGGTCGCGGTTCGGAATTGCGCGCGCGGTTTGAAGAGGATCCGATCGTTAGGGCTATGCTTGAAAAATTTGGCGGCCAGATTTCAAACGTCAAGCGCCCGGGCGAGGAAAACTGATGGAAGTCAAAGCTCTGCAGCAAATGCTGTCGCAGTTTCGCCAAGTGCAGGAGAAGCTCGAGAAGCAGATTGACGAGCTCTCGGTCGAAGCTTCGGCGGGCGGCGGCATGGTGACAGTGAAGATGAACGGCCAGAAGCAACTGACCGAAGTGCGCATCGAGCCGGACGTTTTCAAGAGCAAAGACCAGGAAATGCTGCAGGACCTGATTCAGGGCGCAGTGAATGAAGCCACGCGCCGCGTGGACGAAGAACTTTCCAAGCAGGTGAAGGAAATCTCCGGCGGCCTGCCCGGAGTCGCGGGCCTGAAAATTCCCGGTCTCTTCTGAGCGGTTACTTTAGCCGGAATTAGATCGCGCCGGTCAGGTTCTCCCAATCGCTTTCAATTGCTGGTACGATTCCCTTCTTATCTTAAAACGATTTTCGTGAACGGAGTCCCATGCCCGATTTCGCCCCTTCGGTGACAAGACTAATCGACGAGTTGAAGCGGTTGCCCGGCATCGGCCAGAAGACCGCGCAACGGCTCGCGTTCTATCTGCTGCGCGTGGATCCCGAGCAAGCCTTCGCGCTTTCGGACGCCATCCGCGACGCCAAGGAAAAAGTGCGCGAATGTTCGATCTGCAACAACATCACCGACGCGGACCCCTGCCTTTTCTGCACCGGCGCCGCCCGGAACAAGAAAATAATCTGCGTGGTCGAAGAGGCGACGAACATTCAGGCGGTAGAAAAGACGCGGCAGTTTGATGGTTTGTATCACGTGCTGGGTGGTGCGCTTTCACCGCTGCAAGGAATCGGCCCCGATCAATTAAAGATAAAAAGCCTGATTGAGCGTTTGAAGGGCGGCACCGTGGAGGAAATTATTGTCGCCACCAGCCCGACAGCGGAAGGCGAAGCGACGGCGGTTTATCTATCAAAATTGATCAAGCCTCTGGGCGTACATGTCACGCGCATCGCCATGGGCATCCCGGTCGGCTCCGACCTGGAATACGCGGACGAAGTGACCATGAGCAAAGCCATGGAAGGCCGCCGGGACCTGTAGCGCCTCCTCAAAAAGATCCCTTCGATATCACTCGCGTTTTACGGATAACGCGAGTGGCTGTCATCCCGTGCGCAGCGAGGGATCTGCTGTTCGGCTGAAACTGTGAGAAAAAGCAGATTCCTCGGGCCAGATTCGCCCTCGGAATGACATTTCCGCGCCCTTTTTAACTTCACAGGCTAATTCTTCTTATCGTCGCTGTGATGCAGATCCAGCCCGAAGGACGGATGATCTTTCGTTCCAGTGATCTTGATAGGCAAGTCGGAGCCGCCATTCTTTCCTTTGAAGAACGGATCAACCGCCTTCAAGAAAAATGATTTCGCGCCGGTCGTGGTCTGCGAGAGCTTGGCCTGCATCAGCAAATGGCCGTGAAAATCCATCTCCCCGTTGTCCAGGCCGTAGCTGCCAGCTAGCGCGATGTCGGCGCCCGGCACGCCGAAACTCAGCTTCGAAAAACTGGCCACGCCCTTGTCCACGCGAAATTTTGCAATCAAGTTCGAAACGACGTCGTCAATGTCCGTATCTGTCGGATGCCCTTGCGCCTTGCGGCTAAGCGTATCGATCTTTCCCTGTACATTGCTGCTTGTGAATCGCGCGTCGGCCACGCTGAAATGACCGTCAATTGTCATGCGCTGCAGAATGTCGGCATCGCCTTCTCCGATGTCAATCTTCGCATTCAGAGACGCAGGGCCGGTCATGATCGGCGGGTCATTCTTTACGGTCAAATAGAGCAAATCTTCTATGGTCGCCTCGCGCGAGACCGCATCCAGCAGAATTGTGCGGCCCTTTTCCGGAGTGAGGTCCGCGACTTCGCCGTTCACCACCAGGGTGGTATGCCGGAAATGCGCCACCACCTGCTTCAGAATCACGTCGCCGTTCGTGCCGTCCACAATCGCGGTGTAGTCGGTGTGCAGATCCACAGAGTGGCCGCTCATGCGCAATCCGAAGTCCGGAGTATCCGTTTGACCTTCCACGTTTAAGTAATCCAACGGCCCGCTGAATTTTCCGGTTGAACGCAGCGTCCCCGACAGCCCTTTGATCGTCCCCATATCCGCGTGGCTGAAAATGTATTCCGCTTCCACAGGAGTGTGCCGCGGATCCTCCGCGCTCCAGGGTCCGAATTTCCCAGCGCAATCGATCTCGCCCTTGGGAACCGGATTCGTCAGCACCGCGTGGAAGGATGCCGGGTTATCGAAACTGAAGTCCTTGATCACCAGTTCGTGAATCGGAAACTCGCGCGGCGGCTTCCCGGGATCACCGCGCAGGATCGAGATCAACGCGTCATTGGCGTCGATTTCGTGAATCAGTACGGGATATTTCTCCGCCAGGTCCGTTTCGGTGCCATGAATTTTGGGCCGCGCACCGCTCTCCTTGGGAGGCATATGAATTTGCAACCCGTCCAGTTCCACGTCGCGTATCGTGAATCGCTTCCGCAACATGCCGGAAATGCTGGCCGTGAATTTCACGTGCTGGATTTCGATCAGCGGCGGAACATCCGTGCGCCCTTGCAAACGCAGCGTCAGCCCGTCAATGGTTACGCGTACGTGCGGGAACAGAAAAACGTCAAAGTGCGAAAACTCGATGTCACTTTGAAAACGCGCCCGCAAATACGCTTCAGTGCGCATGCGCATTGCGGTCTTTATAGCCGGAGTCAGTGCATAAAGCGCCGCCAGGAAGACAACAACAGCTACTACACCTACAATCAACCATCGCCGCATTGTATGAGGGCTCGCTTATAAATAAAAACGCTCAAGCAAGATGACTTTTCCATCTTAGCGAGATGATCGGGGATTGGCCAGCGAGCCCCAGCGCGATTCGGGCGGCCACTCCAACGCCGCGCCGGGAAACGTCGCGGAATCAACCGTCGTCGCTTCGTCGGTTGCCGCAGGGTCTTCAGGCAGACAATCGTTGCGCTCAGCCGCCCTCGGGCGTATATAGGAGCTAACCGAGAGGTTAAATCGTGGCGAACTTAGAAAAGTACATGAACCAGTACGATCACGAGCACACCAACGTCTGGAACAAACTGCTCCATGGGGTCGGCATTCCGATCATCCTGGCCGGCGTCATCCTGGCGATTCTAACGTTCTGGCGGATCGGTCTGGCGCTATTCGTCGGCGGCTGGATTCTCTTGTTGGCGGGGCATCGCATCGAAGGCAATAAGGCCGCGTTCTTTCAGGGACTGATTTATTTTCTGGTCGGCCCGATTTGGGTCGCGAAAGAAATTAAGGACGCGATCTTCGGCGCTTCCGAAAGGACCACGACGGTCCGCTAGATCGCGTCCGTTGCAATTCAGGTCATCGCGAAGATCCGCAACTCGCGCGCAGAATTGCGTTTAGCAGCTGCGCGCCGGCAGCACCGGTAAGTGTAGTGCCCCAAAGTTACCTTTTCGCACAATTCCCGTTCCCTGGCTGGCGCGTGGCTCCTACAATGCTACCCTTAGAAATCGCCCTTCGGAGGAGCAGTTGAACGATTCCGCACAGTCGGCTGATCCCGGCACACAGAAGCGCCGTAGCACGCGCATTGTGCAAGCCGTGCCGATCACGGTGACAGGGACCGATGCGCTCGGCCAGCCGTTCAAAGAGCGCACCACTACCGTGATGGTGAATTGTCACGGGTGTAAGTATCAATCGAAGCATTACGTTCCGAAGAACTCGATCGTCAAGCTGGATATTCCGCAGCCGGAGGGTGGACCGTTTTCCACGCAGGGCCGCGTCGTGTGGGTGCAACGTCCGCGCACGGTACGCGAATTATTCCAAATCGGCCTCGAATTTGAAGCTCCCGGTAATGTGTGGGGCATTGCGTTTCCGCCTGAAGATTGGACGACCGGTGCGAATGACACCTCTGAACTGATCACCGAATTTTCGATACCTACGGAAGTAACAGCCGCGGTCGAGCCAGTGGCGTCCGTATCCCCACAACCGTTGCCGCCGATTCCGCCACCTCCAATTCCGTCTGTCCCTGAAAAGCGGGTCGAAGCTCCTGCGCCGCCGTTCAAGATTCCAGCGCCACCGGTAAGCTCCGTGGCACCGCCGACCGCCGCATCCCCGAAGGTCACTACCCCGGCGCCTACGGCTGCTGTAAGCGCATCTACGCCGCCCGCGGGCGCCACGCCAGCCACGCCGACCGGCAACAAAATACATGTGGTGCCGCCTCCGGCGCCATCTGCCGATACACAAGCAGCGCTGGCGCGGCAGGTCTCTCAGATGGTTGCCGTGGCCAAGGAAAATCTGGACAAGACCTTGCGCCGCGGCGCTGAACAAGCGATCACGGAAGAGATGACGATCGCGCGCCAGCAACTGGACGCGCAACTCCACGACACAGTCGAGAAAGCCATCAAGGTCTCGATGGATCGCGTCTCGGAGTCCGCGGTCAAGAAGGTTGTACAGCAGGCGACCGATCGCACCGCGGCGATTGTAGAAGAGGCGCGCAAAGCGACGGAATCGTCCACCTCACAGCTCGATGAGAAGGTCCGAAACGCCGTGCAGCAGGCCGTGAGTCACGCCGCAGAGCAGGCGGCGCTCCAGGCAGCTCAGCAAACAGCGACGATCAATCTGAAGCAATCGGTGGAAGAGGCGGTCGAGCGCGCTTTGCGCGACCGCGAAGCCTCGACTCCGTCTCTCGAAATTCTCTCCTCGCCCGAGGCCGCCCAGAACCATCTCGAACAATGGCGCAAGAATCTCGAGGAAACCGCCCAGTCCGTGCGCAGCAAGTCCATCGAGCAGGCGCAAGCGGACGCTAGCACTGCCACTCAACAATGGAACGCTGAATTTGAAACCGCACTAACCAACGCATCGCAGAAACTCGGCGACAAACTTACCGAGATTTCGCAGTCCGCTCTTACTCAGGCTGAGCAGGACGCAACGACGCGCGTCCAAGCCCTGCAGGCCTCGCTCACCGAAGCATCGCGCGCGGCATCAATTCAAGCCGAAGAGGACGCCGCCGCCCGCGCGCAAGTCTTGCGTTCCTCGTTGGACGAAGCCATAGCTGGCGCAGCCTCCACCATTGAAACGCTCGGCGCGGGACTGCAACAGGAACGCCATCGCGCTGAGGAAACCAAAGCCCAGCTCCAGGAAGCTGTCCAGCATTCGCTGCGTCAATCGCGCCATCAGCTCGATGAACTGCTCACCACGCAGCAGCAGGAAATGTCTCGCAAGGCGGATCAGGTTATCGCCGACCGGGCCCAGCAGATTGAGCCAGCTCTCCAAGCCTCCGCGCAGAAAATTCTCGAGCGCGTGTCCATCGAGCTCGAAGAGAAACTCACGCCACGCCTCGATCAGGTTCACCGCACGGTCGCGGAGCTCGAGCAGGCGGAACATCGCGCGGAGCAAACCAAACACCACGTCCAGGAGCAGATTCGCCACTCGGCCGAAGAGGTTACGCACCTGCAGCACGCCGTCCACAGCCAGGTGCAACAAGCCGCCGAGCAGGTGAAGCACCTGCAAGAGGTTGTTCGCGATCAAGTCCAGCAAACCGCTCAGCAAGTGGCGCAGTTGCAGGATGAAGTTAGCGCGCAAATGCAGATGGCGACCGTTCGCGCGGACCAACTACAGGACACCATCCGCGAACAGACCGTACAGGCCTCCGAACAGGCCATCCAGGACGCGCTGGCGCGACTGCGCAGCGAAATAGGAAATGTACCGGCGGAAATCGAGCAGTCCTGCCGGGAGGTCGCTTCCAAGGTTGAAGAAGAAATTCAACAACGCAGCACGGAAGCGCAACACCAGACATATGAGGCTTTGCAAAAAGCCGCCGATTGGTACCAGAAGAAAGCGCACAGCACGATGCAAACTTCGCTCGAGAAGGCCGTCGAGCAATCCTCCACCGCTTTGCGCGACCGCGCCGCTGAAGTTTCCAGCCTGCTGGCGTCGGAACTGGACCACTATCGCCGCACCTACGTCGAACACAGCACCGCGCAGATCGAGGATTCCGCGAAGGAAATCGTCACCCGCCAGCGCGACAAAATGAATGAAACGTCGCAAATGGCCACCGCTGGCTTTACCGACCAAGTGCATCGCGTCACAACTGAATCCCTGCGGCGCTTCGAACAAGCTTCACGGGAGGCAGTGGAAAAAACACGGTCGGACATGGAATTCACCCGCGAAGGCTCGCTTGCGGAATATCAAAAAATCCTCGATGACCGGATGATCCAGGGAGTCGAGCAGGCGGGCGTCCACCTGCAATCGCAGCTGATCCCATTGATCGAAGAATGGGAAGCGCGGCGCGAGGCAGAAAAGAAAGAGTGGAAGGAGCATCTGAAAAAAACCAACGATGAATCCATCGAAGCGTACAAGGCGCGCCTGGAAAACGCCTCAAATTCCTGGCTGCTGGCTTCCGCGACAACCCTCGGCCAGCACTCCCAGGCCGTGCTGGATACCATTGCCAAAGCCGCTGAAAAGCGCTTGCGTGAGACCTGCTCCGAAGTCTTGGGCACCATGGGCGACACGCTGAAATCGCGTCTGCTGGGACTTTCCAGCGACTTCGGTCCTGAAGAAGACGACGAATTCCCGCCAAAGAAAAAATAAGCTGCAAAGCACAATCGCCAATCGCTGCGCCAGTTTTTCTATTTTCCTCTCTCTGGTTTCCGTTTTCCGATTTCCACCCGGCTGCTCCGGTATAATAGCCGCCATGTCCAATCAGGCCTACCTGAGCATCTGGCTGAAGGATTTCCCGGAAGACGTGATGCTCGAACGTTTCGGAGATTTTCTCGCGACAGTTCCCTTCTCCGCCAAGCGGCCCGGATTCACGTACTTGGAGATCCAGGCGGTCGACGCGACCGAAACTCCGGTATTCGAGCAAGATTTGCGTTCGTTGCCGCTCGATGCACCCAGCATCATCGAACTTGCCAAAGATTATCTTCACAGCGATTCGAGCTATGCGGTCCGCGCCGATTGGGATCTCTGGGTCTTCGAAGGCGATCCGCCGCGCTGGCAGCAATTGCCGCAACCGATCGAGTTGCGGTGCAATGGAGAAGGTTACGATGACGGTTTCTGGAAAGAAAATGGCCACTTCGAAGTGAATTTTGGGTTCGAACATCTCTTCACCG